>JBDTQG010000006.1:0-91058 GCA_039932315.1 Thermoanaerobaculia bacterium
CGAAGCCCCGCGCTCGCACGCGTTTTCCGCCAACTGGCGCGATACGAAGGGCTTCGTCGCGGCGACCGTCGCTCCGGCAGCACTCGGAAGCGAACCGGTCGATGTCGTGTCGATTCATCTCGATTTTCTCGCCGAGCGGGTTCGCCGGCGTCAGGTCGCGCAGCTCGTGGAGCGCTTCCGCGGACACACCGGACACCTGGTCGTCATGGGCGACTTCAACTGTCCCTGGAGCGAACGACGCCGGAGCCTCGAGCTCCTCATGCACGAGCTCAAACTGCGGCCCTGCCGCGAGTCGCAGGCGACCTACCCCGCGTGGCGTCCCTTGGTGCGGCTCGACTGGATCCTGGTTTCGGAAGGCCTCGACTTCGCTTCCTACGAAACGCTCAGCGATCGGGTCTCCGATCACCTCGGCGTCCTCGCCGAGGTCTGCTCACGTTCGGCGGCGGCGCACCCGCGGGACCGGCAGCGCGCTCAGCCGAGACGTTTGCCGAGCGTATCGCTCGCGTAGAGCACCAGCGCGCAACCGACCGGAAAAAAGATCTCGTTCACGGAACGAACGACGACGGTCGCGGCGGAAAGCGCCGGCAGCGCCTGAAACGTCAGCGCGAGCAGCGGACCGCCGAAGAGAATTCCCGAGGCGAATCCGGCGCCGGCGTGTGCGGCCAGTCCGCCCCAGGCCTGTTTTGCAATCCAGCCGAGCACAAGTCCGAGCACGGCGTACTGCAGCCCCTTGATGCCCGCGACGACGAGCGGCGACGGACCCGGCGCGCCGGCCGCCACCAGACCGAGCGCTTGCGACGCCCCTTTGTGCAGGCCGCGGGCGATGGCGAAGCCGGCAGGTGCCGCGAGCAGGCCGGCGACACCCATCAGCCCCGCGTTGTTCTTCGACGCGGCACGGGCCGCGGCGAGCGCTGCGCAGACGATGAACGACCAGGAGACCTTCTGCACCAGATCGGCGGTGAAGGGCCTGGCCGCGAGCGTCCCGCCGGAGATCGCTGCCGATCCGAGAATCAATGCCTCGATCGCGAAGCCCAGCGCGACGGCGAGCCAGGCCGCCTTGAAGAGTGTCCGCTGCGGCGGAACGATCGGGTTGCCGGTGGCGGAGGGGATCACCGTGTTCGGCGGCTTCGCTGCGCCCTGAAGGCGGGGTGCGCCAGGCGCCGGAGTGGAAAGGGGTTCGGCGGACATCGTGAGAACGGCGGAACCTTATCGCACTCGCCGCGGCCTCCGGCAACGCTTCGGCGAGTCGGGCCGCAGTCCTGCGGAGAGGCCCGCACCGCCCGCGATCCTCGTCAGTGAACCTTGCGTCCGCCCGACGGATCCGCCGCCTCCGGGATCGGTCCGAAAGCTTCTTCGTAGCGCGCCAGATTCTGCGCCAGAGCGTGGACGATGCGCTTGAGATGCCCCGGGCTGGTGACGATGCGGGCCGTGACCACACCCTGCGGCGGCACGAGATTGATGAAATCGAGAATGAACTCTTCGCGCGTGTGGGTGATGCGCAGGAGATTCGTGTAGCGGCCTTTGAGCTCTTCATCGCCGATCTTGACGTTGAGGCTCTGCGCTCCGGCTTCAGGTTCACTCATGGGCGGCTCCTTTGAAAAGTCACGGCACCGCCGAATTTCCAGCGGTGTTCCGGCAGGTAAACCCCGGCGCCTCCCGAGGAGCTTGTCACCGAGAAAGCGAGCAGCTTCCGGCGATAGTCGTACGGCGCGCCGTCCTGCGCATGCGCCGCGACATCCACCAGGTACTCTCCCGGAGCGAGACGGAGCGACGGGCATTCGAGCGCGATCGTCGCGCGACCCGAGAAGCTCTGGCTCGCGAACCCGTCGATGTCGGTGTTGGTGCCCCAGACCTCGACGGCGCGCGGGGAGAACAGTCCGACACCGAAGACGATGTCTTCAAGCGCCGCGGCCGCCTGGACCTCGAGCTCGAAGGTGACCGCCTCGCCGGACTCGAAGTGATAGCGCTCGACACCTGCGGCATCCAGCAGGCGCACGCCCAGAATCTCCGCCGCGCCTGAGCCCCAGCGCAGGACGTCTTCGGTGGCGTTCGAATGGGCGGCGCGCACGGCCGGCTCGCTTTCGTCGCGCTCGCGCTCCTCTTTCGCCTCCCGGTGCGCCCGGCTCTCGTCTTCGGCGACCGCCTGACGATAGCCGTCGACCGCGCGACGCGGATCGCCGAGGAGACGGACGCGACCGTTGTCGAGCCAGAGGACGCGCGAGCAGAGCTCCTCGACGAGGCCGAGAGCGTGACTGACGAAAATCACCGTCCGCCCCGAGGCCAGCAACTCCTCGATCCGTCGCAGACAGCGGTGGGCGAACGCTTCGTCACCGACGGCGAGAACCTCGTCGACGAGCAAAATCTCCGGATCCGTGTGAATCGCCACCGCGAAGCCGAGACGAACGTACATTCCGGACGAGTAGTTCTTCACCGGCTCTTCGAGAAACTCCTCGAGCCCCGAGAACTCGACGATCCGTTCATAGCGCGCGGCGATCTCACGCTTCGAAAGACCGAGCACCGCGCCGTTGATGAAAATGTTCTCGCGGCCGGAGATCTCCGGATGGAATCCCGCGCCGAGCTCGATGAGCGCGGCGACGCGGCCCGACGTCTCGAGAGTTCCGCTGGTGGGCTTGAGAATTCCGGCAATCAGCTTGAGGAGCGTCGACTTGCCGGAGCCGTTGCCGCCCACGATGCCGAACGCCTCGCCGCGGGCGATCTCGAACGAAACATCCTCAACCGCCGCGATCGTCGCGTCTCCCGCAAGCGCCTCCTCCCCGCGTCGTCCGAGGAGCGCGCTCTTCAGGGTCCGGAGCTGAAAGCCCCGCGCCGTGCGGCGATAGCGCTTGCTCAGCGCCTGGGCGCGAACCGCCCAGGTCACAACGCCTCCACGAGCGTCTCACGCAGACGATCGAAGATCCAGCAGCCGAGGAGCCAGGCGACGACCGCGACCGCGAGCATCTCGGCCCACAGCGCAAGCGGCGGGAATCGCCCGGCGAAGAGTGCTTCCTGATAGGCGAGCGTGAATGGCGTCGCCGGATTCAGCTGCACCAGCCGGCGAAGTGCCGGAATGCCGACCGCGGAAAGCGGAAAAAGCACCGGCGTGAGAAAGAACAGCAGCGTGAGCGCGCTCGTCAGCAGATCTTTCACGTCCTTGAAGTGGGCGTGGAGCGAAGCGAGCGCGAGCGCGAGACCGGCCGCAAGCGGCAGCTCGAGGAGAACGATCAGCGGCAGCGCGAGCGCTCCGATCCCGCCGACGGGAAATCCTTCGAGCCGCCCGAGAATCAGCCCTGCGGCGAGAATGGGCAGCGCGAGAAGCAGATGGACCAGGTTCGTGAGCACCGGCACCAGCGGCAGGAGCTCGGCCGGAAAGACCGCCCGGCGAATGAGCCCGGCGCTCGCAACCAGCGAGGTCGTGCCCTCGACGAGCGCGGTGGAAAGCCAGATCCAGGGAAAGAGTCCGCAGACGAGAAACAGCGCGTACGGGTCGGCGCCGGAGCTCCGCGGCTTGAAGACGATGCTGAAAACGAAGGTGTAGACCGCGAGGAGCAGGAGCGGTTGCACGAGCGACCAGAGAAAGCCGAGGATCGACCCGCGGTAGCGTGCCTTGAGCTCGCGCAGCGTCAGGGCGGCCAGGAGTCCGCGGTGGCGGTAGATCCGGGTCGCAATGTCGATCGATGAGCTCAAGTAGACTGATCCTCGTGTCCGTGACCCGCAAGCTTACCGTGCGCTGCCCCGACTGCGCGGCCGAAATGGTGGTCGACGTCGCCACCGGCACCGTCCTTGCGCACAAGAAGGCGAAGGAACCGCTCGCCGGCGGCAAGGACTTCGACAGTCTGCTCGCGGGGCTCGACGCCGGCAAGGCGCGCGCCGAAGAGCTCTTCGAACGCGAAAAGGCGGCAATGGCCGACCGCGGGCGGCTTCTCGACGAGAAGTTCAGCGAAGCGCTGAAGCGCGCCCACGAGGACCCCGACACCGGCCCGCCGAAGCGTCCGTTCGACCTCGACTAGCGGCCACTTCGAGTCGCGGACGCCGGGCCTCCCGCCCATTCGTTGCTTCTTCCCTTCCTCGCCGGCGGCGGAAGGGCGCGCGGCGCTAGAGCGGAAAGCTCAGGTTGTAGGCGTAGCGGCCGCGCTGAATGACCAGCAGAAGTCCGCCGCGGTCGAAGCCGCGCAGAACCTCCCGGCCCAGGGCCTCCGGATCGGCGACCTCGTTGCCGTTCGCTCCCAGCACGATGTCTCCCGCCTGCAGCCCGCGCTCCCCGGCCGACGAGCCGCGCGCAACACCGGTCACGACGAGATGCCCGCGCTGCACCTCGACCTGCAATCCGACCGAGTTCTCGAGCAGCCGCAGACCCATGCCCTGCGGCGGCCGGATCGCAGCGACCGCGAGTTTCAGGGTCTCCTTTCCGCGCCGGAGCTCGAGCAGGAGAGGTGTCGACGGCGGCACCGAATAGTACGCGGTCGACAGATCTTCGCGGGCAGCGATCGGGCGGCCGTCAACCGCCACGAGCAGGTCGCCGTTCGCGATCCCGGCGCGCGCCGCCGGCGAGCCCGTATCCACACGCTCGACGAACGCACCGTGGGCGACCGGAAAGCCCTCGCGCGCCGCGAGCTCCGGGTCGATCGTCATCAGCCGCATGCCGAGCCAGAGCGGCTGAAGCTCGCCGAAGCGCAGCAGGTCGTCGACGACGCGCTGCGCGCGATCGGCGGGGATCGCGAAGCCGATTCCCGAGGCTCCCTGGATGATCGCCGTATTGATGCCGATGACCTGCCCGTCGAGATTCACCAGCGGGCCGCCGGAGTTTCCCGGGTTGATCGACGCATCGGTCTGCAGAAAGTCCGTGAAGAGCGCCCGGCCGTCGGCGCCGCCCACCGCGCGGCCGCGCGCGGAGAGCACGCCGGTCGTCACGGTGTGGGAGAGACCGAACGGATTTCCGATCGCGACGACGGTTTCTCCCATCATCAGATTCGCGCTCTTGCCGAGTGGCGTGGCCGGCAAGCCCTTGCTCTCCACCTTGAGCACCGCAAGATCGGCATCGCGGTCGGAGCCCAGCACCGATGCCTCGAGCTCCCGGCCATCGAGCGTCGTGACGAGGATCCGCGACGCTCCTTCGATGACGTGATCGTTCGTCACCACGAGTCCCGAGGCGTCGATGATCAGGCCGGAGCCCAGAGCCTGGCTTTTTCGTGCGCCGCCGCCGAGAAAGCGGCCGAAGAAGGGATCGACTTCGCGCACCGTCGATTCCGCTGAGATGTTGACCACCGACGGCGAGACCCGTTCGACGACCGTGACCACCGGGGTGCGACGCGGCGATGGCGACTGCGCAACGACCGGACCGGCGAGAGCCGTCGAAAGCAGGAGGAGAGAAGCACGGGAAAGAACGTGTCGATTTCGCATGGCGGGATTTTCCCTAGCACGGCCGATGCCCGGTCGATTCGACGGCGCTCGGTAGGCGGCGAAGCGCTCACCCCACCAAGGTGAGCCCGTCTCCCTCTCCAGCGGCCATGCCGGTGCCGGCGGGGGAAAGGCAGACTTTCTCCGCCCAAAGGAGGCATCCATGGCTTGGTTCCAGCATCGCCGTTCGGACTCGCCGGCACTCGACAATCTGCAGGCCGAAGAACTTCTCACCCGCGCGCAGGCGTCCCGCGCCCAGGGTGATCTCGTCGCCGCCCGCTCCCTCGCCCGGGAGGCCCTCGATCTCGGCGAACGGGTTCACGGCGAACGCGGGCTCGCGCTCATCCCGTTTCTTCTGGTTTACGCCGGAGTCCTCAACCAATGCCTCGGCTGGGCCGCCGGCAAACCGTTCTACGAACGCGCGGAACGCCTGCGGGGTCTGGCGACCGCGTTTCGCTGAGCCATCCCTTCTAGGGACTTGACGGGGCGGGAGGCGCCGGCGCCGGGCTGGCCTGGGCCGTTTTCAGGAGCTTTGCCAGCGCTGCGTTCTTCTTCTCGCGCGCCATCTTGATCAGCTCCTCGCGGTCGCGATCGAGATCGGCGCCGGCGGCGATGAGGCGCAGGACGTTCTCCGTGCGCCCTTCAAAGACCGCGATGTGCAGGGCGGTGAAACCGCTCGACGTCCGCAGGCGCGGATTCGCGCCCGCCGCGAGGAGGGCATCGAGAACGTCGAGTCTTTCCTTGCCCGCCGCAAGCATCAAGGCCGAGCTCGACGCGCGGTCCGCGCGAAAATCGATCGCCGCTCCCGCCGTGAGAAGCTGACCCACCGTCTGGACATAACCGGCGTCGGCCGCAATGGCGAGAGCGCTCATTCCCGACGAGCCCACATGCTCGAGATCGGGCTTCTGCGCGAGCCACGTGGCGACCTCGTCCGCGTTGCCGCCGCGGAGCACATCGTCGAACGTTCGCGGCAGACTGTGATCGACCCTCGCACCGGTCGAGTCGGGCACGGTCTCTCCCGCCCCCCGATCGCGTCGGACGATCGGCGCCGAGAACCAGACCTCGAAGCCGGTTCCCTGGGTCGACAGCACGAGCCGCCCTTCGAGACGGCTGTCGCTCCGGCTTTCCTCGGAAAAGTGCGCGAGCCCGCGGAGTGAAATGCCCGCCGGCAACAGCGGGTGATGAAAGAACACCTCGATGGGGGCAGCGTCAGCAGCATCGGCAGCATCGGCAGCGTCGCCGGTCAGTCGCACGACGAGCGATCGCGCTTCCTCGCGGGAGGCCAGGGCGTCGAGAGCCTCGGGGCTCTCGAACGAGTCGGCGGAGAGTTCGTTGTCCGAGAGAACGACCAGGAGCTCGTCGCCCGCGCCGTCTCCAGACTCACCGAAGGCGTAAGCGTGTCGCAGGAGCGTGCGTTCGCCCCCGACTTCGAGCCAGCCATCCGCGGTACCTCCGGAAGAGCCGTCGGCACGGAGCTCGGCCGCACCGGGAGAAAGCGCGAGAAACGCGCAGGCGGCGAAGATCGCCGCCCGGTTCGAACCGATCCGTGGCAGGTTCATCCGGGATTTACGGCTTCGCACCGGCGGCGACCAGCATCGCGACCATGTCGTCCTGATCGCCGTTCTTCGCCGCCTTGAGGGGCGTCTCTCCGTCCGGAGCTCTCTGGTTGACGTTGGCCTTGAGCTCGATGAGGAGCTTCACGATCTCGGGCTTCCCGGCCGAGATCGCGCTGGTCAGGGCGCTCTGGCCGGATTTCCTGTCGGCAAAATTGACGTCGGCGCCGTTCCGCACCAGAAGGCGGATGAGATCCTCGTTACCGGCGAAGGCTGCGAACATCATCGGCGTGAGCACGAGTCCCTCGAGCTCCGGCTTCGCCTTGGCCTTGAGCAGCATCTCGGTGATCTCGAGATTCCCGGCGGCGGCCGCGTTCGAAAGCGCTGACTGCTTGTAGTGATTGACGACGTTCGGATTTGCCTTCGCGTCGAGCAGGAGCTTCACCATGCCGGCATCGCCGCTGCTCACGGCGGACTCGAGGACCGTCGCTGACTCCTTGTCCTTCCAGTTGACGTTGGCGCCGCGCTCGATGAGGAGACGGGCGATGTCGACGGTTCCCGACCGTGCTGCCTTCATGAGCGGAGACTCGGAGTTGTCGCCGTAGTCGATCGGCGAATCGGCCGACGTCCCGCCGTCGAGCAGCTCGCGCACGCGCGCGAGGTCGTCCTTCTCGATCGCCACCGCGAGCCGCGCCCCCGGAGAGAGCCGCGAGTCCGGAATGACTTCGATCTGCGCGACAAGGACCTGCGGCAGAACGAACAGCGCGCCGGCAAGTGCCAGCACCGATGAGGTTTCTCGAATGGTCATTGAATATTCTCCCGTCCGAAGCTTAGAACGGGAAGGACGGGAAAAAGGTGCCAGCGGAGGTGAATTCAGCGCGGCTTGCCGCGCTGGAGGCTCACCGCGAGGAGGGCGGCCTGGGTGCGATCCTGGACGCCCAGCTTGTCGAGCAGGATCGACACGTAGCCTTTGACCGTGCCTTCGGTGAGCCCGAGGCGGTTGGCGATCTGGCGATTGCTCTTGCCCTCGGCGACGAGATCGAGAACCGAACGCTCGCGCGGTGTGAGGTCGTCGAGCGGAGTCTTCTCCGGCCGCTTCATCAGGATGCGCTGCGCTTCCGGGTGCAGCGTCGGCCGGTCGCGCGCGGCGTCGCGCACCGCACGGACCAGTTCGTTGCGCGAAACGTCTTTCATCAGGTAACCCAGCGCGCCGGCCGCGACCGCTTCGCGGATCGCCGCCTCTTCCGCGAGACTGGTGAGCATCAGGACGCGTGGCGGGTGGGGAAGCGCGAGCAGCCGCCGGGTCGCTTCGATGCCTCCCATGCCGGGCATGACGACGTCCATCAGCACGACATCCGGTTGGCTTTCGCTCGCCATGCGTACGGCGGCTTCGCCGTCATCGGCTTCGCCGACGACGGAGAGATCCTCTTCCTGCTCGAGGAGAGTTCGCAGGCCTTCCCGCACGATCTCGTGGTCGTCGACCAGCATCAGGCGGATCACCGGGGTCGCGTCTTCGCTCATGGGCAGCTCCGATCGGCCTTCATCGCGGAAGCCGTGCCTCGACGGTGGTGCCGAAGCCCGGGGCGCTCTCCACCGTGAGCTGACCGAACAGTGCACGAATTCTGTCACGCATCGATCGCAGACCCATGCCGCCCTCGGAACGTGCGCGCACCGTTTCGTCGCGCACCGCAAGCCGCGCGTCGAAGCCACAGCCGTCGTCCTGGACGGCGAGAAGGACCTCGCCTTCGAGCGCCACCAGGCGAAGCCTCACTTCCCGCGCCTGCGCGTGTTTGACGGCGTTGGCGAGCGCCTCCTGCGCGACGCGCAGGAGCATCTCTTCGCGCTCCCGCGACTGGCGCTCGTACGTCGAGGCCTCGAGATGGACCGCGAGACCCTGGGCCTCGACCGTCGCGAGCTCTGTGCGCAGAGCTTCGACGAGCCCGTGGCGATGCAGCATGACCATCGCCGGTGGCGGCAGCTCGCGGCTCGAGAAGTCGGCGCCGGTGCCCCCGGGAGCGAGCTCGCGGAGCAGTCCGCGCATCTCGCCCAGGGCGCGGCGGTTGAGCTCGATCAGGCGCTCGAGCTTGGCTTCGGCCTCGGCGATTCCCTTGCGCATGAGCGCCGGCAGCGACTCGGCGAGGAGCGTCGAGCTGAAGAGCAGCTGGGACACCGAGTCGTGAAGATCGCGCGCCAGACGCTGGCGCTCTTCGAGAATGGCGAGACGGCGTTCCTGAGCGAAGAGGCGCGTGTTCTCGATGGCGACGGCGAGCGAATCGGCGACCATTTCGAGCACCTGAACGTCGACGGCAGTGAACGGCTGGTCGCCTTCGACGTTGACGACGCCGAGCGCCTTGCCGGCATGAAGGATCGGGACGGCGAGCTCTGCGCGAACTGCGATTCCCGACGGCGGCTGCACGTAGCGCGGATCGGAGGCAATGTCGTTCACGACCTGTGTCCGGCGCTCGCGGACCGCCGCTCCCATGACTCCGCGCGCGATGGGAATGCGGTCTTCGTGCTGCATGCGCGCCTTGTAGGAGCCGCCGCGGATCCGGACCACGAGCATCTCGCTGTCGCGCTCGTCGAGGAGCGGCAGATCGACGTTCGGGTAGCCCAGCAGTTCGTGAATTGCGTCGGCCGTCTTCTGCAGCATGTCGAAGAGCTTGAGGTCGGAGGCGATGATGCGCCCGACGCGCATGAGCAAGAGGAGTTTTTCTCCCGCGCGCAGATCGGCGGACGAGGTTTCAGTCGCTTCCGGAGTGGATTCGAACGGAGGGGTCACGGCGGCTCGACCCGGGACGGTACCGCGAAGGCGCGCCATGGGTCTATGCTCTCGCGCTTCCTTCGCCCGGGGACCTCACTTTGGTGAGGGTCGTTCGTCCGACGATCGTGGGCGTCCGCCGGGCGCTCGCCCGCGTGGCCCGGTCAGACGGTGGAGATGAAATAACGGACGGAAGCCCCCAGGCGGCGCGTTTCCGGCCCCAAACCGAGCTCCCGCCCATCCCGATCGACGACGCGTTCGGCCGCGAGGGCCTCCCAGCTCGCGGCATCGATCGGCCCGGCCGCCGCCCAGGCGGCGACGATCTCGTCGCTGCCGCGGCGAAAACGATAGGCGCGCGCTCCCTCGGGAGCCGCAATCGGCCCCTCGCAGATGGCGCCCCGGAGCGTGCGCACCAGATTCGCGAACGCGGCGAAGGATTCACGCTCGCGCAACGCGCCGTCGCTCTGCGGATCGCAGAGTCCGTAGCCTTTGGCGACGAGCTGCCACCAGTCGATCCGTTCGACGAGCCCGCTGCCGGCGGCGAGCAGGTAGTACCGCACCAGATAGTCGGCCTGACTGGTTTCGTCGACCGCGACGCTGCGGCCGGCCGGCGAGTGCGGCCCTTCGCGCAGCGGCCAGTTGACCTCCGAGATCCACTGCCGGGCGCTGGCCACGCGCCGGGCGGTGCCACCGATCGCCGTCAACAGGCGCACCTTTTCGACGGTGTCGAAGCCGAGCTGGCGGTTCTCCGGAGCCCCGCGCCGATCGACGTAAAGCAGACTCGCCAGCCCGTCGAAGCGCAGCGCCGGATGCCCGAGATTCATCACCGCAGCGGTCACGTGCGCTTCGAAGTCGATCACCGCCGGGCCGAAGAGCTCGATCCCGGGACCCCATCGGTCGTCGCGCAGGATCTCCGCAGCGCGCGCGGCGAGATCGAGATACTCGTCGTAGTTCCAGATTCCCCACTTGCTGCGATTGATCGCCTGACCGATCTGAAAACGCCGGCCGAACGGCGTGAACAGTTCGGCGAGCCGCGCGATCGCCGCCGACCAGCGCGCCGGATCGCGCACCAGCTCGCGGTTCTGCGGCAGCGTGAAGGCGATCTCGACGCCGCGCGCGCTGAGCTCGGCCGCGAGCGCCAGCTCATCGCCGTGGTCCTCCTGCCAGGGATGAAGCCGCAGCGTCGCCCGTCGCGTGCCCAGGCGGTCGAATGCCGCAAGAAGCGCCGCCGGATTGTCCGGCCACGGACGAAGCGCGATTCCAGGATCGGGCCAGGCGAACGGTGTGACCGGCGAAGCCGCCAGCTCGCGATAGCGCGAGCGAATGCGTGGCAACGCCGCCGTGAGAGCGGCGGCGGCCCGAAGATGCTTCGGCAGATCGGCGATGCGGATGCGCGCCCTCGCCCACCGTCCTGCATGCTGATGGGGCTGATCCGAAAGCCGGTCCCAGACCGCGCGATCGCGCACCTCGGCTCCCGACGGCGGCGGCGGAATGTGCGCATGGACGCCGCGCGGGACGAGCCACGACTTCGCCGTCGTGAGTCCGCCGCGCAAACGCGCCTTGAGGCGGTTCTTGCCGAGGAAGCTGCGGCGTGCGAGCTCGTAGCTCGCCCGCGCCGGTTCCGGAACCGGCGCCGGAGAGAAGTAGGCGGCGAGCAGCAGCTCGCGATCGGCGGCCAGCTCGAGCGGCAGCCGGCAGAGGTCGCGCATGCGCGCCGCTGAAGGCACCGTGGCGAGCACGCGGCAACGATTGAGGTCGAGCACCGCAACGTCGGCGATCTCTTCGGGGCGCGAGCCGGGCAGGAGCAGGAGATTCCCGATCGAGAAGTCGCGGTGGAAGAAACCGGCGTCGTGCATCCGTCGGGCGTAGCGCGCCACCGCGGAAATCGCCGCCGCAGCATCGATGCGCGGAAAGCTCTCGCGGTCGGTGCCGGCGTTTCGCGCCCGCAGCAGATAGCGCAGCTCCACGCGGTCGTCGAGGCTGGCGGTGACGAAGATCGCCGTCGGATCGCCCGCCAGGGCCTCCGCCCAGAGCAGCGGCTCGGGCGTCGAGAGCCCGGCGGCGGTGAACGCCGTCGCGATGCGGAAACTCTTCGCCGCTTTGCTCTCTCCGCGCCGACGCGCGACCCGCGCCCGCGCGCCTCGTCCGCGGAACTGCTTCACGGCGACCGCAATCTCGCCGTCGACAGTCTCGAGAACGGCGCGATAGATGTAATTCCTCCCCCAGTGCAGCGTGGCAGTGGCCGCGCCCGGATCGAGCAGCGCCCGGGAGGCGGCCGGAAGGTCGTCTGCAGCGAGGCGTGCCGCGGCCTCGCCGCGGAAGCCCGGCCACGCGAAGGAGATGACCGTCACACTTCGAGAATATCGAAGCTCGAATGGTGGAGCTTGGCGTCCCCCTGCAGAATGATCGCGACGCCGAGCGCGCGCTCGATCTCCTCGACCGTGCCGCGCTCCTCGCGCTGCAGCATGCGCGCGACATCGGGGTGAACGCGTACGAGCAGCTCCTTCGACGTCAGGGTCCCGCGCAGCGCGAGCGCCGAGCGCCGCATCGACAGGCAGACCGTGGCGATCGATTTGATTCGCCCGCTGCCTTCGCAGTAGGGGCAGGTCTGCGTCAACAGCCGCTCGAGGTTCGCCCGGCTGCGCTTGCGGGTGATCTGGACCAGGCCGAATTCGGATATCGAAAGCACCTTGTGCTTGCCGCGATCCTTGCGCAGCTCGAGCTCGAGAGCCTGGAAGACCTGCTCGCGATGCGCGAGATCGGTCATGTCGATGAGGTCGAGGACGATGATTCCACCGAGATCGCGCAGCCGGATCTGGCGCACTGCCTCTTCGACCGCTTCGAGGTTCGTCGCGAGCGCAGTCTCCTCGAGATTGTGCCGGCCGACGAAACGCCCTGTATTGACGTCGATCGCAACCAGCGCCTCCGTCGGATTGATCACGAGATAGCCGCCCGACTTCAGCCAGACCTTCGGCTTCAGCGCCGCTTCGATCTCCTTCTCGAGGCCGAAACGCTCGAACAGTCCGCGCTCCTCGCGGTCGAGCTTCACGCGCGAGACGAGCTGCGGCTGCACCTGATCGAGAAATTCGACGATGCGCTCGTAGATCGATTCGCCGTCGACCCAGAGGAGGGAGAACTCGGCCGAAAACAGATCGCGCACCAGCCGCAGGGCGAGATCGAAGTCCTGATGCATGAGCGCCGGGGCCACGGCGGTCTCGGAGCGCCGGCGCACGGCTTCCCAGCGCGATCTCAGGAAGGCGAGATCGGCGGCGAAGTCCTCGCTGCTCCGGCCTTCGCCCGCAGTCCGCACGATCACTCCGCCTTCATGCGGAATCGACTCCAGAAGCTCCCGCAGGCGCAGGCGCTCCGCTTCGTCCTCGATCCGGCGCGACACACCCACGTGCGAAACGGTAGGAAGAAAGACGACGAATCGGCCGGGAAAGGTCACCTGCGTCGTGACCCGCGCGCCCTTGTTCGGCATCGGATCCTTCGTCACCTGAACGAGCAGTTCCTGCCCGACCTTGAGCAGCGCGTCGATCGTCGGCGACGTCGCGGGATCAAAGCGGTGCGGCTGACCGGCGAAGGTGTCGTCGTCCTGAACGTTCGGTCCGTGCTCGGGCTCGAGCTCGCCCCGCAGATCGTCGATGCCGCCCGAGTCCCGCGCCCCGGGGGCGTGCTCGTCGTGCGCGGCGCCGTTCCCGCCATTCGAGCCACTCGAGCCATCGACCGCTTCCGCTGCCTCGACGACGTCCGGAATGTAGACATCAGCGACGTAGAGGAAGGCGTCGCGGTCGAGGCCGATGTCCACGAACGCCGCCTGCATCCCCGGCAGCACGCGCGACACCCGCCCCTTGTAGACGTTGCCCACCACTCCGCGGTGATGGCGGCGCTCGAGGTAGATCTCCGTCAGCTGATCCTCTTCGAGCACCGCGACGCGGGTCTCGTGCGGATCGCTCTCGACCAGCATCTTGTGGGTCAAAAAGAGGGCCTCATGCGCCCGATCTTACCGGGAGCGGACCGCAGACGTCTGTCGCAATCTACCTGCGCCAGCCTGCGTCAGCCTGCGCCAACCTGCGCCAGCCGGCGCCTACCGATTGGCGAAGCGGCGGAAGTCGACGCCGAGGATGAGACCGAGGCCGATGAAGTTCAGCAGGGTGAAGGAGCCGCCGTAGGAGAGGAACGGCAGCGGGATCCCGGTCACCGGTACCAGCCCGATGACCATCGCCGAGTTGTAGAGAACGTGGAACGAAAACGTGCTCCCCAATCCGACGACGAGCAGAATCCCGGCGCGGTCCTGGGCCCGCATGGCGATCGCGGCGAGATTCGCGAGATAGGCGGCGTAGAGGAGCAGGACCGCACCGACGCCGAGAAAGCCCCACTCTTCCGCCAGGACCGAGAGGATGAAGTCGGTGTGACGCGCCGGAAGAAAACGCAGCTGGCTCTGGGTTCCCTGACCATAGCCCTTGCCCGAGAGCTCCCCCGAGCCCACCGCGATCTTCGATTGCCGCACCTGATATCCGGCCCCGAGCGGATCGGTATCGGGAGCGAGGAAGGTCAGCACGCGCTGGCGCTGGTAGGGCTTCATCCCCAGACTCCAGATGAGCGCAAGCGCGAGAAGTCCGGCGCAGAGCGTCGTCAGCAGAATACGTGGCCGCACTCCGGCGACCAGCAACATTCCGACTGCCATCGGCGCGAACATCGCCGCACCGCCGAGATCGGGCTCGAGAACGATCAGCATCATCGGCGCGCCAACCAGGGCGACCGCGATGAAGATCTGTTTCAGCGGCAGCTGCCTTGTCGTCGGCGCCGCGAGATACCGGGCGAGATAGAGCGCAGTGACGAGCTTCGCGAACTCGGACGGTTGCAGGCCGACGGAACCGAGACGAAACCAGCCCTGCGCACCGCCGGCTTCGTGTCCCAGCACCAGCACGAGCGCGAGCGCTACGAGGCTCACGGCGTAGAGCGGCAGGGAGTAGCCGAGCAGCGTGTGGTAGTTGAAGCTGAAGGAGACGACCATCGCCACGAGGCCGACGCCGATCCAGACCAGCTGGCGCGAAAAGAAGTCCGTACCGAGCTCGGCCGACGCGCTGTGCACGGTGGCGAGGCCGATCGCCGCGAGAGCGAGCGCCGAAGCGAGCAGCCCCCAGCGGATCGTCGCCAGGTGCTCGAGCCGCGGGCGCTCGTCAGGAAACGGGAGCGGTGCCGAGATCTGGCCGGAAGAGCTTTTCATAGAGAGCTTTCGCGATCGGTGCGGCGACGTGCGATCCCTGTCCGCCGTGCTCGACGAAGACGACGATGACGACCGTCGGGTTCACGAACGGAGCGAACGAAGCGAACCACGCGTGGTTGCGCTCCTCGTAGTCGCGCAGATTGGAGTTCTCGTAGGCGGTGTGCGCCACGACCTGGACGGTGCCGGTCTTGCCGGCGATCTCGACTCCCGCGACGCGTGCCGAGGCGCCGGTGCCCTGATCGTTGACCACGCGCCAGAGCCCGCGGCGGATGGGCTCGAAGACCTCCGGCGCGAGGGCGATCCGGCGTGGCGGATGCGAGTCGTCGCCGCGCACGAGATGCGGCGTGACGATGTAGCCGCCGTTGGCGAACGCGGCCGCCATGGTGGCCATCTGCATCGGCGTCGCGAGCAGCGCTCCCTGCCCGATCGCGACGGAGATCGTTTCTCCCGGATACCAGGGATGACGTCGTTCGCGCTGGCTCCAGGCGCCGTCGGGCACGAGCCCGCGCTTCTCGCCATCGAGATCGATTCCGGTCGGCACACCGAAATCGAACAGGCGGGCGTAGCGCGCGATGCGCTCGATGCCGAGCTTCTGCCCGAGCTCATAAAAATAGACGTCGCAGGAGTTCTTGAGCGCCGTCTCGAGCGTCATGAAACCGTGGCCGCCCTGTTTCCAGCAGTGGAACGAACGCTTGTAGAAGGTCTTCGCGCCGTTGCAGAAGACGCCGTCGGACGGAGTGATGACTCCCTCGGCGAGACCAGCCGCCGCCATCACCATCTTGAACACCGAACCGGGCGGGTAGGCGCTCGCGAGCGCGCGGTTCTGGAGCGGCAGCAGCGGATCCTGGATGAGCTGCTGCCACTCGGCGACTTCGAGACGCCGGGTGAAGAGGTTCGGATCGTAGCCTGGCGCCGAGACCAGCGCCAGGATCTCGCCGTTTCTCGGATCGAGGGCAACGATCGCGCCCGCCTTGCCGGCCAGCTGGCGTTCCGCCTCCTGTTGCAGGCCGGCATCGATCGTCAACGTGAGCGCGCCGCCCGGGCGGCCGACTTCGCGGTCGAGCTCGGCAACCGACTGGCCGTGACTGTCGACCACGACGACGCGCTCGCCGTCCTCGCCGCGAAGCTTGGCGTCATATTCGAGCTCGACACCGCGGCGGCCGACCCAGTCGCCGCTTTTCAGGTCCTTGGCCGGGTCGGCCAGCTCCTCGGGGCGCGCCTCACCGAGATAGCCGAGAACGTGCGCTGCCTGATTGCCGAGGCGATAGAGGCGGCGATGCGAGACATCGACGACGAACTCCGGATGAGAGAGCTGCTCGACTTCGAACCGCGCGACCTGATCGAGCGTGAGGCCCTCGGCCAGGAGAACGGGCTGAAACGACGGCAGCCCGCGATAGTGCTCCAGAAGCGCCACGAGGTCGGGCAGCGGGCGATCGAGAATCGGCGCGGCGAACTTCAGGCTGGCGTCGAAACTCGCGGCGCGACTACGGTCGAGAAGGAGGTTGTAGCTCGGAAGATTCTCCACGATGACGCGTCCGTTGCGGTCGTAGATCGAACCGCGGGGCGCCTTGATCGCCACTTTGCGCAGGCGGTTGTTCTCCGCGAGATCCCGGTAGTAGGTGCCGCGCACCACCTGGACGAACCAGAATGCGCCCGCGATCGCAGCGAGAAAGATCCCCACTACACCGGAGAGGATCCGGACCCGGCCGACCAGCGCCTCCTTGTGTTCTCCCACCCGCATCGCGACGAACCTTTCTACTCCCGAAACCGGCGTTGCACAAGCGAAGTCACGAAGCGGCCCTCGGTTCCCGGCTCACCCGGGAAGCTGAATCTTCGTCGCACGGTTGGCGCGGCGGAAGCGCAGGCGGCTGGCGATGGCATTGGCTGAGCTCGTCCACGCGAGTCCGAGAGCGGCCGTCGTGCCGACTTTCACCAGCAACCAGAGAGGATCGGGGAGCTCGGCGTGATCGCGGAACGCGAGAGCCAGCGCCGCGAGAATCGCCTGCTGCGCCGCCGCCCCGGCGGCGAAGACCGCGGCAAGCCCGGTGGTCCGCTGCACCACGAGCTGCTGTGCCGCGCGCGCGATGCCGAATCCGACCGCCGTGTCGGCGAATCCCGCGAGACCGTAAGGGCCTCCCGAAAGTCCATCTGCGAGAAGACCCGCGGCGAGTCCGGCGAACATTCCGGACACCGGGCTGCCGTGGCGCGCTTCGAGCGCCGCGACGAGAAGAAACAGGTCGACTGCCTGCGAGAAGTGAGGAAAGAGTCTCTCGCCGGCGAAATGAAGGAGCGCCGCAAGTCCCAGTCCGAGGACGAATTTAAGGAGACGCATGTTCCTCCTCGGTCGCGAGCTCGCGCGGCACGGCTTCTCCTTCGAGCAGGTAGACGAAGGACAGACGCGAGAAATCGACCGCCGGCCGCACGACGATGCGATGGAAAACCTCGTTGCCCGGTTCCACGGACACCACGGTGCCGACGCGAATGCCGCGCGGATACACACCGTCGATGCCGGCCGTCAGCACACTCTCGCCGACCTCCACTTCGGCCTGACGGGGAATGAAGTCGAGCAGCAGCTCGCCGGGCGACGAACCCCGGACGACGCCTTGCCGGCGCGAGCGCTCGAGCTGCACGCCCGATGATGCCGCACGATCGGTCAACAGCTGCACTTTCGCGTAAGCGCCCGAAACCCGGATCACGCGGCCGACGAGCCCATCGTCCGAAAGCACGGGCTGATTGACATGAGCCGCACCGGTGCCGACGTAGAGGATGAGCGAGCGCAGCCAGGAACTGAAGTCGGCATGAACGACCTCCGCGATGCGCAACTCGGTGGCCTGACGGCGTGAGAAATCGATCGTCTTCGACAGACCGTCGATCTCCTCTTCGAGTCCCGCCATGCGCAGTTCGCGGCGGCGGAGCTCGAGGACTTCCCGTTTGAGATCCCGGTTTTCGCTCGCGAGATCGCCGCGCAACCGCAAGCCCTCGCGCGCCGACGCGAAACCTTCCGAACCGGCGTTCACCAGGCGCGCGAGCGGCCCGAGTGTGCGGAGTGTCAGGCCTTCGAGAAGGCTGCCGGCGCTGCCGCGATCGGGCTCCTGACCGGCGACGAGAAAGAGCTGGCCGACGAGAAGGGCGACGAACAGCAGACGGACGCGACGCGGGCTCACGGTCGCAAACGAGTCCCCGGCGGATCAGCCCTCGGGGTATCGATCGGCCGATCGAGACCTTGCATCATGTCGATCAGCGGATCGAAACTTCTCATCGTGTCGATCAGCGGATCGAAACTTCTCATCGCGTCGATCAGCGGATCGACACTTTGCGCAACAGGTGCATGTCCTCGAGGACGCGGCCGGTGCCGAGGACGACGCAGGCCAGCGGATCTTCGGCCTGGACAACCGGCAAGCCGGTCTCGGCGCGGATCCGTTCGTCGAGCGCCCGCAGCAGCGCGCCGCCGCCGGACAGGACGATGCCCTTGTCCATGATGTCCGCCGAAAGCTCGGGCGGAGTGCGCTCGAGGGCCATGCGCACGGCATCGACGATCACATTGACCGTTTCGGCGAGCGCTTCGCGGATCTCCTCGTCCGAAATCACCAGCTCTTTCGGAATGCCTTCGACGAGGTCTCGACCCTTGATCGTCATCGTCAGGCGGTCCTTGAGCGGAAATGCCGAGCCGAGCTCCCACTTGATGATCTCGGCCGTCCGCTCGCCGATCAGCAGGTTGTACTTGCGCTTGAGGTAGTTGATGATCGCCTCGTCCATCTCGTTTCCGGCGACGCGCACCGAGCGCGAGTAGACGATCCCCGAAAGAGAAATGACGGCGATGTCCGTTGTGCCGCCGCCGATGTCGACGATCATGTTGCCTGAGGGCTCGGTGATCGGCAGACCGGCGCCGATCGCGGCCATCATCGCCTGCTCGACGAGGTAGACCTCCGAGGCGCCGGCCTTCTGCGCGGAGTCACGGACGGCCCGCTTCTCGACCTGGGTGATCTCTCCCGGTACGCCGATGACGATGCGCGGATGCACGTACATCTTCCGTCCGTGCGCCTTCTTGATGAAGTAGCCGAGCATGCGCTCCGTGACTTCGAAGTCGGCGATCACGCCGTCTTTCATCGGCCGGATCGATTCGATGTTGCCCGGCGTTCTGCCGAGCATCTCCTTGGCCTCGGCGCCGACGGCCTCGATCTGGTTGGTCAGCTTGTTGAGTACGACGATCGACGGTTCGCGCACCACGATGCCGCGGTTGCGGGCATAGACCAGCGTGTTGGCGGTGCCGAGATCGATCGCCAGATCGTTCGAGAAGTAGCGAAACATGGAACCCAGGGGCATAGCGTTCTTTCTGGCTCAGCGAGTCCTGCAGTGAGAGAATTTCAGAGAGTTTCCACGAAAACACGATGGCGAACGGTGGTCTCGTTTCCGGACGAGTCGGTGGAGCGCAGTTCGAGGATGCTCCAGCCTTCCTTCGGGACCAGCACGGTCTTGGTGAACGTTCCGTTGGCCGCCACCGCGACCGTTTCGCCGTTGATCTTCAGACTCGCGCCGGCTTCCGTACGACCGGCGACGATGAAGATGTTGCCATAAGCCTGCACTTGATCGACGACCAGCTCCGGCGGCGTCTTGTCGCCCTTCTCCCCCGGGCTCTCGGCAGCAAGCACCCGGAACGTCCGCGGGGAGCTCCAGGGACCCTGCAGCCCGTCCCGTCCAACCGCCGCGACCCGCCATTCGAACGTTCCTTCGCCCTGCAGTCCGAGCGTCGCCGCGGTCTTCGTGCGCGAAGCGACATCGATGACGTTGTCGACGAACAGGCGGCTGCGCGAGACCTGCAAGGCGTAGCGAGCCGCCTGCGAGACCGGCTCCCACGACAGTCCCAGAGTTTTCACCGCCGTCAGCGAAACCTCGAAATTGTCGCTCGGCCGATCCTGTTCGGGCGCCTGCAGAAGGCGATGGGGATCGGAAAGCAGGTCGCCGGTCTGCACGACCTGCTCGAGCTCACCGACCGATTTCGAGAGGCCCGCGCCTGAGGCGACCTCGAGCGAACCGCGATAGGCAACGAAGCGACCGGTCGAGGAAGCCTTGTCGTAGGAAACCACCACCTCGGACTCGCGGCCGATCGTCGCTTCGGCGCGCGGTGTCGTGACGCGCCCGCCGCGCTGCGCCGTGTTCAGGTTCACCCAGCCGTATTCCATCGCGATGGTCTGTTCGGGAGGGGAACCGGCGGAAGCCGCCTGACGGGTCACCAGGAAGAGCGTGTTCGGACGCACGGTATAGAGCGTGCCGTCGAGAAAGACGATCTCCGCCGAACCGTTGCCGGAGGTTTTCACGTAGTCGCCGGATTGCAGGACGACGCGCGTTCGCGCCTCTTCCCATTCGCCGCGCTCGCCGCGACGGAACTCGACGCCGCCCTGCGCGGCGATGAACTGGGCCTCGCCTGTCGACGCGCGCGCTGCCGCGGAATCGAGGACGGCGAGGAGCAGCGCGCGGCTCCGGCGCGCCGCGCCGACAGCGGCGGGAAAGTCCCCGGCGGCGTAGGCGGCGGCAGCCGTGATCCGGCCACGACGCGCCGATTCGATCTCTTCGACGAAGGACCCGGCGGGCTTTTCGGTATCGGCGCGCACCAGAAGCCCTTCGATCTCTTCGAGAATCGACACCGCTTCGCGCTCGAGCGATTTGTGTTCCCACTGCCGGTAAAGGGCGTAGCCCGCGAGCGCAAGCGCAGCGAAGGAGGCGATGATCACTGCGCCACGCAGCGTATCCACCGACACGGTGTACCAACCCCGGGTGCGTTTGTTCAGTGGATTGGACGGCAACGAACGCTCCTCTTTCGCTCTCCCCGGGCCCGGTCGAGATCACCCCTGTTCGCCCATCCGGGAGCCGAAGGGACTGATTCTACTTGAAGTTACGGGACATGGCGTGGCCCCGGAAAGGGCCTCCCCGGGCCCCGCCGCCGGGCCGGCCGGCGAGCTTCCGTTGGCGCTCTCGCGAGCGCCTTGATATCTTCGACCGTTCTCGCCCGGGCAGCTCGAGCCCGTGCCTCTGGAGTCTTCCATGCTCAAGGTTTTTCGCGACAACCTGAAGTACCTCTCCTGGATCCTCTGGGTCGTCATCATCATTTTCATCGCCTTCGTCTTCGTCGACTTCGGCGGCGGTCTTTCCCGCGGCAAAGGGGCGACCAACGGGGCGGCGACGATCGGCTCCGACCACATCTCGATGGCCGAGTTCGAACGCGAGTACCGGCGCCTCGATGCGCAGTACCGCCAGGCCTTCGGCGAGAACTTCACGCCCGAGATCGCCAAACAGATGAAGCTCCCGCTGCAGGCGCTCGACCGGCTCGTCGATCAGCGGCTGCTGCTCAACGAAGCCGACGACCGCGGTCTCACCGCCTCCGACAGCGAGGTGCAGGACGCGATCTTCGAAATCCCCGGAATGAAGGGCCCGAGCGGCGATTTCGTCGGCGACGAGACCTACAAGCGTTTCGTGCGCTCGAACGGCTATTCCGTGCGCGAGTTCGAGGACGCGATCCGCCGCCAGATCGTCCTCACCAAACTGAACGTCATCTTCTCTTCGACGGTCGCGATCTCCGACGCCGAAGTCGAGCGTGCCTACCGCGATCAGGCCGACACCGCCGCGATCCGCTTCGTCGTTCTGCCGGCGAACGGCTTCCAGACTCAGGCCACGGTATCCGATGCCGAAGTGGCGAGCTTCTTCCAGAGCCACGCGGACGACTTCCGTCTGCCGGTGCAGCGGGTCGTCAACTACCTGCTCATCGACTCGGTGCGGACGCGCGCCAAGATCAACCCCGAACCCGCCGAGCTGCAGAGCTACTACGGCGCGCACAGCGACGAATTCAAGCAGGAAGAACAGGTCCACGCGCGTCACATCCTGCTCAAGGTCGACGACAAGCGCACCGACGCCGCCGCGGAGAGCCAGCTCTCGGCGATTCGCAAGCGGATCGAAGGGGGCGAGGATTTCGCCAAAGTCGCGGGTGAGGTTTCCGACGATCCGGGTTCCAAGGCGCGCGGTGGCGATCTCGGCTTCTTCGGCCGCGGCCGGATGATCAAGGAGTTCGAGGACGCCGCATTCGGCGCCGCACTCGGAACGATGGTCGGTCCGATCAAGACCAGCTTCGGTTACCACCTGATCCAGGTGATCGAGAAGCACGACGCGGGTCAGCGGCCGTTCGCCGAAGTCGAGGCGCAGGTGCGCACGCGCCTCGCCGCCGAGCGCGCGGACGCAGCGGCAGAAGCGAAGGCGACGGAGCTCGCTACGCGAATCGCCAGCGAGAAGCTCACCACCGAGGCGCAGCTCAAGGCGCTCGCGGACAACGACACGGTTTCGTTCGTGACCACGCCGGCATTCGGTCGTGAAGAGGTGGTTCCGGGTGTCGGCCGTGGCACGCCGTTCTCCGCGGCGGCATTCGCGCTCGAGCCGGGGAAGGTCTCGACACCGGTGAAGATCGCGCGCGGCTTCGCGATCCTCTCGCTGGTGCAGGAGAACCCGGAGCGCTCGCCGACGCTCGCCGAAGTCGAACCCCGCGTCCGGCCGGCGGCAATGCGCGCCAAGGCCGGACAGCTCGCGCTCGCGCGCCTCACCCAGGCTCGCGGCGAGCTCGCCTCGGGACGCACCCTTGACGAGGTCGCGAAGGAGCTCGGTGTCGAAGCGAAGGACAGTGGCGACTTCGGCCGCGGCGGGAACGTGGCCGGGATCGCCGATTCGCGCGCCGTCATCGACGCTGCGCTCGCGGCGAAGAGCGGCGACATCGGAACGCCGGTGCTCACCGATCAGGGAGCCATCCTGTTCCAGGTCACGAAGCGCACTGGATTCGATGCCGCAGCGTTCGCAACGGCTCGCGTCGAAACCCGCGAGAACCTCGAAAAGAACGAGGTCAATCGCCTGCTGGGATCGATCATCGAGCAGAAGAAGCACGAGACCAAGGTCCAGTACGACAAGACCCTGCTCGAGCGCTTCGGGCTGGTCGGAGACGACGCGAAGGGAACCTAGGGTCTTTCGCTTCGCCAAGTTCCCGGGAGCCGGAAAGAACTCTTTCCGGCTCTTTTTGTTTCATCCGCCCGCGCTGCCCCGGCGCTAGACTTCTCTCATGCACTTCGAAACCCTCGCCGTCCACGCCGGCGGCGAGCCCGACCCCGACACCGGGGCGGTCTCGCCACCGATTCACCTCGCCACGACATTCGTTCACGGCCCGGAATGCGAGCCGCTTTTCACGCACGCCTACCAGCGCGAGGGCAATCCGACGCAGGATCGCCTCGAGACCGCGCTCGCAGCCCTCGAAGGCGGGGAAGCAGCGCTCGCCTTCGCTTCCGGAATGGCCGCGACGGCGACCTTTCTCGAGTCGCTGCCGGCAGGGACGACCGTCGCTTTCCATCGCGACGTCTATTCGGGTGTCCGCAGTCTCGCGACCGACTTCCTCCCGCGCTGGGGAATGCACGCGCTGTTCGTCGATCTCGGCGATCGCGCGGAGCTCGCGAAGGCTTTCGCCGCCGGAACGACCTGGCTCTGGGCGGAGAGCCCGACGAATCCCCAGCTGGAGATTCTCGATCTCGCCAGGCTCGCGGTCGACGCGCATGCCGCCGGCGCTCGTCTTCTCGTCGATGGCACTTTCGCGACGCCGGCGCTTCAGCGTCCCCTCGCGCTCGGTGCCGATGTCGTGTTGCACTCGACGACCAAGTACATCAGCGGGCACAGCGACGTCCTCGGCGGAGCGTTGGTGTTTGCGCGTCGCGACGGCGACTACGAAGCCGTCGCCTCGGCACGGCGCCGGCTGGGCGGAACCGCGAGTCCGTTCAGCTCGTGGCTGGTCCTCCGCGGTCTCCGTTCGCTCGCCTGCCGCATGGAGCGCCACTCGGCGAATGCTCTCGCGGTTTCGCGCGGGCTCGCCGGGCACCCGGCGCTCGCCGATGTCGTCTATCCCGGGCTCGAGGCGCATCCCGGCCACGAGATCGCGCGCCGCCAGATGAGGGCCTACGGCGGCATGATCGCCCTGCGGGTTGCGGGAGGCCGGAAAGGTGCGGTCGGAGTGGCGTCACGGCTCAAGCTGTTTCTCAATGCGACGAGTCTCGGCGGCCCGGAAAGTCTGGTCGAACATCGCGCTTCGAGCGATGGACCCGGAACGACCACGCCCGAAGATCTCCTGCGACTCTCGATCGGTCTCGAGCATCCCGACGATCTGCTCGCCGACCTGCGACAGGCGCTCGATCGGTGATGGGGGTCCGCCGATGATCGGCTGGCTCTCCGGCAAGGTCGTCCAGGCGGCGCCCGACCGCCTGATCCTCGACGTCGGTGGCGTCGGGTATCTCGTCGCCGTGCCGCTTTCGACCTATTACGAGGTGCAGAAGGCCGAGGCCGGGAGCGTCGTCCGGCTGTTCATTCACACCCACGTGCGCGAGGACGCGCTCGCGCTCTACGGATTCTGGACGGAGCGCGAGAAGGAGCTTTTCGAACGCCTGATCGCGGTTTCAGGGATCGGTCCGCGGCTCGCTCAGGTTGTGCTCTCCGGAATGGCTCCCGACGAGCTCATCGCCGCGCTCGCGGCCGGCGACGTCGCGAAGCTCGTGCGCATCCCCGGCGTCGGCAAGAAGACCGCGGAACGGATGGTCGTCGAGTTGCGCGACAAGCTGCAGGCGCTCGCGGCACAGCTCCCGGCGGCGCGCGCGACGGCGGCTTCCGACGACGATCTCGTCGCGGCGCTGGTCAATCTCGGCTACAAACCGGCTCTCGCCGAAGGCGCCGTCGGCGCGGCCCGAAAGGATTCTCCTGACGCCGCCTTTCACGAGCTGCTGCGGCTCGCGCTGCGCCGGCTGTCGCGCGTCTGAGGGAGCGGAGCCGTCTCATCGTTCAGCTCCGCTCAGAGCGGAACCGTCTCATCGTTCAGCTCCGCTCAGAGCGGAACCGTCTCATCGTTCAGCTCCGCTCAGAGCGGAGCTACGGGGATGCAGAGCTCGCATTCGAAGCGGCCGGTCGAAGGGTCGTAGCTTGCGGTTGTCGGATAGTGCTCGAACATCGGCCGTGCGTCGAGCTGCAGCCCGCTCGCTGGCAGCCAGTCGCGCAGCAATCCTTCCCAGGCTTCGACGATCTCTTCTCCGCGCCCATGAAACGCGAGCGCGGCATAGCGCCCTCCGGGCAGAATCGATCGCTGCGGGTGGCTCGAGAGAACCTGCTCCGGCGCGACCTCGGCCGCAGCGTCATAGCGGCATTTCTCATCTGCGGTCACTCCCGGGTCGTCGAGGCTGATGCCATAGCGCACGCGGTCGAGCAATCCGTTCTCGAGCGCCCACGGGTAGTAGGTGTTCTGCCAGAAATCCGAAACACCCTCTCCGTAGGGTCCGACGTAGCGCAGGTAGGCAATCGGGACAGGCTGACGATCGACGAGTTTGACGTTCATGGCGGTCTCCGGTCGGTGCTGCGTGGAGAGACCATCCTTTTCGATCCGGCCGCTCGCTGCCGGACCGCCCTTGCTTCCAACCTGTCCGGAATTGCTCTTGTCCGTGCCTCCCTTGCTCTTTTCGTCTCGCACCGCAACTTCCGCGGCGCGCCAAGCCGAGGGTGAGGCGCCGTAGCGCTGCCGGAAGGCGCGGGTGAAGGCTTCCGCCGAACCGAAGCCGACGGCGAGCGCGACATCGAGCACCCGGGTGCGCGGTTGCGAGATCAGCCGCAGGGCTCCGCTCTCGATCCGCCGGCGACGCAGATAGTCACCCGGCGTTTCCCCGAACCAGGCGGTGAAGAGGCGATGAAAATGAAAGGGCGAGAAACAGGCGACGCCTGCGAGCGTCTCGAGATCGAGAGGCGCGTCGAGATGCCGGTCGATGTGCCCGATCACCCGATGCATCCGGTCTTCGTACTCGGAACGGCTGTCGCGCGGACGACCGACTCTCATCGACCCGCATCCTAAAACTTCGCAGGGCATCGCGGAACCGTCGCAGCGCTGCCCGCCTGGGCGTGACGAAGCGCGCCGGCCGCATGGACGCGAGGCAGGTCGCGTCGAGGTCCACTGCCGATCGGCGCCTGGCGCGAAACATGCCGGTACAGGCGCGCGTATTCCTGGAGAGGGAGTCACCATGTCCCAGCATTTTCGAGCGGCGACGCTCGTCGCCTGTTTCTTCTGCAGCGGAGGCGCGGCGCTCCTGGCCGCTGAGGCCGCTGCGCCGGCCCTGCCGGCCCTGCCGGCGACCGCGCTTCACGACGAGATCCTGCGGCTCGACAGCGAGATGTTCAAGGCCTTCAATGCCCATGACTCCCGCGCGCTCATGGCTTTCTTCGCGAGCGACCTCGAGTTCTACCATGACAAGGGCGGCTTGCAGACCTACGCCGAGGTCGATGCCGGTTTCCAGCGCATGTTCGCGCAGGGTAATGGCATCCAGCGCGAGCTCGTCGCCGGCACCTTCGAGGTCTATCCCGTCCCCGGCTTCGGAGCGATGGAGACCGGTTCGCATCGTTTCTGCCACGTCGAGAACGGCCAGAATGAGTGTGGAACCTTTCAGTTCCTGCAGATCTGGAAGCAGGACGGCGCCAGCTGGAAAGTCACGCGCGTCATGAGCTACGGCCACTGACATCGACCGGTCGGGCTACTCTTTCGGCGGCACCTTCGTCGCCTGCCACGTGACGGCCTGCCACTGACCGTGGCGGTAGAGAAACGTTCCGCTGTTGCGGTAGAACTGCACCGAACCGTCCGGGTTTTTCGCTACCAGACGGAAGGTGAGCGCCGCGGTGTCGCCGTAAGGACGAACGAGAATGTCCTCCGCGCTGTAGACCGCCTCCGGCTCGGGCGCTTTGCCGGTCTCTGCCTTGGGCGGCTCATCGAAGGACTTCAGAATGTCCGCCTTGCTCATCACGACGGCGCCCGAGCTCGTGTAGACGAGATCGTCGGCCCAGAAGCGCTCGTGCCCGGAGCGCTGGCCGTTCACCTGCGGCGTCAGGAAGTCATGGAGCAGCGCGGTGATCTCGGTCCGTGTCTTCTCGTCGGCGGCGGAGGATGGAGCCGCGGTGGCGCCCCGGAGAACCGTGGCGGATGAGACGAGCGCGACCAGAGCGACCAGAGCGAGCGCGAGGCGATGGGGGCGACGACGGGCGTTGAGCATGACGGTCTCCTCCCCGTCATGCTACTGGACGGACGGTCGCGGGGACTGCGATCGCACCGTCGTCAGAGACCGATCGCCGTCGACCAGTGGCAGGCACCGCCGCTCTCCGTCTCGAATCCGTCGACGTAGATCCGCGGCTGGATGCCGAGATAAAGGCGGTCGATCTCGACGACGAACTGCGGTACGTCGACCGTCATCGGATTCGCATCAACCACGAACGCCACAGCCTGCGCCGAGGCGGCCAGCGTCACCGTTCCGCCGATCGAGTTCCAGGTTCCCGACGGATTGGCGAAGACGGGAGCCGAGAATCCAAGGTTTGTCGAGCAAGTCGGGTCGCTGAACTGCTGGATCGCGAGCCGGGTCCAGACGTTGGCGATCGTGCGGTAGAGAGCGCCGATTTCGAGCGTCGGCGTCGCCACCGGATCGACCGGAATGCACTCGTGCGAGTACATGGCGAAGTACTGGCTCGAGGCCGACTGGGCGGACATCGCGAGCCCCGCGTTCGAGCCCGGACAGCCGCCCGAATCGAGAGTCAGCGACAAACTCCCGGGGCCCACCGACCAGTCACCCGGCACCGAGCCCGGATCGAACTCGCCGTTGGTGATCAGGTTCTGCGCGGAGGCGGCATTCAGACAACTGAGTACGGCGAGAACGCTCAGACCGACACTCTGGCAGCGGAACGGGCGAATCGAGCGGAACGAGCGGAACGAGCGGAACGAGCGGAACGACCGGAACATTGGGAATCTCCTCTTCTCCGATCCGTGCAGAGAGCGGACGATTCGTATCAACCGGCTAGAGAACGGCAGCGCTCCAGGAGAAGGACGAACCGAGCTCGAAGCCATCGGCGAAGAGCGCGCCGTAGAGAACGATCTCTCCTCCCGCCGCGATGCCGATGCCCTCGACCGTGCGGAAAGGTGTTCCCAGGACCAGATCCGCGCAACCGTTGTCGTCGAAATCTCCGGCGGTGAGCGTCATCCCGACCTGCTGACCGACCTGGGCGGTGCCTGGAATTCCCGAGAAGCCGGGGGAGAGGAAGCGGAAATAGTGCGCCAGGCCGCCGGGGCTGTCGCCGGTGAGAATCGTCACGCCGCCCCGTTCGCTCCCGGTCGCGCCGAGGTCCTCTCCCGGCTGGCCGATCGCGAGATCGTCCCGGCCGTCGCCATCGAAGTCCCCGGCGGCGAGCGCCGAACCGAAGCGGTCGCCCTCCTGCTGTGCCGCGGCGCCGAAAAGCATGCCCTGATCGAAAGACTCCGCCGTGGAGAAATAGAGAACGGTGACCCGTCCGACCGAAAACCGCGGCTGGCCGGAAACGGTGAAGCCCACCATCGGCGCGCCGATCGCGAGATCGTCGGTGCCGTCGGCGTCGAAATCGCCGGCCGCGAGGGCCGCGCCGAAGTGGTCGCCGCTCGCCGCGCCGACGACGATCGGGCTGCGCGAGAAGTTGAGCCCGGAAGCCCCGCCGTAGATGCGCTGCACCGAGCCCGTGCTGCCGTTCTCGAACTGGACACCGATCGCGAGGTCATCCGCACCGTCGTTGTCGAAGTCACCGGCCGCGAGGACCTCACCGAAGTAGTTGGCGGAAGCGACGTTTCCCTCGACCCCCGGTTCCGCCCGCGACACGAGGTAGCCGCGAAAGGGCAGCAGTCCCGTCGCGGCGCCGTGGAAGACGGTGACCGTTCCGGCGTCGGTAAAGCCCTGGACCTCTTCGAACGGCGAACCCACCGCGAGGTCGTCGAACCCGTCGGCGTCGAAATCTCCGGCGGCGAGGCCGTTGCCGAACTGGTCGTTGTTCGCCGGCGTTCCCGGAATCCCGGCGACACCCTGTCGCAGGAACTCGGCGCCGACGAGCTCGATCTCTCCGGCGCGGCCGTAGAAGATCTCGACGCCGCCGGCCGTCGGAGCGCCGGTCTTGTTCTGCGGGATGCCGACCGCGAGGTCGTCGATCCCGTCGCCGTTGAAATCTCCCGCCGCGAGCGACCAGCCGAAGAGCTCGTTCGGCTCCGCGGGGTCGGGGCTGCCGGACGCGAGCTGCGTCAGGTAGGTGTCGGCAAGCCCGGGTTCGAGACGCCTTCCCGGCAGGCCGTAGCGGATGACGACGGCGCCCGTCCCCGGAATCGGATCGTTGACGAATCCGCTGTCGAGCGGCAGACCGGTCGCGAGGTCGTCGATGCCGTCGCCGTTGAAATCGCCGGCGACGACGGCGAGGCCGAACTGCTCGCCGGCCTCCGGCCCGTAGAAAAGAAGGTCCTCGCTCCCGAAGATCTGCGCCCCGACGCTCGACAGTCCGACGGAGGCGAGCTGCGCCGCCGCCGGACCGTTTCCCGCGGCGAAAACCAGCAGCAACGCGACGCCGTTGCAGATCGAAATCGGGATCGACGGAAACGAGCGCAGGCCGGGCAGATTTCGAGGTCGCATGCAGGACTACGCGGAAAGCGCAGCCGGCCGGGATCATCGGGCGGAGAAGCGGGCCGCTTGCGGGGAGAACTTCAGTCGCGGCGGCTGGCGACGAGATTCAGGTGGTGGGCGTTGTGATACTGGGTGAAAAAAAGCATCTCGCGCACGGTGAGCGGTCCGAGCAGGGGATGCGGCAGGCGGTAGCGATCGAGCGCGGGTTCCTGCCAGCGCGGGATGGCCGCCGTGAGCGCCGTCACCGCGGTGCGCCAGCGGCCGAGAACCTCGATCTGCCAGACGGCGGGATCGGCCGGAATCGGGCGTTTCGAGGGCGTGAAACGACCGGCCGATGCCCCCTTCGCCAGTCGCGCGCGATAGAGCTCCCGGAGCTCCGGAAAGGCGCGCGACGGAGCGCTCGCACGACCGAACATCACGCGCAGCACGATCTTCGGCAGGCCGAGCGCCTTGACGACGGGAAAGGTCGACTTCGCGAGATGCCGCGTGTGATCGGCCGGCGACCACTTCTCGCCCTGGGCTCCCTGCGGTGCGACGAACTCCGCACCGGGAATCGCCGCGAGGTAGCGCTCGGACTCCTCATGCAGCCGCACGAGCGCGGCCACGATCTCCGCACCGCTCGACGGCTCTCCGGTCGCGAACACCGGGGCTTCTCCGGCGACTTCGCCCCCTGGGGTCATGATCCTGTCCCCATCCGCGCTGAAACTCGGTTCGCGATGCTCACGAACTCATCCTATCCGGGGGCCGGCTACGACTCCGCGGGACGCGCAGCCCTTGCCTCTTCGATCTGCTGGATCGCTTCGCGGACCCAGTCGATGAAGTCCGCGTCGCGGCTGCCGGAGAAGGCGGCTTCGGCGGCGAAACTCTGCAAAGAATCGAGCGCTGTCGGCGAGGCGACCGTGACGAAGCCGTCGAGGGCCGCCTTCCACACGTCGGGCCGGCGATCGCGCAGTCCGGCCTCGAGCATCGGCAGTGCGGTATCCAGACGATATTCGCGTGCAATCCGCATCAGCGTGCAGCGGCTATCTTCCGAGGTCTGCTGATCGAAGACCGCGCAGAGGAGCGGAACGACTCCGGGATCGAAACAGAGGAGCCCATGGGCCGCGGAGTCGAAGTCTCCGGCGCGCATCTCCGCGAGATAGAAGTCGACCGCCGCCTGCAGATCGGCAGGACTCTTTTCGCTCATCGCCGGTTCTGGATCGCCAGCGAGTTCATGGAAAGGTCTTCTTGACCACTCTCTTCGCGCTCTTTTTCGCGGACTTCCTTCCCGAAGTGCGTTTCGCCGCGAGTGTCTTCTGCTCCGCCGCTCTCGCCTTCGCAAAACGCGCGATGAGCGCGTACGGCATCGGTTCGGAGAGCGGGAACTGGAGATTCCCCTTCGGCCCTCGGTACGGCGCGATCGCTTTCTGCAGCGCCGCATCGCCCTTCAGCGGCGGAAAGATCCCGATGTGCTTCTTGAACGCCGCAAAATAGATCACCGCCCCGTCGAGAAAGAGCGCCGGCATGCGATAGCTGATCCGCTCCTCGGCCTTCGGCAGCGCCTTCCGCAGCGTTGCGCGGAGCTTCCTCAAAACCGCCTGCGCCTCGGGAGCGGCGGCGGCGATGTAGGCATCGATGTCTTCCGGGATCAGACCGCTCCGCATGTTGCCTCCGTGGCGAGAATCGAACGCTGTTTACTGCACTAGCCCCATTGCTCGACGCTCCGACGATCGCTGCTGAGCCGTTCGCAAACCACCGGAACGGCCATGCCTTCTTCGCCGGAAACATTTGGAGGCCGGACGAGAGATCCGCTGATGATATTCGGACTCTCCCGGAGCCAGAAACGGTCGCCGATGTCCTCGAGCGCTGGCGGGTCACCGGCCCCGGCTGGCAAACGCGGATGGCGGAGAGACTCAGCAAGGTTCGCTGAGGCACGCTCCTGACGTTGACCATTTCGGTGGCAGGAAAGGTCGCACCGCTCGAGTCTCCGTAGATGGGCTTCTAGTCGCCGACGAGAGTGGCGAGTTTGGCGAGCAGATCGGCGAGCACTTTGGCCGGGAGCTTACCGGCGAGCTCCGCCTTACGGGCGCGCCAGTCCAGGCTCTTGATCTGGTCGGCGAGCGCGACGCCTGCGACCGTCAAGCCGGCCGGCAGCGCGACTTCGAAAGGGTAGCCCTTGACCTGACTGGTGACCGGGCAAAGGAGCGCCAGGCCGACTCGGGCGTTGTAGGCACGCGGCGAGATGACGACCGCCGGGCGCCGCCCAGCCTGCTCATGGCCGGCCTGGGGGTCGAAGGAGATCCAGACGATGTCACCGCGATCCGGCGAGTAAGGCACGTGCGGTTACCAGACCTCGCGGCCGACCGGCGCGCCGGACTCGACCTCATCGTGCCGATTGCGCTTCGTGACCCCGGAGAGCAGGCCCTCGAGCGTGAACGCCGGCGGCAGAATGGGCCGAATGACGAGGGTCCCCCGAACGAGGGTCAATTCCACCTCGCCCTGCTCCTCGAGCCCGACTTCGTCCGCGAACGGCTTCGGAATCCGCAATCCCAGACTGTTTCCCCACTTCTGGATCTTCGCATTCATGCACGCCTCCGGTGTCTACATTGAATATACACCATTGGACCGAGAGACGACGGCCTCCTGCTTCGCCCGGGGTGGGCGCCGGAGAGAGACCGGCGGAACTGCGGAAAAGTCAGTCCAGATTCAATCCAGTGGCCTTCCCGAGAACCCGCAAGATGGCGTGGCGTGCAATGTTTTCTGGCGAGGAGGCGGTGTTCCAGGCTTTGCCCGATGACTCGCCTCGCATGAGGATCTTCCCGTCCGCGGCCACGACACGGAGGATCACGTGCACTTCGGCACCCTCTTTGCCGAACTGACTCTGTCCTGCGTGCGGAATGTCGATCAGCAGAACCGCCGAGACTCCGAGTGCCGTAAGTGCTTCGGCGCGGCGCGAGTCGTCGTATCGATCTAGACCCATGGCCATCAGCCGCTCCATTTTCACGGAGGAAACCACGGTGCGAAACGGCAATTTTCGCGTTGCTGCAAGCGTCGACTCCACTTGCGACTCGACTTCAGAGGAGTTGATGACTTCGTTGCCTTGCGTCACGAAGACGGCGATGCGGTCTAGCCCATCGGCCCAGCCTTTCGGTGCTACGACCGTGTCTTTGTAACCCGAAGCCAACACAGCGTTCGCAACGAAAGACAACAGAAACATGAATCGTGCCGCCCTAGTCCGGTTCACTGTGTTCCATCTCCTTTCCCGCTCCGGTTGATCGGAAGGCAGACCCGCGCCACCGAGACGACGATCAACCTTGAATCTACCTTCGTCGAGTCGCAGCTAGCACGAGCCGTCTCATGGTCGCGAGGGTGCGGCACGAGCCATCGCGATGCATCATGCGGTGACAGTTCGAACAGACAATGGCCAGATCGCCAAGCAAGGTGCGTCGAGAAGCGGAACTGGCCGCGAGTGGAGCGACGTGATGCACCTCACAGTAGCCTTCGCCGAGGGCACCGTAGGCGCTCTCAAAGTCAAACTCGCAAACTTCACATCGGAGCGGCTCTCCATCCTTCGTTACTTGCTCGATCTTTCGTCGACGAAGGATGCGATCGCGCTCGCGCGCATAGTGGATCATGAGGCGCCGACGTCCCTCGCTCGCGCCGTCTGGAAGGTCGTCGACATCACTAGCGACAACTTCCCGTTTCGGGCCTCTGCGAAGCGATGGCCACAACGATCCCGTCGTCGGATTCCTCCCGACGACGAGCTGAAAGAGTGCCTCGGCTTCCTCGATCGAGAGACGGAACAACGTACCCGCAGCGCCGGACTTGAGGAATACGGAACCTTTGAGGGCGACGTGCTTTCTTGCTGCTCCGATGTGAACCGGATGTTCCAGATAGGAAGTCAGATAGATGACGTGGAAGCGCGCGACAACGCCTCGCCTCACTGGTCTGGTTGGAACCGAGACAATTTCGCCCAGTCCAACGACCTGGGTCTTGGGCGCTGCTTCCCAGAAAAAGACCCTATCGCCGGCTTTCCATCCACTGGGCGCAGCACGCGTCTGCCAGACATCCGCTGCCCCCGGAGCGAGCCAAGCCGCAAGGTCGTTCCTAGCCGGCCTGCCTTTCACCACCCAGTACCGACTTGTCACAGGTTCACCGACCATCTAGTCGCGAACAGCGTCTACGATGAGGTCCCATCTCGAACGAAACGGCTCCAGACTCCAGCCTGTACCCTCCCTTAGAGGGGGCAGGTGCACCGCACGAAACTTGTTCTCCTTGCTCCTAGCCTGACCGTTCATGCCAGGAGTTGCTTCCCAGATCCTATGGTTCTCAGAAACTGCTTTCGAGAGTTCGAGCGAAGGAATCACGAAGAACTCGAAGGCCTTCGTGGATTCAGGCGCTGGAATTCCAGCAAGGACCCAGAAGAAGGACTTGCCGAAGTCCTTTTCCGCCTTCAGCCCGACGGCGCATGTCCCCCCACCTGGAATGAATGCTTTCACCTGGACGTGGACGAATCGAGTTGCAACAGAATTGCTTACGAGAATGTCCGTGTTCGGGCAGTTTCCCATCGTCACGACCGCGACCAACTCACGCCGACAGAGCTCTCCTGCAACAAAGAACTGGGCCGCGTCCGCTCGATACCCCTTGTCGCTACGCGTCATCTCTGATTTGTCCCGCCCTCTCGAGATTCAGGGCTAGCAACCGCTCGAGGATCTGCTCGTCGGTGAGATCGCTCGGCCAGCCATACGCCGTGAACACCGCCTCGTCGAGTTTCTTGTGCGCGAGGTCGAGCCAGGCGGGGCGTTCGTTGTAGAGGTTGGTGAGTGTCCGCTTGGCGAGCTTCTTCGCCGCCTCGGCATCGCGCGCCACGATCCGCGGCCAGCGCACCGTTCCCATTCCTCGCGCGTCGGCCTCGTGCACGAATCTCTTCCAGGGCCCGTCCACCGAACCCGGAAACTCCAACACCTCCTCCTTCGTCCACTCCGGCGGATTCAGCCAGGCTCGCCGCAGGTCGTCCAGCTGTTTCGCCGCAGCGGTGATGGCGCCCGCTACGTGGTTTGCTGGTAAAGGAAAAGGAAAAGTCTCGAAGCATGTAGTGGGTGTATACCGAAATCCGCTTTCCTTCTCTCGTAACTGCGTCCCCTGCGCCAACGCCCAAACTTCATGGAGTCTCGAGTGTAGGACCCCGAATTCATAGTCCTCCGAGAATGCGAAAGCGACGATGGCATCGGTGGCCAGATTCTCCGGCGTGGACCAGACGAAAAGACGATGCTTAGAGACGCGCGGGGTTACGATGAAGCGATCACGACTTCGAAGAGCGGCCCTCATTGCCTTCTGCGGGTCACCTAGAATCCACCATCTTGACGCCCTTGTCGCCCTTCGATTTTTCTCGCGAACTGGCTTCACAACTCGCTCCAGAAATGCGAAGGAAGCTCCATACAGGGCAGCTTCTGAAACGCCCACCTCTGGCGGCATGTCGATTATCCAAAGCGTTCCTGGTCGCCGGGTGAGGGAGAGACCATTGAGCCACGGTCTCACGACATCCGAAGTTGGGCGCCCATGAGGGTTGGGCGTGTGCAGCTCCGCGACGGCCTCTTCCTCATTCAAATCAAAGGGCCCGTGAATCGCCGCTCCAATGAAGGAAAGGGTTGAACTCGGTACTAGCGTCAGCGCTGTCGAAGTAGCAGCTCCTGCGGAGAGATTCGCGTTGATCCGAACAACTGCCTTCCCATCAACAGTCTTGTCCTTATACGAACCATCGTCGAAGCCCACCATGGCAACATGAACGTTAGCGCCATCAAGAATCCACTCTCGGTCGCTCCAGGCCCAGAAGATGTCGCCGGAAGCCATGATGCGCTCGAGAACGGCGCGATTGGCCCCTCCCCGAATTCCTTGGGTGGCGAGAAGGCCGGCACGCTGTGCCTGGTTTTCTTCTATTGAGCTTCGGGCTTTCTCGAACCAGTAGCAGCAAAGATCAGATTGACCAGGAATACGCCCGCCGTAGAGCTTCCGAACGGCTTCGACGTACTCATCTCCGAGCTCGCCGCGCATCATCTTGTCGCCGAGAAACGGCGGATTGCCGACGATGAAGTCGACTTTGGGCCAGGTGGGTTCTTGGGGGTTCTCGGGGTCGGTGAGGTCGAGGATGGCGTCTTTGTTTTCGATGTTGCTCATCGCCTGGAGGATCGGTTCTTTCCAGGTGGTGGTGCCGTGCTGGCGGAGCCACTGGAGGTAGCCGATCCAGACGGTCATCTGGGCGAGCTCGTGGGCGTACTGGTTGATCTCGATGCCGTAGAGCTGCCAAGGACCGACGCCGACGCGGAGAGGGGCCTGGAAACCGCGATCGAGCATGAAGTCGTAGACCTCGCTCTCGAGATCTTTCAACTTGCGCAGCGTCACGTAGAGGAAGTTCCCCGATCCGCAAGCTGGGTCGAGGACCTTGATCTTCTCCAGACGATCCAGGAAACGCAGCGCGAAGAGTTCGGCCTCGGCCTTTGCCTTCCTGTGCTCGTTCGCCGAGAGCGGTTTCCCTGGTGCCGCAGCGTCATCCTTCCGTCCCGTTGCGAGCAATCGATCGACGAGCGCGCCAGTTTCCGCCCACTCCCGGCGGAGCGGCGCCATGACGACCGGCTCGACCAGCGTCTCGATGTCCTCCCGGCTGGTGTAGTGCGCCCCCAGCTGTGCGCGCTTCGCCGGATCCAGGCCGCGTTCGAAGAGCGTGCCGAAGATCGACGGATCGATCGCGCTCCAGTCGAGCCGTGCGGCCGAGGCGAGAAGTGCCAACTCCTCTTCCGAAAGCGCCAGCGCGGAGGCGTCGTCGAAGAGACTGCCGTTGATGTGCGGAATCCGGTCGACACCGAAGAAACCGCCGTCGGCCATCTTGCGGAAGAGATCGCCGACCAGTGTTTCGAAGAGCTCCGGCTTACCGCGCGTCGCTTCGAACAGCTTGGAGGCGACCTCATTCGGCAGCAGGCCGATATCTTCGGCAAAGAGCGCGAACAGAATCCGGTCGAGGAAGCGCGCGACGGCGCGCGGCTCGAAGCCGCGGTTGCGCAGGCGGAGGGCCAGCTCACCGAGCGCCTTGGCGGCATCGGCCGTGACGACCGGATTGATCTTCCCCGGCCGGAAGCGCTCGGGCTCGAAGAAGACCCAACGCAAAAGCTCGAGCTTCTCGGGCTGGACGAGCTCTTCGAGCGCGATCGGGTAGACGACGTGCTTGGCGTTCTGGAAGCTGGTGTGGATCTCGAGCCGGGCCGTGTCGCAGGTCACCAGCAGAGGCGGGTTCTCGAGGTCCGCCCGGTATTCGTCGAGCTGCTTCCAGGCCGCGTCGAGGTCCTTGTGCTTGCCCTTGTATTCGAGAGCGAAGAAGCCGCGCTTCCAGACATCGGCGAAACCGTCGCTGCCGCCGCGCTTCTCAGCGCCCTTCTCGAAGCAAAACGATTCGCCGGTCGGATCGAGCGCCGCGGGCTTGCCGTGCCCGACCAGCTCGCAGAGGTCGAGAAAATGCTCCTGCGCCGCCGAGCGCTCCTTGAGCGTCGCGGCCTTCCACTTGCGGACGAAGTCGCGGGGGGTCATGTGGCGCGAGCGCTGCCGACGTCAGCCGGCGCGTTTCACAGGACGGGAATGACTTCGCGCACCCGCGAGCAATCCGGCGACGCTCAAGTCTTCAACGATCGCGGGCCAGTGCATGCCGTCGTCGTCGCCGAGCAGCTCCCAGTTCTGTCGCTCGTTCGCATCCGCAGCCAGGAGGCGAGGAAACCAGACCAGGGGCGCCGAGATTCGGCGGCCGTCGGCAAGCTCGACGGATATCTCGTTGTCCGAGATCTCAACGCCACGCGCCAGTGGGCGCCCATGTACACGCATTCGTACCTAAGGTTCGGTTGCCGACCATTCGAGGAAGTTGCCGGTTTCGAACGCTGACCAGAAGATGGTTGCACTTCGATCGTAGAATGTACCCGCGGGGTCAGCCCTGATCTCAACTCTAATTCGCGGAGAGCTGGATGGAGGCGCCATCGTATAGTGGAGTACAGCTCCTGGTTGCAAGAAGGACTCTACGATCGCTGCCTTGCAAAAACCCACCGGCGGCGGTGCTGGACCGGACGGCACAAAGGCGAGCTCGACTTCCGCGTTGGCGCAGTCGAGCTCCAGGCTTAGGTGAACGCTGTAGTCGTCGGCGGTCGCGGCTATTCGATCCGCGCCGGTCATAGCAAATCGAATCATGTTGACATCTTCGGCCACAAGGCCCGAAAGTCGCGTTCCGGAACCAATCTTCGAGTACATAAGAGATTGCGTCCCGGGGTGCTGAAGCGAAGACGCGACGAATTCATTCGCGGAGGCCGCGTAGTTGCTGCCTGTCGGAAGTACAGTTAGAGATCGGGAAAAAGAAGCCTGTTGAATTGTGGTGCTATCGATCAGGACTGGATCGTTGTCAGAGCGTCGAAACCAAGAAACCGATTGCACCTGCATGGGTTGAATCGGGCAGTTTGGGCCAGGGCAAGGGGGGCAACATGGAGTGCACGCGGTAGAGCCCGAACCTTGAAGGGCTGCGAGTCGCGGCAATTCCAGTTCCTGGAATGCCGGAATGAACGGGCATGCGTTGTTGTGAATATCTGTGCGGTCGCCGGGTGCCGAGCCCTGCGAAACATTTGTAGCATTGACAGATGCCGCAAGACTAGTCAGCTGACCGCAGCCGCTTGGCCCGTCAAGATCGCAGACGCCCGTTCTCCAGTACTTCGCGTCGTTGTAGAGACCTCCGTCCTCCGACACGTCAAGCTCAACAAGATTTGAATGCCCAAGGCCCATCGCGCAATGCCCGAGCTCGTGAAGTACCACCCATTGTAGGCTGGCTTTCCCGGACGGAGCGGGTTCATTGGAGGTCCAACAATCGAAGCAGTTTCCGTACCTTGCCTTCAGTTCGTTCCAAGTTTCGACCGCCGACAAAAGTGGCAAGAGTAGCCCCTCGCTTCCAGCTTCGACACAAATGCCAATTTCAATCGCCCCACCAGCCTGGAGATAACCCACAGGATGCACGATTGCAAACGGCGGAACGTAGTTTGGATCGGTCGAGGGGAGTCGACGGGTGAAGCGGTCGATCTCGAAATAGGTGCCGGCAGAAAGATCCGAAGTCATGGCCGCAGCGAGCGCAACCCCTAGCAGCACCAGTCGAACTCGCGTCAGTTTCACGTACCCTCCTCAGCCGATCGGAGCCGCATCAACCAGCCCTTCAGCTTCTCTCCAAACCTGGCGATCCCTTCGAGGGCGCGTATATCGGGACGCTTCGTCCGGTAGCTGCTGAAGGGCTCGAGTGCGAAGGAAACGGTAGGCGACGCGACTCGCACTCCGCGTACCTCGACGGACTTAAAGTTAACCGTCACGACGCACCCCGTCCCCGGCTCAGAAACGCCCGCATGAAATCTTCGACCGTCCGGAAGCACGCCATAGCTGGGCTCGAGCTCCTGATGTATAGCGGAAAGGTCTGCCCCTACGACTTCGTAGTCGACCAAGTCTGCCAGCGCCTCCCGCAGCTCCTTGCGATTTATCATAATTCCAGGGGATGACGCGGCTCGCTGTCCCCCGGAACGAGTAGTGCGCCTCTGCAACCAGCCATCGCCAAAGAGCTCGAACTGCTCGAGGCCCGGGGCGAAAATGTCCTTAATCTGAATCGTCACTACGACAACGTCAGGGTTCGTTGAAGCAGAGAAGTCTCTTGCAGGGGGTTCGGAAGCGCTCTGAGCCCCTAGAGTCAGGCCAAGAATCCCCACACAGCACATTGCAATTGCGAGTGGTGTCTGTTTCATGGAGCGCTCCTTTTCGTGCGTCGTCTATTGTACGCCTGCGCTCACCGGACCCGGCAGAAGCAAACGAGCGACCTGACTTGGCTCGAGCGCGCGGTTTCGCAGGCGTTGCGCGAGGTCGCCGAGCGCTTTCGCGGCTTCCGCGGTGACGACCGGATTGATTCTTCCGGGGCGGAACTTTTCCGGTTCGAAGAAGATCGCCCGCACGAGCTCGAGCTTGTCGGGCTGCGTGAGCTCCTCGAGGGCGATCGGGTAGACGACGTGTTTCGTGTTCTGAAAGCTGGTGTGAACCTCGAGCCTCGCGGTGTCACACGTGACGAGAAGCGGTGGGTTCTCGAGATCGGCGCGATACTCGTCGAGCTGTTTCCAGGCGCTATCGAGGTCTTTGTGCTTGCCCTTGTATTCCCAGGCGAAGAAGCCGCGCTTCCAGACGTCGGCGAAGCCGTCGCTGCCACCGCGCTTTTCAGCGCCTTTTTCGAAGCAGAACGACTCGCCCGTCGGATCAAGTGCCGCGGGCTTGCCGTGCCCGACGAGCTCACAGAGGTCGAGAAAGTGCTCCTGCGCCGCCGAGCGCTCCTTGAGCGTCGCGGCTTTCCACTTCTTCACGAAGTCGCGAGGAGTCACGATCGGAGCGCCACGGATCGGATGCGTCTGCGGGCGCCGGTCAGCCGGCGCGTTTCAAGGGTCGCGAGTGGCTTCGCGCACCCGCGAGCAGGCCGGCGACGCTCAGGTCCTCGTCAATGGAGGGCCAGTGGATCCCCTCACCGTCCCCCAGGAGCTCCCAGTTCTGACGTTCCGCCGCGTCTGCAGCGAGGAGGCGCGGAAACCAGACCAGCGGCGCCGAAATGCGTCGGCCATCCGCCAACTCCACGGCGAGCTCGTCGTCAGTGATTTCGACCCGCCGCGCCAAGGGCCGCAACTCAAGCACTGAAGAAATCATTCCAAGCCTCCTTGAATCTCGCCCCATTCTCTTCGACCAGTCGCTGGATCTCGAACAGTTCGTGTGGGCGAAAGCCTGTGGATCCTGCCAGCCCGACCGGTTCGAGCCAAAACTTGGCCAGCATTCGCTCTCGGCGCACATGAATATGGAGCGGCTCGAAACCCTCGTTCCCATAGAAAAAGAACCGATAGGGCCCTATCCGCGTCACCGTAGGAGACTCAGCTTCAGAATAGCAGGGAGAAGCCGGGCGTAAACCACGCTCCTGTCGGGTCTAGAATGCCCCCATGCCCTCACCGCCCTCCGACCGTGTTCTCTCGGGTGAGCTCGAGATGGCGGAGGCTTCGGTCGAGCACTCGCTCCGACCGAAGCAGCTGACGGAGTACGTCGGGCAGGACCGGATCGTCGAGAATCTGAAGGTCTTCATCCGCGCCGCGCGGGAGCGCGGGGAGCCGCTCGATCACGTGCTGCTCTTCGGCCCGCCGGGGCTGGGGAAGACGACTCTCGCGCACATCCTGGCGAAGGAGATGGACGCGCCGCTCCGCACGACCGCCGGGCCGGTGCTCGAGCGCGCGGGCGACCTCGCGGCGATCCTCACCAATCTGCAGGAGGGCGACGTTCTCTTCGTCGACGAGATCCATCGTCTCGGGCCGTCCGTCGAGGAGATCCTCTATCCCGCGCTCGAAGACTTCAAGCTCGACCTCGTCGTCGGGCAGGGGCCGGCGGCGCGCATCGTCAAGATCGATCTGCCGCGTTTCACGCTCGTCGGCGCGACGACGCGCGCCGGGCTCATCTCGTCGCCGCTCCGTGCGCGATTTGGCATCGTCCATCGGCTCGACTTCTATCCCCCGGCGCAGCTCGCGCGGATCGTGAAGCGTTCGGCCGAGCTTCTCGGCGTGGCGTCGGATGCGGCAGGTCTCGATGAGCTCGCGCGCCGGAGCCGCGGCACCCCGCGCATCGCGAACCGGCTGCTTCGCCGGGTGCGCGACTTCGCGCAGGTCGACGCCCATCTGCCGGGGATCGATCTCGCGATGGCGAAAAAGGCGCTGGCGCTCCTCGAGGTCGACGACTTCGGCTTCGACGAGCTCGACCGGCGATTCCTCTCCGTGCTGATCGAAGTCTACGGCGGCGGCCCGGCCGGAATCCAGGCGATCGCCGCCGCGATCGGCGAAGACCGCGGCACGCTCGAGGATCTCTACGAGCCGTACCTCCTGCAGGAGGGCTTCCTGCAGCGCACGCCGCGCGGACGGGTCGCCACCCGGCGCGCCTACGACCATCTCGGCTACCCCCCACCCGCCTCGACGCCGGGCAGCGGCACGCTGTTCGATCCCTCCTAGCGGTCCATCACGGGCAGGTGTCGAACCCTTCCGTGTCGAGGATGGGCGCGAACGGCTGGTTCAAGGGGCGATGGTAGGTCTTCGAGATGTTCCGTAGCGTGTCGGTGACGCGCAGGTTGACCTCGACGTCGGTCGTGCCGCCGGCGAAGAGCCAGTAGTTGTCGAATCCGGATAGTCCGCAGGCGTCGATCACCTTCACGACGAGCTCGATGTTCGCGGCCTCGAAGAACCAGAACGTGCCGGTGTCGCCGGTCAGGGGCGCCGCGATGGCGGCGCCGGCGGCGCCCGCTGCGGTGCGCCAATCGGCTTCGACGCGGAAGCGGCCGCCGCCGAGACAGAGGGTGTGCGCCCCGGGAACGCAGCTCCCCCCGCCGAGGAACGGCAGCGCAGGACCTTCCGGAGCGCTCTGCGTCGTGATCGGGGGCGAGAGTTCGGTGCCAGCCTCCTCCGCACCCTCCGTGCAATCCAGAAACTCACCATCGAGAATGGGTGCGAAGCTCTCGGCCTGCGGATTCTGGTAGGTCTTGCCGCGGCCGGTCGCGGTGTCGAAGACGAAGAGCTCGACTTCGAGATTGGTCAGGCCTGCGCTGTACGACCAGATGCGCTGGTTGAAGCCGCAGCCGTCGACGATCTTCGTCAAGACCTCGACGTTCGCGGGATCGAAAAACCAGAAGTAACCGCTGTCGCCGGTAAGCGCCACGCCGTGCGCGCGGCCCGCGGCCCCGGCCGGCGTCGCCCAGTCGCCCTCGACGCGGTAGCGGCCGCCGCCGAGACAGAGGCCGTAGTCGTCGGCGACGCACGGCTCGGGATCCCAGCGGCTGTTCACCCGCTGCCAGAACTGATTCATCGTCAGGCCCGCGATCGTGCCCAGACCGAGCCGGGCGCGCTCGCGGGCGAGCGTCCGGCGGAGCGCCGGCGAGCCCTCGGCTTCGAAGGCGTCGAGAATGCGGTTCAAGTCACCGGCCATGTCGGTGGTCACCCTCGCGCCACCGCCCGCCAGCAGGGAACCGAGACCGTCGACCCAGGCGTCCTCCGAGAGGATGAGGTCGGCGAGCAGAGTGGGGCGGGAGACGAACGTGCGGAGGATGGCCGGCGAGAGCGTGTCGTAGAGCGCCGCGTAATACCGCCCGGCCGGTGTACTCGCCATCACCTCGTCGCGCACCGCCCGCAGCGTCGCGATCGCGTCGACCGGCCCGCCCCAGGCATGCAAGCCCGGAGCGCCGTCCGGTGCGACGCCTCCGGAGGCGGACGACGCGTTGGGCAACAACCCGGCCAAACTTCCGGTCTCTGCCGGCGAGTAGCCCAGGAGCTCCAGATCCCGGCGCCACGCGGAGAGCGTCGTGAAGGAGCAGTCGTCGGTATAGGCCATGTACAGGAGCTTGAAAGGGTCGGCGAGCTGCGCCCCGACAGCCCCCGTGAGCTCGATGAGGGTCACGTAATCCCCGTGGAAGAAAGAGAGGCCCACCAGCCCGTTGACGGAGCCGGCCGCGACCGCCGCCGGGAAAGCGTACGGCGAGCCGTTGAGGCTGAAGGTGAAGGGAATGGCGACATTCGACGGCCGCGAGAGTCGCACCGTGAGCGGAGCAACGCCGGAGTGGTCCATCGGCTGGGGGTGCATGGCGATCGGCCCCTGTACGGTCAGCAAGCGGCCGCTCTCGCCGAGAAGACGAATCCAGATCGGATCGGCGCCAGAGGCCCCGCGCGACTCGACCCGAAAGTCGTCGAAGTCGATCTCGAAGACATGCTCGAAGACCCCTCCCTGACTCGACTGGAAGCCGGAATCGACCCAGAGTCCGATAAGCAGAGGCGCGGCGGTGGCAGAAAAATCGGGCTGCACGGGGGCGTCCGTGGCGGTGAACTCACCAGCTACGAGGTCTCCGAGCGTCGCCTCCTGCCAGACCTGGGTGGGTTGATTTCCCTGCCAGCTGAAGATCTTTCGACTCGAAACGAATTTCCTGCCGCTCTGCACCAGCAGAACCTGGACCCCGATGGCGCGGTTCGAGTAGAAGGATGGGCTCTCGCCTTCGAAGTGGGCGCGGAAGCGGCCCGAAACCGTGAAGGAGGTGAGGGCTCCGTCGCGAGACGGATCGTAGATAGCGGCCGGCGAGGCCACACCCGCGACCTTGTGCGAGAGCAGCGGAGCCGTGTGGCGATGACGCACCGTCAGGTAGGAATTGTCGTAGGAAAAATGGACGATCTCGATCAGGGGATCGGGTTGGGGAACGACGAAGTTCCACGCGCTGAGCTCGTGATCCTCGAACACGAGCTCGAGACTTTGTGCTTCGATCGCGCTCGGCCGCCCGAGGCGGACAGCAAGGAGCACGAGGAGCGCGAAGATGCGGAGCCGGATCTTGTGGGCGAGCATGACGTCCTCCACCCGGAGTCGAACGGGACTCCGGAAGGTCCGACTCTGGACCCAGTACGACGCGCTGTCCTGAGGTCCGGCTGAGGTCGAGCTCAGGGCGAGCTGAGGCTCCGACGTTCGGCGCGCCATAGAATGGCCGCGCGCTCCGCTCCTCCCCTTTCCGCCCTCTCTCCAATGGCCACAACCCCTTCCGAGATTCCGAGCCCCCTGCGCATCGGTGAGTTCGTCGTCGATCCGGGTCTCAATTCCCTGACCGGGCCCGGGGGCGTCAGCGTGCTCGAGACCAAGATCATGGAGGTCCTCCTCTGTCTTGCCCGCCGGCAGGGAGAAACAGTCTCGCAGGAGGAGCTCCTCGCCGCGGTCTGGGAGGGAAAATTCGTCGTCGAAGCGGTGGTGACGAGGGCCATTTCGGAGCTTCGCAAAGCGTTCGGCGACGACTCGAAGGCGCCGCGCTACATCCAGACCGTCGCTCGCCGCGGCTATCGGTTGATCGCGGAAGTGGCGTCGGTCGAAGCTCCCGGTCGACTTCAGTCGGCCATTCCGCCGAAGGTCCCGCTGGCCGCTCCGGCAGTCGTTCAGGCAACAGCTGGGCCTGGCGGCCAGCTAGCCGGAATGCGAAGTGCCCGCGGCCGTTGGACCTTGCTCGCGGGCCTCCTCGTCGTCGCGGGGGCGGCGGCCGTGGCGGGCCTGTTCTGGACGGCGCGATCGCCCGTGCCTCCGGGGGTCGATACTCCGCCCGAAGCATTCCGGCTCTATGCCCAGGCACAGAAGGCCCTCGCCGGAGGGAGCTGTGTGGCGCATCAGGCGATCGTCGATCTCGAACGCGCGCTGGCGCTGGCGCCCACTTTCGCTCCTGCCTGGGAGCAGTACGGCTGGGCGAAGTACAACCTGGTCTCGTCGTGCGGTGAATCGGGAGCGGCCTACGGCGATGCTCTGCGCGCCGCCGAACGCGCCCTCGAACTTGCGCCGGCGAGCACCCAGGCGCTGGCGCTGAAGATCGCCGTCCTCGCTGAAACCGGCCGCGCCGAAGAGGCGTGGGAGCTCGGGGCACCGCGCGTCGGCGAATCGCCGCAGATCGCCTTTCTGGCTGCCTACGCGGCGACCTACGGTGGAGCTTTGGAACGCGCGCGCGGGCTGATCGAAGAGGTCGCCCGGCGCGACGCCGGCTTCTTCGCCCGCGAGGGCTGGACGCCGAACGCCCTGCTCTACCTCGCGACGCCGGACGACGTGGCGCGCTTCCTGACACTCCTGCCCGAGGGCGCGACGCCTCTGGTGCGGTTCTATCGCGGCTATGCGCTCTGGCGCAGCGGCCGGCCCGCAGAGGCCGCGCAGGAGCTCGGGCCGGCATTTCTCGAACGCCCGACCGATCCGTTCGCGCGTCTCGCCGAGGCGCTGGTCGCCGAGATCGAAGGGCGGAACGACGACGCCCGGCTCCTGCTCGGCCAACTCGCGCTGCAACGCACCCGGCTCGCCGCGAGCGACGGTGAGCTCACGTTCCGCGTCGCAGAGCTCCTCGCGGGCGCGGGCGATTCCGAACGTTCCCTCGTCGAAGCCGAGCGGGCGCTTGGGCAAGGCTTCTTCTGCTCACGCTGCTTCGCGACGGCGCCGGCCTTCGCCGGGGTCTCCCACGAGCCTCGCTTCGCCGCGATTGTCGGTCGCGCGAAGAGGCGCGAGGCGGCGTTTGCAGCGACGATCGCCGGCCGGCCGCCGGCCGACGCGGCGCCGAGATGAGCGTTCCTGCGCCCCGTCGTCGACGCGCGCTTCTCATCTGGAATCCGCGCGCCGGGCAGCGCGTCGCGCGGCGCTCGATGCCGGAGATTCGTCGGGTACTATCGTCCGAATTCGATCTCACGGTGGAGGCGACGAGCGGACCGGAGCATTGCCGGGAGATCGCCCGCCGCGCCGTGGCGGAGCGTTTCGAGCTCTTCATCGTCGTCGGCGGGGACGGTACGCTGCGCGTCGCCGCGAGCGTGCTCGCGGGAACGGACGTCGTGCTCGGGGCGATTCCCGGCGGAACGACGAACGTGGTCGCCGGCGCTCTCGGACTGCCGGTGCATCCCGTCGCTGCAGCCCGCGCGCTCGTCGTCGCGGAGACGCGAGAGATCGATCTCGGCGAATCGAACGGCGAGCCGTTCCTCATGCAGCTTTCCGGCGGTCTCGACGCGCAGGTGATGGCGCACGTGAACCTGCGCACCAAGCGCCTTCTCGGCAAGGGCGCCGTGGCCCTCGCCGGACTCTCCGAGTGGTTCCGGTATCGCTTCCCGCAGTTCACTCTCGAGATCGACGGTGTCGAGGCGATGGCGACCGGATTCGTCGTCGCGAATCTGCCGCAGTACGCCGGCCAGTTCGAGATCGTGCCGCAGGCGCGGCCCGACGACCGCCGTCTCGAGCTCCTGCTCTTCCACGGCCGGCGCCGGCGCGATGCGGTGGGTTTCGCTCTCGCTCTTGCCCGCGGCCGGCATCTCGAGCGCAGCGACGTGGAGCTTCGCTCCTTCACCACCCTGCGGCTGACGTCGCCCGCAGCGCTCCAGCTGCAGGCCGACGGCGATGCCTTCGTCGCCGCGGCTCCGCTCGTCGTCGGCCTCGCCGCAAAGCGCCTCAAAGTCCTCGCCGCGCGGAGCTAGAAGGAGCGATCTGATCTTCGCCCCGGCTTCGAGTGGGTTCGACGAACTACTGGTGAACCGCCCCGGACAGCGGGTCAGCTTCCGGGGTGACGTCGCGCGACGATGCGCCGCATCGCGAGTCCCGCGAGCGCCAGGGCGAGCGCCACAGCTCCCAGGGGTCCTATCGCGGGAATCTCCACGATGGAGGGCAACGCCGGGGACCGGAGGCAGAAAAGCTTGTCGCGGGTCTGTGGAACGGCGCCGAGGTAGGAGAGGTTGTCGTACAACGCGTCGTCGGTCTCGCCCGTCCACCAGAAGCGACAGCCGGGCGTTCCTGTCTGACGCACGATGCTGATCCAGCTCGCCCCGGTCACATCGAGGGGAGCGAAGCTGAGATCGAAGCGGAAGAGGGATGGAGCTGGGGCGGCCGTGACCGTCGCGACCGCCGCCGGGAGCTGGGCGATGAGCGTTCCCGGCGCGCCGGCGGCATCGGCGTAGAAGTTGATCGTGAACGGCGTGGCTTCCGGCTCGTCGCACGTGGCGAGCTGCGGTTCCAGTTGCTCGCCCCAGAAACGGAGTCCGTCGATCGAACCGGAGAGCGGGGTGATCGCGAGGGCCGGATCGATGAAGTCCTCGAACGTCGTGTCCGACTCCTCATCCGAGATCGAGGCCTGGAGAGGCTCGCCCTCCTGCCGATAGAAGTCGAACTCGTCGCAGGCGAGGATCACGCCTTCCGGGCTTCGCAAGGCGGTTCTCGCCGTTGGATCCGCGGCCAAGGCGGCGGATCCGCAAAGGCACAGCATCCAGCTGCCAATTCCCAATGCGACGCGACCCCGAATGGCAGACATGGACTCTCCTCTTGATTGAACAAAGGCTAACACGTCCGTCCACCTGACAAATCTCATCGGCTCGCGGCGAAACTCGAGCGTCGCTTCGCTGGCGCTCGGATCTTCGTGGAGAAATTCGCTTGAAGCTCGATGCGTTTCTGAAGCCGAGGCTCAGCCGATGTTCAACGCCAGCAGCGCCGCTTGCACCCTCTCCGCACGGACAGGCGGGCCCAGCGCGGCGCGATGCAGTGGAACTTATTCTTGCCCCTCGCTCGCGGCCGACATCTCGAAGGGCGCGGCGCCGGACTCTCCGAGCGCCGGCCTAGGGTCGTAGCCCTCCGACGCTGATTCACTCCGCTGTCCCCTCTTGCCGCCCGTCGTCGGAAGGAAGGGTGAGGGAGATTTCATGCCTGTTCATCCGCTCCGATTGTCGATCCTCCTGTTCGTCCTCTGTTCGACCCTTTCGCTGCGCTCGGCCCGCGCCGGCAGCGGCGGCGATGGCACACTCGACCCCGCCTGGGGCGGCGACGGCATCTCGGGCGGTTTCACGAACACCGTTCCGCGCAGTGCTTTCGTATCCCACGACCAGCAGCTCTACTTCACGGGTCGGACGACGCTTCCCGACGAAACCGAGATGGAGTGGTGGCGCACACAGAACTCCGGCGACGACTCCTGGTACGGGTGCACTTACGGCCTTCCGTTCCTCGACCATTTCGACATTCGCGCCACGCTGGTCGACGTCTCTGGACATCTTTTGTTCGCCGGCACCGTGACGGTCTTCGGTTCCGAATCCGTCGAACGGGCGTTCGTCGCGCGCTTCACCCAGACCGAGGTCTGCTCGCTCGACTCCGCCTTCTCGGGCGATGGCTGGGAGATCTTCGACGACACGACATTCTGCGACGACGAAGATTGCCGACTGATCGACATCGAGGCCTCGAACGACTCTTCGACCCGATACGTCGCGCTTCTCGAATCGGTACAGAACGCGCTGATCTCGAAGTACTACCTCGTCGGACTCACTCAGAGCGGCGCTCTCGATCCGAATTTCGGCAGCGGTGGTTTCGCACCGGTCACCGCCGCGAACCTCGGTCTTCTGGGCGGGGGTAGTGGAGAGCTCGGCATCGATCGCTCCAACCGGCCCTACGTCCTGCTCTCCTTCTACGATCCGCTGGCAGATTTCGACCTCGACACTGCGCTGACCCGCTTCCAATCGGACGGCGATCTCGACACCACTTTCGGGGTCTCCGGGTCCTACTTCGTCCACAACGGAGATACGGTCGACACCGTTCCGTTGGCGCTCACGGTCGGCAGCGACGGACGGCTCGCGCTCACCTACCGCCTGCTCGACACGACCTTTTCGGGCCTCGTGGTCTTCGATGCGTCGATGAACCTGCTCCGGTCGACCACGTCGACACCGATCGAGTCCCGGGCACTCGCCTTCGACGGACTTGGCCGGCTGCTGGTGGCGAACGACCGGCTGGGGCAGGACGGGTTTCTCGTCACCCGCTATGCAAAAGACAGCTCCGGAGCGTTCGCGCTCGACGCGACTTTCGGCAGCGGCGGGAACGTCCAGGTGGACATCGACGGCGGCGGCGCCAACAACGAGGTGCCGATCGACCTGCAGCTCGTCGCCGGCCGGCCGATGGTTCTGGTCGACGCCAACCAGGACGGCGGCGGATCCCAGGCCTTCCTGGTCCGGCTCGAGACCCATCTCATCTTCGCCGACAGCTTCGACTGGGGGACGACGAGGTACTGGACGAACTAGAGCGGCGGCGAACCGTCGAACGTCCCCCTGCGCCTCAGGTCATGGTCTTGCGGAACGCCCGGCTGCTCGCGAGCACCAGCACCAGCGCGATCGCGAGGAGGGCCACGACGTGCCCCCACAGATCGTCGAACGTCGCGCCGCGCAGGATGATCCCGCGCGAGATGGCGATGAAGTGCGTTGCCGGCAGAATCTGCGAGATCGGCCGGATGAAGTCGGGCAGGCTCGAGAGCGGAAAGATGTAGCCCGACAGCATGATCGACGGCAGCAGGAACATCTGCGCCATCTGCACCGCCTCCATCTGCGAGGTCGCCCGCGACGAAATGAGCAGTCCGAGCGAGAGGAGCGCCGCGAGGTAGATGATCGACAGAGAGAGGAGGAGGAGGAGCGAGCCGTGAATCGGCACGCGGAACACCCAGACCATCAGCGTCAGGATCAGCAGCAACTGCAGAAAAGCGAGGACGAGGTACGGAACGAGCTTGCCGATGACGACGCCGACCGGCGACACGGGGGTCACCATGAGCTGCTCGAGCGTTCCGCGCTCGCGTTCCCGCACGATCGAAAAAGCCGCGAGGAGCGTTCCCGAGAAGGTCAGGAGAATCGCCACCAGACCCGGAATGAGCAGATTCGCGCTGCGCGAATCTGGATTGAAGAGCATCACCGGATGCGGCGCGATGGGCGGTGCACGCCGCCCCGCTGCCGCCATGAGCTCGTCGACCGAGCGCGACAGGACAAGCCCCGTCGCCGCCGCCATCGCCTGCGATGCGACCGAAGAATCCGAGCCGTCGATCAGGATCGAAACGTCGGCGGTTTCGCCGGCGAGACGGCGGCGCGCGTAGTCGGGTGGAATCTCGATTCCCACCTGCGCGTGTCCGGCGACGATCTCCTCGCGCAGCGCATCGCGCGACGGAACGTAGTCGATGACATTGAACAGGCTCGTGTTGACGAAGTCGTCGATCAGCGCCCGGGAGACCTGCGTGCGGCTCTGATCGAACACCACCGTCGGCACGTGCTTGACGTTGCTGTCGATGAGTCCGAAGAGCGCGAGCTGAAATGCGGGGATCATCAGCGCGAAGCGCAGCGTCGCACCGTCGCGCAGCATCTGCTTCGTCTCCTTGGCGAGGACCGGAAGCAGGCCTCTCATGCGGAGGCCGCACTCTTGGCAGCGGCGCCGGCTTCGGCCTGCAGGCGGGTGAGACGGACGAAGACATCCTCGAGGGTCGGCGCAATCGGGCGAATGTCGACCTTCGTCCCGGCGGCCGCTTCGAGATCTTTCGCCACTCGCGCGTCCGGCACGGACCCTTCGATCAGGAGATGCAGAGCGTTGCCGAAAATGGTGACTTCGCGCACGTAGTCGAGACCGCGCGCACGCTCCATGACGGATGCCGCACCGCGCGCGCAGGCCGCTTCCACCCGGCGCGTTCCCTCCGGCGTCACTTCGGGAAGATTCACCAGCTCATCGGGCCGCCCCTGGGCGAGCATCTTCGAGAGATAGAGATACGCGACGCGCCCGCATCGTTCGGCTTCGTCCATGTAGTGCGTGGTGACGAGAAGCGTCACGCCGCGGCCGGCGAGCGTGAAGAGAAGGTTCCACAACTCCCGTCGCGCCACCGGGTCGATGCCGGCGGTGGGTTCGTCGAGAAAGAGAACACGCGGCTCGTGCATGAGCGCCGCGGCGAGCGACAGCCGCTGTTTCCAGCCGCCCGAGAGCTTGCCCGCGAGGCGCTCGCGATAGGGATCGAGACCGGTGAGCCCGATCACCCATTCGCGGCGTTCGACGTGGCGCGCCCCGGTCAGACCGTAGACGGACGCGAAGAAGTCCAGATTCTCGAGCACCGTGAGGTCCTCGTAGAGCGAGAACTTCTGCGGCACGTAGCCGATGCGGCGACGGATCTCCTCGCCGGCGGTGGTGACGTCGAGACCGTCGACCTTCGCCCGCCCTTCCGTCGGGGCGAGCAGGCCGCAGAGAATCCGGATGAGAGTCGATTTGCCCGAGCCGTTCGGCCCCAGAAGCCCGAAGATCTCGCCGCGCGGCACCGCGAAAGACACCTTGTCGAGCGCCCGAAACGTGCCGAAATCGCGCGACACCCCTTCGACCTCGATCCCCAGCGGCGACTCCGCCGCGCCCGTCACTTCACTCAAGGTGTGGCCTTCCCCGCCGCGGTAGCCGTCTGCAGCTCGACGAACGCCGCCATGCCCGCCTTGAGCTCCGGCGCGTCGTCGATCGCGACCTTCACGCCGAACACCTGATCGGCGCGCTGGTCGAGCGTCTGCACGTTGCGCGGCAGGTACTCGGCGCGCTGCCGGATCTCCACCACGCGGCCGCCGAACTTCCGGCCGGGAAAGCTGTCGACGAGGATCGCCACGCGCTGCTGGATCGAAACCTGCCCCAGACGCGTTTCGGGAACGTAGACCCGCACCCAGAGCTCTTTCGGTTCGAGGATGGTCGCGACGGGCTGATTCGGCGCGACGAGATCGCCGGGTCGCAGGTCGAACGCCTCCACCCGTCCCGCGGCGGGGGCTCGCACCGTGAGCTCTTCCCGCTGGCGCTCGAGATAGGCGAGATCGGACTGCTGCCGCGCGAGCGCGGCCGCCGCCGCGGCGCGGTCTTCGATCCGCGAGCCGCCGTTCGCCTCTTCCCAGTTCTTCCGCGAGGTGGCTTCCTGCACGAGCGCGCGATCGTAGTCCGCGCGGCCGACAACTCCATCCTTGTAGAGCGCTTCGAGACGTCCGAGATCGGTCTTCGACGCCTCCCAGGCGATCTTCGCCCGCGCCCGCACCTCCGTCCGAGGACCGGCGTTCGCGAGGTCGGACTGCGCCTTGGCCTGAGCGATCGCCGCGCGCTGGCCGTCGATCTGGCGATCCAGAAGGTCCGCCTCGAGGACGACGAGCACGTCGCCGCTCGCGACCTCCGCACCCTCTTCGATCCGGATCTCCTCGACCCGCCCTCCCACCAGGGAGCCCACTTCGACGAGCCGCGCCTCGATCGAGCCGGAGAGGACGAGATGCTCCTTCTCCGCCGAGCGCTTGTGCCAGTAGTAGAAGGCGACTGCCGCTACCGCCGCGAGAAGAACCAGCCGCACGAGAATGCGTTTCATGGCACGAAGCGTATCGAGAAACCCGGGCCATTTGGCAGGCAGCCGGCCGCGAAGCGCGCCGCAGCGCAAGCGGTTACAATTCACTAGTATCCGATCGGAGGCACCTTGACGGCCCTCAATGACGCGACCTCTCTCGGCGACATCCCGCTTTTCCGGGGGATTCCCGTCGATCGCCTGAAGCGCCTGAACGACGTGATGCACAAGAAGTCCGTTCCGGCCGGTACCAACATGATCACCGCCGAGCAGCCCGGCGAAGTGGTCTACGTTCTCCTCGAGGGAACGGTCAAGATCCTCATCGAGCAGATGGACGGGCGGGAGGTCATTCTCGCCTTCCTCGGCGCCGGGGACACCGTCGGCGAGATGAGTCTCGTCGACTCCTCGGGTCGCTCCGCGAACGTCATGACGATGGAGAAGTGCACCTTTCTCTGGATGGACCGGGCGACCTTCCAGGATTGCCTGAAGAATGTCTCGGAGTTCACCCAGAATCTGGTCCGGCTCCTAGCCGGCCGCCTGCGGATGGCGAACGAGCAGATCCAGTCGCTGTCGTCGCTCGACGTCGCCGGGCGCCTCGCGCGACAGCTCCTCGCCTTCACCGAACGTTACGGCTCGCCGGAAGAGGCGAACGGCGGCGGCGTGCGGATCAATCTCCGCCTCACCCAGACCGATCTCGCGGAGCTCGTCGGCGCCTCCCGCGAGCGCGTCAACCAGGTGATGGTCGAGTTCCGCCAGAAGGGCTACCTGTCGGTCGACAGCTCGCACCACATCCAGGTCCATCAAGCGTCCGCCCTGACGCGCCTCTGCCGCTGACGCGCCTCCGGCGCTGAGAAGCCAGCCGGGCGGAAATGCAGGCCGAGCCTCGCTTCGGCCTCCGCTGATCTTGCATCGGGCCTCTTCCGAGGCTCTCTCCTGCCGCTGAAACGCGCTCCCAAATGAAAACGGCCCGGAGCGCAACGAGCGCTCCGAGCCGCAGACGGAACTTCCGATTCCCAGTGCTTAGGGAACCGTCACCGACCAGAGAGAGGTATTTCCCGTCTCGAAGTCGCCGTGGAAGATCGTCACCGGGACAGCCACGCAGTTCTGAACCTTGACGTCGTCGATGAACCAGGCGCCGTTCGGACGATTCACCGAGCTGTCCGAAGCGAAACGGAAGCCGAACTGCACCGTCTGGCCGGCGAAGGCGCTGATGTTCACCACCGACCGCGTGAGCGGCTGCGGATCACCGCACCAAGCCTGCAGACCGCCGATCGGACTCGTGAACTGCGTGCTCACCGGACCGTCGTAGGGGTCGGTCAGAAGGTTCGCTCCGACGATCTGGGTGAACGTCGCCCCACCGTCCGTCGAGGCTTCGAGGATGGCACCGTCGAAACAGCCGGTGGTGCCGTTGTGCTCCATCTCCTGGGCGCTCCAGTACTGCAGCGTCAGACCCGAGCCGCTCGCCGGCAGGATGATCGCCGGGGAGACGAGACGCTGGTCGGAAACGATGCTCGGGCTCGAGGCTCTCCAGGAAGCCGTGCCGGAGTGCGGATTGAGCGCCGACTGGGCCCAGCTGTTGCCCGTCCCCGAGGAGGTCCAGCCGTTGGCACCGGTCTCGAAGCCGTAATCGTAAAGGCTGGCCGCGGACGTCCCGAGCCCGCAGTCGCCGGGCAGGGCGACCGTCGAGAACGACCGCGCCGCCGAGTAGCCGCCGTTACCGCAGGTGTTGATGCCACGGACACGCCAGAAGAGCTCTACGTTCGACGGCAGGTCGGGCGAGACCGTCGTCGACGTCGTTGCCGTCGTGGCGGTCCGGATGACATTGGCGAAAGCGTTGTCCGTTGCCACCTGAAGCTCGTACGACGCGACGCCGGTCTGCGCCGCCCAGGTGAAGCTGGTCGCGAGCGGAACGTTCGTCGCACCGGCGCCCGGCGCCGTGAGCGACGGCGCTCCCGGTGAAGCCGCATAGGCCGTCAGCTGAAGCACGAGATTGAAGCTGGTCGAGCCATCGTTGCCGTTGACGGTGATCGGGTAGTCGCCGGCGGCGACGGCTGCCGTGTTGCCGATCGTCAGCGTCGACACCGCAGGAAGAGTTCCGACCACCGGATTCGGCGACAGGTTCGTCGTCGAACCCGCCGGGTTGCCACTGACACCGAGAGTGACCGGAGAGACGAACGGCGGGGTGACCGTAAGCGAATAGACCGCATCGGTGCCGGTGCAGATCGAGACCGCGCTGTTCGCGGCGCCGAGTCCCGCGGAAGGCGTGACATTCAAACAGCTGCTCGCGGCGCCCATGCAGGCGTCGCTCGCCCCGAACGGCGCGACGACATAGGAGTAAAGCCGGCCGTTCTTCAGCCCGGCATCGTGGAAGAAGAGCGAGCTCGTCGTGCCGACCATCGCCTTGCCGAAGTTGCAGCCGAACTCGCCTTCCGTGCGATAGATCTTGTAGCGCGTCGCGTTCGGCACGGCCGGCCACGAGATATCCGCAGCGGTGTCGTTCGGGCTGATGGTCGCCGTGACCGCTGCCGTCGGACCGCCGGCACAACCGCTGACCGTCACGGCGGGTGTCGCGCACCCGATCTCATGGCGATTGAACGCGTTGGCGATCGACGTCATGTGCGGCGTTCCGTCGGCGAGGCTGCCGTTGTCATCGTCGGCGCCGAGCAACTGCTGATAGCCGGAGGTGGCGGCGCAGCCGGCGGTGCCTACGGTCGTCCCGAACCAGGTCGTGACGTTGTCGGCACCCATGAAGGCGATCCGCGTCGCGACCTCGATCGCGGTGTTGGCGTCCATGCCCAGAAGCGGCAGGTCGCGCTTCGCCAGATCCCAGATCGCTTCGGCGTAGAGGGCGCCGCGGCAGTGGACGTTGCTGCTGGGGCACTGGGCGTTCCCGTTCGCCCAAGTCAGGGTATGCGGAATGGCCGACGTGCGGTGCGCCCAGTCGATGTCGCGGATGCCGGTGCAACCCGACGCGACTGTGCAGGGATCGCCGTAGCCGCCGCAGAGATCTGTGGTGAAGCCACGCCCGACGCACGAGTTGTCGAGGCGGAGCGCCGCATAGACGTCGGCGATGCCTTCACCGGGAGTCGAGACGCCGTTCGCGGTGCCGTTGAAGTCGAGTCCATGGCCCCATTCGTGATCGAACACGCCGGCGAGCTCGCCGGTGTTGAAGCAGCCGCCGCCCGAACGGTAGAAGTTCACCGTGAAGTTGGTGTTGCTCCAGAAAGCATTGCAGGTCAGGTTGATGTTCATGTTGGAGGTGAGCTGGGCGTTGAGCCAGGTGCTGGCCGGGCCGGCGCTCCACTGACCCCGAGCCATCTCCTTGATCCGGTTGAGCTCGTAGTAGCCGGTGCGGGAGGCATGCGTGTCGCCCGCCGAAGCGCCGCTCGGAATGGCGCAGTCGGTGCCGGCACTGACGCCGAGCTCGAGATCGCCGCTGGCGCTGCTCTGGTTGACGGCGCCGCAGTTGTCGACGATCTTGATGTAAGGCCCGACGAGCTGGGTGGTCATGTTGCCGGTGACGCCGAAGATGTTGCCACCGGAGTCGGCGTTGGCCGTGCCGCTCGTGTGCGTCACGGTTGCGAAAGGCATCGGATATCCCGGCTGTTCGACGCCGTCCGGAACCTGTCCGTCGTTCGAGGCCGGGAGAACACCGCCATTGATGTTGCGCGTGGCGTAGCTATTCATGTCCTGGAAGAAAAGGACCTCGCCGCTGTGCGCATCGATCGCGGCCTCGTAGCTCTCGTTGCGACCCGCGAACTGCGGCTCGACGATCCATGCCAGCCGGTGCGTGTAGCCGTGGCCGGGCGCGCCGTCGACGCCGACCGGCAGCAGCTCGAGGTGCGGCTTCGCGCTATAGCCGGACGGCGTGAACGCTTCGAGGTGCGCCACCAGGAGATTCATCGCCTCACTCGCTGAGATCGACGGCTCCGTCGAGACGTCGATCTTGCCCCACTGCTCGGCGCCGAGAAGAATGAGATTGCCGTGGCTGACCGTCGCCACGAGGCTCGAACCGCGCACCGGCACGCCGTTCACCTGACGCAGGCCGCGAATCTGGATGAAGTCGCCGCTTTCGTCGACGCTGGTCCTCGGCGTCAGCTCTTCGGCCGGGATGCGGAGCTCCGCCCGGTGCGCGTCGAGGTAGCGGACGAGCCCGTTCCAGGCGGAAAGACCCAGCTCGGATTTCGCCGGAGCTTGGCTCTCTCCGAGAGCGGCCCAGGTGAGGTCGTTGCCGACGCCGTCACCCGGAATGAGGGGCGCGCTCAGCCAGAGCGTGGCCCACTGGCCTCCTCTCGCGTCGATGAAGGCGTAGCGGGAGTCCAGCCCGAGGCGCGCGAGATCGTCGGAAAGTCGGCCGGCGACCGCGGACTCGAGCTCCGAAACGGACTTGAGCGAGGGCTCGGTTGCGAGGCCGGCCAGGCGGACTTCCTTGTCCGCGAGGGGCGAAGCCTGCGGCACGGTCAACGCCGAGGTGATGCCTGCGACCGAGAGGAGAAGGGCGGATGCGGCGAGACAGCGATACCTCTGGTTCATTTCTGCTCCTTGCAAAGAGAGACGGGTGGAACTACTGCACGGAACCGTCGTCACAGAGCTACTGGCCTAAGGTAGCCGACACTTTACCGCAGCCGAAAGCGCGGGCCAATGCCGGTTTCCCCAGGGCCCCTGGAACCTCGGCCGGTGCTACGCTCCGCGAGAGATCCTGCGAGGATATTCCATGCCGCTGTCTCGTCGCTTCCTTCGTCTCCGGACGATCCGTCCCGTCGCTCCCTTCTTGTCGCTGCTGTTTTCTTTTCCGGCGTTCTCCCCTGCACAGGCAGTCGCACCCGCAAACGTGGACCCCTGGGTGCTCGACGCAATGCAGCGATCGACGCGATCGACGCGGTCGACACGATCTGCGCCATCTGCGCCGGGCAGCGCGGGGACGAGCGAATTCCTCATCGTCATGAAGGAGCAGGCCGACCTCTCGGGTGCGGCACGGTTGTCGACGAAAGCCGAGAAAGGCCGCTTCGTCGTCGAGCGTCTGCGGGAGACAGCGGCGCGATCGCAGTCGCCGGTTCTCGCGACTCTCGCCGCTGCGGGCGTCGAGCACCGCTCGTACTGGGTCGCCAATCTCATCTGGGCGAAGGGCGACGCGAATCTCGTCGCCACTCTCGCCGCGCGCTCCGATGTGCGCGGAATCGCAGCCAATCCCGTCGTCGCCGGGGAGCGCTCGCGGAGCGGCCAGCTGCCGGACTCTCTCCTCCCCGAAACCTTCGATGCGATCGATGCCGTCGAGTGGAACATCTCTCTCGTGAACGCTCCCGCCGTCTGGGCCCTGGGCTATTCCGGTCAGGGCGCGGTCGTCGCGGGCGAAGACACGGGCTACGACTGGACTCACCTCGCGCTCAAGAGTCACTATCGCGGCTGGAACGGCGCGACGGCGGACCACAACTTCAACTGGCACGACGCGATTCACTCGAGCACGGGCGACTGTTCAGGCAATCACACCGAACCGTGCGACGACGTCGATCACGGTTCGCACACGATGGGCACGATGGTCGGCGACGACAACAGCGGAAATCAGATCGGCATGGCGCCGCAGGCGAAATGGATCGGCTGCCGCAACATGGATCAGGGAAACGGCACTCCCGCGACGTACACCGAATGCTGGCAGTGGATGATCGCCCCGACAGATCTCGCGAATGCCAACCCCGATCCAGCGAAGGCGCCGGATGCGATCAACAACTCCTGGGGCTGCCCCGCGGCGGAGGGTTGTGACGCCAACGCGACGGAAGCGATGCGCCTCGTCGTCGAGAGCGTCCGCGCCGCCGGGATCGTTCCGGTCTCGTCGGCAGGCAACAGCGGCTCCGGCTGTTCGAGCGTCAGCACACCGGCGGCGATCTACGACGCCATCTTCACCGTCGGCTCGACGACAATCAGCGACTCCATTTCGTCCTTCTCGAGTCGCGGGCCGGTCACCGTCGACGGCAGCAATCGCCGCAAGCCCGACATCGCGGCTCCCGGAAGCAACGTCCGCTCTTCGGTTCCCGGCGGTGGTTTTGCTTCCTTCAGCGGCACCAGCATGGCGAGTCCGCACGTCGTCGGGCTCGTCGCGCTGCTGATCTCCGCTGAACCGGCTCTTGCCGGCAACGTCGAGCGGATCGAAGAGCTCATCCGGGAGGGCGCTGTGCATCTCACCTCGAGCGCCCAGGTCTGCGGTGGACTCTCCGCGACGGTCTATCCGAACAATACATTCGGCTTCGGCCGCATCGACGCGATGGCGTCGATCGACCTGCTTCTCGCCGGTCTGCTCTTCCGCGACGGTTTCGAGAGCGGCCTCACCGACGACTGGACGCCGACCCTCCCCTGACGGGCGCTCGGCCGCGCAGCGCGGCTAGCGCGCTGCGCGGCGACGCCGCAGAACGAACCAGCCGGCAGCCGCGAGAAGCGCTGCGGCGGTCGCGAGCCCGGTCGGAGAAAGCGCCGGGATCTCGATGACACCGCCGGTACCTTCGACCACGATCGTCGCTTCGTTGCGCGCCACCTCGACCTCGATCGGGTCGCCGTGCGTGGTCACTGTCCACCCCTTGGTGACCGCGAGGGCGCGCCAGGCGCGACGATAGAGAAGCACCGCGGTGACCTCGACGTTCGATCCCGCGGGCGTCCCCGGCGGCACGGCGAACTCGACCTCGGTCGTGTCAATCGTTCCGGAGGGGATCGTGGTGAGCGAGAAAACGCTCTCGGCATCGATGAACAGGACCGGCATCACCACCGGCCCCTGCCCGTTGATCCGCCCCTGCAGCACCTTCGCGAAGCCCTTGCCGGGCTGACCGGCGAGATCGCCCGGCTGATCGCCCGGGACGTCGTCCGAGCCCCAGAACGGAATCTTCGGACCGGAGACCTGCGCGAGCGGCTGCCCGTTGAGGGTCGCCGTGATCCACAGCATCGCGTTGCGGATCGAGATCCCGGTGGGGAAGTCGTGCCCGGCGCCGAAGTTGTCGATCGAACTCGTGACCTTGACGTTTCCGGACGGCAGCTGCGCGGCGCTGCTCGTGAGCGCGATGTTCGCCGACAGCGTTTGCGGCGTCGAGCCGATGAACGTGTGCGCGTGGCGCTGCGCGCTCTGTCGTGTCGGCGCTCCGAATTCGCAGTTCTCGCCTTCGCCCGCGAGGTTCGGCATGTGGCAGTCCTGACAGACCTTGTAGTTCGGGCCGGGCGTGCCGTACGGCGAGCTCTGCCATTCGAGGAAGGTGTTCTGCCCCGGGGCGTCGGTCGTCGGGTTGTGGTACTGATGGCAGGAGGCGCAGATCTGGGATTTCGTGTGCAGCAGCGAGTAGGACGGTCTCATCAACGAGAACGTGACGTCGTTCATCGGTCCCCAGACGTACGAGGCCGTCGAGGCGCCCTTCGATGGAACCGGAAAGCGGTAGGTCGCCTTGCCGCGGTGATGGAGCGCATTGATGTGCGACTCGTCGATCGAATCCATCTGATGGCAGGTGACACAGATCACGCCCTGGGCGCCGTTCGGTTCCGTGGCCTCGTCGAGCGGCACGCCCTCGGGCCGCGGATCCTGCAGGTCCTGCATCGGCGCGTGGCAGGTGGCGCAGAAGCCGGTTTCGCCCGGATCGTGACTGTTCTTGAAGACATAGCCCGCGCTCCCGCCGGGCGTCCCCGTTCCCGAGAACAGATCGAGCACCCACTTGTTCTGCGCCGTGTAGGCGTGGTGCGAGGTCGTCCACTGCTTGTAACGCTCGAAATGGCAGGCACCGCACTCGGAAACATCGGGCGGCACGTAGCTCGGATCGTTCGTCGTCGACATCTCTTCCATGCGGATGTCGATGCCGGTATCTCCGTCGGCGGCCGTCGCGCCACCGATGATGAAGTTCTGCGGCGCGCTGCGCAGATAGGGAATCGACGCCGCGAGAAAGACCAGGCCCGGCGGGATGCCGGTGAGAGTGAAGCTGCCGTCGGCGGCGGAGAAAGTGCCGGGAGTCGTCAAGTCGGCCTGGATGTGAACGTAGGCCCCGGCGATCGGCGTTCCCGGCTCTCCGCTGCCTTCGACCCGGACGAGACCGGAGACGTCCGCTGACGCCGACGTGGCGATCGTCCAGAAGGCGGCAAAAGCGAACGTGCAGATCCGGCTGCGGGCCATCGGGTCAGGTCCTCCGAAGAGTGGGAACCGGCTCATTCTCCGTCATCGTCCGGGCGCTGGCTAGCCTGCTGCGGCGTTTTCTGCGGCGAGGCCTCCGCCCCTGTTGCCTCCTGCACAGCCCGCGTCCCTCGAGCGCCACAAAATCCGCCTTACTGTCATGAGAAAACACTGGCTGGTGGCCGTCTTCGTCGCGGCAGCGCCGCTCCTCGCCGAACCGGTCCGGGCCGACATCGGTCTCTCGCTGGCGTATGTCGACCTCGGATCGCCGGCCTACGCGCGTTTCAAGAGCTTCGTCGATCAGGCGGTCGGGGGAAACCCGGGCTATGCCTTCTCCGCCACGGACGCGGTCTACATGTACAAGCTGACCGGCCAGCCGCAGTATGCGACGCTCGCCATCTCCTGGGTGGAGGATCAGGTGACCGCCGCCGAGGCGGCGATCGCCAGCAGCCAGAGCCCCGAGATCGCCGGCGACTCCTATCTCGCGGTCGGCGGAATGCTGCGCGACGTGGCGCTGGTCTACGACTGGTGCTATCCGCTGCTCACCCCGACGCAGCGCACCCGCTGGGCGGCCTACGCCGATCAGGCGGTCTTCAATGTCTGGAACCACGCCACGGCGAGCTGGGGCGGGCACCCTTTTCCCTGGTCGGGCTGGTCGGTCGACAACCCCGGCAACAACTATCACTACAGCTTTCTCGAAGCGACGATGTACTGGGGCTTCGCCGGCGACCGGCAGAACTGGATCGACTACCTCGCGAACACCAAGCTGCCCGCTCTGGTCTCCTACTTCCAGGCGCTGCCCGGCGGCGGGAGCCGCGAAGGCACCGGCTATGGCGTCGCTCTCGGCCGGCTCTTCGAGATCTACCGCCTGTGGAAGGACTCGACGCCGACGCACGCCGATCTCGGCGCCCAATCGACGCATCTCGCCGACACTCTGGACTACTGGATTCACGGAACGGTACCGACGCTCGATCGCTACGCGCCGATCGGCGATCTCTCGCGCGAGTCCTATCCCTCGCTCTACGACTATCACCGCAACCTGGTGCTCGAAGCCCGCGCCATGACCGCCGCGCCCGGCGGCACCGCCGTCGCCGCACGCGCGAGCTGGTGGCTGCACCACATCGCGGTCGACGAGATGACGTCGGGCTTCAACTTCCGCGACGACCTCCTGCCGGCCGGCTCGACACAGACGCAACCCACGGCGCTCTTTCATCATGCGACCGGCGCGGGGCACCTCTTCGCGCGCCGCAGCTGGGCGACGGACTCGCCATGGATCTCCTTCGTCGCGGGGCCGTACGTCGAATCGCACGCCCATCAGGACCAGGGCGCATTCAACTACTTCCACAACGACTGGCTGGCGGTGACGGAAAACATCTGGAGCCACAGCGGCATCGAACAGGGAACCGAGATCCACAACACTCTCCGCTTCCTGAACGGCAGCGCGACGATTCCGCAGACCGAGAGCACTTCGTCGATGACCGTCAGCGACAGCGCCGGCGTGCTGCACGTCGCCGCCAATCTGACTCCGGCGTATGCATCTTCCGGGGTCATCAGCAACTGGCAGCGCGCTCTGGACTTCGATTCGACCAGCCTGACGGTGACGGACAACTGGAGCGCGGCCGGCGGCGTGACCGCGGTCTTTCAGGTCAACGTTCCGGCGACGCCGAGCGTCACCGCGGGAGTGATCACCGCGGGCGCACTGCGGATCCGCCCGATCACTCCGGCGAACCCGGCGATTTCGATCGTCAACTGGCACAACGTCGACACCGAGGAGTTCAACTCCGGCTACAAGGTCGAGCTCCGTGGCGGCACGGGAACCTACGTCGTTCGACTCGAGTACCTCGGTGGACTGTTCTCGAACGGCTTCGAGAGCGGCAACTTCAACGCCTGGGACTGACCGGGAGCTCCGCGGTCTCCGTCGGCCGGTCCTGGCCGAAGAGCGCCGGGACGAGCGTGAAGTCGGCGATGACGGCGATCACGATCGCGACGCCGGAGAGAACCCCGAAGCGCGCAGTCGGCGCGAAGTTGGAGAGCGCGCAGACGCCGAATCCGCACGACAGGATGATGCCCGTCAGCAGATAGGCCGGGGCGGTCTTTTCCATCCGGTCGGCGACCGCGGCGCGCTCTCCCATTTCGACACGGAGCTCGCGATAGTGCGCCAGCGTATGGATGGTGTCGTCGACCACGAGCCCGAGCGTGATCGAGGCGACCATCACCGTCGCGATGTCGAGCGGCACCCCGAACCAGCCCATGCCACCGAGGATGAGCAGCACCGGCCAGAGGTTCGGCGCCAACGCGTAAAACGTGCCGCGCGCGTCGCGGAGCAGGATGTAGAACGTGAGCGCCAGCACCGGTAACGTGAGGATCAGCGACATCGCGAGCGTGGAGATGAGGTAGCGCTGCATGGCAAGGAGGAGCGGGAACTGGCCCGTGACGACGACCGCCGCGCCCGGAAGCGTCGTCGCGGCCACTCGTCGCACTTCGGCGATCAGCGGGTCGACGGCTTCGTAGCCCACCGTCGGAACGAAGAGGGTCAGGCGTGCGCGCGTGCCGTCCGGTGAGAGAAAGCGCTCGAGCGCACGGCGCCCGGCGGCGTCGCTCTCGACCAGCGGCAGCAGACGGGACCGGAGCTCCGCGGGAGTGAAGGCGCGCGCCATCGGGCTGGCGCGCCCAATGTCGTCCAGCAGATCCGTCGCCGTAACTGCCGAGAAGAGGCCCGGCAGCCGGCGAAGTTCCGCGGCGAACCGGGCGAGCTGATCGAGCCGTTCGGGGTCGCGGAAACCCGCGCCCTCCCCCGCCGCAGAACTGCCGGAAACGGACAGGACGAGCTCGATCGACGACAGCCCGATCCCCTCGGCCTCGACCGCTTCGATGCTGGCGCGTGCGGGATGATCCGGCGCGAGATAGTGCAGCGCGTTGCTCGCCACCACGAGCCGCGGCAAACCGGTCACCGCGAGCAGCGCGAGACCGCCGTAGATGAGGAGCACCGTACGGCGATGATCCGCGGCGAGATCGGTCAAGCGCCGGCCGAGCTGCTGCAACCTCCGCTCGAGAACGCGTTCGGGCAGATTCGTTCGCCGCCCCATCGTCATCGCGAGCAGGCAGGGAAGGAGGGTAAACGCCGCTATGCCCGTGAAGGCGAGGCCGACGCCGGACCAGAGGCCGAGCGTGCGGATCGGCGCAACGGGAGTCGCCGCGAGCGAAAGAAAGCCGGCGAGCGTCGAGACCGTCGTCCAGAGGAGCGCCCGACTCTTGTCCTTGTAGGTCGCGAGCGTGGCTTCGACCGCGTCGAGTCCTTCGGCCTCGATGTCGCGACACCGCATCATGATGTGAACGGCCGAGGCCAGAGCGATGACGAAGAGGATCGGCGGCAGGATGGCGAGGACGAGGTTGAACTTCACTCCGCCGTAGCCCATGGCGCCGAGAACAGGGAGCTCCACCGCGGCGACGAAAACGAGCGGCACGGCGACCGCTGCGAGCTCGCGGAACATCGCCGCCAGAAGCAGTGCGGAGAGGATGAGCAGTAACGGGAAGTAGAACTGACCGACTTCGCGCGCCGACTCATCGAGCGCGCGCTCGAGCGTTGCCGCGCCGACGACGGACGCCTTCACACCCGCCGGTGGCGACGCCGTCCGGCGCTCGAGCTCGGCGAGGAGCGCCTCCTGCTCTCTACCCTGACCCGGCGCGAGCTCGACGACGAGAGAGAGCTCACTTCCACTCGCGGTGACGAATCCCAGCGCGCGATCGAGATCGTTGGCGCGGAGGAGGGCACGAAAACCCGCCGGATCCGTCGGCGGAAACGTGACGAGCTCCCGGCGATGGTGACCGACCGGCCCGTTGACGCTCTGCACTCCCGGAATGCCGGCGATCTCGCGCTCGAGGCGGTCGAGGAAAGCGAGCCCATCGGCGCTCCACAGCTGCGTTCCGCCGAGGACGATCCGCACTCCGTGCCCCGTGCCGAAGCGGGCGACGAAGTCGCGATAGCTCGCGAGATCGCTCGATCCGGCGAGAAAGAAGACCTCGGGAGAGTTGTCGCTCTGGAGGCGTGCGACACCGGGCAGCAAGGCTGCGACGGCGAGCGCGAAAAACGCCAGAACGAACCGCCGTCGGCGGAGGACGGCTGCGACCAGTGCGTCGAGAAACTTCAAGCGCAGGTCGCCGGACGGGCCGCCATTGCGGCCGGGAGCGGCCAGGCAAGCCGGCTGCAGAGGCGCAGAGATCGGGCGAGCGGCAGTCCGGCGAAGGGGCGCCGTGCGCCGAGGAGGCCGAGGAAGCCCGAGAACAGAACCGGATCCGCCGAAAGCGCCGCGACCAGGCGCCGTCGCAGCGCCGGGCGGCGCGCGAGCGCGAGCAGAAGGTACGTCCATCGTTGCGGTAGCGCCGCGAGGTTCGCGGCGCGCCGGGCGTACACCCCGAGGTCTCCCAGTGCGAGAGCTTCACCGAGTTCGAGCGCGCTCTCGAACCCGAGCGAAAGCCCTTCGCCGGTGAGGGCGTCGACATAACCCGCCGCGTCGCCGACGAGCGCCAGCCGCCTGCCGGCGGAGACCGTCCCGCGCGTGCGTTGCAGAAAAGGCCCGGCGCCACGATCGCGACCGAGCGCCTCCGCTCCGGCAATGCGCTGCGCGAAGCTCGCCGGAATCCGCGACGCGAGGAGCTCGTCGAATCCGCCCTTTCCGCCACTCCACAGAATCGCGACGCCGATCTCGTCGGCGGCGAGCGGCGTCACATAGACCTCGGCGCGATCGCCGAACGTCACCTCGACATGATCGGACCAGGGCGCGAGACGCAGATGCCGGGTCACGCCGAAGCGGGCGTTGCGCCCGGGCGTTGGGCTGCGCTCGCCCGGACCGCTGCGACGGGCGCGACCCGCGCGCTCCAGTCCGCTGTCGCGCCGGAGATGCGAGTGCAGGCCATCGGCACCGACGACGAAGCGGCAGGGCCAGACACGGTCCGCGGAACGCACCTCGCCGCTGCCGGCGGCGAGAACGCGAACGCCCCATTCGAAGGTGACTCCCACCGCGATCGCACGCTCGTGGAGCGCCGCGGCGAGCTCGGTGCGGCGGACGCCACGGCCGCAGAGACCGTCCGGGAAGGCGGCTTCGGCGACGCACCCGTCGGAGACGTAGCGAATTCCACGAAACGGCATCGAGCGCGCAGGAAGTGCGACGCCGAGCGCCCGGAGGGCCGCGAGACCGGACGGCATCAGGCCCTCGCCGCAGGCTTTGTCGATCGGCGGACGCTGGCGATCGACGACCAGGACCGTCAATCCGCGGAGCCGCGCGGCGATGGCGCTCGCGAGACCGACCGGGCCGCCACCGACGACAACGACATCCTGTGCCGGACCGGTCGACGGCGGCGACGCTTCCGGTGGCTCGTGAATATTCATCGCCGGAGCTCCGGCGGCTCGCCGGCAAAGCGCAGGAAACGCGGCCGCGCGAGCCCGGTGCGGGCGAGGAAACCCGCCAGAGCCACGTGCAGCACGCCGAAGCCGTAGCGCAGCGAAGGCAGCAGGGAGATCGACGAGGCCTCGGGGAAATACTTTGCCGGACAGGAGATCTCGCCGATGCGGAAGCCTGCGGCGAAGCACTGCACGAGGAGCTCGTTGTCGAAAATGAAATTGTCCGAGTTTTCCGTCAGTGGAAGGCGCTCGAGAACCTCTCGCCGGTAGGCGCGAAAGCCGGTGTGGTACTCCGAGAGCTTCTGCCCGAGGAGCAGATTCTCGACCAGCGTCAGAACGCGATTCGAGATGTACTTGTAGAGCGGCATGCCGCCGGCGAGCGCACCGCCGCCCAGAATCCTCGAGCCCAGGGTCACGTCGTATTCACCGTAGGCAATCATCGCCGCCATGGCCGGCACCAGACGCGGGGTGTACTGGTAGTCCGGATGGAGCATCACGATGATCTCCTCCGGACCGGCGAGGGCCGCCGCATAACAGCTCTTCTGGTTGGCGCCGTAGCCGCGGTTCGCCGGGTGGAGGTAGGTCTCGATGCCGAGCTTCCGCGCGATCGCCACCGTATCGTCGCCGGAGGCATCGTCGACCAGCAGGATGCGATCGACGATCTCACGGTCGATCTCGCGGAATGTCCGCTCGAGCGTCGACTCCGCGTTGTAGGCCGGCATCACGACGCAGACGCGCTTTCCCAGGATCATCGCCCGGCCATTCTATTCCCCCGTGTTACGCTCGATTCGATCGCTGCAGAACTGCGCGAACTGGGGGCGATGCCGTCGTGACCGAGAGAGATCCACGCTTGCAGACGCTGCTCGATCGGCGCTATCGGATTCTCGAACGCGTCGGCGAGGGCGGTGCGGGGGTGGTCTATCGCGCGCGTCACGAGGAGATGGACCGGACGGTTGCGATCAAGGTCCTGCACCCGGAGCTCTTCCCCTCGCCGGTCGCGCTGGCGCGCTTTCGCCGCGAAGCACGCGCCGCCGGTGTCCTCGTTCATCCGCACGCCGTCACGGTGTTCGACTTCGGACGCACCGACGAGGGCGAGCCGTACCTCGCGATGGAATACTGCGACGGCGGCGCCCTCTCCGACCGGATCGCCGCCGCCGCGGACACCGGCAATACCGCGGACGCTCTCTCCCCGACGGCGACGGTCGCTCTCCTTTCCGGAATCGTCGCGGCCGTCGACAGCGCGCATCGACAGGGGATCGTGCATCGCGACCTCAAGCCGGGCAACATCCTTTTCGCCGGCACGGTCGCGAAAGTCGCCGATTTCGGCCTCGCGCGGATGCTCGACAGCGATGATCCCGGTCTTACGGCGGGCCACGCCATCGGTTCGCCCTTCTACATGAGCCCGGAGCAGTGCCAAGGCCGCCCCGCCGGAACCGCGAGCGACATCTACAGTCTGGGCGTCATCGCCTACACACTGCTCACCGGTCAGGTTCCGTTCCGCCGCGGCACGGCGCAGGAGGTCCTGCTCGCTCACCTCACCGAGGAACCGCTGCCGCCGCAGGCGCTCGCACCGCGGCTCGGGAGAGCGCTCTCGGGCGCGGTGCTCCGCGCGCTGGCGAAGAATCCGGATGCCCGTCCGGCGACGGCGGGCGAATTCCACGCCGCCCTCGCCGCGGCGCTCGCCGAGACGACGCTCGAGAGCGCAATGCCGCTTGCGATCTCCGGACAGGGCAGCGCCGGAACGTCCAGGTCCGGCATGCCGGGCCACGGACTCGCTGCAGCCGGCTCATCGTCGAGCGCCTTGCGCGTGCGCCGAGCCCTGCGCGACCGGTCGACCGGAGCTCCCAGCGAGCCGATCGGACGCGGCGAAGAGCTCGCTCTGCTCCAGGAACTGCTGCAGGCGGCGAGCTCGGGAAGCGGTCAACTGGTGACCATCGCCGGCGAACCGGGCGCCGGCAAGTCGACCCTCGCCCACGCCTTCCTGCGGCGGGCGCGAATGACTGTCCCGGTCGCGCGGATCGCGCTCGGACGATCGCCGGAGCACTTCGGCTCCGCCGAAGCGTATTCGCCGTTTCTCGATGCGCTCGGCAATCTCCTCGCCGGCGGCGAGCGCACGCTGCTCCTGCCCCGCCTCCTCGATCTCGCGCCGACCTGGGCGCTCCATCTGCCGGGGGTCGCGAGTGAAGTCGAGGCCGGCGCCGGAGAGACGCTTGCCGGCATGCGCTCGCGCGACCGCATGCCGCGCGAGTTCGCGGCGTTCGTCGAAGCGACGACCGCCGACCGTCCGCTCGTCCTCCTGCTCGAGGATCTGCAGTGGGCCGATCCGGCGAGCGTCGATCTGCTGGTGCATCTCACCCTGCGGCTCGAGGGGTTGAGGCTTCTGCTCCTCGGCACCTATCGCCCGGCCGAAGTCGAAGCCCAACGCCATCCGCTGCGCGCGGCGCTCGCGCACCTCGGGCGCGGGAGTCTGCCGTGGAGCGAGATCTCGCCCGCGCCGTTTGCTGCCGGCGAGGTCGAGGCTTTCCTGCGGCGTGAGCTCGGCGCGCCGCCGCCGCCCGAGCTCGTGGCCTTCGCCCTGCGCCGGACCGAGGGCAATCCGCTTTTCCTTCTGAACGTTCTCAATCACCTTCTGCAGTCCGGCGCGGTCACGCGCGACGGAGATCAGGTGATTCTTGCGCGCTCGCTCGATTCGATGGAGCGCATCGTTCCGGAAGGAATCGTGGCGCTCATCCGCCAGAAAGTGGACCGGCTCGACGACTCCGATCAGCGGCTGCTCTCGGCGGCAAGCGTCGAAGGCCTCGAATTCACCGCCGCCGTCGCCGCTCGACTCTCCGGTCGCGACGAAATGGAAATCGAGGAGCGTCTGCGCGCGCTGCAGGCGACACACCACCTGGTCGAGCCGATCGACGAAGTCGAGCTCGCGGGAGGGCATTCCATCCAGCGCTATCGCTTCGTGCACTCGCTCTACCAGCACGCTTTCTACGACGCGCTCGCGCCCAAGCGTCGTGCCGCAGCGCACCTCGCGGCGGCCGAGGCGCTCATGGCGTTCCACGCCAGCCACCTCGAATCGATGCGCGTCGCCCTCGCGCTGCACTTCGAACGGGGACGGGATTTCCCGCGCGCGATCGAGCAGTGCCTCGCTGCGGCGGAGCTCGCCGGCTCGCGCAACCCACGCGACGCGCGGCCGCTGCTCGCGAAGGCGCTCGAGCTCGCCGGCAAGCTCTCGCCCGAGGAGGCGACGACCCGCCGCGCCGAGCTGCTGATCCGGCTCGGGCGCCACGACGCCGAGAGCGCGGAGTTTGCCGGCGATGTCGAGCTCTACGCGCGCGCCGAAGAGGCGGTCTCGGAGGCTCTCGAGCTCGAGCCGGGATCGGTCGAAGCCCGCACGGTGCTCGGCCTCATCCATCTAGAGCGGGGCGAGAACGAACGCGCTTTCCTCGACTTCGCCCGCACCCTCGAACGAGCGCCCGCGCACGCCGGGGCCTGGGACGGCCTGTCGTATCTGTTCAAGAACACCGGACTGTGGACGGCGTCGCTCGCCGCGCAGGAGCGCGCCGCCGAGCTCGACGACCGCTTCGCCTTCTCGATCCGGCGACTGTCCGTACTGATCTACCAGGATCGTCTCGAGGAGGCGCGCGCGGAAGCGACGGCGCTCGTCGAGCGGCGGCCGAAGTTCGCCCACTACAACTACTGGCGCGGAATCGCCTCCTGGTACGCCGGCGAGCGCGCCGAAGCCCGGCGCTGGATCGAGCAGGCCTATGCGCTCGATCCCGCCGATCCGATCGCCCAGTGCTGTCTGGCTTTCGTTCTTGCGGCGGAAGGGCTGACCTCGGAGGGAGCGCGCTGCCGTGAGCTTTTAGCGACGGCCGAGCCGGGCGCCGCTGCCGACGGCACCTTCACGTTCTGGATCGCCAAGGTGCACGCCCTGCTCGGCAATTCCACGATCGCCCTCGACTGGATCCGGAAGGCCGCGGCGCTCGGCTTCTGGGATGCGCCGTGGATGCGCAAGGACGCCGCGATCGCCAGCCTGCATCCGCTGCCGGAGTTCATCGCGCTCGCCGCCGAAATCGAAGCGCGGCAGAGCTCCTTCCGCGCCTTCGTCGCGAAAGAGGCGCCGACGGCGCTCGGTCGGCTCCAGCTCTGATCCAGACTCCGCGCTAGCCTCGTCGTTGTTGCGCTGGTAGGGGCCCGATCCGGCGCCTAGCGCAGCTCCCGCCGCATGATGACGCGCAGGTGCATGGGGAAACCGCCCATCGCTTCGCGCTGCTGCAGGCGGACGAGGCCGGGGGTGAGCTCCTCCGGTCGCAGGATGCGAAAGCCGCGCTTGGCGTAGAACGGAGCGTTCCAGGAAACATCGGTGAGCGTCGCCAGCGTGATCGCGCGATAGCCACTCACGCGCGCGATCGCGGCGACCGCCTCGAGCAGCTGGCTGCCGACGCCTCGTCCGGAAACCTTCGGATGCACGTCGATCTCCTCGAGATGAGCGATGCCGTCGATCTCGCTGGTGTAGGCCATGCCCACCGGCGGCGAGTGGTCGATCGTCGCGACCCAGAGCGTGCGCGCGCGGACCTGCCGCGCGAAGAGATCGGGCGAAAAGTTCTGTCGCCAGAAGGCATCGAATGCCGGATGCCCCTCGAAGCGCAGGGTCGCCGCGCGTTCGATCGGCGCGAGCCACGGGATGTCCTCCATCTCGCCACGCCGGATCATCACTTCCCCGCCATTCATCGCCGCTTCCTCCACATTGCGAGCCGCGAGCGCACGAGTGCCGCGGCCAGGCGCAAAGCTCCGGTCGGTTCCGGAGGCGCCAGGGTTCCGGAAAGATATCGCTGCATCGCTTCGCCACGGCGGATTTTTCCCGATGACGTGCGCGGCAGCGTCCCGGGAGCGAGAATCTCGACCTGCTGGACGGCCAGCCCGACGCGCGTCAGCACAGCTTCGCGCGCGCGCGTGCGGAGGAGCTCGAAGCGCTCGGCCGGAACATCCTTCGCGTGCTCGACGAAGAGCACAACGGCTTCGGTGTCCCCGCCGGGCGGGAGATGGCTCGCCGCAGCCACACAGCCGTGACGGACGTCCGGCAACTCGGATACCGCAAGCTCGAGATCGGCCGGAGCGTAGTTGCGACCGCGCACCAGAAGAATCTCCTTGGCACGTCCGGTGAGGAAGAGCTCGCCGTCGTGAAGAAATCCGAGATCTCCCGTATCGAGCCAGCCGGCCACGAGCGACCGCGCGGTCGCCTCGGGCTGATCGAGATATCCCCGCATCAGCGAGGGTCCTGAGACGAAGAGCCGGCCGACGCGATCCGGCGCGAGGGCCCGGCCGTGACGGTCGCGGAGCTCGATGCGGAAACCCGCGAGAGGCTTGCCCACCGAAGCGATCTCGAGCGCCGCCGCGGGGTCCTCCTCACGTCTCGCCTCGCCGCGCTCGATGAGCGCCGAGCGGTCGAAGCTCAACGCCGTGAACGGGCGCTCGAGGTCGGAGAACGTCACCGCGAGCGCCGCTTCAGACAGTCCGTAGACCGGCTTCAGTGCCTCGGCGCGAAAGCCCCAGCGGGCGAAACGCTCCGCAAATGCGCGCAGCACGGCGGGAACGACCGTCTCCGCGCCGCACAAGGCGAGGCGCCAGGACGACAGATCGAGTCCCTCGAGCTCCTCGTCGCGAATCCGCTCGGTGGCGAGCGCGTACGCGAAGTTGGGCGCCGGAGAGATCGTCGCGCGATGCCGCGCCAGTGCGCGCAACCAGAGCGCCGGGCGCGCGACGAAGGCCTCCGGAGGCAACAACGTCAACACCGCCGGCCGCTCGAGCGCCGGAAACACGCATCCGATGAGCCCCATGTCGTGGTACAGCGGCAGCCAGCAAACGCCGCTGAGCGGCGTCGAGTCAATTACCCCGCTCAGCGGCGTCGAGTCAATTACCCCGCTCAGCGGCGTCGAGTCAGTGACCCCGCCCGGCGGCGGCGATTCCTCTCTCTTCTCCGGCCAGAGCGCGTTCAGCGCCGCGACCTGCGCGAGGACCGCGCGCTGCGTGAGCGCCACCGGTTTCGGCTCGACCGTCGTCCCGGAGGAAAACTGAACCAGGGCGAGATCCTCCGGATCGCCGTTACTCGCCATCGGGGTGGCGTCGGGCAGCTCGTCGAGCGTCCGTCCGCCGAGAGCGAGATCCGCCGCGGCCAGCGTTTCGCCGAGGAGAGCGCCGATGCGCTTTTCCGAAAGCAGCAGTCGCGCCCCCGCCGCCCGGAGCATGGCGGCGGTTCGACCGTGGTACTCCGCCAGCCGTCCGAGACGGACGGGCGGATAGAGCGGCACCGGCACGGCACGCGCGAGGAGCGTCCCGAAGAAAGCGAAGAAAAAATCGGCCGACGTCGGATAGATCAGTGCAACGCGCTCGCCCGGCCGGACGCCGACCGCCGCCAGCCCGCCGGCGACGCGCGAGCTTCTCTCCGCAATGGCCGCCCAGGAGAGAAAGGTTTCGCGCTCGGCGCGATCGATGAGGCGCAGCCCGCTGTGCGGAAAGCCGCGAGCGCGCTCAAGGAGGCCCTGCAGCGTATCGGGTCGCATTCCCTCGAAAGTGCGCGGAGACGGGCGGAAGACTAGACGGCGAGTTTCTGCGCGAGAATCGTCGCGAGATCGCCGAGGGTCGCGATGGCGGATTCTTCATCGGGCTCGAGCGTGATCCGGAAGCGATTCTCGACTTCGGCGGCGAGCGTCACGAGCTTCAGCGAGTCGAAACCCAGATCCTCGACCAGCCGCAGTTGCGGTTCGAAGTCACCCTCGTAACCCAGATGTTCGCGCGCCACCGCGAGGATGCCGGCTTCGATCTCGGCGCGCGTCATGCCTCTCCCCAGGGCAGCAGGCGGGCTCGCCCGGCGAGACGTTCCCGGTAGTTCCCGGTCGCCTCGAGCGCCCGCTCTTCGTGGCGGATTCGCGCCACGAGAAGAAGCGCGTTCGCGACCGTGGCAAGAAGCGCGGTGAGCCAGGCGCAGTGCACGAGCGGCAGCGCAGCGACCTCGAGAACCACCGCGACGTAGTTCGGATGGCGCACGAAGCGATATGGACCCGAGGCGACCGCCGCGGCTCCGGGCACGACCAGTACGCGCGTATTCCAGCGGTCGCCCAGCGTGACGATGGCCCAGTAGCGCAGCGCCATCGTCAGTACGACGATCCATGTCGCGACGATCGCGATCGGCGGAATGAACGGGCGCTCGAAAAGCAGCACTTCGATCGGTCCCGCGGCGAGAAAGACCACATGCGCGACCACCATCAGAAGGTAAAAGCCGCGCGACTCCCCTTCGACCGCGCCCAGCGCGCGAGCGCGTCTCGCGTTGCGCAGCGAGAGCGCCATTTCGAAGACGCGCTCGATCGTCACCAGGGCGACGAGAAGGAGGAAGAAGCGGGTGCCGGGCGCGAGAGTCACAGGCGCGAAAGCTACCATCGGCCGACTCGCGTTCCTACCACCTGAGCAACACGAGCTCGCTGCAGAAGCCCGGTCCGAGCGCAAGCAGCATGCCCAGTGCCCCCGCCGGGGGCCGGCGCTCGGCCAGAGTGGCTTCGAGGACCAGGAGCACCGAAGTGGACGAGAGATTCCCCACTTCGCGCAGGCTCTTCCAGGTGAGCTCGAGAGCGCCGGGCGGCGTTTCCAGAGCGTTCTCCATCGCCTCGAGGACTTTCGGTCCGCCGGGATGACAGACCCACGAGGAGATGTCGCCACGCGTCAGGTTCCGCTCCGCGAGAAATGCGTCGACGTCGCCGCGCAAATGCTCTTCGACGACTTTCGGCACGTCGGCCGAAAGCACGATCTGAAACCCGGTCTCGGTGATGTCCCAGCCCATGACGCGCTCGGAATGGGGATAGAAAATCGAACGCGTCGCGACGATCTCGGGTCCGGTCGGCGCGGCGTTCGCCCGCTGCGCGAGAGAGCGCGCACGCTCGTCCCCGACAACGACCGCGGCCGCGGCGCCATCGCCGAAGAGACCGGAAGCGACGAGGTTGGGAATCGAAATGTCCTGGCGCTGCAGCGTGAGGGAGCAGAGCTCGACGGAGAGGAGCACTGCGACGCCGTTCGGAAACGCGCGCACATAGTCGGCCGCGCGCGCGAGCCCGGCGGCGCCGGCGACGCAGCCCAGTCCGAAAATCGGATTCCGTTTGAGGTCGCTGCGCAGCCCCAGCCGGTTGATCAGGCGCGCGTCGATCGACGGCGTCGCGATGCCGGTGACGCTGACGAAATAGAGCGCGTCGATGTCCGTGAGCTCGAGCCCGCACTTGGCGACGGCCGATGTGATGGCTCGTCCGCCGACCTCTTCGGCAACGCGGATCCAGGCGTCGTTCGACTGACCGAACGTCGTGAGCGCCGGATACTCCTCGATCGGCAAGGCGAGGTGGCGACCGCCGACCAGGACATTCCGATGCAGCTGTTCGATCCGTTCAACGTTGAAATAGCGCCCTTCCCAGTACTGCCGGAAAGCGGCGATGAGGGTCGACTGATCGTAGAAGTTCGCCGGAAACGCCGACCCGACGGCGGCGATCTTCATCGCGGGTCGCCGAGTTGTTCCCGCGCCACGAACGCGAGCGCAAGACCGGCCGCGAGGTCGAGCACGAGCGCCTCCCGGGCGAGCTGCCAGAACGGAGCGACCGGCAGCCGGGTCATGCCAGCGACCGCAAGAACGAGCAGCGGTCCGCGAAAGGTCCACGCGGAGGCGCCCGCGGCGAGGCCGTCGAGCCAGAACCGCTTCGTTCGGCCCCACAGCAGCAGAAAGAGAGCGACGAGCGCCATCGCCTCGAACGTCCACGCGGCGAGACGCAGGCCCGGCGGGAGCCCCTCGGGGCGGGCGACGCCGCGGGCGGCGAGCGGCCCGAGATCCGGACCGAGACCGGCCGCCGCGATACCGATCGAGCCCAATGCCAGAAGCAGCAGCGTAAGAGGGAGGGCCAGTGCGAGGAAACGCTGCAAGGGATCGGCATGATACTCCGAGGCAAGAAAAAGGGCCGCTCCCGAGGGAGCGGCCCGATCTTCCTGGCTGCGGAATCCGCCAGGGAACCTACCTCCGGCGACGAGCCGGCGTCAGGGAACCGTCTGCGACCAGCGCGAGGAGTTGCCGTCCTCGAAGCCGTCGAGAAGGAGCCCTTCGTCCGGCGTACAGACGTAGACCCGGACGTCGTCGACCCACCAGCCCTGATTCGTTCCGCCGCAGCCGTCCCGGCCGAGGTCGAAGCGGAAGCGGAACGACTGTCCCGCCGCCACCTGGCCGCTCAGAGTGCCGATCGACCGGCCCCAGGTGCCACCGGAGTTCGTACCGCCGTCGGTGCCGTTCCAGGCGGCTTCGCCGGCAATGGGGCTCGTGTTCGTCGGCGGGCCCGTGAGCAGTCCCGGGGCGTTGTAGGTGTAAGACGCCGCCGGAACGACGGCGTAGCTGGTGCCACCATCGGTGCTCACCTTGAGGTTGCCGCCATCGAAGGAGGCTTCGGTGCCGATCTGGTGATCGAACGCGATCCGCGGCACCATCCCGCCAGAAGGCATCTTGAGCGCCGGACTCTCGAGCCGCAGAGCGCCGCTTTCATCGTCGGCGCCACAGTCGCCCTGCGCCGGATCGTTGCCGTGGAATGCCTGCCCAGGGCGCGAATCCGGCAGCGAGTTGTCGAGCGACCAGGGCGTCGCGTCGAACGTCCCCGGCGTGACGGCAATCTGACTCGTCGTCCAGCCGGAAGCGCCCGCTTCCCAGTCGTAGAGCTTCGTCGTGTAGGCGAAGCCCGTCACGCAGAGCGCCGGCGGGTTCTGCGCCAGCAGCGGCTGGAAGTTGCAGAACGTCGGCTCGTTGCGCATCTCGACCGCGAGGATCGCCTGGTGGACAGCCGTGCAGTCTCCCGCCGCCATGATCTGCGGCGGACCGCCCCACGGATCGGGAAGCGACGTCGCCGCGGTCACGAGGTCGGAGCATGAAGCCTCGAGAGCATCGGCATGGTCGCCGAAGTCCGAAGCCGGAGTCTGGTAGACCGTCTGCGCGCGGAAGATGAGGTTCATGGCCTTCACCATGCCGATCGCATTCACCGTGAAGCCGTTGTAGGTGCCGCCATCGGTCAGGAGCGCGAAGGCATGGTTCGGAATGCCGGAGTTGGTGTGCACTCCACCGTTGTCGGTGAGCCCCGGGTCACAGGCGTACTGCGCCGAGTCCGAGATCTTGCCGGGGTTCGCGAAGCAGACCGGGTTCCACATGTCGCGCAGCGCACCGCCGGCGACATCTTCGCCCATGAGCCAGCGCACCGAATTGTCGAAGTTGGTTCCCGCCGGCGTGCGGCCGGTGGCATTGATCGGCGTCGCGAGCTGCGCGCGGAAAAGGTCGGCGTTCGCGAGATTGAGCGTCAGCGTCGGAATCGTGACGCCGCTACAGTCCGGAACGGTACCGCAGACCGCGCTCGACGGCAGCGTCGGGCTGGCGCTCGTCGAGACGTTGCCGAGGATCATCGCGATCGCGCCGGCCGCCTGGACGTGAAGGGTCTTCTCCGAGATCGAACAGGTACCGCGATTGACGAAAGCGATCTTGCCGGCGAGCGCCGCAGCGTTGACCAGGGGTGTCGTCTCGCAGGCGTCGTTGACGTCTGCCGTCGTCGTACCGTCGTCGATCGCGAGCACCAAGTTCGAGGTCACTGGGCTGACGACGTTCGGACCGAAGCTCGGCTGACCTGAGGGATAGAGGCCGGCCAGTCCGCCCGGCGAGTTCACCAGGATTTCGCGCGGCACGCCGAGCTGGAGGGTCGAGCAGGCCGCTGCCGTGCGTCCGTTGTTCGGCGTATCGGTGTCGACCATTCCCGACAGGGTCCGGCGCTGGTCGAACGCTTCACCGTACATGTCGGAGTAAGCCTCGTTGAGCGCACCGGACTGCCACTTGTAGATCAATCCGTGGGTGAACGACGTGTAGGCGTGACTCCACTCGTGCGCCGTGACGTCATGGGTGGTGAAACCCGGGCAGAAGGAGATCAGGTTGCCGTTCCACGAGGCGTTCGGGCACTGATAGTCGCGGTTGTACGCCTGATCCATCACGTGGTCGAGACCGTCGTAGGAGAGGCGACCGAAGGCATCCTTGTAATTGTTGTAGACGTCCTGGGTCGAGATGAGCATGTTGTCGCGCTCCTGGATGCCCGAAGGAATGGCGTTCCCTTCGACCCAGTCCGGCGACGCCGGCCACGCCTGCGGCGAGTTCGCCGGCGCGGTGCCGTCGGTGCCGATGAAGGCGCGGCGATTGAGGGCATCGAAGACGCCCGGGGCGAAGTCGATCACCTTTCCGGAGTGCGCATCGACGAAGACGAACTCGTGAACTTCTCCGCCGTTCGAGACCTCGACTTCATAGACCAGAACGCTCGGACCCGCGACGCCCTTGTCGAGGCCGACGCGGTAGATCTCGAGCTTCGGCGTGCCGGCCGAAAGTCCGGCTTCGCCATTGTTGCGGACACCGCTGTAGGTGATCGCGCGTCGCGACGCCGTCAGGGCATCGAACGCCGGCTGGACGTCGGTCGTGATCCCCGGAACGAACACGCCGTTTACGGCGTGCAGCCGGTCGGCGTTGTCGAAGTGGGCGCGCAGCAGCGCGGCGTAGACCGGCAGACCGCGGTAGTACTGCTGATAAGTGATCGTCCGCTGCCCGGCGTTGTCGGCGGTCTCGCTGAGCTGCGCCAGTTCGCTCTGCGCACTGCGGATGCCGAAGAGCGAGGACTGCGAAGCGAAGAAGGAGCGGGCGCGTTCGTCGCGCGATCCGCTGCCGGTGCTGAGTGAAGCCTGCGAACCGTCGGCGACGCGCAGGAAGCTCACGGCTCCGGTCGCGCGGTTGTAGCTGACGCTGACCGGCGCCGCGACTGCCGCGGAAATCTGCCCGGCGTTCCGCGCATCGATCGGCTTCGTGGCCGCTTCAGCGGGATGCGCAATGGCCATCGTCAACGCAACGACCGCGAAGGCGGTCGTCATGGCGATGCGGATGACCGGCGGAGGCGTGATTCTCGTGCTCGTCATTTCGCAGACTCCTCTTGGAGGGTTGAACGGCGCCCCCGGCCGACGCGGGGTCGGGCGGGAGCAGAGACTTCTAGCGCAGAGCCGGATGCATTCGCGTCAAAGGGGCATCTAGCCTAGTCCCCTGCGCGAGGCGATGCAAGGCGCGGCCGGAGCCGTCCGAATCGTCTCTTGCAGCCGGACCGCGCAGGGCGGCAGGGCGTTTCAGCCGGCGGTCGAGGCGGGCTGCATCCGGGAGTCCAGAGCGCCGCCGCTGGCGCCGCTGGCGCCGGTAGAGCCGGACAACCAGCGCGGGAGCTCCCGCACGCTCGGCAGCACCACGACCGGAAGATACGGTTCGAGGTGCTCGAGCCGCTGTCCGCCCGAAAGGACGCCGACGCCACGGCAACCGGCGTTCCTCGCCATCTCGAGATCGAAGGACGTATCGCCGATCATGACCGCCTCGCCGGGAGAGACGGCGAGCTCGTCGAAGATCCCGAGGAGCATTCCCGGCGCCGGCTTCGACGGCGCTTCATCGACGGTCCGGGTGGCGTGAAAGTAAGGCCGGAGCGCGCTGCGATCGAGCTCGCGCTCGAGGCCAGAACGTCCCTTCGCGGTCGCGACTCCGAGAAGATAGCCCTGCTCGTGGAGCTCGCGCACCGTCTCGAGCGACCCGGGAAAGAGTGCGAACCGGTCCTTGAAGTCGGCCCGCCAGAGGCGGCGGTAGTGCTCGACGAGACGGGTGGCGAGCGCCTCGTCCCAGGCCGGGAAGTGGCGCTCCATCGTTTCAGTGAGTCCGAGCCCGATCGCCTCGCGGATCGCCGATTCCGGCGGCCGGTCGGCCGACGGGACGTCGCCGCATTCGACCAGGCAATCGAACGCCGCCATGGTGCAGTCGACGATCGTGCCGATCGAATCCATGAGCGTGCCGTCCCAGTCGAAGACCAGCAGGCGGGGTTGCGGAAGAGACATCGGAGCGGCGGAGAATATCAGCTCACTCCGACGGGAAATCTGCCGCAAGTCCGGGAGGTGCCGTTCAAAGGCGGCGACGGCGTGCACCTCCATTCCGGCGAGCCGCACTCTTTCCGCTGCGAGATCGCGAAGCGCATCTCGAACGAAACGGGCTCTCCGCCGTACTCCTCCTGAACCGGGTAGCATTCGGCCTCAGGAGGAGTCCCCATGCGTCAGTTGCTCTCGCGGCGTGCTTCGCGCGCGTCCGCCGTCCCGTCGCTCGCTCTCGCTCTGCTGTTCGCACTCTCCGCTTCTTCCGTCGGCCGGGCGCAGACTTCCGACGCCTCCAGGACTTCCGAAGCCCCCGCGACCGCAGCGCCCGCCCCGGCGATGCGCACGGTCCTCACGGCGGCGCGGATCTTCGATGCCACCACGGCGAACACCAGGCCCAACGGCGTCGTGATCGTCGAGAACGGCCGCATCGTCGACGCCGGCTCGGGTCTCGCCGTGCCTGCCGCCGGCCCGGGCGTCACGGTGATCGATCTCGGCGACGCGACGCTGCTCCCCGGACTCATGGACGCGCATGTTCATCTCACGGGCGAGATCGGCGCGAGCTGGTCGCAGGATTTCGTCGACGATCTGCTTCGTTTTCCCGCTGAACAGGCGTTCTACGCCGCGAGCTACGCGAAGAAGACGCTCGAAGCCGGATTCACCACGGTGCGCAACCTCGGCGCCGCCGACTACGTCGATGTCGGTCTGCGCAACGCGATCAACAAGGGCCTCATTCCCGGACCGCGGATGCTGGTTGCGGTCTATGCGCTGGGTCCGACCGGCGGGCACGGCGACGGCACGCCCTTCCCGCCCGGCCGCGTGCCGCAGGACGGACCGGTGAACGGGGTCTGCAACGGCGCCGAGGAGTGCCGGAAAGCGGTGCGTTTCCAGATCAAATATGGCGCGGACGTCATCAAGTTCATGCCTTCGGGCGGCGTCCTCTCTCTCTCCGATACCGTCGACGCGCCGCAGATGACCGCGGCCGAGATCGAAGCGATCGTCGATGAGGCCCACAACTGGGGACGGAAGGCCGCGGCGCATTGCCACGGCGACATCGCGGCGCGCATGGCGATCGCCGCCGGCGTCGATTCTCTCGAGCACGGTTCGTTCATCAAGGCCGACACCCTCCAGCTCATGAAGGACAAAGGCGTCTATCTCGTGCCGACGCTTCTCGCCGGCGAGTGGACCGGCGGGCAGGCCGACAAGTTTCCGCCGGCGATCGCGGCGAAGGCGCGAGCGGCGCTCGCGGCCCGCTCGCAGATGTTCCAGAGCGCCTTGAAGATCGGCGTGAAGATCGCCTTCGGCACCGATTCGGCGGTCTCGCCGCACGGCTTGAACGGCAAGGAGTTCGCCCTGATGACCGGGCTGGGGATGTCGCCCGGAGCCGCTTTGCGCTCCGCGACAGCGGTCGATGCCGATCTCCTCGGCGTCGCCGACAGACTCGGGACGCTCGAGAAGGGGAAGATCGCCGACGTCGTCGCGGTCGCCGGAGATCCGCTGCAGAACATCGCCACGATGGAGAAACCGCTGCTGGTGATGAAGGACGGCGTCATCGTCGTGCGCGCTTCGAACTGAGCCGCGAACGACGACGGCACGCAGGACGTTGCTCCTCGGTGCCGCTAGGGCGTCGGCGGAACCTCTTCGAGGAGGCGGGCGATCCGGCCGCCGCTGCCGGCGAGCACGACCAGAGTTCCCCTTTTCGCGACGCGCACGGCGTTCCACCCGTCGAGCGCGAGCGGTCGAAACCCTTCCTTGAGGCTCCGCGCGACATCGGTGCCGGTCGTGCCGGTCGTGATCCAGCCGCCGTGCGGCAGCCGCTCGACCGCGGAGCGGAAACCGCCCGGCGGTGGAACGACCGCGCTCCAGCTCCGGCCGCGATCGCGGGTCACGAAGGCAACGTCGCGGCGCTCGCGCTCCTGCTTGTAGTCGCCGCCGACAGCCAGCCACTCCGCGCGCGCGCCGGTGCCGTGGCCGGCGAGCGAGAAGAGTCCGGCAGATTCGGGTCCCTGTCGCAGCGGCGCATCGCGAACGCTCCAGCTCGCGCCGTAGTCTTCCGACACCCAGACGCGGGAACGCACGCCGCCGGTTCCGAAAGCGACGACGCCGCCGGGCAGGATGCGGATCGAAGTACCGCTCGCGGCGAACGCCGCCTCGCCCGGAAACGCTGCCGGGCGAGCGGCGACGGCGAGCTCGCGCCAGGTTTCGCCACCGTCGGCCGTGAGCAGGATGAGGAAGCGGCCGTCCAGCGGATCGCCGAACGCGATCCCGCGCCGGTCGTCCCAGAAGTCGAAACCGTCGAGAAAGCTCTCCGTGCGTTCGTTGCGGTAGACGATGTGCCAGCTCGCGCCGCCGTCCGACGTCGCGACGATGCGGGCCGGAGCGCCGACGGCCAGAGCCACTGCGCGCTGGGCGTCGAAGCCTTCGATGTCGCGGAAGTCGCGGTCGGCGAGCTCGACCGGCGAGCGCGTCTCGAAGCTTCGCGCACCGTCGCGCGAACGCGCGATCGTCCCCGAGGTGCCGCTCACCCAGACGACGGCGTCGTCGACGACCGAGAGCCCGCGCAGCGAGACGTCGCGACCGAGAGCCGTCGGCGCGAGACGCAATCCAGGAAGTGCGGCAGGTGCGAGGGGGAGTTGCGCGAGCGCTGGCGCGCCGGTAGCCATCGTCAGCAGGATCGCCGCGAAAAGACCGCTGGAAGGTGTCGTCTGGCGCATCGTCAGCGCTCGATTCTGGTCGTCGTCGATCCGTCGCCGGCGGGCGCTTGGGTCAAGAGGAGGTCGTGCGCTTCGAATCCGTTTTCAACTTCGACGCCGGGACCGACGAGACAGCGTTCCATCCGCGCTCCCTCACCGATCACCGCGCCGCGCATCACAATGCAGCTCCGCAATCGCGCCGCGGCGCCGATGCGGGCACCCGGCTCGACGATCGAGCGCCGAAGCTTCGCAGTGGCGTCGACCGTCGCGCCCTTGACGACGCGGAACGCCTGGTGCGAGCCGCGGAAGGCGAAGTCGAGCACGCCTTCGAGGTAGCGCTGCGGAGTGCCGAGATCGTGCCAGAGACGCTCCGTCGCCACTGCGGCGATGCGGGCGCCCTCGGCAAGAAGCGGTTCGTAGAGCGCGCTCACGAGATCGTTCGGACCGGGGCGGAGCCGCTGCACCACCGCCGGTTCGAAGACCTGCGCGCCGGCGAAAACGAGATGCCGGCGTGCCGCTTCGTGCGCGATCTGGCCTTTGCGAAAGGCGACGATGTCGTCGTTCTCGAGAGCCACCCCGCCGCCGAACTCTCGCGGGTCGATCTTGCGCTGCACGAGAAGCGTCGCGACCGGCTGAGGGCGGTTTTTCCGGCGATGAGCGGCAACCAGCGCCTCGACCGGCCAGCGGCACAGGCTGTCGCCGTTCACGACCAGTGCGAGCTCGGCGGCGGCGAAAAAGTCCACGAGCGGCGGCAGAGCGCCGGCGGTGCCGAGAAGCTCGGGCTCTTCCGAGTAGTGGATCGGCATCCCGCGGAAGCTCGCTCCGAAAACGTCGCGGATCTTCTGCCCGAGGTGATGCAGATTGATCGCGACCGCTTCACAACCCGCGACGCGCAGGCGCTCGAGCGTCCAGGCGATGAGCGGGCGGCAGGCGACCGGCAGCAGAGGTTTGGGAATCTCCGCGGTCAGCGGCCGCAGTCGCTCGCCGCGGCCGGCCGCGAGGACGAGCGCGCGCAGGCGGAGGGGAGCCACGATGCGGAGGCGCGGTGGTCGGAGAGGTCGGGGTGGAGGGTCGGCTACTGACCGTCGCGGAAGATCATGTCGCGCGGCGCATCGGGATGCTGGGCGATGTAGTCCTCGTAGAGCATGAGATAGCTCTTGCGCAGCGAGGTCGCGACGTCGAAGCCGCAACGCTTGGCGACCGCTTCCGCCTTGGAGCCCTCGAACTCGACGAAATCGCCGATCGGCGTATGGTCGAGACAGATCGTCTCCGAACCGAGACGCCACTCTTCGCGGATCTTCTGGTATCGCCGCACCACTTCGTAACCCAGGGCCGTGAACAGCGCGAGAGCGCTCTCGGAGTCCTGCACCTGAATCTCGAGCTCACGCCGGAGCTTCGCCTGACCCTCGAACGTCGCCGGGCCCTTGAAAGTGATGAGCGCACCGCGCCCGTCCTGTCGGACGCGCAGAACACCGCCCGTCGCGCCGAGCTCGCCCTTGCGATCGAGCAGCCAGTTGTCCTCGTTCGACGGCGGGCCGAGGCGCTCGCATTCGAGCTCGAGCAGGCGCGAGCGCAGTTGATCGAGATCGACCCCGGCAAACTTCAGTTCGCGTTCGATCGGAGGCTTCTTGTGAGTCGCAGTCATGCGCCGCCCTTCCCGGAGGTCGCCGCAGAAGGCGGCAGCATTGCGGACAACCGGTCGAGAAAACGTGCAATCGAACGGATCCCGGCGTAGTAGTTGCCGATACTGAACTTCTCGTTCGGCGAGTGCAGACGATCGTCCTCGAGGCCGAAGCCCATCATGAGAACCGGAACATCGAGAACACCGGCAAAAGTCCCGACGATCGGGATCGAACCGCCGCTGCGCGTGCGCACGGCGCGATGTCCAAACACGTCCTCGAGAGCCGCGAGCGCCGCCTGGGCGATCGGTCCGGTCGCGTCGACGGCGACTGCATCGGCGCCGTGCAGATACTCGACTTCCACGGTGACTCCCGGCGGAGTGACGCGAGCGACGTGCGCGCGCAGCAGTTCGGCGACTCGGGCCGGCTTCTGGTTTGCGACCAGCCGGAACGAAACCTTGCAGCCGGCGCGCGCCGGCAGAACCGTCTTCGCGCCTTTGCCCTGGTAGCCGCTCCACAACCCGTTGACGTCGCAGGTCGGTCGCGCCCAGACGCGCTCGAGATAGCTGTAGCCCAGTTCTCCCGAAAGCTCGGCGACCGCGAGGTCGCGCTTCACTTCGGCGTCATCGAAGTCGAGCGCTGCGAACTCCTTGCGCTCCCATTCGGCGAGCGGCAGCACGTCGTCGTAGAAGCCGGCGATGCGGATCTCTCCGGTCCGGCAGTCGCGGAGGCTGGCGACGATCTCGGCCAGCGCATTCGCCGGATTCGTGACGCCGCCGCCGAAAGCACCGGAATGAAGATCGTGACTCGGCCCCTGAACGCGGATCTCGAAGTAGGCGAGACCCTTCAGTCCGTAAGTGATCGCCGGAACGCCGGGCGCCCAGAGCGAGGTGTCGGAGATCAGCACGGCGTCGCAGGCGAGTTTCCTGCCCGCATCGGACCGCACGAACTGCTCGATCGCTTCGCCGCCGGCCTCCTCTTCGCCTTCGACGAGGAACTTGACGTTTACCGGCAGCGCACCGCGTTCGGCGAGGATCGCCTCGACCGCTTTGACGTGAGTGAACGACTGACCCTTGTCGTCGGTCGCGCCACGCGCCACGAGGTTGTCGCCCTCTTCCGTCGCTTCGAACGGCGGGTTCCGCCATTCGTCGAGCGGATCCGGCGGCTGAACATCGTAGTGGCCGTAGAAAAGAACGGTCGGCTTGTCCGGGCCGGCGCCGAGCCATTGTGCGTAAACCAGCGGATGCCCGGCGGTCTCGATCTTCTCGGTTTCGAGCCCCGCAGCCTTGACCTTCGCGATCAGCCAGTCGGCACAGCGGTCGACTTCGGCCTTGTATTCCGGATCGGTCGAAATCGACGGGATCCGGATGTATTCCTTGAGCTCGGCGAGATAGCGCGGCTGCTCGCGCGCAATGCGCGCGAAAACGTCGTCGGACGAAGGGATATTGGCGGTCATGGGCTCTTGTTCGACCCGGCGGCAATCTCTCGCCGGGCGGGTCGCTCAGTCTAGCAGAGCGCCTGCTCGCCGGATCGCCCTCGGGCGGTTGACCGGCGGGTTGACCGGCGAGTTGACCGGAGGGTTAGGCGGCGCGTCGACCGGAGCCTCAGGCGGTCTGTCAGGGCTCAGCCCTTCTTGTCGCCGCCGAAGAGCCGGACTGCCGCACGGGAGACCACGACATCGAGGCGATCGAGCGGTCCGCTGATGACGCGGTCCGCGGCAACCAGGCGCGCGATCTCGTCGGCCAACCGGGGATCGCCGGAGCGTTCGGCAGCGATCCGTTCATCGAGCTCGGCCGCGGCGAGTTCGATCCACTCGGCAAAACGGGCTCTCGCCAGGGCGCGCACGGCGCTCGATTCGAGATCGTCGGTCATCGTCCGTTGATTTCGCTCACGCAGAACCTCGCAGTCGGACTGCTGCAAGAGAGAACGAGCTTCCGCGGCCGGGAGTGACATCGGGAGGGAGCGGAGTGTGCGGGAAACCCCGGGGATGGCGGATCGACGGCGGAGAGACGCCGCCGCCGGATCAGCCGGGGCCGGCGAGCTCGAGATGGAGCATCGCGCGGGCTGCGCGCCAGTCGCGCATCACCGTGCGCTCGGAGACCTGGGTCGCCTCGGCGATTTCGGCGAACGTCAATCCGCCGAAGAAATGCCATTCGACCGTCCGCGCGAGGCGGGGTTCTTCGCTTTCGAGGCGCGCCAACGCATCGTCGAGCGCCAGCAGATCTTCGACCGGGGCCGCCGCCGCGGGCGCCGCGACAGCGACGGCATCGAGATCGATCTCCGGCTGACCGCCTCCGCGCTTGTGCGCCCGGCGCGAACGGGCGTCGTCGATGATGATCTGTCGCATCGCGCGGGAGGCGGTGGCGAAGAAGTGCACGCGGTCGGCGTACGGCAACTCACCGCGACGCGCCATGCGCAGAAAAGCTTCATGCACCAGAGAGGTCGTCGACGGGCCGGAGCGTTGCGCGCCGCGCACGTGTCGCGCCGCGAGTCGGCGAAGATCGTCGTACACCAGCTCGAACAGCTTCGTCGACGCGCCGGCATCGCCGCCGCGCGCCGCTGCCAGGAGCTGCGTCACCTCTCCCGGCACGATGCTGTCCGGTTTCGGTTCCTCGGGGTCGGACACCTTGGGGGAATTGTAGCCCCAGTGGGGCTCTTTCAGGCCGTCGGGCGGACGGTTTCGCCGGCCGTCACGATGGCGCGCATCGGCACATCGTGCGGCGCCGTCGGGAGGCGGTCGACCAGTTGGCTCCCGAATGCGAGTCCGACGGCGGGAAAGGGGCGCCCGGCGAGAAAGCGATCGAAGTATCCGCTGCCGTAGCCGAGGCGGTAGCCCGAGCGATCGAAACCGAGGCCGAGGACGATCGCGACATCGAGCGTGCGATCGATCGCGTCGTCCGGTATCCCGCCGTTCGCGCCTCCGCCCGCCCGCGGGTGCGGCGGCTGGCGCAGGCCGAATGCGAGCTCGCGCAGGGTGCACGGATAGCGGTGGACGTGGATCTCTCCGTCGCGAGGATCGGCGCGCGGCACGTAGACCTCGCGCCCCTCCGTGATCCAGGACTCGATCAGGCTCCAGGTGTCGAGCTCGTCTCCGAACGACAGACAGGTGAAGATCCGCCGCGCGCCGGAAACCTCCGGGAGCGCCACCAGGCGGTCCTGGGCCGCTCGCGAACCGCGGGCGCGGTCGTCCGCTCCGAGCGCCGCGAGGCGGGCGGCGAACTCGCTGCGCAGCTGCGCCTTCTCTGCGCGGACGTCGGACATCGCGCTACTTTCCCTTCGCCCCGGCGCCCGCGGGCGCCGCGGGCGCCGCCGGCACCGCCGCTGAAGCGCTCTTCTGCAGGGCACGAATCTCCGCCGCACGCTGCACTGCAGCCGCAGCCGCCGGCGCGGCGCCGCTCGCCCGCGCGAGGCGCGCTGCGTCGTCGAACCATTCGGCAAGGCGCGGATGGTTCGCGCCGCCGGCGGCAGCGCGGATTTCGATCGCCTGTGCGAGCTCGCGCCGGGCATCCGCGAGAAGCGAGCGGCCGCCCAGAGCTTCGAGGTCGAGGGCGATCTCACGCCGCGCGGTGGCGGCGCCCGTGTGGTGCGCTCCGACCGTCTTCTCCGCTACGGCGAGCAGCCGGCGATGCGTGACGAGAGCTGCCGCGGGTCGTCCCTGCCGACGCTCTGCTTCGCCCAGGAGCTGCAGCGGCTGACGCAGCATGTCGGACTCATCCCCCGAAAGGCGGGAGAGCGCCGCGATCGCGGCGCGCAGCGTCGCCTCTCCGGAGGCGAGCGCGCCCTGTCGCACTTCTGCCGCACCGACGTTCGCCGCGGTCATCTGCGTCAGGACGTGTTCTTCACCGAGCTTCTCGCGGAAGCTCGCGAGCGCCTGGCCGTAGCGCACCGCCGCTTCGGCGTAGCGCGACTGCGCAAAGAGAGAGTTCCCGAGCATGCGGAGACAGGAGGCCGCGTCGAAGTGACCGATCGCCTCGAAGATCGGCAGCGCGAGCTCGAGCTCGTGGTCCGCCTCGGCGTAGCGCGCCTGATTGATCAGCAGGAGAGCGAGCTTCAATCGCGCCTGAGCGACGAGCGAATGACCTTCTCCGCGGGACCGCACCAGTCCGTCGATCGTTTGCCGGAAAAGAGCCTCTCCTTTCGCCGCGTCGCCGAGATAGCCGGTCACCTCCGCGAGCGCGAGGCGAGCGGTCTCGGTGCGCGAATTGCCGGCACCGAGTCCGCGATCGAGCACTTCGACGCTCTGCCGGTAGTTCTCGCGCGCCTCCGGGAAGCGCCCTCCGAGCTCCATGAACTGGCCGAGGAGAAGGCGGGCATCCGCGACCTCGAGGCTGCTCGGGCCGTGCGTCCGCAGCTCGCGCGCCAGCTGCTTCTCGCCGAGCGCGAGACCCGCGGGCTGGTCGCCCAGCGAGATCAGAATTCCTGCGAGCGCAGACTCCGCGCGCGTCAGGTCGTCGGGCACGCCGCCGATGCCGCCCATGCCTCCAATGCCGCCGCCATCGTCATTCCCGCCGCTCCCCGCATCTTCCTTCTTTGCATTCTCCGGTCGGCGCTCGAGAGCCGCGAGCGCGGGCTCGAGCGCAGAGCGCGCCTCTTTCGCATCGCCGCGATCGACGAGCACCTCCGCGAGACCGATGCGGGCGCGCACCGTGTCGCGGCTCTCGGCTCCGGAGAGCACCGCCTGGAGCGCGAGCGCGTCGCGCGCGTGGCGCTCGGCTTCCGCAGTCATGCCGAGCCGCCGTTCGATCTGCGCGACCGCGTCGAGGAGCGCGGCCTTCGCCTCCGGTTGATCGGCGAGACCCGATTCGAGCCCCTTCGCGCCCTCGGTCAGAAGCTCTCGCGCGGTGATCGTCCGCCCGCGGGCGCGATCCGGATCCGAGCCCTCGAAGAGATCGATCAGGAAGGCCTGCACGCGCTCGGCACGTGCCGCCTGCCGCGCCGCGCGTCGCGCCTGCCAGGTCGTGCCGATGAGCCCCGCGACGAGAGCAACGACCACGAGAGCCGCCGCCGAAACGCCGAGCGCATGGCGGCGGACGAATTTGGTGCAACGGTACGTCAGCGTGTCGGGCCGGGCCATGACCGGCTTTCCGCTCGACCAGCTGCGCAGATCGCGCGCAAAGTCGGCGGCGGAGGCGTAGCGTCGCTCCGGCTCGCGCGCCAGCGCCTTCAGCAGAATCGTGTCGAGATCTCCGCGCAGGCGGCGGACGAAAGCGCCGGCGGGTTCGTCTCCTCTGCCACCGGGCGCGGCGGCGGCTGCCGCAGCCGCCGCCACGGAGGCGCGCACGAGGGTCTCGCGTTCGACCTCGGCAGCGAGGCCGGCGCCGCTGCGCGCCTCGCGACGATGCGGGCGCGCGCCGGCGACCAGCTCAAAGAGAACGACACCGAGCGCGTAGACGTCCGCTGCGGTTGTGACCGGCTCGCCGAGGACCTGTTCCGGCGCAGCGTAGGCCGGCGTCAGCGCCACGAGCTCGGTCCGTGTCGCGGCGGGGCCGCCTTCGGGATCGAGAAGCTTCGCGAGACCGAAGTCGAGCAGTTTCGGTTCGCCGCTCTCGTCGACGAGAATGTTCGACGGCTTGAGGTCGCGATGGATGACGAGCGATCGGTGCGCGAAGTCGACGGCGTCGGCAACCTTCGTCATCAATCGTACGCGCTCGTCGAGCCCGAGCCGATGCTCCGTCGCGTACGCGGTGATCGGTTTTCCGGCGACGAGCTCCATCGCGAACCACGGACGACCGTCGGGCGCGACGCCGCCGTCGACGACTTTCGCGATCGCCGGATGCTCGAGGCGCGCGAGCAGCTGACGCTCGACGAGAAAGCGCGCGACGATCGCCTCGGTGGCCATGCCGGCGCGCACGAGCTTGATCGCGACTCGCTGCTCGAATCCGCCGGCCGTGCGATACGCGACCCAGACCTCCCCCATTCCACCGGCGCCGAGGCGATCGCCCAGGCGCCAGGCGCCGAGCTCCGTCAACGGTTGGGTCGGTGCGAGCTCCGTGAAGTGCCGTTCCGCGGCGCCGGCGACATCTTCGCGGAGGCGCTCGAGAGGGCCCTCGTTTGCCGCGTCGAGCGCCAGGAGCTCGCGGACGGCGGCGGCAAGCTCGGGATCCTGATCGTCCAGCGCCGCCAGGCGCAGGGCGCGCTCCGCAGCCGGCAGGTCACAGAAGACATCGAAAGTCGCGGCAAGGTGCGGCGGATGCCGCGATGGGTGCGGAGATTGGGAACCTCGCGGTTCCGCGCTCGCTCCACCGCCGTCCGTGCCCTTCCTGACCCGACGATCGGTCACAGCCGCGATTGTAGCGAAGGCCGGGCGAAGCTACGCCGAGCGCTTCTCCCGGAGGGCTGAATCTTGCCGCGCCACGCTGGCGCCTCAGGCCGGCTCGCCGTCGAGGGCGGGGCCGCGAGTACCGCCGCGGGCAAGACGCCCGAGGTTCACGCCGTTGACGACGAGATGCGCGAGGATCGCGCCGCCGAGCGGCCCGCGAAGCGCGACGAGCGTCCCGAGAATGAGCCCGCCGACGAGAGCAAAGAGGGTCCACGTACGAAAGCTCTTGCCGGGTCCGGAGTGCAGCAGCGCGAAGATCAGCGCGGTGGGGAGAAACCCCAGCGCGCCCTGAAGCGCGCCGCGGAAAAACAGCTCCTCGGCGACCGCCGACATGAGCGCGAGCGACAGCGCCTCGGCGAGAGTGAGGGGGGCGAGGAGCCGCGCGAGCTCCTGTTCGAGCGCGCGCGCCGCGGTCACATAGCGGCGCAACAGCCACCAGAAAGCGAGGAGCAGCGCCCCGGTTGCGAGGCCCACTCCGGCGTCGATCCACCAGGTCCCCGGATCGACGAAGAGGTCGATGCCCAGCCGTCCGCGCTGCGCGCCGAGCCAGAGAAGTCCGGCAACGGCCGTCGCGAGATAGAAGATCGAGGCGATGCGGTAGAACCGCTGTCCGCGGTTCAGCTCAGGCTGGCGACGTGCTGGGTCCACGCGGGGATCTCCGGCTTTCCGGGTTTGCGCTTGCCGAAGAGCTGCACCACGGTCTCGCCGTTCTGGTCATAGAACTCGAGCGAATGCACCGGGCCATCGCTCGTGGGCTTGGCAACGGCCCAGGCGGCGGAGAGGCCTTCGGTCCGGACGTGAAGGTTGAAGTCGGGATCGAGGACGTTCAACCAGCCGTGGGCTTCGGCGATGCGATTCACCGCGCCGGTATGAATCTCGACGATGCCGGGATTGCCCACGAACACCATGATTTCGTGTTTCCCGGCGGCGGCCCATTGCAGCGTCCCTTCGAGATTCGTCAGGGCGATGGGCCGGGCGAGGTCGGCGTCGGCAAGGCGCAGCACCTGCGTGCGCGAAACGCCGAAGCGGCCGAACAGGCGGAAGAAGTCGTGCGTGTCGGTGAGCGCCCGCCAGGCTTCGATGAGACCCGCGCGGTCGACGTTCGCGTCCGGCTGCTCCGGGCGCCGCGCCGCCGGCGGCTCGGCGACGAGGGCCGGCTCCTCGGAGCGGAACTTCTCGACCAGCGCTGCGAAAGCGGAAGCATCGCTTTCGGGCAGGAGGTAGATCTTGAAGACCGCGACACCGTGGCGATCGAAGAACTGCAGGCTCTGGCGCTCTCCCTTGGCGGTCTCGATTTCGGCGGCGAATGCCGAACGCCAGTTGTTCGTGAACAGCCGGAGATCGACCTCTTCGCCGACGACCTGACCGACGGGTCCGAAGAACTTGATGTTGCCGAACGGCCCCTCCTTCTCGATCACCGCCCACTCGTTGCGCGTCAGCACCATCACGCGGCCCAGCGACTCGAGATCCGCCACGAGATCCTCCCACCGCGGCGCGAGACGAATGGCGCGCGCTCCCTGCGCGCCGGTCGCCAGAAGCTCGGCTTCGGAGACGCCGAGCTTCGCCGCGGCGTCGCGCGCGCGCAGGCGAGGTTCGGACTGCAGGAGCTCCTGGTGGCGGGCGGCAAGCGGTGGCAGGGAGGGCGTGGAAATGGTCATCTAGGCACCTTTCGATAAGGCGATCGTCCGACGGGAGCGCGGAACGGTGAGGATCTGCGGGCAATCGAGGCAGGGATGGCCGACCACCCGCACTTCGAGACCGTAGGCCTGCTCGAGGAGGCAAGGATCGAGCACTTCGAGCGCGCAGCCGGTCGCGAGAGTCCGGCCCTCACAG
>JBDTQG010000007.1:0-84129 GCA_039932315.1 Thermoanaerobaculia bacterium
CGGTCTGCGTTAATAGATCCATGCGGATCGGAATCAGCTGTTACCCGACCTTCGGTGGCTCGGGCGTTGTCGCGACGGAGCTCGCCATGGCGCTCGCCGGCGGCGGCGACGAAGTCCACGTCATCAGCTACGCGCTGCCCTCGCGTCTGTCGCTCCTCTCTCCGAACCTGTTCTTTCATGAAGTCGTCGTGCCGCACTATCCGCTTTTCGAGTATCCGCCCTACTCGCTCGCGCTGGCGTCCAAGATGGCGGAAGTGGCGCGGCATCAGAAGCTCGACCTGATGCACGTGCACTACGCCGTACCCAACGCGATCTCGGCCATTCTGGCGAAGCAGATCCTCGCGCCGCTGCCGCTCGCGGTGGTGACGACGCTGCACGGCACCGACATCACTCTCGTCGGAAACGATCCGAGCTATCTCGAGACGACCCGCTTCGGTCTGCGCTCGAGCGACGCGGTCACTTCCGTCTCGAGCTCGCTGCGCGTGGCGACTTTCGATCAGCTCGGTCTCGATGTCAGCCGCATCGAGGTGATTCCGAACTTCATCGATCCGCAGCGGTACGAAGCGGTGCGTGGCAAAGCCGGCGCCCGACGCTGGGCGAAGCCGGGCGAGAAGATCCTGATTCACATCTCGAATTTCCGGCCGGTGAAACGGATCATGGATGTCCTCGACGTTTTCTTCGAAGTGCGGAAGTCCGTTCCAGCGCGACTGTTGCTCGTCGGTGACGGGCCCGATCGCGCGAAGGCGGAAGAGCGCTGCCGTCGAGGCGGCTACTGCGGCTCGGTGACCTTCCTGGGCAACATTGCGGCGGTCGAAGAGGTGCTGGTCGGCGCCGATCTGTTCCTGTTGCCTTCCGAAAGCGAATCGTTCGGTCTCGCTGCCCTGGAGGCGCTCTCCTGTGCCGTGCCGGTCGTCGCGAGCACGGCGGGCGGCATTCCGGAGGTCGTCCGGGACGGAGTCGACGGTCTGCTGTTTCCGGTCGGTGCCGTCCACGAGATGGCGAAGGGGGCGGTCGGGCTGCTTTCCGATTCCGATCGCCATGCCCAATTTGCCGCGGCAGGACGCGAGGGCGCAGTGGAACGTTTCGCGCAGGCGCGCATCGTCGGGCAGTACCGCTCGCTCTATGAGCGGACGCTCGCCGGCCTGGCGCCGACGGCGGCAGCGGCCGATTCCCGCTCGCCCGGTTCGCTGGCGTCCGCGAGTGTCGGCGGAGCTTCCGCCAACTGAATCCCGGCTATCGCGTCCCGGTCGGTCGTTCCGAAGCCGAGTTGCGCGAGCAGGGTTCGCGCTTTTTCGCCTATCTCGCGCCGGCGGCAACGGTCGAGGGCGCACGCGCCTTTCTCGACGAGGTGAAGCGCCGTTTCCCGGATGCCACCCATCACTGCTTCGCCTGGCGAATCGGCTGGCCGCCGGTCGAACGTGCGGCCGATGCCGGCGAGCCCGCCGGCACCGCCGGGCAACCGATTCTTCGGGCTCTCGCCGGTGCACGACTCTCCGATGTCGGCGCGGTCGTGGTGCGGTGGTTCGGAGGAACCAAGCTCGGCAAGGGCGGACTCTCTCGCGCCTACAGCGCCGTGACGTTGGCGGCGCTCGCTCTCCTTCCGACGCGGGAGGAGTTTCCTCGCCGACGATTTCGCCTGACGCTGCCCTACGACCGGATCGGCGTCGTCAAGCGGTTGGTGCGTCCTCCGGCGGTCGAGCTCGTGCGCGAGGAATACCGGGTCGACGCCGAGATCGTCCTGGCGGTCGTCGACGACGAAATCGACACTCTGCTCGCAAAATGCGCCGAGCTCGGGCTGCCGGCGGAACCGGTCGACCGCTGAGCGCAGGCCCTGGCGACCGGCGACCGATCGCTTGTCCGCCCTGCGGACGGGGTATAAACTGGAACGCAGTTCCGGTGACACAGACGACCCTACTTCTCCCAAGGAGACGTTGACGATGAGCGAACCAAACGTTCCGCCGCCGCCTGGCGCTGGCGCCAGCAACAAGACGCTGATGCTTGTGCTCGCCTATCTTTTTCCTCTGTCGCTCATTCCGCTCCTGACCGACAAGGAGGACGCGGAAGTCCAGTGGCACGCGAAACACGGCATCGTTCTCGGCGTCTTTTTCTGGGCGCTGTGCATTCTGACGTTCATCATCACGCAGATCCCGTTCGTCGGCTGTCTCACCGTGTTCCTGTTCCCGATCATCGGTCTCGGCGCGTTCATCGTGACGATTCTCGCCATCATCAAGGCGACGCAGGGCCAGCGCTTCATCATTCCGGGCGTCTCGAACTTCGTCGAAAAGTTCTGAAGTGAACGACGTCTTCTCACCGCCGCCCGTTCCGCCGATGCCACCGGTCTCGGCGAACGCTTCGGGACGTGCGACGACGGCGCTCGTCCTCGGCATCCTCGGATTTCTCTGCTGCCAGCTGTGCGCTCCGGTCGCCTGGTACATCGGCAACCAGGAGGTGAAGGCGATCAAAGCCGGCCAGAGCTCGATCGCCGGTCAGGGTCTGGCGATGGCCGGAATGATCCTCGGGATCATCGGCTCGATCTTTCTGATCTTCGCAATGGTCTGGATCTTCTTCATGGGCGGGATGGCGATTCTCTCGGCGATGTCGGGAGTGGGATCCCACTGATCTGGACGGCCGGGCCAACGTCCGGACAGCGGTAAGGCTGCCCGAAAGCGGCTGGTGGGCGACGGGCTTCGCGCTCGTCGCCCTTTTTGTTGCGTTGCACGTCTGGGATCCGTCGCGCGCCGGCGGTCCCGACCTCTGTCTCTTCCATCGGCTGACCGGAACGGCCTGCCCGGCCTGCGGGCTGACGCGCGCCGCGGCGGCGCTCGCCAAGTGGCGATTCGCGGAGTCCTGGCGCTGGAATCCGATGTTGGCTCCGATGGCCGTCGCGGCGCTGGTTCTCTGGCTGCTGTGGGGGGCCGTGGGTGAGTCGTCTCTCGCGCGCCGTGTTCTCGCGCAGCGCGCGACGAGGACCGCGCTCGCTGCCGGTCTGCTGCTGGTGCTCGTCTGGCTGCTGCGTCTCACCCTCGGAACGCTTCCCGCATGAAGAGCACCCGCAGGAGAATCCGCCGCCGCGGCCTCTGGGCCGCGGGAATCGTGTTCGCGGCGCTCTGTGCCTTCGACTGGACACGCCTGCCCGCGCACCAACTCAGTACGCGTTGCGAGCTGGGTGCGATCGCGCGTTACCAGGTCTGGATCTCCCCCTGGCTGCAGAAGGGCGGGGTCCGTTGCCGGTTCTCGCCCTCCTGCAGCCACTACGCGGCGGCCGTCCTCGCTCGCGACGGCTTCGTTCCGGGGAACTTCCGGGCCTTCTGGCGAATCCTCCGTTGCGCTCCCTGGACGAAAGCAGGTACGGTCGATCCACCGTAGACTAGCCTCTTCCACGCCGGTGAACGACGAGAAACCCTTGCCCCCAACATCGCCGATCGCGCGCCGCCTGCTGCTTTATTTCGCGCCGGTTCTGCTCCTCGCCGGCCTCTTCTTTCTCAAGGCGACCCATGCCGACGAGTCGAGCGCCCGGCGCGTCGGATTCTCTCTCCGCGACAGTTCGACCGGCGTTCGGCTGTGGGCGGTGGTTCCGGGCCTTCCGGCGGACCGCGCCGGATTCAAGACCGGCGATCGCCTGATCCAGATCGCCGATCAACCGATCGTCGCTGAAGTCGACTACGACCGGGCCGCCGTTCAGTTCCGGCGCGGGGCGCCCACGCGCACCGTCGTCGACCGCGACGGCGAGCGCCTCGAACTCGAGCTCCATCCGGGTGTTCCGCTCTCCTGGCGCAACCTCCTGCTGGATCTGTTCGTCGCCGCCGCCTATCTCTTCGTCGGATTCGTCGCGATCGGACAGGCGGGTCGCGATCTTCGTGCACGCCTGTTGTATTTCTATTCCCTTGCGGTCGCGACGGAGCTTCTGCTGCCGGCGGAGCCGCTGAACCTGCTGCTCATCGGAGTTTCTTCTTCGGTCGCCTTCTACCTCCTGAGCGGACTGCAGATGGGGCTCGAGATCCATCTGGCTACGCTGGTGACCGACCGTCCGAAGTGGCTGGAGCGACGGCCCTGGGTCGTTGCGCTCTTCTACACGACGGGAGGGGCGGTCGCGCTGGCGGCGGCGCTCGCGGTCCTCGTCGAGCGCCGCGGGGGGCGACTCCCCTGGGCTTCGAACCAGGCGGAATTCCTGCTGATCCAGATCGGACTTCCGGTCTGGGCGGCGACGGTTGCGACAGTTCTCGGAGAGCGCTTTCTGCACCATCCCCGGCGTGTCGGCCGACAGCAGGCCGGCCTCGTGCTGCTCGGACTTCTGCCCTGGATGAGCGTCGTCTTTCTCACCGCCTCCCGGCAGTTGCTCGGCCTGCCGGTGCTCGATATTCCGGGATCGGTCTGGACCCTGGTGCTGCTTGCCTTTCCGGTGGCCGTGTTCGTCGCGATTTTCCGCTACCGCCTCTTCGATATCGAGCTCGTGATCCGCAAGAGCCTTCTTTACGGCGCCCTGACGACCTCCCTGGTGCTGATTTTCTACGCCGCTCTCGGTGCGGGCAGCGCGCTCTTCGCGCATGCCGTCGTGGGCGGTCGCGAGTCGGTCTGGGTCGTCTCGGTCGCGACCCTCGGGCTTGGCCTCCTGTTCAATCCGTTGCGTACCCGTCTGCAGCTCCTCATCGATCGCAAGCTCTTTCCCAAGAGTGCGGCCTTTCGCCAGCGAATTCTCGGACTCTCGACCGAGCTCGCTGCCCGCGGCAAGCTGCCGCGCATGGGAGAGTTTCTCTGCGACGAGCTCTGCCGGACTTTCGGTCTCGGTTCCGCTACGCTGTGGATTGCCGCGCCGCCGATGGGCCAGCTGATGACGCTCGCCTCCTCGGGAACCGCGCTCGAGGATCTGGACCTCACCGTGCTGCTCGCGCCCGATGACGCCGGACTGCGCGCCTTGACCCGCAGCGCCCGTGCAATGCCGGTGGCGCAGCTCGAGCGGCTCGGGGGATCGCTCGCGATGCGCCTGCGCAGCATCGGAGCCGATCTCATCGTGCCGATGCTTTCTCACGGCCGCCTCGTCGGCCTCCTGCTGCTGTCGGCGAAGCGGGACGGCGAGCGTTTCGCCGCAGAGGAGATCGAGATCCTGAACCTTCTCGCCAATCAAGCGGGAACGGTCTTCGAGAATGCGCGGCTCTTCGAATCGGCAACCTTCGAAGGACTGACCGGTCTCTTTCGCCGGGAAGCCGTCCTCGAGATCCTCGACCGGGAATGGAGCCGCTCGATCCGCTACGAACGTCCGTTGTCGATCGCGCTCGCCGATCTCGATCGTTTCAAGTGGATCAACGATCGCAGCGGGCACCTCTCCGGAGACATCGTCCTGCAGCGCGTCGCTGCGGAGCTCCGGGCGCATGTACGGGAGACCGATTTCATCGGCCGGTTCGGCGGCGAGGAGTTCCTGCTCGTTCTGCCGGAAACGAATCTGGAGGGTGCGTTGCGGCTTGCGGAAAAAATCCGCGAACGCATCGAGGCGCTCGAAATTCCGGACGAGCACGGGACGCTGCTGCGCGTGACGGTTTCAATCGGCGTGGCCGGCCGTGCGGAAGTGCGCGGGGATGGGGTGACGCGCGCCCGCCCTCTGCTTGCCGCCGCCGACGCGGCGCTCTACGAGGCCAAAAGAAACGGCCGCAACCGGGTGGAAGCGGCCGAGCCCATCCAATCGACGAGCTGATCTACCAGGCGATGATCAGGCCGGCCGACGCCTGGCCCTGGTCGAACGTGTCCGAGTACTGGTAGTCGCAGCCGCACTCGTCGTCGTAGTAGTAGCCATTGTCGTTACCGCTGTCCAGCACCGTGAAGAAGCCGCGGGCCTCGAGACGCAGACCGATGTTGTCGGTGAAGAAGATCTTGACGCCGGCGCCGATCGAGCCGGAAAAGCGATTCTCTTCCCGTGCACCCGGAACCTGCGGATCGAGATTGGTCACGCCGAGACTGCCCACGACGTACGGATGAATCTGTCCGTTGCCCCACTGGAAGAGCCCGCCGACCTGGTAGTACGTGACGTTGAAGTCGGCGACTCCCGTGCTGCCGCCGAAGAGGCCCTCGTCATAGCGCAGCTCGGTCTTCTGCCGGCTGGCGAGGAACTCGAGCTGCACGTAGCGCGAAAGCGGAATGTCGAAAGCGAGTCCGTACGCCGCGCCGTCGCTGGCCTCGAGGTCGAGATCGGAAAGTACGCTGTCGTCACCCTGGATCGTGCCGCCGAAGTTGTAGGCGACCGTCGGGGTGAGCTCGAACATCCCGCGGTTGGAGCGGCGGTAAGCGCTGTCGTTGGCGTCGGCACTCGCCGAGTCCTGAGCGAAAACGGTTGCGGGCGCAAGAAGCAAACTGAGCAGAATCAGGTACTTGAAGCGAAGCATGGAAACCCTCCCAGGTTTTTTTCCGGAGTGAAGTGAAGCGATTCCGGAGCTGTTCCTACTGAAAAGCAAAGTCGATACCAGGCAGTTCCGCGGGGCGAAGCGATCTCATCGATCCGTACCGCCGCGGGTTCTCGAACCCGCTGTCCGAGACGCGATGCTACGATTCGCCTGCCTTCGCGAGGGCGCCGGCAGGCGCGCGGCCTTCTCGCCGGGCGACCGCATTCGCGACCCTCACCGACAAGGAGATCTGATGAGTCCCGCCATTCTGCTGTTCGCCGCCGCACTGCTCGGTTCCGATACGCCGCCGGGCGCCGCTCCAGCCACGAGCCCCGCGGTTCCGAAGTCGGGCAACCCGCGCGTCGCCTTCGAAACATCGCTCGGAAGATTCGTCATCGAGCTCGATTCCGAGAAGGCGCCGAAGACGGTCGAGAATTTTCTCGGCTACGTGAAGACGGGCTTCTACGACGGCACCATTTTCCACCGCGTGATCCCGAAGTTCATGATCCAGGGGGGCGGGTTCACTTCCGACATGAAGCAGAAGTCGACCCAGCCGCCGATTCAGAACGAAGCGGACAACGGCCTGAAGAATCTCCGCGGCACCCTCTCGATGGCCCGGACCGGTGACCCGCACAGTGCGACGTCGCAGTTCTTCGTCAGTGTCGTCGACAACAAGTTCCTCGACTACACGGCGAAGAGCCCGGGCGGCTGGGGCTACGCTGTCTTCGCCAAGGTTGTCGAAGGCATGGACGTCGTCGACAAGATCGCCGCGGTGAAGACGGGAAATCGCGGGCCTTTCGGCGACGTTCCCGAGACGACAGTGGAGATCCAGAAGGCCACGCTTCTGCCCTGATATCCGTCCTCCCGGACAGCGATCGTCCGGGAAGCAGAAAAGGCGGCGCTCGCGGATCTCTCCGCACGCCGCCTTTTTTGTGTTCATCTCATGCCGCTCATTGCGTCCTGCGGGAATCGATCCTGATTCTGCCGCCCTTCATCTTTTCGAGAGATGGTGCCGAACGCCGGACTCGAACCGGCACGGGTTACCCCACACGCCCCTCAAACGTGCGCGTCTACCAATTCCGCCAGTTCGGCTTGCTCGAACATCGAAGGTTCAGGATTTCTCAGACGGCAACTACTGCTGCTGCGGCGCCGGCGTACCGGGGGCCGGGGAAGCGGGCGCCGTTGCCGGTGCCGGCGCGGGAGCGGTGGGGGGAGTCGTCGCCGGGACGGTCGCCGGAGCCGAAACCGGAGCGGCCGCCTTGGCGCGCTTCATCACCGAGGAGCCTTCGACGTGGCCCTTGAGATAGGCGATGCCGAGCGTGGTCAGAATGAAGGCCACGAAGGCGCCGACCGTCATGCGATGCAGCAGGTTGGTGGCGCTCCGGGCTCCGAACGCCGCCATCGTCGTGCCACCGCCGAAAACCGAAAGATCCGCGCCCTTGCCCTGTTGCAGCAGGACGACGAGGATCAGGAAAATGCAGATGATGATGTGCAGCGTGTACAACACGTAGATCACGGAGAACCTCGGACGCCTCAGGCGGCGAAAGAAGAGATGATAGCGAGGAATTTGCTGGCGTCAAAGCTCGCCCCTCCAACGAGGCTCCCATCGACATCCGGAAGGGCCGCCAGACCGCCTGAATTCTCGGGAGTTACCGAGCCGCCGTAGACGATCCGGAGGGCGCCGGCCCGGGCCCCCCAGAGCACCCGCAGGCGCTCGCGCAGCCAGAAGTGGACCTCCTGCACGATCCCGGGCGTCGCCGTCTCGCCGGTCCCGATTGCCCACACCGGCTCGTAGGCGAGCACCAGCTCCGGCAAGCCCTCGGGAGCGAGGGCCGCGAGCGGGCCGAGCTGGCGCTCGAGCACCGCAAACGTCTGTCCGTCCTCACGCGCCTCCCGGCTCTCGCCGACGCAGAGCAGGGGCTTCAGACCGGCGCGCGCCGCCGTCACGGCCTTGCGCACGGCCAGCTCATCGCTCTCGCCGTAGGCCTGCCGCCGCTCGCTGTGACCGCACAGCGCCCACGAACAGCCGACATCGACGAGCTGCGCCGCCGAAACGTCGCCGGTAAAGGCACCCTTCGCCTCGGCATGCACGTCCTGTCCGCCGATGCCGATGCCGCTTCCGGCAAGGGCCTCGACGACCGTGGGCAGCAGGGGATACGAAGGGAAAACCGCGACCTCCGTCCCCAGGGGAAGGGAAGCGCGCAATTTCTGGCAGAGCGAATCCGCCTCCCAGCGAATCAGATTCATCTTCCAGTTGCCCGCGACGAGAGGAGAACGCGGGATGGGCGGAGTCCGCGAATCGATCGGCGGGCCGCTCATCGGTCGATGGATCCGGGGCGCACGAGCGCGGCGACACCAGGGAGCTCCTTGCCGGCCAGAAACTCGAGCGATGCGCCGCCGCCGGTCGAGACATGACCGATGCGGTCGGCGACTCCGGCCTGGTGGACGGCGGCCACGGTCTCGCCTCCGCCGATGAGAGTGAACCCGGGGCAGGCGGCCAGGGCTTCGGCGACGGCGCGCGTACCGGCGTCGAACGGCGGCTTCTCGAAGACGCCGAGCGGACCGTTCCAGAAGAGCGTCTGAGCCCGCGCCACCGCCTCCGCGAACGCCTTGCGGGTCTGCGGCCCGACGTCGACGGCGAGGAAATCCTCGGGGATCTCTGCCACGGGGACCGTCTGAACGACCTGCGGGTTGTCGAAACTGTCGGTCGTCACCAGGTCGACCGGCAGCAGGACCTCGGTGCCACGCTCTGCGGCGCGAGCGAGGATCGTGCGCGCGAGATCGATGCGCTCGCGCTCGACGAGCGAGGCCTTGAGATCGAAGCCCTGAGCGGCGAGAAAGGTGTTGGCCATCCCGCCGCCGACCATCAGGATGTCGAGACGCGGCAGGAGATTTTCGAGCGTGTCGATCTTGCCCTCGATCTTCGCGCCGCCGAGGATCGCGGCAAACGGCCGCGCCGGCTCGCCGAGAAGCTTCGAAAGCGCATCGACCTCGCGAACCATCAACCGGCCGGCCGCTTTGCGCGGCAGGTAGGGCAGAACGCCGGTCACCGAAGCGTGGGCACGATGTGCGCTTCCGAACGCATCGTCGACGTAGGCGGTCGCGTTCGCCGCGAGCGCCGCAGCGAAAGCCGGATCGTTCTTTTCCTCTCCGGCGTGGAATCGCAGGTTTTCGAGCAGGGCGACGTCACCATCCTGGAGCTTCGCCGTCACGCGGGCAGCCGGCTCGCCGATGCAATCCTCAGCGAAGGCGACCCGCGTGCCGAGAAGCGCCGCCAGTTTTTCCGCCACGGGGCGCAGGGAGTACTTGAGATTGCGCTCGCCCTTCGGCCGTCCGCAGTGCGAACAAAGGAGGACGCGCGCGCCGGCCGCCTGCAGCTCGCGGATCGTCGGCAGCGCCTCTTCGATGCGTGTATCGTCCGTGACTTTGCCGTCCTTCATCGGGACGTTGAAATCGACGCGCACAAGGACCGTCGCGCCTCTGAGGCGCGTGAGATCGAGATCTTCCAGAGTCAGCAGCTGAGTCATCCTTCGCTCCTTGAAGTGAGACCGGCGAACCGGAGTCAATGCGCGCTGCGCACCGCGAGCCGGGCGAGGAGCTCGGCGAGGCGATTCGAGTAACCCCATTCATTGTCGTACCAGGCGACGACCCGCAGCAGGCGGTCGCCGGCGATCTGCAGCAGCGGCAGGTCGACCACGGCGGATCGCGGATCGCCGATGACATCCGAAGAGACCAGCTCCTCGTCGGTCGTGCCGAGAATTCCCGCCAGTGCACCGGCCTCGGCCGAGCGAAATGCGTCGGCGACACCGTCCCGGCTCGCTGGCCGCCCGAGGCGCACGGTGAGATCGACGAGGGAGCCCGCGACGACCGGCACACGCATCGCCAGACCCTCGACCTTGCCCTCCATCTCCGGCATCACCTGTGCGATCGACGAGATCGCGTCGGAAGTCGTCGGGATGATGTTGGCGAGCGCCGAACGAGCGCGTCGCGGATCGGGATGCGCCATGTCGACCAGATTCTGGCTGTTCGTGACGCAGTGCACCGTATTCATGAGCGCATGCTCGACGCCGAACGTCCGGTCGAGAACGAGGAGCAGCGGCGCGAGGCAGTTCGTCGTGCACGAGGCGTTCGAAAGCACCTGCTGCCGCGAAGGATCGAGGTCGCGATCGTTGATGCCGAGGCAAAGCGTGAGATCCGCGTCGGGCATCGTCGCCGAAACGACGACCTGGCGAACCGGGCTGCGACCTCGCCCGAGATGCCCGGCGGCGTCGGCCCGGCGGCGGAACTTCCCGGTCGCCTCGAGGACCACCTCCACCCCCGCTGCCGACCAGTCGATCTCTGCCGGAGCCGACGCCTGTGAGAGCGGCACAGGGCGGCCGGCGAGAAGCAGGGAGCCCTCCTGCGACGCAACTTCGACCGGGAAAGTATGGTGAACGGTGTCGTGGCGGAGCAGCCGGGCGAGCTGCCGCGGGTCGGCGGAATCGTTCGCGGCGACCAGCTCGAGGCCGAGCTCCGGTCGCGTCGCGGCGATGCGCACGAGAGCGCGCCCGATCCGACCCAGGCCGTTGATTCCGAAGCGCAGCGACATGCTCGAAGTCTACCCCGGCGTCGCAGCTCCTCGCCGTGAGGGCGACGCATGTCGCCGCGCGGCGGTGCAGGGCATGCCCCTTGCTACATTTCCGGCAACATGCCTTTGCGTCGTCGTCTTTTTCTCCTTCTCGGGGGATTGATCTCTCTCCTGCTCGCGGGTCAGTGGCTGCTCTTTCGTTCGTTGAACCGCGCGGTGACGGACGACGTCCGGACGGTCGCCTTTCGGGTCGGTGAGGAGATCCTCTCCGGCTTCAGCTATCGCATCGAGAACGGCCCACAGGCGACAGGCGGGGGCGCGGTCTCGAAGACCGCCGGCGGAGCTCTCGATTCCGCAGCGGGTGCGCCGGACACCGCGCGAGTCGTCGTGGTGACGGCGGCGCACGCTGGAAGCGCTGGAAGCGATGGAAGCGATGGCGGCGACGACAGCGATGGCAGCGACAGCGGCGATGCGCGCGAGCCCATCGTCGCCGGGTCACTGATGCACCCCGTAACGTCCTTTGTGCATCCTCGAACCAGCGTGGTCTCTGGAGCTTTGGGGCCCTCGAGGCTCACGCAGTCGGCGCCCGGAGCGGCACCGGCGGAGGCGGGCAAGAACCCTGAGCCCCGGCGCTTCGTAGTTCAACATGAGATGCGGCTGAGACACCCCGGGACAGGCGAAGACGCGACGGCGGCGGAACCGTTCGAGATGGAGTTCGCCGGCGACCCTGCGGCGCTCGACGACGGCCCGCTGACCGAACCGCTCCCCGGACATCCGCCCGGGCAGCTGGTGCGCAAGATCGTCCTCGAAACCGACGCGGCGCGCGACGTCCTCTTCGTCCGTGGACCGGCGATGAAACGGACGATTCCGATTCCGCGCGCGGCGATCGCTTCGACCCTCGACCGCTTCGGCACGCGGCTCCTCTACGGCAATCTGGCGCTGCTGGTCGCGGGCCTGCTCGCGGGCCTGCTCGCGGCGGCGATCGTCTCGCATCGGGTGACGCGGCCGCTGGCGAATCTCGCGGTCGCAGCCGAACGACTGGGGAGTGGCGATCTCGGCGCGGCCGTTGTGCTCTCTCCCGTCGCGTCGAACGACGAAGTCGGGCGCGCGATCTCGGCTTTCAACCGGATGTCGCAGCAGCTCGCGACGCTCGATGCCGAAAACCGCCGCCTTGCCGCCGCCGAGCATCTCTCGGAGCTCGGAGAGGTGGCGCGAGGGCTCGCGCACTCGTTGCGCAATCCGTTGAATGCGCTCGGCCTGACCATCGAACAGGTGGGTGCACCGGCGGAAGTGGTGGAGGGCTCCCGGCGTCAGATCCGCCGCATGGACGGCGCGCTGCGGTCTTTTCTCGCGCTCGCCTCCGCGGGTTCGGCGCAGGCGGAACGGGTGGACCTCGCGCAGCTCGCGCGGGAGGTGGCCCTCGAAGCGCTCCAGGATGGCGCGGGGCGCGTGCGCATCGAAGTCGTGACCTTCCCGCACCGGGTTCCGAGCGCAGAGACCGCTCTGGTCGCCGCCGTCACCGCGCCGGAGTTTGTTGTCGCTGGAGTTCCCGCGGAGCTCAAAGCGGCGCTGCAGGCTCTGGTCGTCAACGCCGTCGAAGCGAGCGCCCAGGGAGCTCAGGTCACGCTGCGCCTCGAACATGGTGCGGAGAACGAAACGCGAATCCGCATCGTCGACGAAGGCGCGGGTCTTCCTGATGCCGTGAGCGCGCGACTCTTCGAGCCGCACGTCACGACCAAGCCGCACGGTTCCGGAATGGGACTCTTTCTCGCTCACCGGCTGATCAGCGGACGCTATGGCGGCCGCCTTCGGCTCGAACCCGGAGAGACGCGAGGGACCGTCGCCACGATGGAGCTCGGCGACCGACTGGGCGCCGGCTCGAGCGAGCGCTCCAGGGAGCGCTGGGCGGAGCGGCCGACGTGACGAGCGACGAACGTCTGCTGATCGTCGAAGACGAGCCCGATCAGCGTCGTCTGCTCGCGAGCCTGCTCGCGGCCGAAGGCTACGCCGTAGCCCAGGCAGGGTCGCTTGCCGACGCTCTGCGGGAGCTCGGCCGCGCACCGATCGATCTCGTGATCTCCGACTGGCGGCTCCCCGACGGAGACGGTGGAGAGCTTCTGGCGCGCGCGCGGGCGCACTCGGCCGACGTCGGCTTCGTTCTGGTCACGGCCTACGGAACCATTGCACGTGCCGTCGAAGCGATTCGCGCCGGAGCCGACGACTACCTTGCCAAGCCGTTTGAAACGCCCGCGCTGCGTCTCGCGATCGATCGCACCCTCGCGCGACGCCGGCTCGAACGCGAGAACCGGCGCCTGGCGGCCGAGATTGGCGAACGGGATCAGCTGGTCGATCTCATCGGACGCTCCGCGGCGATGCATCGCCTCTTCGCCCGCGTCGAACGGCTGGCCGGAACCCAGGCGACGATCCTGCTCACGGGAGAAAGCGGCACGGGCAAGGAGCTCGCCGCGCGGGCGCTTCACCAGCTCTCGCCGCGGCGCGAAAAGCCGTTCGTGGCGGTCAACTGCGCCGCGATTCCGGAGGGCCTCATCGAATCGGAGTTCTTCGGCGTCGAGCGCGGTGCGTTCACCGGCGCCGATCGCACGCGTGCGGGGCGATTCGAAGCGGCCGACGGAGGAACGATTTTTCTCGACGAGATCGGCGAGCTGCCGCTTTCGCTGCAGCCGAAACTTCTGCGCGTGCTGCAGGAGTGCAGGGTCTCGCGCGTTGGCGCGAGCGCGGAGATTCCGGTCGATGTGCGCGTGGTCGCGGCGACCAATCGCGATCTCCCTGGAGAGATCGCGGCCGGTCGATTCAGGCAGGATCTCTTCTACCGCCTGAACGTCGTTCCTCTCGTCCTGCCCCCGCTGCGGGAGCGCCGGGAGGACGTGCCGCTGCTGGCGGAACACTTCGCAGCCCGCGCCGCGCGGCGCCATGCGCTGCCGCAGGCGAGATTTCCGGCGATCGTCCGCAAGGCGCTGATCGAGTATGCCTGGCCCGGCAACGTGCGGGAGCTCGCGAACGTGGTCGAAAGACTGACGCTGCTCTCGGAAACCGGAGAGGTGCGCCTCGAAGACCTGCCGCCGGAACTCTCCGGCAAACCTCCGGGGGAAAGCGGCTTCCGCCTTCCCGCCGCGGGACTCTCCTGGGAAGCGCATGAGCGCGAGGCCCTGCGCCAGGCGCTCGACCTTGCCGGCGGCAATCGCGCTCGCGCAGCGCGCCTTCTCGATCTCCCGTACAAGGCGTTTCTCTATCGCCTGGAGAAGCACGGTCTCGAGAAAGTCGGCGTCGCGGAGAGCGGTTCCGCCGTCCTCAGCGACTCCTGAGCTCAGCAGCAGAATCCCCATTTCAGGAGAGGAGACGCCCCGTTTCGTGGGCTTTTCGCTGGCACCGACCTTGCCATTGAGGTGTGTGGACGCGGCACGAAGTCGCCGACACTTCTGGAGGAGATAGCCGATGAAAGATCGAAAGCGCTGGATCGCCCCGTCGCTCGCCGTCGTGGCTCTGGCCGCCGCCGCCGGACTCGCCTACGCCGCCGCCAGTGAAGAGGTCGCCGCCGGTGGGATTGCGGCGGCCGGAGACGCCGCGTCGAGCGGCGGCTCGGAGGCGAGCCCGATCCGCCACAGCAAGATCCGGCTCATCGTCGACCACGACGGAAGCGCAGAACAGATCGCGCTCACCGACCTCCACGAGATGGCGGTCGGCGAGAGCCGGACGCTCGCGACGGAGAGCGGCACGCCGGTCGTGGTTTCGCGGGACGACGAGGGATTCGAAATCGACGTCGACGGGAGAAAAATCCGCCTGGACGAGCACTTCTCGACGGACGGACTCAATCTGCTCGCCGATGGCGGCACGAAACAGTTCACCCGGCACATCGTTCTTCGGGATGGCGACGGTGAATCGGACCACGATGGCAACGTGATGATCGTCCGCAACCGGGTCGTGTCGGGCTCGGACGTGGCGGCAGTCGCTGGCGACGGATCGGATCGCCATGTCGTCGTGATCCGGAAAGGCGGGCCTGGCGCGCCCGGAGAACATGCGTTCGCCTTTGCCACCGGTGGATCGGAGCTGCCGGCGATTCCGCTGCCGGTCGAAGCGACGATCCATCGCCTCGAAGCTTCGGCGAAATTCCAGGAGCTCGATGCCGCAACCCGCGCCAAGGTGCTCGAGGCACTGCGCGAGTCGGCGCCGAAACTGGGTGCCTTTACAGTGGGCGATGCGGGATCCGGCGCGGTCGTTGTCGAAGTCGACGACGACAGCGACGGCGACGCAAACTGACCCGGAGGCAGCCCGTGCGGACATCGCACCCAGGGCCGGCTTGCGCTGGCCCCGGCTGCGGTGCCTCACCTTCGTCAGTACCTTTCTCCCGTCGGACTCACTATCCTGTTCGTGACAGACGGCGATTCCGTCCTCTGCGCGGTCGGGAGATTTGGCGATGAGTCGACGTCGGTATGCTTCAGCAGCTGCTCTTGCAACGCTCGCCACCTTCACGACGTGGACTGCGGCGGCAGGAGCGGTTTCGTCGACGTACATTGTCGATGAGAGCCAGTCCGTTTTCGCGGTTCTGACCCACAAGGCGGGCATCGCCTCGGGTCTGGCGCACGACCATGTCGTCGTTGCGCCGCAGCCCGAGGTCAAACTCGAATTCGATCCCCAGGCGCCGGAGTCGACGAAGTTCAGCTTCTCGGTGAAGGTGGATTCCCTCGAGATCGACGCCCCGGGACCGCGCGCCGCCTGGAAAGGTCGCTTCAAGGCGCTCGGCATCCACTCCGGTGAGCTGCCGGTCGTCTCCGACAGCGATCGCGGGAAGGTCCGCGTCGCCATGCTCGGCGACAGTCAGCTCGATCGCGAGAAATTTCCCGAAATCCGCGCGGAAGTCGTGAAACTCGAAGCTCCGTCGGCAGGCGCCGCGGCGAATTCCGGAGCCTGGAACGTGGGGCTTCGCGTGACGATTCACGGCAAGACCGTGGAGCGTCAGCTGCCGGCGAGCTGGAGCGAGAAGGACGGAGTCCTCAGGGCTGAAATCTACGGCGAGCTGCACTTCGAGGAGTTCGGAATCGAGCCTTACTCCGCGATGCTGGGAGCGATCCGCAACAACGACATGTTTCACATCTACGTCAACGTCGTGGCCCGCCGAGCGCCTTGAGGCGGGCCTTCAGCCGCCAGTAGGGCTCGGCGGTCTTCCAGAACGTCGAGCGGCGGACCGCGGCGAACTCTTCCGTCAGGCGATGGATCTCGCCGGCCTGATAGGCAATGGCGCTGCTGTCGCGGATCGACCCGTGCCAGTAAAGCTCGAGCGCCGCCCGTTCCCGGGGAGAGATGGCATCCGGCTCCGGCAGCGCCGCGAGGAAGGCGGCGAAGGCTCTGGCGCTGCGCTGCCAGGTGAACGTGCGCGCGGTGGCGAGTCCGGCGGCGGCCAGGCGCTCGCGCAAGGGTCGATCGGCGACCAGGTAGCTGATCGCCGACGCGAGCGCCTGCGCGTCGCCCGGCGATACGATCAGGGCGTTCTCGTCGTGGCGGGCATACTCCATGACTCCGCCGCTGTCGGTCAGAACGCACGCCGCGCCGCACGCCATCGCTTCGAGTCCGACCAGGCCGAATCCCTGGTAGAGCGAAGGGTCGACCACGATGTGGGCCGAGGACAAAAGGCGAGCGACGGCGTCGCGCGACAGCAGACCTTCGTGCCGATGCGGAAAGTTCTCCTCCGCGAAGCGATGGGCGCCGAAGAGAACGATCTCGACACCCGGAATCCGGCTGACCGTGCGCAGCGCCGGCAGCAGAAAGCGGAAACCGCGCCGCTCCTCGTAACGCAGCATGGCGACGACGCGCAAAGGCCCTGAGTTCGAGCGATTGCCGCGCGGATAGAAGACCTCGGGGTCGCCGCTCATCGGCACGACCGTCGCCCGATGTCCGTGGCGCGAGGCGATCTCGTCGGCGAGCCAGCCTGAGATGGCGGTCATTCGGGGCAGGAGGTCGTACGTCTGCGAGACGACTTCCGGCGGATCGCCGCCGAACCAACCTTCGTAATCCTGTATGAAGTAGGCGGTTTTCATCTCCGGCCGGCGCGCTCCGACGAGCGCGACCGGCGCCGCGGTCTGATGCGCGGTCGCAACGAGCACCCGCGTCTCCGGCAGCTCGTCGGCGAAGTTTTCCGCCTTGAGCCGCAGCGGCGTGAAGAAAAGCTCGAGGTCGATCTCGCTCTGGGCCTCGTCGAGGAGCACGACGCCGGCATGAACGCCTTCGAGAATCAGCGCGTTGGTGAGCTCGAGCACGTCGGCGACGCCGCCGAAGACTCCCATCATCGGCAGAACGAAGAGAACGTCGAAGGGCTCGGTCTTCGGCTCGCCGCACCACTCGAGCGTCGTCGCATCGCGAAGGACGCCGAGCTCGTTGCGGCGATCGAACTCCGCGCGCTCGGCTTCGAAGAGACCCCGCCAGCGGGACATCAGCAGCTGGACGTTTTTCTCGAATCGCGCCTGGGTGTCCGAAAAGCTCGCTCCCTGCCGGTGATAAACGAAGACGTCGTCCGCGACGACACAGCGCCAACCCGCCGCCCGCGCTCGCAGATGGAGGTCGGTCTCCTCGCAGTAGCCGCGTTCGAAAACCTCGTCGAATACACCAAGTGTCCTGAGAACCTCGCGTTTGATCAGCAGACAGAAACCGACGACCGTTGTCGTGTCTGGATAGATCCCTGGCGCCCGGTTTGCGACGCGGCGAGCGAACGAGAAGACGTCGTCACCCGGCGGAATCTTCACCGACAGGTTGACCGCGCTGTTCGAAAGCGGGCAGCACATGCCGATTCGCGGTTCGCGGTCGAGCCGTTCGACCATCCGCTCGAGAGCTCCGGGCGTAAGAAGTGTGTCGCTGTTCAGCAGACAGACGTACGCCGAATCGGAGAACAGCATTCCGCGATTCGCGGTTTGCACGAAGCCGACGTTTACCGGATTCTCGAGCAGAGTGATTCCCTCCTGCTCGCGCAGCCACTCGGTCGTTCGGGCGTCGCTGCCGTCGTTGATCACCAGGATCCGCGCCCAAGCGGGAGCGAAGGCGCGCGCGGTCCGCAGACAGTCGCGCGTCGCCCGCAGTGCGTTGTGCACCGGGATGACGAGGTCGAGCTTCACGATCATCGACCGAGCAGTCGCGACTTGAGTCGCCAGTAGCGCGACAGCAGACGCCAGGACGACGAATCGTAGATCTGCTGCAGGATCGCCTTGAGCGCGGTCTCGCGCTCTCCGGCGGCCTGCAGCTGTCGCGAGGCATCGCCGCGGAAGGAGCGCAGCTCACTGTCGAGCAGCTGCCCGCGGATGTCGAGCTCGGTCATGCGGGCCGTCGTTTCGGCGATGGTGCGCGCGAGGTCACCGGAAAGTCGCTTTTCGATCGCTTCGCGGTCGCGTCGCAACAGCCAGATCTCGTTCTGAAAGCTGTCGACGAGAGCCATCTGCGACGCGCTGGAATGGCGATGCCAGTGTTTGTCGAGCAGCCGTCGGCGAGCGGCCTCGGCCTCCGCTCCGTGCCATGGCGTGGCCGTGGTTGCGTTCGACCGATCGTCGCGCACGCGATAGATCGCGGTGACCTTCGCGATGCGATGAAATTTGCCGCGCTCGGCAAGACGAAGCATGAAGTCCCAGTCTTCCAGGATGTCGAAACTTTCGTCGTATCGAAGGTCGGTCGCCGCATGCATCAGCCCAATGAGTGAAATGTAGTTCGAGGACAGCAGACGGTCGGCGTCGAATGCCTGCCCGTAGACGACGAGGCGTTCGCCGTCGTGGTAGCGGCCGTCTTCGCCGAGCGTGTGCTTGACCTGTTCGACGTCCGTATACGCGACGCGGTAGGAATCGCTGCCGGAGAGAAAATTCGCCAGCGTCGCGAGGTGGTCCGGAAGGTAACGATCGTCATCGTCGAGGTAGGCGATGAAGCGCCCGCGCGCGGCATCGAGGCCGGTGTTGAGCGCCCGTGCCCGGCCGTGGGGCGGATCCCGGTGCAGGAGTCGCAGTCCGCCGGCGCCCGGGGATGCCGCCAGAAGGTCCTCCGGGGGACGTGTCCCCCCATCCGCGACGACGAGGGTCTCGAAATCGCGGAAGGTCTGCGCGCCCAGACTGGCGAGCGCTTCGCGCAGGAGCGACGGCCGATCGCGCGTCCGGACGATGACGGAAACGAGGGGTGCGGTCGGTACGTCCATGACGGGACACGACGCTAGCATGGGCCGCGGAGCGCTCGCGGGCCTGTGGTGCCCGCGGGGTGACCGGCGCGCTGAAGCGAGGTGGTAAGGTGCGTGGCGATCGATTCCGGGAGAACACAATGAAGAAGACTGCTCTGTTGTTCGCCGTTTCACTGCTGGTCGTCAGCTCTGCGTGGGCGGCAAAGGATTCGATCCGGGTGGGCGCCGCGGTTGCACCGGTCATCGACGCCAGCGAGAACACCGTGGTCAGTTATACCGGAGCGGTCCCTGCGACTTTCACCGGCGCACTCGATGCCGACGATTCGACCTACAACCGGCCGGTGTCGTGCACAACGCTTTCCGGCGTCGGGACGGCCGCTCCGTTCGATACGGTGACGATCACGAACAACAGCCCAGGGGTCGCGAACCTCGTGATTTTCTCGAGCCTCGTGGGCGGTGGCCCCTGCCTCGATGCGAACGACACTTTTTTCACCCTCTACAACGGCACATTTTCTCCGGCGGCTTCATTGACGAACTGCGTGACCGTGAACGACGACATCGCCGCCGCCGCCAATCGCTGCAGCCAGCTTTCCTTCGCCATTCCGGTGGGTGAGACGAGAACGGTGGTCGTCGCTGGTTTCAACAACGCCGCGACGGCGAACGGCCTGTTCCCTTACCAGATCAATTTCACCGGCACGACTCCGGTCGAGCTGCTGCACTTCTCGGTCGACGGCAACTAACCTCGCCGTTCGGCAGATGAACCGGCAGTCGCAAGCTCAGTCCGGCAGCGGGTTCCGTCGCACCAGCACGAGCGTCCGGTCGTCGCCGTAGGGCGTGCCGCGGACGAAGCGGTGCAGCTCCTGATCGAGGCTGGCTGAAATCGCCTCGAGGGCGGCGTTCCGCTGCGCGATGAGGATGCCTTCGAGTCTCTCCATTCCGAACTCCTCCTCCTCCGGATCGCACGCTTCGACGATGCCGTCGGTATAGAGCGCCAGAAGGTCCCCCGGCCCGAGGCGACGCTCCTCCTGGGTGAATTTTCCGTCCGCGAGCAATCCGATGGGCGGTCCTGTGGCTCCGAGTCGCTCGACGGTGCCGTCGGCGCGCACGAGCAGCGCGGGATTGTGCCCGGCGTTGGTGAACGTCAACCGGCCGTCCGCGGCCTCGCCGAGGGCGATCGAGACGAACATCGCGGTCGCGTACTTTGCCGCCGGCGTGCGGCGAAAAAGGAGAGTCGAGACCAGCGGCGCAATCGCTCCCGGCGAGAGTCCGGATTCGACCGGTCCCGCGGCGAGGGCCTCGAGCGAGGCGGTGAGAAGCGCTGCCCCCATTCCCTTGCCCGAAACGTCGACGATCATCGCGAAGAGCTCCGCCCCCTCCTTGCGCAGCGTCGCCAGGTAGTAGTCGCCGGAGACGCCGCGCGACGGCACGCTGCTGCCGAGGAGCGACCATCCGGCAGGGCTCGGCAACTCGCGCGGAAGAAGTCCGACCTGGATCGCGCGCGCGAGCTTCATTTCCTCCTCGAGCCGTCGCCGTTCCGCCGCCTCTTCGACGAGAGCGATGTTGCGGATGCGCAGCGCGGCGACCGAAGCGAGCGAGGTCAGCAGTTCGAGATCGTCGGTCGTGAAGCTCCGGACATTGGCGCGCGAATCGAGCGCGATCATCCCGAGGGGACCCTGATCGTCGAAGAGCGGCGCGGCCATGAGGCTGCGGATGCCCGACATCCGGATGCTCTGCGCGTGGCCGAAGCGTTCGTCGGACGCGATGTCACAGACCAGTGCCGCCTGGCGTTTCTCGATCACCTCTTCGTGAAGAGTCCGCGAAAGAAGCGCCTCCGACTGTGAGCCGGGCGCCCGCCGGGCCGTGGCGCGACGATACTCGCCGGGAGCGTCGCGCAGGACGATCACGCCCTCCTCCGGGGCGAGGGCCTTGAATGCGCAGTCGAGAATGAGCTCGAGAAGCTCGGGAAGCGCCATCGAGCGACCGAGGGCGCGATGCACCTCGTTGAGGAGCTCGAGCTGCTCGGCGTGCCGTTTGAGGGCGGTGGTACCGAGCGCTCCGGAGTCGGCCGCATGGAGCAGATCGTCGGCGCGCAGGTAGTACGAGGTTCCCGGTGAGAGGCTCGACGCGGAGGTTTTCGCCGGCGCCGCCGTCGCTTTCGGTGGGGCTTCGCTCCGGCCGATCCGGTGAACGACGATCAGGCTCGCGCCGATCGCGATCTGGTCCCCGGGAGAAAGCAGCTCGCGCGATGTCAGCGGTCGCGCGTTCCGCCGCGTTCCCGAGCGCGAGCCGAGGTCTTCGAGCCACCAGCTTTCCCCGGAGCGGATCAGCCGGGCATGCCGGCGGGACGCGGCACGGTCGGCGAGCGCGACGTCGCTTTTGTCCGAACGACCGATGAGGATTTCGTCCTGGTCGAAAGTCCGGGTGCTGGCGGCGGCAGGGTCACGGACGGCGAGGACGATCTCGGACATCGGGTGGAGAAAGTCTAGTCGATCGAATGTGCTGCCGGATCGACGCGGAACTCCCGGCGCTTCGCCTCGCGCTTGAGCACCTTGAAAGGTTCGACGACGAGGGTCGCCGCCGGCTTCTTGCTTTCCACTCTCCAGGTACCGGCGACGAAGCCGTCGACGAAAAACGTCGCGCGCACTTGAAGGTTCTTGAGCGTGACCCGCGGCCGGTGCTCGGGAGCGAAGATCCGCGAGCGATCGTCGTGGGCGAGCAGGAGATTGTCGTACTCCGGGAGATACCGCACGGGGGCGGCGGTCGCCCCTGCGGGCCGTGGCGCCGCGGGAAGATCGAAGAGCTCGCGACCGCGCCCGTCGCTGAGCTCGCGACGCGTGAGCTGCACAGAGCCCGCGGGTGAGCGCCCGGCCTTCGGGCTCAAGGCACCGTAGAGGACCAGGTGCTCAGATTGCCCGTTTCGAAACCGTCCCGGAAGAGCAGATTCTGGATGCAGCTGCCGGGAACCTGAGCGTGGGTGAGAGCGATGTCGTCGACGTACCAGCCCTCTCCGTTCGTTCCGGTGTCACTTCCATAGCGCCAGGCAAGCTTGACGGTCTGCCCGGCGTACGCCGAGAGGTCGATCGACTTCTGCACGAAGTTGACCAGCTGTGTCGTGCTCGAGAAGGCCGGTTTCGGAAATGGCGCCTGCAGGGCGACGCAGGCATTTCCGGTCTGGGTCACGGTGTTGGGATAGCCGCCGGACGGGGTCAGCAGCGTCCAGTTCGTCCCGCCGTCCGTCGAGATCTGAACGATCCCGCCGTCATACGTCGCCTCGATGTCCCACGCCGTCCAGAAAGTGAGAGTCGACGACTGTCCCGCGGTGAGCGACAGCGCGCTCTGCTCCAGTGAAACGCAGAGCGAATTGGACGAGGTCGAGAAGAAGCTGCGCGCTCCGGCGTGAAAACGCGCCGTGGAAAGGTGCCAGCCCGCGTGTTCGGGAGAGACCGGCACGTCGCCCGTGGAGAGCGTCGTTTCGACGGGTCCGGTGAGCGTGTCGAGGATCGGGTCGCCGAGCTCGGCGCTGGTCGCGAAGGTCCCGTCGGCGAGCGGGCCGGTGGCCTTGGCGCTGCGTCGCACGAGATTCTCTTCCTCTCCGCCGCTCGTCGCGTCCGTCGCGCGCACGACGTAGTAGTAGGAGGTACCGGAGGCGGCACTCGAGTCGAGATACGTGCCGCTCGACAGCCCCTGCGCGATCCGGTTCGAGACCGCAGGCACGAAGCTGTCGGTCGCGCCGCGATAGACCGAATAGGTGGCCGGGCCACCGCAGAACGCGCTCGCTGCGCTCCAGGAAAGCGAGATCTGACAGCCCGCCTGTGCGCCGTTGGTGGCGCTGGCGAGGCCGGCGAACTGCGGCGCTGCGGTGCAGCTGCCGGTCGTCGAAGCCTCGGAGCAGCCCGACGGTTCGGAAACGCAGAGTCCCGAGCTGGAGCTCTCCCGCACGCGATAGCCGTAGGTCACCGCGCCCGAAGCCGAGAGGTCGGAGTACGACGGCGCCGCGAGTCCGGTCGCCACCTCTTCGAACGTTCCGCTGCAGCCGCCGAGCGCGCGATCGACGGCGAAGGTGGCGCCCGGTGCGCCGCCCGGGGTCCACGAAAGGTCGATGCGGTGATCTCCGTTGCCGGCCGCACTGAGCCCCGAGGGCGACGCAGGGTTCGAGCACAGGTTCGTGGGCCGCAGAATGTACAGCCCCTGCGAGATGTGAGAGACCGGAATGTTGCCGCTGGCGAAGAAGGGATAGTTGTTCCAGGTCCCGTCGAACTCCGCCGCGTCGGAGCTCGGAAAGAGGTCGAAAAATCCGACTTCCGTGAGCGTCGATTGCGCGAGGTCCGTGAGCTGGAGGATCCGCAGTCCCGACTCGTAGTTCGACTGGAAGACGAAGTTGCCGCGGACGTAGAGGTTGTGGTCGATGGCGTCCGTCGTGTGATCGAAATAGCCGTTGCCGCCGGAGAGGACCGGTGCGTTCAGATTGAGCGCATCGAAGATGTACGTCCGCGTCGGATTGCCGACGTTCTCCTCGTCGAGCTCGTCGTCGAGGAGGATGTAGCGCTGATCCTCCGTGAACCAGGCCTGGTGGCTGTAACCTGAGGTGTTGTAGTGCAGCGACGCCAGGCGGACCGGCAGGGCATGGTCCGTCACATCGATGATGTCAAGGTTGTGCGCAGACCCGCGGGAGGCGAGACAGATCTCGCGCCCGGCGCAGGCCTGGTTGCCTGCCGTCACCGGATCGCAGTCGAGGTCCGGCCCATGGTAGACGAAGCACTGGTTCTCATGCACATAGCCGGGTGAGGTGGCGTCGTCGTTGTAGCAGGCCACGAACTGAGGCGTCGCGGGAGTCGCCAGATTGACGATCTGCATGTTGCCGCCGCAGGTCACGACGGGAGTCGATCCTCCGGTTGTCCCGACGAGGTAGGCGTAGCCGGTGTCCTCGTTGATCGAGATCGTGTGGGTATTCGAAACCTTGTTGTACCAGCCGGTCTCGGTGAACGTGGCCGGGGGGGCGGTCGTCGGAATCGAGCGCAACTGGGCAAGGTTGAAGATCTGCATGCCGTGGCCGGTCTGCTCACTCACGATGTAGGCGTAGCTCTGGTAGACGCGAACGTCACGCCAGACGTTGCTCGTCCCGGAGTGCGTCGGAAGCTTTCCGGCGTAGAACGGCTCTTCCGGATCGGTGATGTCGATGAACGCCGTTCCGTTGTTGAGTCCGAGAAGCACCCACTCGTGCGCGGTGACGGGATCGGTCCAGCCCCAGAGGCTGTTGAGCAGCACGCCCTGCGGGCCCGGTACCGTGACGCCGAACGTCGATGCCGGCATGAATTCGACGAGATCGACATTGCTGCAGGGGTAGACGCCGTTCGACATTCCCCCGACGCAGGGCTGGAGGTGCTCCGGCACGAGCGGCGTGGCGCTCGTCGCCCGTGCACCGAGAGACTCTTCGACGTGCCGCAGATGCTCGGCGTCGGGGTCCTCGGCGGCCCAGGCTGCGGACGGCGATCCGGCGAAAGCGAGCATCGTAAGGGCGAACGCGGCGAAGCCAGGGATCGTGCGCATCGGATGTCTCTCCGTGGGTGGGAACGAACCGGAAGGCTACCAGAGGGAAGCCCGCCAGGGGCAGGTCCGACTCCGGCGCGGGAGCCGGCGCGTGGAAGACGACCGCCGCTTCCCCGGCTATGCTTTCGCCGTGGCAGAGCTCCTTGTCCTCGGCATCGAAACGAGCTGCGACGATACGGCCTGCGCGCTCGTCGACGCGAGCGGCCGCGTTCTCGCGTCGGTGGTCTCGAGCCAGCTCGCCGTTCATCGACCCTATGGTGGAGTCGTGCCGGAGCTGGCTTCGCGGGAACAGCTCACGAGCTGGCCGGCGGTCTACGAAGAGGCGCTGGCGAGAAGCGGCGCGACGATCGCCGACGTCGGAGCGATCGCCGCAACCGCCGGGCCGGGACTCATCGGGTCGCTTCTCGTCGGCCTTTCTCTCGGACGCACGATGGCCTGGGTACGACAGCTGCCTTTTCTCGCCGTGCACCATCTCGAAGGACACATCTATTCGCCCTGGCTCGCGACAGACGGGCGGCCGGCCGACCCGTTCCCCGCGAAGTTCGTCGCGCTCGTGGTCTCGGGAGGACACACCAGCCTCTATCGAGTGACGCCCGGCGGAAGCGACGCGATTCAGCTGCTGGCCGAGACGCGCGACGACGCCTTCGGCGAGGCCTTCGACAAGTTCGGCAAGCGCCTGGGCCTCAAGTATCCCCAGGGTCCGCGACTCGACGAGCTTGCCGAGCTCGGCGACGCGAACGCGGCACCGATCGCCCGTCTGGTGGGAACGGACGAGCTCTTTTTTTCCTATTCCGGGCTGAAGACCCAGGCCGTGACCGCACTCGAGAAGCTCGAAGCGGCGGGAATCCGGTCGCCGGCCCAGCCGGAAGATCCGTTTCCGCAGCCGCTGCTCGATCTCGCGGCCGGTTTCCGCGATTCCGCGGTGCGCCAGATTCTCGATCGCCTCACGCGCTTGCATCGCCGGGAGCCGTTCGCGGTTCTCGCGGTTTCCGGCGGTGCCGCCGCGAACCGCTTGCTGCGTCGCCGGCTGCCGGAATGGGCGGCGGAGCGCGGCGTGGAGCTCCGTCTCGTGCCGCTCGTGTTTTCGGGAGACAACGCGGCGATGATCGCCTTTGCCGCCCTCGCGCGTCTCGCGCGTCGCGATTTCGACGATCCGCTGGTCGCGGAAGCGGCAAGCCGGATTCCGCTCGGCGCATGAAGCGCCTCGGTGTCGCAAGGCTCGGCGCATGAAGCGCCTCGGCAGCTCAAGGCCCGGCGCATGAAGCGCCTCGCCAGTACCCTCCTCTGGCTGCCGCTCAATGCGGTGCAGTTCGTCGCAACGCTGCTCTGGGGAGCGTTCTGGATCAGCGTCGCCTTGCTCGTCGTTTTCGTGAGCCGTCGCCGGCAACCGTCCCTCTGGCTGGCGCGAAAGGTCTGGGCGCCGGGACAGATCGCGATCGGCGGCTCCCGCGTGGTCGTTCGCGGAGCGGAGCAGCTCGACTTCCGGCGTCCCTACTACTTCGTCGCCAACCATCAGTCGTGGATCGACATCCCCGCGCTCTTCGTGGCGGTGCCGGCGCCGCTGCATTTCCTCGCCAAGCAGGAGCTCTCGCGCGTGCCATTCCTCGGCTGGTACATCTCCGCGATGGGGATGGTCTTCGTCGATCGCGGAGACCGGCGCCGGGCGCTGGCGAGTATCGATCGCGCAGGCGAGCTTCTGGCGCGCGGCGGCAGTCTGGTTTCGTTTCCCGAAGGAACTCGTTCCGCCCCGGGCGATTTCGGCCGGTTCAAGACGGGCGGATTCTCGTCGGCGATCGACTCCGGGGTCGCCGATGTCCAGGTAGTCCCGGTCGGGATCGTCGGCGCCGGGCAGGTCCTTCCACGCGATGGCTTCCGCGTCCGGCCCGGAAAGATCGAAGTGCGATTCGGAACGCCGATTCCGGTCGCCGGTCTCGAGCATCAGGACCGCGCGCAGCTCGCGCGACGCGCCGAGGCCGCGGTCGCCGGTCTCATCGGCGTCCGGGGAGCGGAATCGCCCGCACGCTTCCGCCCGGAACGCGTCTAAGATCGACCCGGTGAGCGGAGGCGAGCGATGAAACGAGACCGGCCGTCGACGATCGATCTTCAAACCCTGGGACGCCTCGCAGTCTGCGCCACGCTTGCCTTCGTCGGCGTCGGCGCGGGTTCAGGCGCCGTGCTTTCGGACGACTCGTCGCCCGCGTTCCGCGCTGCGGTCGCCGATTTCATCGCTGGCAGGTATAAAGAATGCCAGCTCGGCTTCAAGAACGCTGCGCTCGGCGCTTCACGCCCCGGACTCGCGGCGCGGGCTGACTATGGCGCCGCGTGCTGTGCCGCGCAGCGCGACGACATCGACGGAGGTTTCGAAGCGCTGGGCCTGGCGCTCGCCAACGGTTACGTTGACCTCGATCGTGCGATGACGGACCCGCGACTCGAGGTTCTGCGCGCCGACCCGCGCTGGGTGCGCTTCGTCGCCGCCACCAGCGAGAATCAGCAGAGCCTGCAGAAGAGCCTCGATCCCGATCTGCAACGGCTTTTCCTCGAGTCCGAAGACGATCGCGCCACGCTTTCCGGCGGCGCGGCGCCACCGTCGGCCGCAGTGGTCGAGCGTGGAGTCGCACGGCGTCGTGACGTTCTCTCGCTGGTCGACCGGGGCCGGGTGAAGAAAGCCCTGGATGCGTTCCACGCCTCCGCGATACTCGCCGAGAGCGATCGTGCCGAAGAGCTCGCGCGCGCCTCGGAGCTTGCGCGCCAGGCCGTCGAGCTGGATCCGGATCTTCTGGCGGCACGGCCGCTTCTCGCGACGGCCATCGATCGGGAACAGATGGTCGCGGGAAAGCCGCAGCGCTTCGGAACGCAGATCGTTCTCGTCGACGGCACCTGGCAGCTCTACACCGTCGACCCCGCGATCAGCGACGCCGATCGCGACCAGTTCGGACTTCCCCCGCTCGCCGAAGCCCGCGCACGGGCCGCGGAGCTGAACCGGCCGCCGATTTCGCCCGGGGCGCCTGCGGCGCCGCCGCACGAACACAACTAGCCCGCCTCATCGCACGCCGGATCGAACGGACCGGCGGGTCAGCCCCGCAGCTTCGCTGCGCGGTTCCGGAAGGAACTGTGTACAAAGTGGACGGGATCTATGCCGGTAGGGTCGGAAATCCGCCCATGGAGACGCGTTTCAAGCCGCGATGTTCGCTGGCATTCCTCTTGCCTTGGATGGAGATGTCAAAGGCGACCGATGTGGTCGCCGAACTCTCGCCGTCCATCGCAACGTCAACCGGCGCGGCAAGCCGGTTGGATCATAAGGAGAGCCTTCATGAAAGCGCGCAATCTTCTACTGGCAGCGACCAGCGTCCTTCTTCTGTCTTCGGTACCGGCCAAGGCGACCGACTTCGCCCTCTTCGGCAGCTACTGGAAAACCGACGTCGCTGGCAAGGCGGGCGGCGGCGGCATCGACTTCGGTCTGCCGGTCAACGACACGTTCGGATTCGAGCTCCGCGCGACCTATTTCGAACAGCTGAACGACGATCCGTTCCGGCACATCTTCCACAGCGACCAGGACGTTTTCCGGAATCAGAGCCTGCAGGTTTTGCCGCTCGAAGCCGGTGTGAAGTTCAATTTCGCTCCCGGTTCCACCTTCCGGCCGTATATCGGCGGCGGTGCGAGCTACTTCCTTCTCGACAGCGATTTCGGCGAGGTGAAGGATGAGCTTGGCTGGTACGGCTCTCTGGGTGCCACCGTCGGTGACAACCAGGGCCCACAGTTCTTCTTCGAGGGCATTTGGCGCAAGGTTCGCGCCGAGGTTCGTGTCGACCCTGAAGATCTCGGAGACATCGGCGACATCAACGCCGAGGATCGGGTGAGCTTCGACCTCGACGGCTTCGGTCTCAACGCTGGAATCCGCTGGACCTTCTAGTCCCGTGGCGAAAATGAACCAGGAGCCGTGCAGCGTTTGCGGCAATGTCTACGACAAGGCGTTCGAAGTTCTCATGAACGACTATCGCTACGTCTTCGACAGCTTCGAATGCGCCGTTCACCTGCTGGCACCGCCGTGCGCGCATTGCGGTTGCCGGGTCCTGGGGCACGGGGTCGAGGCGGAGGGCGTCATCTTCTGTTGCGCGCACTGCGCTGAACAGAAAGGCGAGGAGCGGCTGAAGGATCGAGTCTGAAACACTCGACTCTTCCACGCGCTTCGATCCCGTTGAAGATTCGCAAACGAACTGCGGTCGCGACAGCTGTCGCGGCCGCTTTCTTTTTTCTCGCGGTTCTTTTCCTGTCGCGCGATGACTGGAACTGGGCACGTCCGATCGCGCGTTGGTCGGCGAAGCGGATCCTCGATCGGGAGTTGACGATCGACGGCGACCTCCGCGTTCATCTCGGCCGGAGAACCGGGATTGTCGCCCATGGCTTGCGCTTCGGTAACGCTTCCTGGGCCGCGACGCCGGAGATGCTGACGGCCGAGCGCGTGACCGCAACCGTTCGTCTGTTTCCCCTCCTGCGCGGAAAAATCCGCCTCGACCGGCTGGACGTCGAAAGCGCCCGGCTTGCCCTGGAGCGCGACTCGTCAGGAACGGGAAACTGGTCGTTCGGTTCGCCGGAGGACAGCGGCGGTAGCGGTTTTCAAATTCCGGAAGAGATCTCGCTCCGCGACTTTTCCCTGGCGCTCGCCGATCGGGAGCGCCCGCGCGGCTTTGCCCTGCAGGTTGACGACCTGACTTCGAAGGCTCGCGGCCCCGCCCGGACGCTTGCAGGTCACGGGGTCTATCAGGACGAACCGTTCGCGCTCCGCGCCGCTTTCTACGGCCTTCCCGGAGCCGCACCGGGGCGAACTCCGGCGATCGTGAAGGCGAGGGTCGGAGCGACCGAGGCGTCTGCGCTGGGTTGGCTGGGAGATGGATCGGAAAGCCGCCTGTTTTCTGTCGCGCTCGAGGTTCACGGCAAGAGTCTCGACGACGTCTGGCGCATGAGCGGTTTTCCGTTGCCACATTCGCCGCCGTTCGCGATCGCCGGCCGCCTTTCCTACGGCGGCGACGCCGTTCATCTCGAGCGTTTCGCCGGTACGCTCGGTCACAGCGACATCGATGGGAGCCTGACCGTTCATCTGCCAGACAAACGGCGAATGGCGATCGATGCCGACCTGCATTCGCGTGCGATCGATCTCGACGACATCGAAGGCTTCTGGGGTCGACCGCCCGTCGAGGAGAGCGGAAAGCAGCCCGCCGCGCCGCCCGGATCGCCGCAGTCGATCTTTCCGGATCTGCGCTTCGACCTCGCCAAGCTCCGCGTCGCCGACGCCCGGATTCAGTTTGCCGCCGACAAGGTTCAGGGAAAGTCGGTGCTCGACCACGTTCATCTGAATGCGGTGCTGGACGACGGTGTCCTGCGCCTCAAACCGCTTTCGATCGGCATGTCTTCGGGTGAAATGCAGACGAACGCCGAAATCGACGCGCGCAGCGATGAGCCGCAGCTGCGCGGCGACGTTGTTCTCAGCCGTGTCCGTCTCGACGAGCTCCTCGCGCGATCCGGCGTATCGGAGAGCGCCGGTGGGACCTTCGGCGGTCGCGCCGAGATCACCAGTCACGGTGCCTCCCTGCGCGTTCTCGCGAGTCACCTCGACGGAGAGGTCGGAACTGTGCTGCAGAACGGCTGGATCAGCGACCCGCTGCTCGAGCTCGTGGCGCTTCATCTCGGCGGATATATCGGCGCCAAGCTGGGCAAGAACGAGCCCGGTCCGATCCGCTGTCTCGTCGGAGTGTTCGACGCCCGTCAGGGCGTGATGACGGCGCGCGATCTCCTCCTCGACACATCGCACGTCCGCATCGAAGGCGAAGGCAAGATCGACCTTGCCAAGGAAACGGTCGACCTGGAGCTCGTCCAGCACTCGAAACATCTGACGATCGGCGCGCTCAAGACGCCGATCGAAATCTCGGGTCCGCTGGCGACGAGAACGGCGCGGCTGAAAGCCGGTCCGCTCATCGCTCGAGGCGGAGTCGCGGTCGCGCTCGGAGCGGCCATCAACCCGTTCGCCGCGCTCCTTGCTCTCGTCGACCTCGGACGGGCCGACAAACCCGGAGCGTGTGCCGAGGCGCTCGCCGAGTATCGCCCCATCGCCGCAGAAGTCACTGCGGCGCGATCCGCGGCCGCAAAGGCTGCGACGGGCAAGAGCGCGGACCCTCGCTCCGCGACACCCCCTTGAGCCGCGACCGGCGGTCGGCTGCCGCGGGGAAGGACGTGTCGAGCGCGGCGCCCACGGCAGGCCCCGTCGCCGAGCTCCTCTCCGTCCTCATCGAGACCGGACGGGAGTGGGAGCGCGACAAAGTTCCGCGCCTCGCGGCCGCCCTCGCGTACTACGCACTGTTCTCTCTCGCGCCGCTGCTCGTCGTGGCGATCGGTGTCGCCGGTTTCTTCTTCGGACATGAAGCGGCACGGGGCGAGGTCGTCGCGCAGTTCTCCGCTCTCATCGGGCGCCCCGGTGCACGGGCGGTGGAAGAGCTTCTGGCCGCCAACGGCTCCCGCGGAAAGGGACTTGCCGCCGCCGTTCTCGGACTCGCGACGCTCCTCCTGGGGGCCTCGGGAGTCTTCGGCGAGCTGCAGGACGCGTTGAACAGCATCTGGAACGTCGAGCCGCGGCCGAATGCCAGCTGGAAGATCTTCCTGCGTCGCCGGTTCTTCTCCTTCGCGATGGTCCTGGGTTCGGGCTTTCTCCTCCTGGTGTCCCTGGTGCTGAGTGCGGGACTGGATGCGGCAAGCCGCCTTTTCACTTTTCATTCGACGGTTGCGGAGTTCTCGTGGAACACGACGAACTCGATTCTGGGTCTGCTGCTTCCCTGCGTCCTTTTCGCGCTCATTTTCAAGCTGGTTCCGGACGCGAAAATCGCCTGGCGGGACGTCTGGGTGGGTGCGGTCCTGACGGCGGCTCTCTTCGCTCTCGGCCGCTCCGCGATCGGAATCTATCTGGGGCGGAGCGCGCTGGACTCGACCTGCGGCGCCGCCGCCTCACTGGTCGCCGTCGTCTTCTGGGTCTACTACTCCGCGCAGATTCTCTTTCTCGGCGCCGAGCTGACGCAGGTGATCTCGAGCCGGCGAAGAGGTCCGGAGAGCATTCCGAAGCCCGGCGCGAAGAGTGCCACGGATCGCGCTGCGGACCGTTGAATCGAGGTGCCCGGGACAACCCGGGCGGAGCGCGCAGGCGTGTGGCTAAAAACAAACGCGTCGGCGCGGCTCCTGCTCTGGCACGACCTCTGCTATCACCGGGCTGCGATGAAAATCGCGAAGCCTCTCGCGCCGCCCGTTCCGCGTCAACGCAAGCGGCGGAACCGTCGTTCGGTCACGCAGCCCTCGCGTGTACCGACGTTGGCGTTGCGCTACGTCGGCGAAGAGCCCGGGCTCACTCGCCTCCGTCGAGGTCGCGGCTTCTGCATTCTCGACGTCGCGGGAGTCCGGATCCGCGAGCGTTCGACGTTGCAGCGCATCCGGTCTCTGGCGATCCCTCCGGCATGGACTGACGTCTGGATCTGCGCCGATGATCGCGGTCATCTGCAGGCTACCGGTCACGATGCCCGCGGCCGCAAGCAGTACCGCTACCACGCGCAGTGGAATCGCCTGCGTGGCGAGCGGAAGTTCGACCGCCTGACGGAGGTCGGCGAGATCCTGCCGCAGCTGCGGCGGCGGGTGGCAACTGCGCTCGCCGAAACGGGTCTTTCGCGCGATCGTGTGCTCGCGGCTGTGGTGAGCCTGCTCGATTCGACCTTCGCGCGCATCGGAAATCGCGAATATCGCCGCGCCAACGGGTCGTTCGGTCTGACGACGCTCGAGAATCGCCATGCGCGGGGAGGAGCCCGCTCACTGCGGCTGGTTTTTCGCGGCAAGTCGGGGGTGGCGCATGAGCTTGCCGTCGAGGATCCGCGCGTCGCCCACGTCATCCATCGCTGCCAGAGTCTTCCCGGCCAGCGCCTTTTTCAGTATCTCGACGACGCGGGCGAGGTGAAGTCGATCGATTCCCAGGATGTCAACGATTGGCTGCGCGACACCTCGGGTCGTCAGGTCACGGCGAAAGACTTCCGCACCTGGCACGCCACTTCGCTCGCACTCGAAGCCTTGCGAAAACTGTCGCCACCGTCTTCCGAGACGGCGGCGCGAGCGGCTTTCGTCAAAGTGGTCGACGGCGTTGCACAGCGCCTGGGAAACACGCGGGCCGTCTGCCGCGCGAGCTACATCCATCCGGGTCTGCTCGCTGAATTCGCGGACGGAAAGCTGGCCGGGAATGCCGCAGAGGGCTCCGCCCCGGGACGAACTAGCGGGCTTCTCGCGCGAGAGGTTCGCCTGCTCCGGTGGTTGCGCGCCGGCAGCTCGCGCCAACTATCCGTTCCCCTCGCGGGCTAGAGATGAGCTGAAAAAAGGCGGGACCGCTTGCGCGATCCCGCCTCCTCAACTGCAACGCTGGAACTGCGTCAGGCGGGGTTCTTGGTCACGATGTTGAAGCTGTCGCTCGCCGCGACCTCATCGCCGAGGTAGATTTCGACCTTGTAGTCGCCCGCGGCCCACGCGGAGGTGTTCGGAGCGTCGAATACCAGGAACGCGGCACCCGCCATGACGGTCTTCGTCTCGTCCGAAATCCGCTTGCCGTCCGGTCCGAGCCATACCGCCTTCACCTTCGAGTCGGCGCCGACGTCACCGACCGCGATCGATGCGTGAATCGCTTCGCCGGGAGGGATCATGTTGTTGTTTTCTGCAACGGTTCCATTCGCGGCCAACACGGTTCCGACCTTGAGATCGGAAATCCGCAGATGCGCCGTCATCGGCGAGATGTCGCTCGGGAGGTTGTTGCCCGGCTGTTCCTTCTCGTTCACCGACGGTGTCGTCTTCGAGAAGTCGCGCTCGGCGCGCTTCGGTTCGTCGGAGCAACCGGCAGCGGCGAGAGCGATCGCGACGGCCGCGCCACCCGCGAAAATCCTGAAAGTCTTCATGTTGAATCTCCTTGAGAAGGTCGCGCAGCAGAGATGAGCGCGGACGGTTCCGGGAAGAGCACACGATGTGCCAGCCAGAATCCCGCACGACGGCGCCTTGACTCCGCCCCCGGGGCAGCTTCACCCGATGCGGTAGCCCATCTCCGCGTGTGAGGTTTGAAGAAAATGCCGGATTAGCGATCGTTTGGCCCGCAGCGCGCCAATGCACGCCCTTCGTTTCCGTGGCACGGAGGTTGCGATCTCCAAAAACGCCTCGAGTTCTTGAATGGCGTCCGGGCTCGAAAACGCGGGCGCGCGGTGGACGGTGGAATGGACCGGCTGCACCGCAGTTCACAGGGAGGGAAATCGTCATGGGATTGAAGATCTGGGTCGTCATGGGAGCGCTGGCCGGCCTCGTCGCCGGTCTGTTGCTCGATACCGTCATTCCGCTGCCACCGCTCTATATGCGTCTGACGCAACTCGCGATGATCGTCTTCGGAGCGCTGATCGCCGGCGGTGTCTACGAGGGAGCCCGCGTCGTCACGCAGGGCCGGGAGCCGTCGGTTTCCACCGATGTGCCGCGCCGCCGCTGGATCGCACGCTTCGTCCCGCGGCGGCCGCGAGCTTGAAGATCGCTGAGATGACCGCCGGAACGCGCGCGCCGCGGGCAATGCGGGAGATCCGATGAGCCTCGTCCTGCTGGTCGACGACGATGAGGATTCACTCCAGGCGCTCGACGAGCTCGTCCGCCTCGACGGGCTCGAAACGAGCACCGCGCGGACTCTGGAAGCCGCAAGAGCGGTGCTTGCGAACCTGCAGCCGGATGCGGTGCTCGCCGACTACAACCTGCCGGACGGCCAGGGCATCGAGCTCGCGGCGACGTGCGCCGAGCGCGGAATCGACTTCATCCTGGTCACCGGCGAAGGAACGCTGGAAACGGCGATCGAGGCCTTGCGCTCCGGCGCTTCGGACTTTCTGACCAAGCCGGTGGACGCTGCACGCCTGAAGATTTTGCTCGCTGGAATCGCGCGCACAGGGTCCTTCCGTCGCGAGATCTCCGACCTCCGGTCGACTCTGCGCGAGCTCGGACGGTTCGGCTCGATGGTCGGTTCCTCCAAGGCCATGCAGGCGGTCTACGACCGCATTTCCCGCGTCGCTCCGACGGACGCGACGGTGCTCGTCACCGGGGAGAGCGGCACGGGCAAGGAGCTCGTGGCGGAGACCGTCCATCGTCTTTCCCGGCGCGCTCACCGTCCCTACATCGCCATCAACTGCGGCGCGATCGCTGCGAATCTGATCGAAAGTGAGCTCTTCGGGCACGAGCGCGGCGCCTTCACGGGCGCCGATCGTCAGCGCAAGGGCGTGTTCGAACGGGCGCATCAGGGCACGCTGTTTCTCGACGAAGTGAGTGAGATGCCGCTCGAGCTCCAGGTCAAACTTCTGCGGGTTCTCGAGAGCGGAGAGTTCACCCGGGTCGGTGGAGAAAAGCCGATGACCGCCGACGTGCGTATTGTCGCGGCGTCGAATCGCGATCTCGAGGCGCGAGTCGCCGAAGGAGCTTTTCGTGCCGACCTGCTCTATCGACTGAGAGTCGTGCCGATCGAGCTACCCGCCCTGCGGGAGCGCGACGAGGACGTACGCAACCTGGCCCGGCATTTCCTGTCCGAGTTTTCGACATCGGAGAAGCGGGAAAAGCGGTTCTCACCTGCCGCGATCGCGAAGATCGAACGGCATTCGTTTCCCGGGAACGTCCGCGAGCTCCGCAACGCGGTACAGCAGGCGTTCATTCTCGCAGAGGACGAAATCGGTGTGGAACATCTACCGACATCGATGAACGAGCGCAACGGCAAGGAGCATTCTCAGGCGACGGGCCAGCGCTCACGGACCGACGGCGCTTCGCTCTCGATCACGGTGCCCGTTGCTCTCGCTGAAGTGGAGCGAGATGTGATTCTCGCGACTCTCGAGAAGCTCGGCGGGGACAAGCCCAAGGCTGCGGAGCTTCTCGGCATCAGCCTCAAGACGCTCTATTCGCGATTGCGCGAATACTCCGCGCGCACGGAAGCCTGAGCGGACACGGCACACACCCGATCTTGTCCGGTACATTTCGTCTTCGCGATTGTTCAGAATTCCGCACGGTAGAAGCCGTGAGCCTGATCGATTCCTGAGATGGGGTGTTCGAACTCGCTCGCGGCCGGCTCGGCCGTTGGCACCACAGTTGCTGTCACCTTGGAGGTCGCACGATTCGCCGGGTGAAGCCGGTCCGGTGCGACGGATCGCCAACGAAAAGACGAGGCAGCCGATGTTGTCCTGGGCACTTACCTTTCTACTGGTCGCCATATTCGCTGCGGTGCTCGGTTTCGGCCTGATTGCCGGAACCGCAGCAGCCATCGCCAAAGTTCTCTTTTTCGTCTTTCTCATCTTTTTCCTGGTGTCCCTCGTCCGCGGACGAGGCACATCGGCAGGGTGAGGGGGGGCACCGGTCGTGGCTCGTTTGCTTCGCATGCGGAAGGGCCCTCCCCCTGTCGCGGCGAAGCGGACCCCCGTGCGCAAACGGAGGCGCAATCCCGCGCGCAAGCGGGGGACAGCAGTCACGGCCGGTGCTCGGTCGTTCTGGAAAGGCTTTCTCGAGTTCGGCCTGGTGCAGGTTCCGATCGAGCTCCATTCCGCAGAGGCCCGGAACGAAATCGATTTTGACCTTCTCGACCGGCGAGACATGGCGCCGATCGGTTACCTCAAAATCAACAAAGTGACTGGAGAAGAGGTTCCGGCGGAGGAGATCGTCCGAGGGGTCGAGGTCTCGAAAGGGCACCACGTGGTGATCTCCGATGCGGAAATCGAACGCGCCGCCGGTAAGGCGAGCCGCACGATCGAGGTCGTCGAATTCGTCGAGCGTGGAGCCATTCCGCCGGTCTTCTTCGAACGTCCCATTCACCTCGTGCCGGCGAAAGCGGGAGAGAAAATCTACGCACTGCTGACCCGCGCTCTCGAGGAGAGTGAAAAGGTCGGCATCGCGAAGATCGTTCTCCGGGCGCGCGAGAGTCTGGCCGCCATTGTCGCCATCGAGGGCCGGCTCGTCCTCAACCTGCTGCGCTGGCCCCACGAGCTCAAGCCGGCACCAAAGAGTCCGGGAACCGCGCCGCGCGTTGCGCCGCGCGAGCTTGCCATGGCGCGGCGGCTGATCGACGAGATGAGCGGAGAATTCCGCCCGGCAGCCTTCAGCGATCGCTTTCACAAGGAGCTGCTCGCGCTCGTGCGCCGCCGGAGTCGCACCGGATCCGCGCCGGAACCGCCGCCTGCACGGAAACGGCCGGTGCGAGCGTCGAACGTGATCGATCTCGTCGCGCTGCTCGAGAAGAGCGTCAAAGCGAAAAAGTCCAACACACGCTCCGCCGCTGCGCGGCGCAAGCGAAGCGCCTGAGCTTCCGAACGCCCGAGAAATCGAGCGTGCGAGAAACTGAGCGACGGATGGCGGCAAGAAAACGGCAGTCGAAGTTGGCGGCCCAGGGGGGGGCGCAGCGTTCCCTCGAGACCTACGAGGGCAAGCGGCACTTCTCGGACACTCCGGAGCCAGCCGGCTCCGAAGCGCCAAGTCGGAGTCGAGGTGCCAAGCGCGCGCGAGAATCCCCAGGGGCAGGCGCCGGCGCGCACGGCATCTTCGTCGTTCAAAAGCATGCTGCCCGCAATCTGCACTATGACTTCCGCTTGGAACACAAGGGTGTTCTGCTCAGCTGGGCCGTTCCGAAGGGTCCGAGTCTCACTCCCGGCGAGCGCCGTCTCGCGGTCCAGGTCGAAGATCATCCGGTCGCCTATGCCGGCTTCTCGGGAACGATTCCTCCGGGCAACTACGGCGCCGGAAAAGTCGAGCTCTGGGATCGTGGCACGTGGCGTCCGCACGGAGACGTCGATCGAGCGCTGGCCAAGGGTCACCTGGAGTTCGAGCTCTTCGAAGGAAAACTCGCGGGCCATTGGCATCTCGTGCGACTTCCCGACCGAGACGCGCGCGCGACCGAAAAGACGCGAACGAGCTGGTTGCTGATGCGTGCGCAGGAACGAGCCCCGGGTGAGGCGCCGATCGAGCGCCGCAGCCGCTTCGCGGTGCCTGCGGATGCGGCGCCGAAATCTCCCGAGGCCGCGGCGCTTTTCGAGCTTGCGACGCTGGTGGAGGCGCCCCCGGACGGCGACGACTGGCTGCACGAGACGAAGTGGGACGGCTACCGGCTGCTGATCGCGCTCGAAGAGGGCGTCGCTCGCATCTGGTCAAGATCGGGAGCGGACTGGACGAGCCGGCTGCCGGAGATCGCCGAAGCCGCTCTCGCCTTGCGGACCGGAAGCGCCGTCGTCGATGGCGAGCTCGTGGCGATGAAGGACCGCCGCAGCGATTTCCAGAGTCTTCAGCTCGCGCTCGGCGAGGCTTCCGGATCGAAATCAAGAGAGATGCTGCGCTTCGTCGCGTTCGATCTCCTGCAGGAGGAGGGCGAGGACCTGCGCGCGTTGCCCCTCGTGGACCGGAAGGAGCGCCTTGCGGCCTTGCTGAAGAAGCTGCCGAAAGCCTCCCTCATCCACGAGAGCGCGCATCAGATCGGGCACGGCCCGAGGCACCTCGCGGCCGCCTGCGCCCGCGGGCTCGAAGGCATCATCAGCAAGCGCGCCGATGCGCCGTATCGCGCGGGTCGCGGGCACGACTGGCTCAAGTCGAAGTGCAGGATGCGGCAGGAGTTCGTCATCGTCGGCTACACGCTCTCGACGTCGGAGAGCCGGCGGGAGATCGGTGCCTTGCTCCTCGCGACCTCTCCGGCGACTTCCGGAACGAAGCCAGAGCTCGTCTACGCGGGAAGGGTCGGCACTGGATTCGATCTGGCGACTCGAAGCACGCTCCTCTCGCGTCTGGAGAAGAGCGAGCGCGAAGCGCCTCCCGTGGCCGGCGCCGTTCCCGGCTCGTCCACGGTCCACTGGGTGCAACCGCGGCTCGTCGCCGAGATCGAGTTCACTGAATGGACGACCGACGGACGGCTCCGGCATCCGTCGTTCGTCGGCTTGCGCGCCGACAAGCCCGCGCGAAGCGTGCGGCGCGAAGTCGCAGCGAAAATCCCGGTGGATACGAGCATCGCAGGCGTCGAGATCACCCACCCTGAACGCCGCATCTTTCCCGACTCCTTGCTCACGAAGCTCGACCTCGCTCGATATTTTGACGAGATCTGGCCCTGGATCGCGCCGCATCTCGCCGATCGGCCGGTCGCTTTCCTGCGTTGCCCGGAAGGAGCGAAGGAGAAGTGCTTCTTCCAGAAGCACTGGCCCGAGCCGCCTCCGGGCGTCGATGCGATCGATGTCTCGCCTCCCGGAGAGCGCGAAGAAGAGCAGTGCCGGATCGTATCCAGCGCCGGCCTCGTCGGCGCGGCCCAGTTCGGAGTCGTGGAGATTCACCTCTGGGGTGCGCGCAAACGGCGGCTCGAACGGCCGGACCGTCTGGTTCTCGACCTCGATCCCGGCCCGGGGGTGAAGTGGCGCGAGATCGTCGCCGCAGCGCGCCTTCTCCGGAGCTTCCTGCAGGAGCTCGGTCTCGAGAGCTTTCCTCTCGTCTCCGGCGGCAAAGGGCTCCACGTCGTGGCACCTCTCCTGCCGCGGAATGACTGGGCGACGGTCAAGACCTTCGCTCTCGGCATCGCGACCGTGCTGGCGACGGCTCTTCCCGCGCGCTTTCTGGCGCGCGCCGCGAAGAACGAGCGCCAGGGAAAGATCTTCGTGGACTATCTGCGGAATACGCGCGGCGCGACGGCGATCGCTCCGTTCTCTCCGCGTGCGCGCGCCGGAGCGCCGGTCGCGACGCCTGTCTCCTGGGAGGAGCTCGCGCGATCCGCGCCCGCCCGCTGGTCGATCGACACTCTCCCGGCGCGGTTGAAGAAGCTCAAGCAGGATCCGTGGAAGGGCTACTTCACTGTGGAGCAGACGATTTCAAAAGCCGCTTTGAACGCCCTCGTCGAAACGCCCGGGAGCGGCGAGCAGGAAAAGCGCACTCCCGTCGCCAGAGTGGAAGCCGTCGGCGGAAAGGTGTCGAAGGTCGCGGCAAGGAAGCGGGCGAAGAAGTAGAAGGGGGAAGAAAAAAGGACGCGAGTGCGTCGAGGGGGCGCACTCGCGTCAAAAGGAGATCGATCCTGGAGATCGATCTCCCGCGACTACCGATCCTTGATGCGGCGCGCGATGGCCGGCGCGGCGGCAGCGGCGGCGAGAACGGCAAGAAGCCCACCGGCCACGGCGACCTTCTGCTTCCGATCCATCTTCTGCCAGCGCTTGTCGAGGCTTTTGATTCCCTTGCGGGTCTTCTTCACCATGGAGTCGACGCCGTCGTTGATCGTCTCGATGCCGTCCTCGGTGGCGCTTGCGAGCGCGGAGCGCACGTCGGCGACCTTCTCGGAAAGCGAGCTCAGGAGACCATCGAGCTCCTCGCTCGCGACTTCCCTCGAGCGGCTGAGTCCCGCCTTCACCTTCTTGACGTCGGCCTTGAGCGGCGCGACCCTGCTCTTGATTCCGGGCATCGCGAACTCCTTTCGTAGCCCTGCTGGAGAGCCGTTCGGCGCGGCGACTCCGCCCCACCGTCTTGACTCCAAGAGAGAGCAACAACCTTGCCAGTTCGAAAGCGCGCGAATTGTGCAGCGGAAGCCGGCGTCATCTCCCCGGGCGGGGAGTTTTCTGCACTTTTGCCGGCGCTCAGGTCCAGCGAAAGAGTTTGAGCGCGCCGGCGAAGCCGATGAGTCCCCAGCCCGCGAGGATGGCGAGCTCCGGCCCCTGCGACATCAAGGTCGCGCCGTCGAGCATCACGGCGCGCAGCGAGTCGTTGAGCGCCGTGAGCGGCAGCGCCTGGATGAAGGGCTGCAATACGGCAGGGAAGCGCTCGTTCGAGAAGAAGACGCCGGAGAAGATCCACATCGGGAACATCACCAGGTTCATGAGGCCGGAGACGCCTTCGATCGTGCGCGGTCGTGAAGCGACGAGGAGGCCGAGGCCGACGAAGGCGAGCGCGCCGAGCACGGCGACCGCAGCGACCGCAGCGATCGAGCCGCGCATCGGGACGTCGAGCGCGACGACGGCGAATCCGAGAAGCACCGAGACTTCCAGAGCGAGAAATACGAGGCGCGCCAGAACCTGTGCTGCGAGCAGTTGCCAGCGCCGCATCGGCGAGGCGATGAAGAGCTTGAGGAGCTTTCCGGAGCGTTGCTGCACGAGAGAGAAACCGATCGACCACATCCCGGTTCCCATGAGGTTCATGCCGAGGAGGCCTGGAACCAGAAAATCGATGTAACGCGCGCCGCGCTCGGTCATCTCGAGCACCTGCGGTTCGAAGTGATCCGTCCTCCCCGCCGCTTTCTCGAGCGCCTGATCGACTTCGAGCCTCGCCAGACGGCTGTCGGGGCGTGTCGGATCGAACCAGTACGTCGGCGGATCCGTCGCCAGGACGACCAGCGTCAGCTTGCCGGTCGCGAGCGCATGCTCGGCCTCGGGTCGAGTCAGGACCTGCGGCACGAGCGTGCCACTCGCCTCGAGCGCTTCGAGTCGAGCTGCCGACGCCGGACCGGATTCGATGCCGACCGGCAGCGGGTCCGGTGGGCGATTGCGAAAGGCGACGCCCAGCGCGATCGCGAGGAGAAGCGGAAAGAGAAATACCCAGAAGACCGCTTCGGGCTCGCGCAGGAACTCGCGGAGGCGCGCCAGTGTCAGCTGGGCGAGGGGAAACTGCAGCGGCCCGCGGCGTGATCGCGGTTTGCCCGGATCGGCCATCGCGCTCATTTCTTCTTTCCCGAGGTTTCGCTGGCCAGACCGCCACCTTCGAGCGTTCGTCCGGTGAGGGAGATGAAGAGGTCTTCGAGCGTCGCGGAGTGCGTGGCCAGGCGCAGCACACCGATCGAGTGCTCGGAGAGGCCCGCGAGGAGCGGCGGAACGACGCGATGCACGGCGCGGACGGTGAGGCGAACGGTCGCCTCTTCGCGCCGAACGGCTTCGATTCCAGGAAGTCCGGCGAGCAGCGCTTCAGGAATCTCGCGGTCGGTCTCGAGCTCGATGACATGTTCGGCGCCGAGTGACGCGATGAGAACCTCGGGTGCCCCGATCGCCAGAATCCTGCCGCGATCGACGATCGCGACGCGATCGCACAGTCGCGCCGCCTCTTCCATGTAGTGCGTGGTGAGAAGCACGGTGCGGCCGCGGGATTTCAGGTTTTCGACGATCTCCCAGATCTGCCGCCGCGACGCCGGATCGAGCCCCGTCGTGGGCTCGTCGAGAAAGAGAACCTCGGGGTCGCCCACCAGAGCGCAGGCGAGGGACAGGCGCTGCTTCTGGCCACCGGAAAGCTCCCGCACGAACGCTTTGCGCTTCTCTTCGAGACCGACGAGCGCGAGCGCGGCGGCGGGCTCCAGGCCGTCGCGATAGAAGCTGCGGAAAAGGGTCGCGAGCTCGATGACGCGGAGCTTCTCCGGAAAGCGGGTCTCCTGGAGCTGCACACCGAGCCGCGACCGCAGAGCCTGGCCGTCTCCCTGCCAGCGCTCGCCGAGCACCTCGAGGAGCCCGCCATCGGGTTGAAGAAGGCCTTCGAAGAGCTCGACGGTCGTCGTCTTGCCGGCGCCGTTGGGTCCGAGAAGTCCGAAGCATTCACCCGCGGCGACCTCGAGATCGAGCCCGTCGACCGCGACGAGCTCACCGTAACGCTTCACGAGTCCCTTGCACGAAAGTGCCGGGACGGAGGAGGTCTTCGCGGGGGCGGGAGCTGCCGAAACCATCGCGAGGAGTCTAACCGACCGGCCGCGAGCCGGCGACCCGCATTCTTCAGCTGATAAGCTCATCCGTCCGGAGAAACCGGAGAAACGGCTCTCGAGCCCTTCTGCCGGCTCCCCAACCTCTCTTCCAACCGTCTCCGATGCCTCCTGCCGCCAAGATCCGCAACTTTTCGATCATCGCCCACATCGACCATGGCAAGTCGACGCTGGCGGATCGCATTCTCGAGCGCACGGGCGCGATCACCCAGCGCGAGATGCATGCCCAGATCCTCGACGATATGGATCTCGAGCGCGAGCGCGGCATCACGATCAAGGCTCGCGCCGTCCGCCTGGACTACAAGGCCAAGGACGGCGAGTCGTATGTCTTCAACCTGATCGACACTCCCGGGCACGTCGATTTCTCCTACGAGGTCTCGCGCTCGCTCGCGGCCTGTGAAGGCGCGCTTCTCATCGTCGACGCGGCGCAAGGCGTCGAAGCGCAGACCCTGGCCAACGCCTATCTCGCGGTCAACGGCGGTCTCGAGCTGCTGCCGGTCATCAACAAGATCGATCTGCCTTCCGCCGACATCGAGCGTGCGAAGGAGCAGATCGAGCAGGTGATCGGCATCGACGCCTCGAACGCCGTCCTCACGTCGGCGAAGACCGGCGTCGGCATCGATGAGCTTCTGGAGCGCATCGTCACCGATGTGCCGCCGCCGACGGGCGATCCGCAGGCGCCGCTCAAGGCGTTGCTGTTCGACTGCTGGTACGACACGTTCCGCGGTGTCGCCTGCTTCATCCGCGTCATCGACGGCACGCTGAAACGCGGCGAGAAGATCAAGTTCGTTGCCGCTGGCCGGATCTACACCGTCGAAGAGCTCGGCACCTATCATCCGAAGCCGCGGGAGGTGCAGGAGCTTTCGGTCGGCGAAGTCGGCTACGTCTACGCCAACATCCGCGACCTCATCCAGGCGAAGATCGGCGACACGGTCACCCATCCCGATCGCCCGACGCTCGATCCGTACCCGGGCTTCCAGGAAGTGAAGCCGATGGTTTTCGCCGGCCTCTTCCCGGTGGTCTCCGAGGACTACGAAGATCTGCGCGACGCCGTCGACAAACTGCGGCTGAACGACGCCTCCTTCACTTTCGAGCCCGAAAGCTCGACGGCGCTCGGCTTCGGCTTCCGCTGCGGGTTCCTGGGTCTCCTGCACATGGAGATCATCCAGGAGCGGCTCGAGCGCGAATTCAATCTCGCGCTCATCACGACCGCTCCAGGTGTGCGTTACCGGGTCAATCTCTCGGACCGCAGCCAGATCGAGATCTCGAGTCCGGCGCAGTTGCCCGATCTCTCGCGGGTCGATTCGATCGAGGAGCCCTACATCAAGGCGACCATGGTGACGCGCGACGAATACGTCGGCGGAATTCTCGCGCTGTCCCAGGACCGTCGTGGAATCCAGCGCAGCCTCCAGTACGTTTCGTCCGATCGCGTGCTCATCGAATACGACTTTCCGCTCGCCGAGGTCATCCACGACTTCTACGACAAGCTGAAGTCGGTCTCGCGCGGCTACGCGTCATTCGACTACGAGCTCGCCGACTATCGCGAAGGCGACGTGGTCAAGCTCGACGTTCTCATCAACACCGAGCCGGTCGATGCGCTGTCGATCATGGTGCATCGCCTGAAGGCGCATCCGAAGGGCAAAGCTCTCGTCGACAAGATGAAGGAGCTCATCCCGCGGCAGCTGTTCGAGGTCATCCTCCAGGCTGCGATCGGGTCGAAGATCGTCGCGCGATCGACCGTCAAGGCGCTGCGGAAGGACGTTCTCGCCAAGTGCTACGGCGGCGACATCAGCCGCAAGCGCAAGCTCCTCGAAAAGCAGAAGGAAGGAAAGAAGCGGATGAAATCGGTCGGCAACGTCGAGATTCCGCAGGAGGCCTTCCTCGCCGTACTGAAGGTCGAGGACTGACGACGGGCGCAGTCCGTACCGCCGCGCTCACTGCCGGCGCGCTCGTCGCTTTCGCAGGGAATTCCTGGCTCTGCCGCGCGGCTCTGCGTTCAGGATCGATCGACCCGGCCACGTTCACCGCCGTCCGTATCGTGAGCGGTGCGACCCTGTTGGGGTTTCTCGTGCTGCTGCGGGCCCGCGGCGTGCGCGCGGAACGCCAGGGAGGAAGCTGGCCTTCAGCGAGTCTCCTGTTCGCGTATGCGCTCGCCTTTTCGCTCGCCTACGTCCAGCTTTCTGCCGGGACGGGAGCGCTCCTGCTCTTCGGGGCGGTTCAGCTCACGATGCTCATCGGCGGCATGCGTGCGGGATCGCGGCCGACCGGTGTCGACCTCGCCGGGCTCGCGCTGGCGCTCGCGGGTCTGCTCACGCTGACACTTCCCGGAGCGCGGACTGCGCCGCCGCTCCTCGCGGCGTTTGGGATGATTGTCGCGGGAGTCGCCTGGGGCTTCTACAGCCTGCGCGGGCGGAAGGAGACGCGACCCGCGCTGGTTGTGACCGGACGAAATTTCACCCGTGCTGCGAGTATCGTGCTTCTTGCGCTGTCCGCCGCGGTCGCCGCGGGCGTTCCGCTGCACGCCGAACCGCGCGGTCTCGCCCTGGCGGCGATCTCGGGCGCTCTTACTTCCGGACTCGGCTACGTGCTCTGGTACGCGGCGCTGCCGAATCTCGACGCGTTGCGTGCCGGGCTCGTGCAGCTCGCCGTTCCCGTGCTCACAGCACTCGGCGGCATCGCGTTTCTCGACGAGCCCCTGACCTTGCGTCTGGTGACCGCGACGGCGCTCGTCCTCGCGGGGATCGCCGTCGTCGTCGTCCGGCGCGCTCCGGCAGCGGCGCACGCCGGACCGTCGGTCGAAGTGCCGGTCGAAGTGCCGGGCGAAGTGCCGGTCGATGCGTCGGGGCGGGTAGGATGAGTCGCGGTCGGGAGGAGAGCCAATGAACGATTCGAACGGTGGAGCTGCCGCCGTCAAATGGGCGGAAGATGTCGAGAAGAAGACCGTCGCTGCCGGCAAGGCGACCGAAGTTCAGGTCCTGGTCGGCCCCGGAGACGGCGCGCCGAACTTCGCCCTGCGTCGCTTCATCATGGGCGAAGGCGGTGGCATGCCGCGCCATACGAATCTCGTCGAGCATGAGCAGTACGTGCTCCGCGGTCGGGCGCGCATGACGGTCGGCGACGACGTGCACGAGGTCGAAGCCGGCAACACGCTTTTCATTCCGGCAGGAATGCCACACTCGTACACGGTGCTCGAAGCACCGTTCGAGTTTCTCTGCGTCGTGCCGAACAGCCCGGATAAAATCGAGATTCTCGATCCGGCCTGCTGAAGGTTCGGCAGCGTCCGCGGCGTCTCCACCGTCCGCGCCAGCAGGAATCCGGCGGCTTATTGGCCGCCTTCATCCCTTGACCACGTAACCGCGCGCCGCGAGGAGCTTGCGCAGCGTCTCGCGCCGGTCTCCCTGGATTTCGACGAGCCCCTCCCGGGCAGTGCCGCCGGCGCCACACGCGCGCTTGAGCTCGCCGGCAAGGTCGCGCAGAAAAGCGCTGTTCCGCGGCAGTCCGTCGATGACCGTCACGCTCTTGCCCCCGCGCCCTGATTTCTCGAGGCGCAGGATCGCGACAATCTTCTCCGGCACCGGCTGCTCGAGGTTCGCCGCGCAGCGGCAGCCGGTTTTCGGCCAGCCGCAGCGCTCACAGACGGTGCCGGCGTCCGTCGAATAGACCAGCCGGCCCGGGCTTTTCCGGTTCAAGCCGTCAGAACCTGGGGCGTCAGCTCTTCAGGTACTTCGCGAAGAAAGCGGTCGTCTTCTCCCAGGCGTCGGTCGCGGGTCCGGCGAGGTAGCGCGGGCCGGTGGGATTGGCGAAAGCGTGACCGGCCTCGGGATAGATCGTGATGGTGACGTTCTTGCCCAGTTTCTTGAGCTCCTGCTCCATCGCCCGCACCGCGTCGACCGGAATGCCGTCGTCCTTGCCGCCGAAGAATCCGACGAGCGGCGCCTTGAGAGCGGAGAGCACTTTGGGATCGGTCTGCGGGCGGCCGTAGTACATCGCCGCCGCGTCGATGCCGTCGGGGATCCGCAGCGCGGTCTCGAGGACCCAGCCGCCGCCGAAGCACCAGCCGACCACACCGATCTTCGTCGCCTTCACCTGGGTCTTGAGATAGGCCTGCGCCTGCTCGAGGTTTTCGATCAGACGCTCAGGCTTCTTGAGCGCTTCCTGCATCGCGGCGCCGGCGGCTTCCGGCGTCGTCGCCACTTTGCCTTCGTAGAGATCGACCGCGAGCGTCACGTAGCCTTCGCCGGCGTAGCGTCGTGCCATGGCGCGGATGTTGTCGTTCAAGCCCCACCATTCCTGAATGACGAGGAGCGCCGGCCAGGGCTTGCCCGCCGGGGCGGCAGCGACCGGCTTCGCGAGGTAGCCCTGGACGGCGACTCCGCCGAGCGTCGCGTACGTCACCTCTTCACCGGCGACCGCCTGAGCGGGCTCGGGGACCGTCGCCGGACTCGCGGCAGCGGTGTCGTTGCCGTGTTCATGGGCCATCTTGGCGGAGTACGCGGCGTTCGAGTCGTCGGCGGCCTGCGCCGGCGAGACCGGGAGGAAGGTCATGGAAAGGATGGCGGCAAGAGTCGAAAAGCCAGTGAGGCGTCCGCTGAAATTCATCGGGATTCTCCTTGTCAGGTCGGGAGCCTATCGAAAGCCATACAATTGCGGAGCTTGAAAATCCGTACCGCCATTCTCGCCCTGCTGCTGCTCGATCTCGCGGCCGGGGCGACCTGGTTCGCCGGACGGTTCGGTCCGCTGCGCGAAGACGCTTTCCGCCTGTTCGTCGTCTGGGCGCTTCCGGGATTGATCTTCCTCTGCGGCAAGCTCGCTTTCGGACGTCCCGCGCTGCGAGCGTCACCCCCGGCGCTTTCCGGCACCCGCGCCGTTGACGCCCGAGTGAGCCTTCCGCCGCCGCCGCCGGCCCTCGCGGGCGCCTCGCGCCCTCCCGGACTTCCGCGTCTCGCGCTGTGGATTCTGATCGCGATCCTGGTCGATCAAACGGCGAGCCTCGCGGGCCAGGCGCTCGGCTGGGCGAAATTCGTCGACGGCGATGCGCTGCTTGCCGCTCATCGGCTGATGACGGCGCTCTGGGCCTGGCCGCTCCTGGTGATGGTCTCGATCCGATTCAGCGAGGGAACGCTCCGCGGTGAGCTCTTTCGTCTCGCCGCAGAGCACTGGGGCCGGCGGTTGGCCTGGAGTCTGACGCTTCTCTGTGGCACCGCGCTGGCGCTGCCGGCGATCGCCCCCGGTGCCTCGCTGCACGAGCCCGGATTCGTCGCCGCGGCGCTCGTGACGGCGTTGGCGCGCGAGATCGGTTGCACGGTGCTCTACCTCACCTCCGGGCTCGTTGCCGCCGGGGTCTTTCGCGGCACGCTCGCGTTCGTCGAGTTCTATCTTCTCGCCGACAGCCTGGCGCCGGTCGTTCCGTCGACGCTCTACCTCACGAACACCGACGCGTTCTACCTCCTGCGCGGCGCCGCCGCTCTCGTCGCAGCGCTTCTTCTGGTGCGCGGCCTCGGCGCGCGACGGAGAGCTCAGCGGGAAGGCGCCGCTCCCGCGGGATCCGTCAGCATCTCCGAATAGAGCCTCTCGAGCCGTCCGGCCATCGTCTCTGCCGACCACTCCGCGGCGAGCACCGGGCCTTCACTCGCGAGTCGTTCGCGCAAGCTGCGGTCGCGCAGCAGTTCGAGGCACTTGCCGGCAAAGTCGTCGATCGTCTCGCGAGCGACCAGGGCGCCCCGTCCCTCGCGCAGAAGGTCCGTCGTTCCCATCTCGGCAATAGCGACCACCGGAACTCCGAGAGCCAGCGCCTCGAGAAGAACCAGACCCTGCGTCTCCGTTTTCGAAGTGAAGACGAACGCGTCGCCGGCGCAGTAGCAGTCGGCGAGCTCCGTGGCGCGGTCGAGGTAGCCGAGCCAGAGCAGGCTGCCAGCGATGCCGAGCTCGCGCGCTTCCCGCTCGAGCTCGCGGCGGGCCGGACCTTCCCCGGCAACGACGAGGAGGGCCGCCGGCATGTCGCGCCGCACGCGGGCGAATGCCGAGAGAAGGAACCGCAGGTTCTTCTCGTGTCCGATTCGTCCGATGTGGACGAGGACCGGGCGATCGGGCGCGATGCCGTGCTTCTCCCGGAAACGCCGGCCTTCGCCGGCTCCGAGATCGCCGCCACGAAAGCCGGTCGGCAGCACCTGCATCGCGGTCTTCACGCCGTAGTTCGTGAGCGCATCGCGCATTGCGGTCGAAGGCACGACGAGCGCATCGACCTCGGCTGCCGCCTTGCGCGTGAGGCGGCGCGCGATGAGGCGACAGACTCTCGCCGGAAGGAAGGGTAGATAGTGCTCGAAATAGTGTTCGAAGTAGGTGTGGTACGTCTCGACGACCGGGATGCCACGCCGACGCGCGATCGCAATTCCGGCCCGGTGCGCCGCGAACGGCGTCTGAATGTGCACGAGATCCACCTGCAGATAGAGACGCTCAGCCTCGAGAAAGCGCCGCGGCGACACCCAGCGATCCTCGGGATCGAACGGCACCTTCCGTCCACGAAGGCGCGTGATGGCGGGATCGCTGATCGACCTCGCTTCCGGAGCGTCGGCGATCGAGTAGCCGGGGCAGAGCAGCGGCACACTGTGACCGCGCCGGACCAGCTCACGGCGGAAGGTGGCGATGGAAGTCGACACGCCGTTGACGCGCGGGAAGTAGACGTCCGATAGAAAAAGTACGGTCCGGCGGGGGCGCTCCGCGGCGCTCCCCGGAGGGAGCGGCGCGGGCGCGAAGTCGGTGGGAGGAGTCGGGGGCGGTGCGGTGAGAGAGAGGAGGGTCAAAGGAAAGCGAGGGTCGTGAGAGCGAGGATCGCGCCGACGGCAGCGCCGGCGAGAACGTCGGTCGGATAGTGGAGGCCCAGTACGACGCGGGAAGTCGCGACGGCGAGAGTGAAAGGAACGAGGAGCCAGACGAGGAAGCTGCAGGTCGAAAGCACGACGATGCTGAACGCCACGGCGTGCAGCGTGTGGCCCGAGGGAAAGCTGTAGCGATCAAGCGGCGCCGCGCCGAGGAGAATTCCCGAATGCGCACGGAACGGTCGCGATCGGCCGGTCAGGGACTTGAGCGCCTTGGCGACCAGCGCCGCGAGGATTCCAACGGCGGCCATGCGGCGGACCGTCGGAAGGGCGGCTCCGCCGAGGACGAGCGGCAGAAAACCGGCGAGTGCGAACCAGAAGATGCCGTCTCCCGCTTTGGAGACAAGACGAAAAAAGTGCAGCAGACTCCGTCGCCGCTGCGCCTGAGTGATCCGCAGGCAGAGCCCGACCTCGAACTCCTGCAGCCGGGAGAGCGCGGGGGCGAAGCGCAGAGCGGCCGGTGTTCCTTTCATCGCAACGTAAGGATCGCAAGCGCCGGTGTCCATGGCGTTGCGGCGAGGTGACGAAGCGTCGACGCAGAGGGGCGGAGGCGGGATCGCGCGCTGGCTGTGGTGGCTGCGATTGCCTGCGATTGCCTGCGATGGCGGCCAGCCGGGGGACTACTCTTTTTCGATCAGTGCCTCGAAGCGGCTCTTGTCCTGCGCCTTCATGTAGGCGTCGCGCGGATTGACCACTTTGCGGGTGACGAGGTCGAGAAGTGCGTCGTCGAGGAGCTGCATACCTTCGCTCCGGCCCGCCTGCATCAGATTGATCAGCATCGAGATGCTGTTTTCCCGGATCAGGTTCGGCAAGGCCGGCGTCTTGAGCAGGATCTCGTGCGCGGCAACCCGGCCGTCGCCGGTCGCCTTGGGCAGCAGGAGCTGCGCGACGATCGCCGCCAGGGAGTCCGCGAGCGAAAGCCTCGCCTGCGGCTGCTCGTCCGCCGGAAAGACATCGATCAGGCGATCGATGGTTTTCGAGGCGCTGTTGGTATGCAGCGTGCCGAAGACGAGGGTTCCCATCTCGGCCGCCTTGAGCGCCAGGGAAATCGTTTCGAGATCGCGCATCTCTCCGACGAGAACGACGTCGGCGTCCTGGCGCAGGACCGATCGCAACGCGGCAGCGAAGCTCACGGTGTCGGTTCCCACTTCGCGCTGCGACAGCACCGACTTGCGGTTTCGATGGACGAACTCGACCGGCTCCTCGATGGTGACGATGTGCCGCGCCGAGTTGCGGTTGATGCGGTCGATGATCGCGGCAAGCGTGGTCGATTTGCCCGAGCCGGTCGGACCCGTCACCAGGACGAGACCACTCCGGAGGTCTGCGAGGCGAGCCAGAACCGGCGGGAGTCCGAGCTCCTCGAGCGTCGCGATGTTCTCCGGAATCGTCCGGAAAACCGCCGACGCACCGCGCTCCTGACGCAGGTAGTTGCCGCGAAAGCGGGCGACCCCCGGCACGGCGAGGGCGAAGTCGAGATCGCCGGTCGCCAGGAACTCGCTCCACTGTGCGGTGCTCACGCCTTCGGCGAGGATCGCGTCGAGCGCCGGGGCGGAGATCGGCGCCTGTCCCGGAAGCGGCACGAGCGCTCCGTGCAGGCGGGCGCGTGGAGCGATTTCCGAGACCAGATGCAGGTCGGAGCTCCCGCTCTCCCGGGTGGCGCGCAGCAGCTCTTCGAGGCGTCCCATGGAACGCTCCTCAGGCCCCGCCGGAGGCGGTCGGTCCGGCCGCGAGCATCTTGGGATCCTCCGCATGGAGCAGCGCCTCTTCCCGCGTCACCACACCGTCGCGGACGAGGTGCGCCAGGGAGACGTCGAGGAGGCACATGCCCTGAGCGCCACCGGTCTGCAGCACCGAACGGATCTGGAACGTTTTCGACTCGCGAATGAGATTCGACACCGGGCGCGTTCCGAGCAGCACCTCGAGCGCGGGGACGCGCCCCTGTCCATCGGCGCGGCGCACCAGACGCTGGGAAACGACGGCGCGGAGCGACTCGGAAAGCATCGTGCGGATCTGCGCCTGCTGATTCGAGGGAAACGACCCGACGACGCGATCGATCGTGCGGATGGCGCTGCTCGTGTGCAGCGTTCCGAGGACGAGATGTCCGGTCTCCGCGGCGGTGAGCGCCAGCGAAATCGTTTCGAGATCGCGCAGCTCGCCGATCGCGATCACGTCCGGATCCTCGCGCAGCGCCGCCTTGAGCGCGCGCGCGAAGCTGCCGGTGTCGCGCCCGACCTGGCGCTGATTCACCACGCACCGCATGGGAGTGTGCAGAAACTCGATCGGATCCTCGACGGTGACGATGTGATCCTGACGCTCCTCGTTGATCAGGCGAAGGAGTGCGGCGAGCGTCGACGACTTGCCGCAGCCGGCCGGACCGGTGAGCAGCACGAGCCCCTGATGATGGTTGGTGAGCTTGGCGAGCGTATTCGGCAGACCCAGGCCGGCGAGCGTCGGCACTTCGAGAGCGATGGCGCGCAGCACCATCGCCAGTCCATGTTGATGGCGATAGACGTTGCCGCGGAAGCGCGCACGCCCTTCGATCGTCCAGGAGAAGTCGGTCTGGCCGTCGCGATCGAGCCGCTCCTTGAGGCGCGCGTCGAGCACTTCGGACACCAGACGTTCAATCTGTCCCAGAGAGAGCGGGGCGTCGCCGGCGAAGGCCAGGAGTCCGTCACGCCGCATCAGTACGCGTTCGCCGGTCAGGATGTGAACGTCGCTCGCGCGCTGTGAGACCGCGTACTCGAGGATGCGATCGATGCGCTTGCCGGGGCGAACCGAGATCTCGCCGGTCGCGGTCTGTTCGAGGTCGATGGCTGAAGTCTTCGCCTTCGGCGTGATGAGCGGTTCGACCGCCTGCGCGCTCTGCTTGGCGAGCACTTCGCGCTGGACGGCGAGGAGCCTGTCGAGCTGCCCGCGCGTCATCCACCCGGCGTCGATCCAGAGCTCGCCCAGCGGCCGTGAATCCGTGGTCCGCGCCTGGGTGCGCGTGGTCTCGGCGAGCTGCTCGGCGGTGAGCAGCTTGTAATGGACGGCCAGGCGTCCGAGAAGGTTCGGCTCCGCGCTCATGCGACCTGCGCAGTGTACCCGAGAGAAGTGCGTGCAGTCCGACGGGCGTGCCTCACGCGCGCAGCAGGAGGTCGGTCGCGGTGGCCGCGAGCAGCCAGAGGGCGAGCAGTCCGTTGGCGGTGAAGAAGGCCGCGTTCAATCGCGAGAGATCGCCGGGCCGGACGATCGCATGCTGATAGACCAGAAGGAGCGCACAGCCCGCCAATCCGATCCAGTAGGGCACGCCGAGGCCGGGTGCATAGGTCGAGGGAAGCGCGCCGAGCAGCGCCAGGGTCGCGAGGTGCAGAGCGCCGGAGATTGCGACCGCCGCGCGGGTTCCGAAGCGTGCCGGGATGGAGGAAAGACCGCTGGCGCGGTCGAAGCTCTCGTCCTGAAGAGCGTAGAGAACATCGAATCCGGCGACCCAGGTCAGCACGATGCCGGCGAGGACGAACGGGGTCGGCGCGAAGCGGCCGGTCACCGCGATCCACGCACCGAGCGGCGCGCCGGCGAGCGCGAGGCCGAGCGCAAGATGCGCCATCCAGGTGAAGCGCTTGGTGTAGCTGTATCCGAGAAGGATCACGATCGCGACGGGCGAGAGGGCGAGACAGAGCGGATTGAGCCGCCAGGCGGCGAAGACGAGGAGGGCGAGACTCGCGATGACGAAGCCGGCGACGAAAGCCGGAGAGACGAGCCCTGCCGGCAGAGCGCGCGACTGCGTGCGCGGATTGGCGGCATCGATCCGGCGGTCGACCAGTCGGTTCCACCCCATCGCCGCGGACCGCGCGCCGACCATGGCAATGACGATCCAGAAAACGATCCGTCCGGAGGGCCACCCCTCCGCCGCGAGCATCATTCCCATGAGAGCGAAAGGCAACGCAAACAGCGTGTGCTCGAACTTGATCATCTCGAGGACGATCCGCAGTCGGCTGATTTTCCGGGCTGCCGGCATGACGCCGACTTTATCGGGAATGGCTTGGTGATCGCGGCGATCTCGGTAACGTCGGCGACGGGGAGTATTCTCGGCAGAGCGGGGTGTTCTGAGCTCCCGCAGATAGAGTTCCGCAGGAGCCCTTACGGTAGGTCTCGCAACATCGAGGAGAGCCCATGCTGCAACTTCGCCCCGGATGTGAATGTTGTGACCGCGATCTTCCGCCGGATTCCCCGGACGCGCGGATCTGTACGTTCGAATGCACGTACTGCGCGGAATGCGCCGACCGGGTTCTCGGAGGGGTCTGTCCGAACTGCGGCGGTGAGCTCGTCGTGAGGCCACGGCGACCCGCGGGGAAACTGCTGAAGTATCCCGCCTCGGCCGAGCGCATTCACCATCCCGCCGCCTGCGCACAGAGCGCCTGAGCCGATGTCCGCGATCGCCATCGAGCCGATCGGCAGGGTCGAAGGAGGCCGCGAGCGGCCGGAGGACGACTTCTGGGGAGCCTCGGAGTCGACGATCGTCCTCGACGAGCGCTTTCCGCTGGAAGCTCTCGACGGCATCGAGGGCTTCTCGCACGTCGAAGTGCTGTTCTATTTCGATCGCGTCGATCCGGCGAAGATCGAGACCGGCGCGCGCTCGCCGAGAAATCGCGCGGACTTTCCGCGCGTCGGCATCTTCGCCCAGCGCGGCAAGAACCGTCCGAACCGTATCGGCAGCACCATCTGCCGCATCGTCCGTCGCGACGGACGGCGACTGACCGTCGCGCAGCTCGACACCATCGAAGGGACGCCGGTGCTCGATATCAAACCGGTGCTCGTCGAGTTCCTGCCGAGAGAGCCCGTGCGCCAGCCCGACTGGTCGCGGGAATTGATGCGGGAGTACTGGTCGACGAAGTAAGAGCGACGCCTGCGTCGCCCTGGCGATGAAACGCGGCGGATGGCGCAGGCGCCGACGGCGTCGCCCTACGCCGCCAGCTTCGCGGTCATCGCATCGATCGCCGCTCGGGCGTCGTCGAGGAGCTTCGCGACACGCCGGATCTGATCGTTCGCTTCGGCCCAGTGCCGAAGCTCGATCGCCTCGCGGATCGATGGCAAGGTCTTCACGCCGTAGCCCGTGTACTGACCGGGGGCATAGATCTCATGGCGGTACCACGGGCGGCCCGGAAGGCCGTCGTCGCTCGACAGGCGGCGCTCGAACGTCCGCAGGAAGAGGTTCAGCTCGACGATCTGCTGCGGCCGCAGACCGCGCTCGACGGCGGCGGCGCGCGCCGTTTCGAAGGCGCCGGTCGCCTTCTGGAAGAGAAGTACTGCGTTCTGCAGCGGAGCGAACTCGAGGAACGGAACACGATCGAGCGCCGGCGGCGCCACGAACGTCTGCTGCGGATCGGCGGCGAGCGTCAGGCTCCGGTCTGCGAGCAGGCGGTCGCGCTCGTCGGCTTCGCTGCGAAGATGGTCGGCAAGATCGCGGACCTCGAGGGAGTAGTCGACCAGCACTTCGGAGATCCGATCGAGAGTGAACGGCAGAACCGTCGCCTCCGATAGCCGGAGGGTCAGCCGGCCGTTCACCTCGGCGGTCTTCGCGACGTAGTCGAATCCCGGGTCGCCGAAACGCTCGTAGTGAGCGATGGAGTCGTAGATCGAGTGGTACTGACCGTACTGCTCCTCCCCGCTGAAATCGACATTCAGCGAAGCGAGGCCGACGTGCTGGAGGAAAGGCGTGAAATCGGAGCCCGACCCCAGCGCGCCGATGCGCAGGTCCGATCTGCCGCGGACCGCAGCGCGCTCGGTTGTGGATCCGGAGGCGATCGCCGCGGCGCGCGCGCGCTCGATGACCGGAACGTGCTGTTCCGGATCGACGACGCTCCGGCCGACCTCGTTCACCAGACGTTCGAGCGTGTGAGACCCGGCGGCGTTCAGGAGGCCGCGCGATACGGAATCGGTGTTGAGGTAGACGACCGCCTTCTCGCGCAGCTCGGGAAGGTGGGTCTCCGCCCACTCCGTCGAACCCAGGAGTCCAGGCTCTTCGCCGTCCCAGGCGGCGTAGACCAGCGTGCGACGGGGGTGAAAACCGGCCGCTGCGAGAGCGCCCACGGACTTCGCTTCGGCGAGGAGCGCCACCATTCCCGAGACCGGATCGCTCGCGCCGTTCACCCAGGCATCGTGATGGTTGCCACGGACGATCCACTCGTCGGGGAGCTCCGCGCCACGCAGCACCGCGATCACGTCGTGGATCGGCTTCAGGCTCCAGTCGAACGCGAGCTGAAGATGAACGCGTGCCGGGCCGGGACCCATGCGGTAGGTCATGGGCAGCGCGCCGCGCCAGTCGGCGGGCGCCATCGCGCCAGCGAGCGCTGCAAGGAGCGGCTGGGCGTCGTTGGCGGAGATCGGCAGCACCGGAATCTTCGTCAGGGTCTTCGCATCGGCGAGCGCGAGCCGCCGGGCGTCCTTGGTCGCGCCGACGCCGGGGGTCAGCGGATCGCCGGAGTAGAGCGGCATCTCGGCGACCGACCCGCGCTGCACCGAGTCGTTGGAGCGGTAGCCCCCCTTCGGCCAGACGTCTCCCTGCGTGTAGCCGTCACCGGAAGGGTCGGAATAGATCAGGCAGGCGATCGCGCCGTGCTCTGCGGCGACTTTCGGCTTTACGCCGCGCCATGAGGCGCCGTAGCGCACGATGACGATCTTGCCGCGCACGTCGATCCCGTGCTGCGCCAGCTCGTCGTAGTCGGCGGGCAGCCCATAGTTGGCGTAGACGAGCTCGCCTTCGACATCGCCATCGATGGAGAAGGCGTTGTAGGTCGGAAGCTGATCTTTTTTCTGACTCGAAGTCGGGTCCCCGGCGATCGGCGGTTCGTCGAGGCGGGCGCGAAAGCGGGTCGGAGAGACCATTTCCAGAAGGCGCAGCTTCGGCGTCGGGAACAGGACGTCGAAGGTCTCGACGCGAGCGTCGAAACCCCAGCTCGCGAACAGGCCGCGCATCCATTCGGCGTTCGCGGCCCCCCAGGCGGAACCGACGTGGTGCGGTTGTGCCGCAAGGTGCTCGAGCCAGGCCCGCAGGTCGGCCTTAGAGATCAGCGCGTCGAACTGCTGTTCGCGCGCGAGCTCGGTCCGTGCGGCGTCGACCGAAAAGCCGAGCAGCGCGGGCTCCCTGGCGGCCGGCTGTCCCGCGGCAGCGAGAGAAACGAAGGCGGCAGCGGCGAAACCAAACAGCGGAAGCGAGCGCGATGTCATGAGATCTCCGAAAAACGAATGATGGCACGCGGCTCGCAATATCGAGCTCCCTGCGAAGCCTAAGAACGTCGCAGCCGCGCATTTGTTGCCGGGTTGCCGGCGGCGCTGCGACTCAGAGAGACTGATCTACCGAATGAGGAGGAACAAATTGAGCAAACTGGTCCGAGGAGTCGTGGCAGGTTGGGGTGCGAAGAAGCTCGGCGGATGCGGTTGCGGCGGGATCCTGATCTTCATCCTGCTCTACTGGCTGCTCGGACACTCCGGCATCGGCATCTTCCAGTAACTGGCTACCGATCATAAGTCCGCGATGAGAGTCGCCGAGGCCGGCAGGTGCCGGCTTCGGCGACTGCCGTGGCCCGCCTCAACGGGGCGCGTCGAAGCTAAGTCTTCGCTACCGGTGCGGGGAGGTCGTGGGCTTCGCAAAGGGAGGCGAAACCGTTGTTGTGCGAGCCGTCGCAGAACGGCTTCTTCTGGGACATGCCACAGCGGCAGAGTGAGATCACGGTCCTGCCGGCGAGACCGTAGGGGCGACCTTCCTGATCGACCAGATCGATGCTTTCGCCTTCGATCTTGAGCGATCCGTTGTTGCGAACGGTGATCTTCATGCTGTCTCCTTTTTTCGGCAGATGACGAATCAGTCTACAGGGACGAAGACTGCGACCCACTCGGGGATTCGAGCCGGGTAGAACCGGTGCGCTCGCCCCGCGTATACCCATTCAGGAGAACTCCCATGCGCCAGCTTTGTGCCCTGTTCATCGTCGCAACCGCCATCGGCCTGACCGCCGGAGGCCTGGCTCCAGCTCTTGCCGACTCGCCGAAAGTTCCCGGCGACGCTCCGCAGGGGACCAACCTCAACATCGAGGACATTTCGCTTTCGGTCGAGCGCTCCCTCGACCGGACGGTCGACCCCTGCGTCGATTTCTATCGCTTCGCCTGCGGCGGCTGGCTGGATTCGGTGAAGCTGCCGGCCGACGAAACGCAGTGGGGCCGATCGTTTTCGGTCATCCACGAGCGCAACCGGGAACTTCTGCAGGGCCTGATCGAAGGGGCGGCGAAGGATCCAGGAACGGATCCCGACCGTCGAAAGGTCGGCGATTTCTATGCCTCGTGCATGGACGAGGCGGCCGTCGAAAAGGCCGGTCTCGCCGCTGTGCAGCCCTGGTTCCTGAAGATCGATGCGGCGAAGGACCGCGACAGCCTCTTCGCGCTGGCGGGTGAGATTCAGGCGATCGGTGCGGGCCCGTTCCTCGCGATCGAAACCTTCGCCGACCTCAAGGATCCGGGGACCATGGTCGCGCACTTCGAGCAGGGCGGTCTCGGCCTGCCGGAGCGCGCGTTCTACCTTTCGCCCGACGCGCAGAAGAAGGAGTTGCGGGCGGCCTACGTCAAGCATGTCGGCAGGATGCTCGAGTTCTCGGGCCTCGAGGCGGCGGAGGCAAATCGTCAGGCGGCGGCCATCCTCAAGTTCGAAACCGGCCTCGCGACGGCCTCGCGCACGATCGAGAAGATGCGCGACGTTGCGGAGCTGCATCATCGGCTGAATGCCGCAGGACTCGAGAAGCTCGCGCCGAAGTTGCCGTGGCAGCGCTTTTTTGCCGGGATCGGCCGGCCGGATCTCGAGGCGATCAACGTGCAGACCCCCGAGTTCTTCCCTGCCCTGCAGAAGGAGATCGCGAGAACGCCGGTGCCGACGCTCCAGGCGTATCTCCGGTTCGAGGTGCTTTCCGCGACGGCGGGACTGCTGACGAAAGAGGTCTACGCCGAAAGCTTCGATTTCTTCGGGCGGAAGCTCTCGGGCCAGCAGGAGCCACAGCCGCGGTGGAAACGCTGCATCGCGGCGACCGAGCAGGCGATGGGCGATGCGATCGGCAAGCTCTACATCCAGGAACGCTTCGCGGGAAACTCGAAGGAGCTCGCGACGGCGATGATCGGCCAGATCGCCGACGCTTTCGCCGCCTCGCTGCCTTCGCTCGCCTGGATGGACGAGCCCACGCGACAGGCAGCGCTGGTGAAGCGCGGCACGCTGGCGTGGAAAATCGGCTATCCGGATCCGGCGCGCGACTTCACCCGGCTGGCGATCGTCCGGGGAAATCACTTCTCGAACGCGATCGCTTCGCGCCAGTTCGAAACCGCGCGCCAGCTTGCCGAGGTCGGAAAACCGGTCGACCGCCGGGAATGGGGAATGAACGCGCAGACCGTGAACGCGAGCTACAACCCGCTCGAGAACGCGTTCACGTATCCCGCCGGGATTCTGCAGCCGCCGTTCTTTCACAAGGACTATCCCCTGGCGATGAACCTCGGCGGCATGGGATTCGTCATGGGACACGAACTGACCCACGGCTTCGATGACCAGGGCAGCAAGTTCGATTCGAAGGGTGTGCTCACCGACTGGTGGACGCCGGTCTCGGTCAAGGGATTCGAAGAGCGCACGTCGTGCATCGACAAGCAGTACAGCGCCTATGAGGTCGCTCCCGGAGTTCACGTCAGCGGCAAGCTGACACTGGGCGAGAACATCGCCGACAACGGCGGCCTCAAGCAGGCATGGAACGTTCTGCAGAGCCGCCAGAAAGAGCGTGGCGAGGGTCCGACGGTGGCGGGATTCACCGAGGATCAGCTGTTCTTCGTGGCGGCCGCGCAGACCTGGTGCACCCAGGCGACGCCGGAGTCGGACCGGCTGCAGGTCGAGACGGATCCGCATTCGCCCTCGAAGTTCCGCGTCATGGGGCCGATGATCAATCACCCGGGCTTCGCCGGAGCGTTTTCGTGCAAGCCGGGGACGCCGATGAATCCGCCGAACAAGTGCGAAGTCTGGTAGGCCTCTGAGCTCGAAGCACCCGGTTCCGCAGCCCCCGGGCTTGCGGAACCGGCGCTGGCCCCTTTTCCCGCCCATCTCGCCTAGACCTTCTGAACCGTGGTGAATCTTCACCGCGAGGAAAGGGAGGTCGAAGGTGAGATCAACCGTCCGAGAATCCGCAGAAACCCTCAGGATCGCTATCGCTGCGGGAATGCTGGCCGTCGGTTTCGCCAGCTGCCCACCCGTCGCCGAGGCCGGCCTCTTCGGCGCGCACTCGCAGAAACTCCAGGACAGCTTCGATTCCGGCATGCAGGGGTTCGCTTTCAACTCCGACGCTTTCGGACGCGCGCAGGCCGTCGGCGACTTCAACGGCGATGGCCGCGACGATCTGGCGATCAGTGACTACGAATCGCTGACGAATGAACACGAGGGCGCCGTGCACGTTCTCTACTCCGATGCCCTTGGCGTCTCGACCGCCAACGACCTGCTGATCAAGGATTTCGATCCGGCGACCGGCATGAACGATCGTGAACTGCAGGACGACTTCGGCGCGGCGCTCGCGACGGGGGATTTCAACGGCGACGGATTCGCCGATCTCGCGATCGGCATCCCGGGGGAGGACGACGGGCTCATTCCCGATGCCGGAGCGGTGCTCGTTGTCTATGGCTCGGTGGGCGGGCTCGTCCTTGCCGGAGCACCCCAGGCGCAACGCTGGCGGGTGGGAGCGAGTGACATCTTCGGCACTCCCAAGTCCGGTGACGTCTTCGGCAGCGCTCTCGCCTCCGGGGACTTCGACCACGACGGTCGCGACGATCTGGCAATCGGCTGTCCGGCCTGCGATGGATTCGGTGCCTCGGCGGCCGTGGACTCGGGCGGCGTCTGGATTCTCTACGGATCGAACCAGGGGATCACCGCGAATCGTGACGCCTATTTCGATCAGGACACTTCCGCCGGTGGCGGTGTCGACATGCTGAACAGCTGCGAGGTGCAGGATCGCTTCGGCAGCGCTCTCGCAGCGGGCGACTTCAACGGCGATCTTGCCGCCGATCTGGCGATCGGAGTGGCCACCGAGACACTCGGCACGGCAGTCCACGCCGGAGCCGTTCAGGTCATCTATGGCAGCGCAGGTTCCGGGCTGAGAGTGCTGGGAAATCAGTTCTGGACGGAATCGAACATCCTCGCCGGAGGGGTTGCAGAGGCGGAGGACGGTTTCGGAACGGCTCTGGCCGCCGGTGATGTGACGGGCGACGGCATCGACGATCTCGTCATCGGAGCGCCGCTCGAGGATGTCGACGGCTTCCAGGATGCGGGGGCCGTCACGCTGCTCTGGGGACAGCCGGGAGTGGGCCTCGATACTCCGGGCGCGACGCTCTACGACCAGGGAGTTCTCGGCGACGGTGAATCGCCAGCGCAGTTCGAGCGCTTCGGTTTCGCGTTGGCGATCGGCGATTTCGTCGCGCAGAACGCGCGCGGTGCGCTCGACCTGGCGATCGGCATTCCGCAGGAGACTCTGGTCGACCCGCAGACTCTCGAGACGCTGATCTTCGCCGGCGGAGTCTCGATCGTGCCCGGAGGCTTCGGTCTGGATCCGGTGTCGGCCCGCTTCTACTCTCTCGGAATGCCGGGGTTCGCCGGTCAGGGAGATCTCGCTGCCGGCCAGCTCTTCGGGGAATCTCTCGCGAGCGGCGATTTCGACGGCGACGGCGACACCGATCTCGCGATCGGTTCGATCGGCGTCGGCGGCCGGCTCACCCCCGTCGCCTCCACGACTTCGGCCGGTGCGGTCTACGTTTTTCATGGCGCGCTCTTCGCCAACGGATTCGAGTCGACGGACACATCGGCATGGTCGGCAACCGTACTTTGAGAGGGTGAGCGGCGAGAGCGCCAGGATGAGGCCCGAAGGCATTCCGTTCGCTCCCCTCACCGCAGCCCCGCAGCTGGGAGTAGGATTTCAGGCAACGGCCCGAACGGATGAATCGCGAAGACGAGGGCGCCCCGCCCATCGCCCCCGACGATCCGAGGGATCCGAGGGATCTGAACGCTCCGAGGGATCGGAGCGAGCTCAGCGGTCTGGCGGAGTCGCTCGAGGTCACCGCGGTTCTCCAGGCCTGGAGGCAGGGCGACGGGCGCGCGCTCGAACGCCTTCTGCCGCTGGTTTACGAAGAGTTGCGCACGATCGCCGGCTGGCAGCTGCGACGGGAACGCAGCGCGCATACGCTCCAGCCGACGGCGCTCGTCAACGAGGCGTATCTCCGCCTGCGCAATCTCAAGTCGATTCAGTGGCACGATCGCGCGCACTTCTTCGCCATCGCTGCGACGATCATGCGTCGCGTCCTCGTCGATCATGCGCGAAGCCATCTCGCTGCGAAACGCGGTGCGGAGCTCGCCCGGGTGACGCTCACGGCGGACTTCGCGGACGAGCGCGAAGGGAGCTCGAAGGCGCTCGCCCTAGTCGATCTGATCGATCTCGACCGCGCGCTCGAACGGCTTGCCGTCGAACGCCCGATGCTCGCGCGCCTCGTCGAGGTCCGCTTCTTCGGCGGGCTTTCGGTCGAAGAGGCGGCGGAGGTGCTCGGGCGGTCGCCGCGGACGGTCAAACGCGACTGGGCCTTCGCGCGCGCCTGGCTTCTGCGTGAGCTCGGCTTCGCGGGCCGCTAGGGTGACCTCGGAGCTCGATCGGCTCGAAGAGGCATTTCACCGGCTGCAGCTCCTGCCGGAGGTCGAACAGGCGCCAGCGCTCCTCGCCGTCGTGGGGGACGAAGGGGCGACGTTCGCCGACGCGCTGCGCGAGCTGCTGGTTGCGGCGCGCCTCGAGGCCACTCCGCTCGACGCCTCCGCCCGCGCGGCGGCACTCTCCCGGCTCACGACGGAAGTCGATGCCGGTCGGAGTCTCGCCTTGGTGGGCCCGCCGCACAGTGAACCGCATCGCAGGATGCGAGCGGGCCGCGAGTCCGGAATGGAACCGTCGGAGATTCCCGGTTTCGAGATCCTGCGCACGATCGGACGCGGCGGGAGCTCTACGGTCTACCTCGCGGAGCAACGAGGTTCCGGGTTCGTGCGGGCAGTCGCGCTCAAGGTCGTCGACCGCGCGGCGGACAGCGACTCGCGGCTGCAGGTCGGGGAAGAGCAACGGATTCTCGCGCGCCTCGAACATCCGGGCATCGCCCGGCTCTACGATGCCGGCACGGCGCCCTCCGGTCAGCCATATCTCGCCATGGAGTGGATCGACGGTGCCTCGATTCTCGAGCACTGTCGAACCCGCGAGCTTCCGGTGCGCGAACGCGTCGCGCTGTTTCTCGCCGTCCTCGATGCGGTGGAATACGCTCACGCTGCCGGCGTCGTTCACCGCGATCTCAAGCCGGGAAACATCCTCGTTTCTTCGGCCGGCGCCGCGAAGCTGCTCGACTTCGGCATTGCGAAGTGGGCTCCCGGACCCGGAGACGAGAAGGAGACGCGCACGCTCCAGCGGGCGATGACTCTCGCCTATGCCAGCCCCGAGCAGGTGCGCGGTGGGCGAGTGACCGCAGCCTCCGACATCTACTCGCTCGGGGTCGTGCTTTACGAGCTCCTGGCGGAAGTCCTGCCGTATCGCCTGGAAGGCACTCCCTACGAGACCTACGAGGACGCGATCCGCTCCGAGGAGCCCGAGCCGCCATCGACTGCATATACGCGGACGAAGCCATCGACGACCGGTACGACGACCGCACGCACGTTCTTCGATCGCTCGCCGCACCGGCGCGCGCTTTCCGGCGACCTCGACGCCGTGGTCCTGAAAGCGCTGCGCAAGGCACCGGAGGCGCGCTATGGCTCGGCCGCGGATTTCGCCTCGGACCTGCGGCGCGTCCTCGCGGGCCAGGCAGTCGCAGCGCGCGGCGCCAATCGCCGTTACCGCGCCGCCCGCCTGGTGCGCCGGGGATGGAAGGGCGTCGTCGCGGCGCTCCTTGTCGCGCTCGTCGGCGTCGGAACGGTGCTCGTCGCGGTTCCCGCCTGGCGCGCGAGATGGTTGTTGCCTCTTCTCACGCCGCGCCCTGCAGATGAGTTCGCGATCTTCGCCTCCGTGGCGGTCGCTGACGCCGAAGGCCGCACCGCGCTGCGCGACGGAGGCGCCGCTTTGCGCAGCGGCAACACCCTTCGCGCCCGCGAAGAGTTCACCCGCGCGACCGCGCTTCTCGCCGGCACGGCTGCCGAAGCGCTTGCCTGGGACGGATGTGCCCGCGCCGAGAGCGTGCTCGGTGAGGTGGGAAAAGCCGCTTCGGCCGCAAGCCGCGCGGCGGAGCTCGCGGCCGGCCCTCAAGCGGCGGGCGCATTGCCGCTTGAAGAGCGGGAGCGACTGACGGCGTTGGGCCGGGTCGCGGCGTACGACTGGGCGACCGCCGTTCCGGCCCTCGATCGACTCTTCGGCCGCCTTCCGGACCGTCTCGACCTCGGGCTGGATCTCTTCCGCGCGCTGCTTGCCTCGGGCCAGACCGCGGCGGCCAATGCGACTCTCAGCCGTGTCGGGCAGTTGCCCGGGCAGAGCCTTCCCGGGAGCCGTGACCCGCGCCTGGATCTTGCCGAAGCCGAGCTCGCCTATCGCATCGGAGAGTTTCAGCGTTCGGCCGCGGCGGCATCCCGGGCGATCGTGTGGGCCGCAGCGAACGCCAATGACGCGATGAGGTGGCGGGCTCAGAGACTTCACGCCGAAGCCATCGTCCGCCTCGATCTCACCGACGAGGCGCGCGCCGAGCTCGATGCGATTGCCGGGCCCGTCGCGGCCGCGGGACTCGCGCGCGAGGCGGCGCGGATCGAGCTCGCGCGCGGAAAGATCGCGGCTCGGACGGCCGACAACGCCGGCGCCGAGCGGATCCTGCTGCGCGCACTCGCCGGTGTGCGCAGCGCCGAAGACAGCGCGGGAGAGATCGCCGCGCTCGTCGCGCTCGCGTTTCAGGCGACGAAGCGAGGGGACGCGCGCGATGGGCTCGCACGCTCGCGTGAGGCGGTGGCCCTGGCGCAGGGGATCGGTGATCGCTGGAGCGAAGGGGAAGCGCTGGTCAGTCAGCTGGTTTTATTCAACTGGGCCGAGGATGCGCAGGGGGTGCTCGCGACACGCGACCGCGCGCTCGCTGCGTTGCGGGAGTCCGAAAATCGTCAGACGCTGCTCTCGACGCTCAACAATCTCGCTCTCGACGCCACGGAGCGGCGCGAGCTCGATCGCGCTGCCGGCTATCTCGAAGAGGCGGCGAGTCTCTCAGCACAGGTCGGAAACCGCTTCGCCGATGCGGGGCTCGACCGCGCCTACGGTTTCCTCGAGGAATCGCGCGGGGAGTTCGACCGCGCGCGGGAGCGCTACGGTTCGGCGCTCGAGAAAGCGCGACGAGCGGGGACGCCGATTTCAGTCGCGGCCTATCTCACCGACCTCGCGTGGCTCGAAGTCGCGGCCGACCGGACCGACGCGGCAGCGACACGCGCGGCGGAAGCGATCGCCGCGCACCTTTCGGTGGGCAAGGATCGCGACGCCGCGGAGCTCCAGGGGGTTCTCGCCTGGGTCGATGCGCGGCGCGGAGATCGAACGGCGGCCTACGGGCGCCTGATGCAACTGCGCCGTTCAACGGGAGGGTCTGGCTCTCGGCCATCCTTCAGCTCGCAGGTCGTCGAGGCGCGCATCGCGGAGGCGCTCAAGGACTGGCCACGTGCGCTTGAACTGCGCCGAGACCTGGTTCGCCTCGCGACCGAGCGCGCAGCCAGTGGGCCGCTGATCGACCAGCAATATGCGCTGGCGCGCGATCTTCATGCCGCAGGAGAGCGCGCCCGGTTCGAGAAGCTCGCGCGCGAACTTCTTCCGGAGGCCGAGAAACGGGGAGTCCGCGGCGTCGCGGACGGCTTGCGCCGTCTGCTCGGGGTGCCGAGCGCGGCGGGCGCAGCGCCGGCAGCGCGGGCTCGCTAGCCGCCGATCTCGACTTCGACGCGCTGGCCGAGCTTCAACGGAGTCGCCTCTTCGAGCCGGATCTTCACCAGCAGAACGCGGGTGTCGACGGGCTTGCCCGGGTCCTGCGGCTTGAGCCGCCTTCCGGAGACACCGTCCGGAATCTCCTCGACAGTGCCGCGCCAATGTTGATCGGTGAACCCCTCCGCGGCGATCGCAACGCTCGATCCGACGGTCAGACGGCCGGCATCGAACTCGTCGACCTCGGCTTCGATGCGCACGCGCGAAAGGTCGACGATCGTCACCAGACTCCCGTGCGCTTCGACCGCTTCGCCCGCGTCGGCGTGCCGGACCATGACGACACCGTCGATCGGCGCGACGATCCGGCGCTTCGCGATCTCCGCTTCGAGCCGCACGACCGCCGCGGCCTGGGTGACACGCCGGGCGTTCGAGACCTCGACATCGCGGACCGCCTTGTCGCGCCGCGAAGCGGTATCGACTTTCTGCTCGAAGAGACTCTGCGCGCGGGTGCGTTCGGCATCGGCGAGACGGATCTCCGCTTCGGCTTCGACGACGCGGGCCCGGGCCTCGGCGAGCTCCGCACGCAGGTCATCAGCACGCAACTCGGCGATGAGATCGCCCTTGCGGACCTGCTGCTTCTCGACGACCGGCAACTTCACGATCGTCCCTGCGACCTCGCTGCTCACGAGAACCTCCGCCCCGGGGTAGGTCGCGATGCGCCCTTCGGCGACGACGCGCGATTCGTTCGAGGAGGAGACCCGGCTCTTTGCCGGTGCGGACGTCGTGGATGCCGCCGATGTCGCCGGCGCCGCCGGTGACGCCGACATGGCCGGCGTCGAAACCGACAGCGGCGGCTCGCCGGCGCGAAGATCGCGCAACTCGACGAAAAAGAGAACGGCGACGATCAGGCCGGCGACGAGCCAGAGCGGGCGGGAGGCGAGGAGCTTCATGACGCGATCTCCTGAATCAGGCGAGCGGTTGCATTGGGTTGAGCGTCGGGTCGCGCGGAGGCGAGAGGAACATCGGGGTCGACGATTCGGCCGTCGCGAATCCGGACGACGCGGTCGGCGATCGTGCGCACATTCGGGTCGTGAGTGACGATCAGGAGCCCGCGGCGCTCGCTCTTCGCGAGGTCCCGGAAGAGACCGAGGATCTGGGTGCCGACGGCCGAGTCGAGATTCGCCGTCGGTTCGTCGGCGAGAAGCACCGAGGGTCGTCCGGCGAGCGCCCGCGCGATGGCGACGCGCTGTTTCTGGCCGCCGGAAAGATCGCGTGGGAGGAAGTGCCGGCGATCGACGAGATCGACCGCGACGAGCGCCTCTTCGGCCTGATCCTTTGCCGCCTTGCCGCGCACACCCTTGATGTTGAGCGCGTACTCCACGTTTTCGAGCGCCGTCAACGCCGGAAAGAGGTTGTACTGCTGGAAGATGAAGCCGATCGAGCGCTTGCGGATCGCCGGTAACCGGTTCGGTCTCGCGGCATCGACCTCTTCGCCGTCGACGACGACCCGACCGGACGTCGGCGTGAGAATGCAGCCGAGGATCGAGAGAAAGGTCGTCTTGCCGGAACCGGAGGGGCCCTCGAGGGCGACGATCTCTCCGGCATCGAGACGGAGATCGACGCCGTTCAGGACCGAAACCTCCTCGCTGCCTTCGCGAAATACCTTGGTGATTCCGGTGGCCTCGAGGACGGTGCGTTCGGCTGTTGCCGTCGCAGGTGCGGGCGCGGAGGAGGGCATGGTTTCTCCGATCAGCCCCGGAAGACCAGGGCCGGATCGATCTTGGCGACTTTTCGGAACGAGACCAGGGCAGCGAAGAGGCAGAGCAGCAAAGTGCCGACGAAGACGACGGCGGCAAATTCGTTGGAGATCATCAGCTTCAGCCGGATCTTCGCCATTGCCGGCGCGAGGAGCGCCGCCATCAGACGTCCGGAGGCGAAGCCGATCACCGCGGCGATCACCGCCTGCGCCCCGAGGATGCGGTAGATGTCCCGATTCGAGCCGCCGATCGCTTTGACGGTTCCGAACTCCTTGATGTGCTCCATGGTCGAGGTGTAAAGGGTCTGCGTCACGACGACGACGCCGACCAGGCAGCCGAGGAAAACGGTGAGATACATGTTGAGACCGATGCCGGTCGACGCGACCCAGTAACTGCGGGAGCGTTTCGACCAGGCTTCGCGCGTGTAGACGTCGTTGTAGGGAAGGCGCTGGCGGAGGTCAGTCGCCACCGCGGCGGCGTCCGCGCCAGGCTCGAGGCGGACCACGATGTATGTCGTGCGGCCGTCCATGCGCCCGCCGGCGAGCTGCTGCACGAGGTCGTAGGTGAGGAAGGCGATCGGCGAAGTGGTGAAGGAGAGCGCCTCGCGGCTGCGACCGATGATCTTCACCCGTCGCCCCATGACTTCGCGATAGTCGCCGACGGCGAATTTTCCGAATCGACGCTCCGCCGAGGCATCGAGGAACATGTAGGCCCCACGGCGCAGATCGGCGAGATTGCCCGATTCGACGGACCACGGAATGCCCCAGCGCGTGAAGTCCTCGAGCCCGTAGACGAGCATCCCCTCCTCGGCGCCGTCGGGCAGCGTCAGATTGAGGAACTGGACGAGAAGATTGTCCGCGCGCTGGACGCCGGGCGTCGAGCGCACGCGCTGCACGAGCATTTCGGGAAAGCCGTGCGCGAAGTCGACGTTCGGCGTGTTGCGGGAGGTCACCCAGAGATCGGCATCGAGATGGTCGATGGTCACCGAGGCATTGTCGAGAAGGCCCATGAAGAGCCCGACCTGAACGAAAACCAGAGTGACGGCGAAAGCGACGCCGGCGATCGTCATGGTCGAGCGCAGCTTGTCGTGCAGCAGATTCTTGAGCGCGAGATTGGGCATCGCTCAGGCCCGCCGTACCGGAGCGTTCGACGTCGTCCAGGCCACGACCGGCGTGGCGTCGGTGCGCAGGATGCCGGAGATCGTGACCTGGATCACCGCCTCGATCGACTTCCGCTGCGGTCGCCAGTCGACCCAGGGCTCGTTGCACTTGGTCATCCGCAGAGAGACCCAGCCGTGGACCGCGGACCAGACGATCTGCGCCACCAGCTGCGCGTCGTCGAACTCGGGCCGCAGGCGGCCCAGTGCGATCGCCTCTTCGACCGTCCACAGCACGAACGCGTAGGCGTCCTGATCGCGGTTGCCATGCTCGATCGCACTGTCTTCCGGCGGGTGCGGCGGGTGCGGCGTCATGAACATCAGCCGATAGTGATTGGGGTGACGCAGCGCGAACTCGGCGTATGCGTATCCCGCCTGGCGCAGACGCTCGATCGGGTCGACGACCTCGGCGATCTTGCGGAAGCGTTTGGCGAGCTTCAGGAAGTCGGCATCGCAGAGTGCCTGCATGACCGCCTTCTTGTCGCGGAAATGCAGGTAGATCGCCGTCGGCGAATACTCGATCGCCTGCGCGATCTTGCGCATGGTGACGGCTTCGTAGCCGACTTCGACGAAGAGGGCGCGAGCGGCGTCGAGGATCTTCTTCCTCAGCTCTACCTTCTCCCGCTCCCGGCGTTCGACTGTGCCCACGTAACGTTCCTCCGATACTTAACAGTGTTAAGTGTAAAAACGATGTTCCGGATTGTCAAGTCCGGCTCGTCGTCGCGCGCTCCGGCGACAGAGTCCCGTTTTGCCGGGCGAGTACCTGGAGTTCGTGATCGAAAAGTGAGGCTAACGTCCGATGAAATGATCCTTGTAGGCTCTGCGAATGAGCTCTGGGCCGCGCATATCCTTCGGCGATTTCTCGTTCGATGCCGAATCCGGCGAGCTCCGTCGCGGTGGCGAGGCGATCGCGCTGCAGATTCTTCCGGGTCGCGTGCTCGCCGCGCTGGTGGCGCGACCCGGAGAGCTCGTCACGAGGGCGGAGCTTGCCGACGCACTCTGGGGAGCGGGGACTCACGTCGACGCCGAGGCCGGTCTGCATACCGCGGTCGCCAAGTTGCGCGAGGCGCTGCACGACAGCGCCGAGTCTCCGCGATTCGTTCAGACCGTACCGCGGCGCGGATATCGCTTCATCGCCCGGATCGGATCGGATCTTCCGGTCCCCGGCGCGGATCCCGTGCGCCCGGATCCCGTTGCGGCTCTCGTTCAATCTCCGACCTGGCGCCGGAAGATTCTGCTCGTCGCCGTTGTCGTCTTCCTCGCGGTCCTCGCTGCCGGCTACTTCGGCACGGGCCGGAGGACGCGCGTCGCCGTGATCCTGTTCGACAACGAGACGGGAAGAACCGAGTGGACCCCCGTAGCCCAGTCGTTGACCGACTCGACCGTCGAACGTCTTGCGGCCAACCCGCAGGTCGAGGTCATCGGCAACGCGACGGAGCTTTCGACCGCGCGCCCATTCCGCGACCTCGCTGCGATCGCGAAGCATCTCTCTGCGCAGTACGTCGTCATCGGGCAGATTCAGGCGGCGGACGGCGGCGTGCGCCTGATGAACCATCTCGTCCGCGGCTCCGATCTCGTTCACCTGTGGGCGGAACCGCGCGCGCTGCCGGCGAGCGCCGGCGAAGTCGAGGAAAGCCGGATCGCGGACGAAGTCGCGGCACACATCCTGCGATCGATCGCACCGGCACGCCCGGCGAAAAATGAGCTTTAGCTGCGCGGCGCTCGAACGACCGGATCGGGATCGCGGATTTCGAGAACGATCGCGCCCACGGCAGCGGAAACGCCGGGCTTCGCCGGTTCCTTGTCTTCGAGATGGAATCGGACGCTGACGTTCGGAGCCCCGGCGGGAAAGAACTCCAGATCGCCGCGGTGTGTCAGCCCCCGGGGCGTGCGACCGAGACGGAGCAGGGAGAGCCGTTCGTCCTTCAGCGTGACCTGCATGATCTCGTCGGCACCGGTACCGTACCGGTAGTCGCCTGCGAGCTTCTCGGCGATCCCGGGAGCGAGGGGTTGGGCGGTCACGACCGGATCCGCGTCGCCGAGAGCCGTCAAGTAGGCGAGGACCGGTTTTGCGTCGTCACCTCCGGCGCGCGCATGGTGAAGGAGCGTCAGCCCATGGGGCCCCAGGGTGCGTTCGATTCCCGGGTTGGCGACGACGAAGGCCTTCACCACGTCGAGCTGTCCGAGCATCGTGGCCGCGAAGATCGTCGGCTGGGCTCCGTGATCCAGGAGGTAACGGGCAACCTCGCGACTGCCGACGTGCGACGCCGCTCCGAGTGCCGTTTCCCAATCGCCGTATCCCCAGTCCCACGCCGCCTTGGCGAGTGTCGGATGCCGCTCGACGAGGACCTTCACCGGTTCGAACTGCCCGTGGGAGACGCTCACCATCTCGCGCACGAGATCGGGCTCCTGAGTGGGAAAGGAGGCTCCGGGGAGGAGGGGTGGAACCGGAGCGACCGGAGCGATCGGAGCGATCGGAGCGACAGCGCCAGACGGCGAGCCATCGGGCGCGGCGTGCATCCGGCTGGCGACCCAGACTGCGGGCAGCCCGGCGAGAACGGAGCGGCGGGAGAGGGACATCGGTTCACCTCGCGAAGATCGGCCCGGACTTCGCTGCCCGGGCTCCTCGCAGCCTCTCCCGGCACCACCGCGGTTTCCATCGACCGCGGCTGAATCTTTTCTGAACTGATTCCTCCCCGCTCCGCGAACTCCGTCCGGGGGGCGGGCGGGGAGAGGTGCGACGAATAGCGGTTTAGAGCTAGAGCGTTATGCCGGACCAGCGCGCGGTGTCGCTCGACTCGAAGCCGTCGAGGAAGAGCGGCACGCTGCCGTCGTCGGAGATCGCCCAGAGCTCGAAGCCGTGGATCTGGTCGGTGGCCGAAAAGTAGAGGCGGTTGCCCGCCCGCGCGAAGCGCTGCGGCGATGACGAGAGCGGCCCGGGTGCGATGTCGGAGATTCGCACCGTTCCGGCGGCCGTGCCGTCCGATTTCCACGCTTCGCGGCCGTAGTTGGGCGACCAAGCAGAGAAGTAGAGCGTGCCGTCGCGCACCACGAGGTCGTCGGGAACCGACGAAGCGATCCCCGGCGCGATGTCCTTGAGCAGCGCCGTGCCCGGAGATGTCCCGTCGGTCACCCAGAGTTCGAGACCGTGCTCCTCGTCCTCGGCGGAGAAGATGATGTGCGCGCCGAGACGGGTGAACTGCCGCGGCGTCGACGGATAGTCGCCGGGGTAAATGTCGCGCAGGAGACCGGTGCCGAGCGCGGTGCCGTCGCTGACCCAGAGTTCTTCGCCGACTCCTGGAGTCTGTCCGGCGAAGACGGCGAAGGTTTCGGCGCCGACAATACGCGGCTCTCGAACCTCGAAGAAACGATCGAGCAGGGAGCTCCGGTCGAGGATCGACCCGCTTCCTGGGTTGGCATCCATCACCATTGCCGTGCCCTCGGTCGTGCCGTCGGAAGCCCAGATTTCGGTACCGTGGGAAGGATCCCAGGCGGCGAAGACCAGAGTCGGACCCAATGGCGCGACCTCGGACTCGACGGACAGATTGTCGTAGTCGCCGGCGAGGAGGGTTCGCGCGCCTGTGGGTTCATTGGCATCGGTGATCCAGAGCGACCCGCTGGCCATGACCACCTCGCCGAGGAAGCGATCGACTCGGCCGCCGTATTCGTCGAATCCTGTCGCGCGCAGTTGCGTTCCGCTGGCCGTGCCGTCCGTCGTGTAGAGATCCCCCGCCGCTCCGAAAGCCTGCGTTCCTGCGCCGACATCGAGAAAGGGAGGCAGGTTTCGCAAGAGGGCGCCGGTGGCCAACAACAGCTCGGGCGCCGCCGAACCGCTGTCAAGCGCCAACAGCTCCGCGTCCGCCCCTGCGGAGTCGAGAGCCCGGGGATAAAGCAGCTTCGTCGCGGTACTTCCGCAGACCCCGTTGAGCGGTGTCATCGCCTGGAGGATCGGCTCAGGACCGGACAAGGCGCCATCCGTGCGCAGGAGGTCGACCTCCGAGCCTTCGAAACGCGGACGGTCGAAGAAAAGCTGCGACCCCACAGCTTCGAAGCAGCCGCGCCCCTGCTCGGGAGCAATCAGCGAGAACCGATCGGAGCCCCGCGGCTCGAAAAGCGGTGTCTGGGAGTTCAGGACGTCGACCAATTCCACCGAGTCGCCCGCCGCATTCGTGCGCCAGATCCGTTCGCCGAGGTCGGCTTGGTGCTCGAAGATCACGGGTCGCCCGCCGAGGGACGAAGAGAAGAGACTGGAGAAAACCGGCATGTGGATCCCGGCCGAACCCGGAACGATGTCGGAGATTCGGGCGGTTCCGGGCTCTGTGCCGTTGGATCGCCAGATCTCGTTGCCCGAGAGGCCGTCGCTGGCGGCGAAGATCGCCTCGCCGCCGAACGGCTCGAAGAACGCTTGAAATCCTGGGTAGTCCAAGCTGATCGACGAGTCGGGCCCCGGCAGGAGATCGGCGATCCGCTCCGCCGTCGCACCGTCGTAGCTCCAGGGTTCAAGACCGTGATCCCAATCAAACGCCGCGAAGTAGTAGCGTCCGCCGGCGAGCGTCCGGGCCCCCGAGAACAAGCGCGGCGTCGCTCCGTCTGCGAGCGGAATCGGCACTGTACCGACTTCGGTCCCGTCGGACTTCCAGAGCTCGCCATCAGGACCGCTGGCCTGAAAAATCAGCTCGGAGCCGAGCCAGGCCAGGCCGGACGGCCATGAGCCGTTGTCCCCCGGGTAAATGTCCTTGACCCGGTAGGTCCCGGCAGCCGTACCGTTCGATCGCCAGAGCTCGGCATCGGTGGAAGCGGCCGCCTGTCCCTGAAAATAGAGCACGCCGTCGGGAGCCACGGTCATTGTGCCGCGCTTGCCGATCGAGTTCTGCCAGCAGCTCACGGACGAGATGAATTGAGTGCCTGCCGAGGAGCCATCGCTCCGCCAGAGACCCGTCTGTCCGCCCCACGAGGCGTTGCAGAGGTAGAGAAATCCGGGTCCCGAATGCATGGAATCGGGCCGGAAGCTTCCTCCTGCTCCCGGCGGCGTGATGGCGTAGCTTCCCTTGGCGGTGCCGTCGGTGCGCCAGAGCGACGCATGCTCGGGATCTCTCTGTGCCGTGAAGAAGACCTGATCACTGGCACTGGTCAGGCGTTCGATGGAGGACGAAGCGTATCCGGGCCTGAGGTCGGCAATTATGTGGGTGCCGGCCGCTGTGCCGTCGGTGCGCCAGAGCTCGACACCGTGAATGCCGTCGTCCGCCGCGAAGACGACCTCGTCGCCGAGCGCTGCCATCGAGTCCCAGAACGGATATTGCGTCCCGCAGGAGCCTGGACAGAGGTCGCGGATGAGGAAGGTCCCGAGCGCCGTACCGTCGCTCCGCCAGAGCTCTCGGCCGTGAATGCCGTCGTCCTCAAAAAAGTAGAGCTTGCCGCCCGCCTCGAGCCGTTCCGAAAACGGACGATAGGAGTTGTCGTAGTGGTAGGGCACTGCGTCGCCGAGATCCGCCACCATGTACGCCGGCTGGGCGCCGGCGGTGGCTGCCAGAAAACTGCCCAGGAGAGCGGCGGCGAGGAGTGGTGGGAGGCGGCGCATGGTCTATGGACTCCGGCGCTGATTGTACGCCTGCGGCTCAGACGCTCCGGCGCAGGTCAGCGTGCGAAGAGAGGGCCGTCCAGAGCGAGGAGGATCGCGCCCGCAAGGGGAGCGCTGGAGGCAGCGTCACGCCGCCGCCGCGACAGCTGAGAGTCATCCCGTCCAGCGCAAGGAGGGATCGCCGCCGGGAAGCCCGAGGTGATCCATCAGGCGTTGCGCGTAGGCGGCGAGAAACTGATCGATGGTTTCGCCGCCGAGGTAGAAGGCGGGAATCGGTGGCGCGATGATCGCTCCTGCCCAGACGAGCGTGCGCAGATTCTCGACGTGAACGAGGTTGAATGGCGTCTCGCGGAAGCCCAGAACGAGGGGCCAGCGCTCCTTGAGCGCGACCGCGCCCGCGCGATGCACGAGCGTCGAGGCGCCGCCGGTCGCGAGCGCACCGAGCGTTCCCGAGCTGCACGGCAGCACGAGCGTGCCCGCGAGGCGATAGGAACCGGAGGAGATCGGCGCGTCCAGCTCGTTGTCCCGGTGAACGACGATCTTCGCCGCGGACGCATGGTCCAGCCCGGCGCTTTCGATCAGCGCCTCGGCACCGGTACGGTCCTTCCCGAGCTCGTGAAAAAGTACCTGACTCGCGCCGCGCGAGACGACGAGGTGGATGCGCTCGATGTCCGCGCGGCGCGAGAGCGCGCCGAGAAGGTGACGCGGCAGGAGCATGCCGGAAGCGCCGGATACGAGCAGAGCGATCTTCATCGGGAGCTCAGTTTACAGGGCGGCCCGGATTGACGATTGCCTTGCGCTATCGTCGCGCCACCGTGTCCGCGGCTGCGAACTCCCTCGAGTCCACGACGCTCTCCCGCGTCGAGCGCAGGTCGCTGATCGCCTGGTTTCTGCTCGGCTGCCTGGCGATCTTCTGTCAGCTCGCGAGTCGCGCGCTCTACGAGCCGGATGAAGGACGGAACGCCGAAGTCATGCGGGAGATGGCGGTATCGGGCGACTACCTGGTGCCCCATCTCGACGGTCTGCTGTTTCTCGACAAGCCTTTCCTGCACTATGCCGCGGGCGGTTTGCTCATGAAGCTCCTCGGTGCCACCGAGCTCGCAGCGCGCCTGCCGGCCGTGCTGTGCACGTTGGCGCTGGGATTTCTTGTCGGGCGCCTCGCCGCGCGCTGGTGGGGTCCGCGCTCGGGCTGGCTGGCGGGAATCGGAGCCACGCTCGCGCCGCTGCCGATCCTCTACACGCAGATCGTCATCTTCGACGCGATGCTCGCGCTGTGGATCGGCGTCGCACTGATCGCCTTTTATCTCGCCCTCGAAAGTCCAGCGGACGCCGAGCGCGGAGTCGCTCCGGAAGCCGGGCGCCCGCCGCGGTTCTGGAGCGCGATCGCCTGGATCGCGATGGGACTGGGAACGGTCACGAAGGGTCCGGTGGCGCTGCTCATTCCCCTCGCGGTAGCGCTCCCCTGGGCGCTCTGGCAGCGTCGCGGACGGCGACTGGTCGCTGGAGGCGCGCCGCTCTACGGCCTCGCGCTCATCGCCGCCTGGGTCGCAGCGGTGAGTCGCGCCGACCCGTCGTTCCTTCACTACGCGCTGGTCACCGAAACGCTGAGCCGGCTGACGAGCAATGAGCTCAAGCGCGACGCGCCGTTCTGGTTCTATCTCCCCGTGGCGCTCCTCGGGGCGCTTCCCTGGTCGATCGTGCCTCTCGTCGGATGGCGGCGCCTCGCCGGCGCCTGGCGCGCGCGTGAAGCGAGCATCTGCTTCCTGCTCCTCTGGTTTCTCGTCCCGTTCCTGCTCTTCTCGGCGATGCACTCGAAGCGCGTGCACTACATCCTGCCGCTCGTCCCCGCGCTGGTGCTGCTGTCGATCTGGCTCTGGCGCGAGACGCCTTCCGGTCAACGCCTTCCCGGGGTGCGAGCGGCGTCGACGATCGCGCTCGTTCTCGGAGCGGCATTTGTCGCCGTCGGCGGCGGCCTCGTGCCGCGTCTCCTCGCCCGCCTCGAGGGAGTGTCGCCTCAAACCGCGGCGCGCATCGCGCTCGAGCTCGGCGCGGCGTGGAGCGTCGCCGGGCTGGTCGGGATGTTCTCGAGCCGGATTCCGCTCCGCGCTTTCTGCGCGCTGACCTCGCCGGTGCTCGCACTCCTCCTGCTCAGCAAGCCTCTTGCGGATCCGCTCGACGAACATCGCTCTTCGCGGGAGCTCGCGCGAAGCGTCGCGGAAGTTGCTCCGGCCGGCTCCGAGATCGTCGCGATCGAGCTCTTTCCGGCGTCGCTGCCGTTCTACCTCCAGCGCGACGTGACGGTGGTCAGCGGGGATGGAGAGCCCTTGCGGAGCAACTACATTCTGCGCCGCTACGACCGAATGATCGGCACCGCCGCCGCGCACGCTTCGCTGCGCCCGCCGCAGTGGCTCGCCGGAGCGATCGCCGACTGTGCGACGCCGAGGCTGTTCCTCGTCCGGCGGAATCCGCAGGAGCCCGCCCCGGTCAGCGCTGCCAGCGCTGCCCTCATCGCCAGCGGCCGCCTGGCGCAGGAGGCCGGACGCGACCTCACCATGTACGGCGCCTGTCCGGCCGAAGCCGTTAGAGTCGGCGGGTGAGTCCTTTGTCGGGAGAGATGATTCCGCAGTTCTCCGTCGTCGTGCCGTTCTACAACGAAGCCGAGAATGCCGCCGTTCTGATCGGCGAGATCGATGCCGCGATGGCGCGACTGGGGGAAAGCTGGGAGCTGCTGATGGTGAACGACGGCAGCCGCGACGCGACGGGTGAGATTCTGGCCGCAGCCGCCGGCGCACATCCGCACTATCGGTATCTGCGTCTGCCGAAGAATCGCGGACAGGCCGCAGCGCTCGATGCCGGCATGCGCCGCGCTCTCGGGCGATTCGTCGTCACGATGGACGGCGACGGGCAGAACGATCCGGCGGACATTCCGGCGCTCGCCCGGCTTCTCGATTCCGCGGACATGGTGGTCGGAATCCGCGCCGGCCGGCGCGACTCCTGGCTGCGCCGTGCGATGTCGAAGTTCGCCAACGCTATCCGTGGTCGCCTGCTCGACGACCGCATGCGCGACAGTGGCTGTGCGTTGAAGGTCTTCCGGCGCGAAGTCGTCGACGTCATGCTGCCGCTCAAGACGCTCTACTCGTTCATGCCGGCCCTCGCCCGCGCCGGCGGTTTTCGCCTCGCCGAGTTGCCCGTCAATCATCGTCCGCGCCTCGGCGGAAAATCGAGCTACGGCTTCGTCGCCTTTCTGTGGAAGCCGGCGGTCGATCTCGTGGGCATCTGGTGGTTCCGCAAACGCAGCTTCGCTCGCCGGGGCGTGGAAGTCGTCGAGCTCGCAAAAAGCAAGGACAGCGGGTCGACAGGACCTCCGTCGTCCGCGCCTGTCCCCTGAACGCAGAAAGGGCGGTCCCGTTCTCGGGGGACCGCCCTTGTCCAGCGCGCGATTTCGTGGCGGGTCAGTCGAGCTGCTTCTTTGAGTTCCGGTACAGGAGAATGATCAGTACCGAGAACATCGCCCCGCAGAGTACGCCGCCAGCGACCGGGCCGTTCTTGACCCCGGCGTAGAACATCGAGCCGAGGTCCAGTTTCTCGATCACGGTCGGATCGTGCATGTGGAGCACCGAATCGCCGAATGCGGTCACCGCTGCGACGAGCACGCCGCCCAGCGAACCGCCGGCGACGAGGCCAGTGGCATAGAGCATCCCGCTCGAAAGTTCGCTCTCTTCCTTGCGCTTCGAGAGCCTGTCCGAGATCGCCTTCACCATGCCGCCGATCCAGATCGGGAAGGTGGTCGAGAGCGGCAGGTAGGCACCGACCGCCCAGGAGAGGGCATGCGCGCCCATCATCTGCGCCATCAGTGCCATGGCCGCGCCGATCAGCACCGGCGCCCATGGCAGGTTCTGCGCCAGCAGGCCCTTGATGATCGTCGCCATGAGCGTCGCCTGCGGTGCCGGGAGCTGGGGGCCGCCGATGCCATGGAGCTCGCCGCCAGCGTAGGTCTTGTCGAGCAGGAAGAGCGTGCCGCCGATCGCCAGCGTCGAGACCAGCACGCCGATGATGAAGCCCAGCTGCTGCTTGCGCGGCGTCGCGCCGACGATGTAGCCGGTTTTGAGATCCTGCGAAGTGGCGCCGGCGTTCGCCGCAGCGATGCACACCAGTGCCCCGACGCAGAGCGCGATCGGCTGCTGCACGTCGCCGGTGCGCCCGGTGATGACGAAGATGACGCAGACGGCCATCAGCGTCGCGATCGTCATGCCGGAGATCGGATTGGACGACGTTCCGATGATCCCCACGATGCGCGACGAGACGGTGACGAAGAAGAAGCCGAAGAGGATGACCAGCGCCCCCATGAGGAGATTCCCCGGGAAGGTGCCGTTGGGAAAGTTCGGCATGAAAGCGATGATCAGGACGAGCGCGAGCGAGCCGAGAAGCACGAAACCCATTCCGAGATCATCGTCCGTGCGCGACTTCTTGGCCGCGCCGGCGCCTTCGCCGCGGAACGACTTCACCGACTGCGAAAAGGCGGATGCGATCGTCGGCAGCGTCTTGATCAGCGTGATGAGACCGGCGCAGGCGACCGCGCCCGCGCCGATGTAACGGATGTACGCGCGATAAATCCACTCGGCATGCGAGTGCCCGGCGCGCCAGGCGTCCGAAAATCCGAGTTTGGTGAGGTCGTCGACCAGCCGCGTCTCGGGCACGAACATCGAGATCAGGGGAATGAGCGCGAGCCATGCGAGCAAGCCGCCGGCGCAGAGCTCGCCAGCGATCTTCGGTCCGATGATGTAGCCCAGGCCGAGGTATTCCGGGGTGACGTCGCATGAGAGTGTCGCATCGGGAATGACCCCGTCCTTGCCCGTGCGAAACCAGGTCGCGGACTCGTTCCAGAGGCCGAGAATGCCGTAGAGAAACTTGTAGAGCAGCGAAACACCGACACCGGCGAAGACCATCTTCGCGAGGTTGCCGCCGCGCTCTCCCGCGATGAGCACGTCTGCGCAGGCGGTACCTTCCGGATAAGGGAGCTTGCCGTGCTCGTTGACGATCAGTGCCCGACGCAGAGGAACCATGAAGAGCACGCCGAGCGTGCCGCCGACCGCTGCGAGAACGAAGATCGTGGCGTAAGTGAAGTAGTCCGTGCCACCCGAGAGGAAGAGCATCGCCGGAACGGTGAAGACGACGCCGGCGGCAACCGATTCGCCCGCCGAGCCGATCGTCTGCACCATGTTGTTCTCGAGAATCGTCGACTTCCCGAACTTCTTGAACACGGCGATCGACAGCACGGCGATCGGAACGGAGGCGGAAACCGTCAACCCGGCGCGCAGCGCGAGATAAACCGTCGCAGCGCCGAAGAGGATGCCGAAAATCGATCCGAGCAGGATCGCCCGGAAGGTGAATTCCGGAATGACGCTGACGTCGGGGACGTACGGCTCGAATTTCTTTTCGTGCGCCTCGGACATCGCGATCTCCCGGAAACGAAAGGGGTTGGCGAAACGTTCTGAAAGTTGGCCGGGATCGTATGTCGATCGCCGTGCGGGCGCAAGCCGAATCGGGCCGCGGATGGCTTCTGGCGCGCTCCGGCGCCGCATTCCCGATCCGAGTCCGGGATCGCGGAAATCCCGGTGCTAGACTGACCGGCGTTCCGTCCCCGCAGTGAGGCGCAGCCCTCCGCGGCTCGCGCCCGCGGGTTTCGAAACCAGCTCATTCGTTCAAGGAGTCGATGTGAAAACCAACCGTTCGTCGTCTGGAGTGTCGCTGTGAGCCCCTGGTGGTTGCGTCCGCCGGGTGAGGAGTCCGACGAGTCTGAACCCGCTACGCCCCGGAATGGAGACCGATCGAAGTCCAAGGCCGCCGACGAAGGCGTGCCGGCGGTCGCCGATCTCGTCGGTGGCCGCGCGGCGCTCGCTGCCGCGGAAGAGGCGCCGGAGCCCGTGATCCCGGAGATGGCGCCGGCGACCGGTTCGGATGAGGGCATTTCGAGTTTCTTTCTGCCGCGCTCGAGCGACGCTCCGCCCCGGTTTGCCGAGGCCGGCGATGCCGACCTCGCTCTGCCGATGGATGCCGGCGAGCTCGCCGACACCGCCGATCCCGCCGATGCCGTCGACACCGCCGAATCCGCCGATGCCGCGGAGTCCTCCGACGCCGCTGAATCTTCGGAAGGTTCCGAACGCCCCCGCCGCCGTCGCCGTCGCGGTGGGCGCGGTCGCAGCCGTGGCGCTGCCGCCGGAGCGCCCGCCGCTGCCGGCGATGCCGAAGCCCGCACGGCCGGCGCCAAAGAGACGCCGCGCGACTGGGAAGAGGATGACGATGAGGACGACGATGAAGATCTCGCGCGCGAGCTCCTGATGCAGATGCCGGTAGCCGTCTCGTCGCAGCGCCAGGCCGTCGAGGAAGAGCGCAAGATCGCCCTCTTCTGCGACCTCGAGAACGTGGCACTCGGCGTGCGCGATTCCGAAAGCAAGAAGTTCGACATCAACCTCGTCCTCGAGCGTCTCGTGGAGAAGGGCAAGATCATCGTCAAGCGCGCCTACGCCGACTGGGAGCGTTACAGCGAGTTCAAGATTCCGTTCCACGAAGCGGCGATCGAGCTCATCGACATCCCGCAGCGTCGCTACACCGGAAAGAACTCCGCCGACATCAAGATGGTCGTCGATGCGATGGATCTGTCGTACTCGAAGGAGCATCTCGACACCTTCGTGCTGCTGTCCGGCGACTCGGATTTCTCGCCGCTCGTGTCGAAGCTCAAGGAGAACAACAAGTACGTCATCGGCATCGGCGTCAAGAACTCGTCGTCGAACCTGCTGATCGACAACTGCGACGAGTTCATCTTCTACGAGGACGTCTGGCGTGATCAGCAGAAGGGCCCGGAGCTCACCGGCCTGACGAAGAAGAAGGCCGAGGTCTTCACGATGCTCACGGAGTCCATCCTCGCTCTGCAGCGCGAGAACAAGGACGTTCTCTGGGGCTCGATGATCAAGCAGACGATGAAGCGCAAGAAGCCGTCCTTCAACGAGGGCTACTACGGCTACTCGACCTTCTCCGAGCTCCTGCAGGACGCCGAGCGCAACGGACTGCTCAAACTGCGCAAGGACGAGCGCTCGGGAAGCTGGGTCGTCGTGGGGTTCGCGAAGAAGAGGTAGCTTGCTCCTTCGGGCGACGCATGCGTCGCCCGGGGGCGCGCACCGGCGGAAAACTCCACTCCTTGCTTGCCATCCGGAGGCCGGGGGCCTAGCGTAAGTAACCTCGTGAGGATCGGGGTTGTGGGTGGGGGGATTGCCGGCCTGGCGACGGCGTTTCTGCTCCAGGAGGAGCACGACGTGACGCTGTTCGAGGCCGCGCCGCGCGTCGGCGGGCATGCGCACACGCTCGACGTCGAGCACGAGGGCTCCCGTTTCGCGGTCGACACCGGCTTCGTGGTCTATAACGAGGTCACCTACCCGAATTTCGTCGCTCTTCTCGCCCGGCTCGGCGTTGCGACGCAGCCGACGGAGATGAGCTTCTCGGTGCGCAACGAGCGCTCGGGGCTCGAATACTGCGGCACGGGATTCAACAGCATCTTTGCGCAGCGGCGAAACCTCCTGCGGCCCCGCTTCCATCGCATGCTGCGGGACATCGTGCGCTTCAATCGCACCGCCGAAGCCGAGGCCGGCCGGCTGGGCGAGCGGGCGACGCTCGCCGAGCTCCTGGCCGCCGGCAACTATGGCCAGTCGTTCATCGACGACTACTTCGTGCCGATGACCGCGGCGATCTGGTCCACGCCGGCCGCTGAAATGACCGCTGCGCCGGCGCTCTTCATCGTCCGCTTTCTGCGCAATCACGGAATGCTGTCGGTCAACGGACACTTCGAGTGGCGTACGGTCGCCGGGGGCTCGCGGCGCTACGTCGATGCACTCGTTGCCCGGCTGAGGAAATCACCGGAAACCGCGACGCCGATTGCTGCGCTGCTCCGGCGGGACGATCATGTCGAAGTCGTCCGGGCCAGCGGAAGGAAAGAGATTTTCGACGAAGTGGTCCTCGCGGTTCACACCGACGAGGCGCGGCTCCTGCTCGCCGACGCCGACCGGGAAGAGCGCAATCTGCTCGCCGATCTGCGCTACGAAACGAGTGCCGTCACCGTGCATCGGGACTCCCGGCTTCTGCCGCGAGCGCCGCGCGCGCGAGCGAGCTGGAACTACCACGCCGATTCCGCTCGGGCCGCGAAGGTGACTCTGACGTACGACATGAGCCGCTTGCAGCGCCTCGAAACGACGGCGCCGATTCTGGTCACCCTGAACCGCGACGAATCGATCGACCCGTCCAAGGTCTTTGCGCGCTTCGAATATTCGCATCCGCAGTACGATCTCCGCGGCGCCGTCGCGAAGGCGCGCCTCCTGAGCCTCTCCGGGACGCGCCGCATCCACTTCGCCGGCGCCTGGTGCGGCAACGGATTTCACGAGGACGGCGTCGTCAGCGCGCACGCCGTGGCCGAGCGTCTGCGCGCGCGGCGGGCCGCATGAAGCGCCCATCCTTCGCTTCCGCGCTCTACTTCGGGCGGGTTCGGCACCACCGGCGCACGCCGGTCGAGCATTCCTTCTGCTATCCGCTGTTCATGACTTACCTCGATCTCGAGGAGGCCGATCGGCTCTTCGCCCGACGCTGGTTCTGGTCGGCGCAGCGAAGGACTCTCGCCTGGTTGCGACGCGAAGATCACTTCGGCGATCCGGCGACGCCGCTCATCGATGCGGTTCGCAATCTCGTCTCCGAGCGCACGGGCTCTCGCCCCAAGGGACCCGTGCGGCTGCTCACGCACCTGCGGATGTTCGGCCACACCTTCAATCCCGTCAGCTTCTTTTTCTGTTTCGCGCCGCCGGCGGAGCCGGGCGCCACCGAGGGCCCGCTCGCGGCAGTGGTCGCGGAGGTCGCGAACACGCCGTGGAAGGAGCGTCATTGCTACGTGCTCGACGCCGCAGGTGCGGAGCGGATCGGGCCAGATGGCGAGCGGATGAGGTTTCGCCATCGCAAGGAGTTTCATGTCTCGCCGTTCATCGGCATGGACGTCGACTACGTCTGGACCTTCTCGCTTCCTGGCGAGAAGCTCGCCATCCAGGTCGACAACTTCGACCATGGAGCACGCTTCTTCGCTGCGACGCTGGCGCTCGAGCGCCACGAAGCGACCGGACCGCAGCTCGCCTGGGCACTCGCCCGTTTTCCGCTGATGACTCTGCAGATCGTGAGCGCGATCTACTTTCAGGCGGCGCGACTCTGGTGGAAGCGCGCGCCGTTCTTCCCGCATCCGAAAGCCGCCACGCCGCCGCCGCCCTCGCAGGCTGCGGCGGAAGGAGAAGCGCCATGACGGCACCCATGACCGGCGAGATTCTGTCGACCGCCGACCGCACGGCTCCGGCGTGGATCGACCGCCTGGCGCGGCGGGCGCTCTTTGCGCGACTCTCGGAGCTCCGCGAGGGTGAAATCGTCTGGCGGGAGGCGGGTCAGCCGCCGCAGCGCTTCGGGCCTGCGGGCGCGCGCGCGGATCGGCACGGGGAAGCGAATCTTGCAGCGGAGGTCACGGTGCACTCGCCGTCGGCCTATCGCGCGATCGCTTTCGGCGGTACGGTCGGCGCCGCGGACGCTTTCACCGCCGGACTCTGGTCGTCTCCGGATCTCGTCTCCCTGATCCGCTTGCTGGCGCGGCAGCGCGAGCTGCACGCGCGGATCGACAGCGGCTGGGCCTGGGCAGTCTCGCTCGCGCGCAAGGTTGCTCACGCGGCGCGCGCCAACAGTCGCAGCGGAAGTCGCAGGAACATCGCCGCGCACTATGATCTTGGCAACGATTTCTTCGCGCAGATTCTCGACCCGACACTTTCCTATTCCTGCGCGCTCTTCGAATCGCCCGACTCCAGTCTCGAAGCGGCTTCGCTTGCGAAAATCGATCTCATCTGCCGCAAGCTCGAGCTCGGGAGAGACGACGAGCTGCTCGAGATCGGCACCGGTTGGGGCGCGCTCGCCATCCATGCGGCAAGCCACTACGGCTGCCGCGTCACCACGACGACGATCTCGCCGTCGCAGTTCGCGCTCGCCGCGACACGGATCGCCGAGGTGGGCCTCTCCGACCGGATCACGCTGCTCGCGGTCGACTATCGTGACCTGCCACTTCTCGGGCGGAAATTCGACAAGGTCGTCTCGGTCGAAATGATCGAAGCGGTGGGCGAGCGCTTCCTCGACGCCTTTCTGAGCACCGTGGGGCTCATGCTCGAGGATGACGGGCGCGCGCTGGTGCAGGCGATCACGGTTCCCGACCGCCTCTTCGCCGACTACCGGAAAGGCGCGGACTTCATCCAGCGACGAATCTTCCCGGGCTCATTTCTGCCCGCGATGGCCGATCTCCTGACGCGTGCCGGCCGGGTGACCGATCTTTCCCTGGTCGACGTCGAAGAGCTGACGCCGCACTACGCAACGACACTCCGCTGCTGGCGCGAGAATCTGCTGGCTCGACG
>JBDTQG010000008.1:0-77537 GCA_039932315.1 Thermoanaerobaculia bacterium
GACTACTTCGGCAACGTTCAGTCATCCAACCGGTTCGAGTTCGATCGCGACATGAAGAAGGTCGAGAAGCCTGTCGACCGCGGCGAGTGGCAGATGGTGCCTCATCAGGTGAACGCCTATTACCTGTCGACCAACAACGAGATCGCCTTCCCTGCCGGAATCCTGCAGCCGCCGTTCTTTCACCGCGACTTCCCGGCGGCGATGAACTACGGCGCGGTCGGTGCCGTCATGGGCCACGAGCTCACGCACGGCTTCGACGATCAGGGCCGGAAGTCGGACGGCGACGGCGTGCTGCGGGAATGGTGGGAGCCCGAGGTCGCGGCGAAGTTCGAGAAGCAGACGGCCTGTGTCGACGCGCAGTATTCGGCCTACGAGGTCGAGCCCGGCGTGCACCTCAACGGCAAGCTCACGATGGGCGAGAACATCGGCGACATCGGTGGCGTCAAGGAGTCGTACGTGGCTTTTCAGGGCTGGAAGAAGCGTCACGGCGTGGATGCTTCGACGCCGGCGGCGGTTCCCGGCCTCACCGACGACCAGCTGTTCTTCGTCGCTTTCTCGCAGACCTGGTGCTCGCTGTCGACGCCGGAGTTCCTGCGCAACCAGGTGACCGTCGACCCGCACTCTCCGGGTCAGTTCCGCGCGATCGGTCCGCTCATCGATCAGCCGGCGTTCGCCGAGGCGTTCAGCTGCAAGCAGGGCACGAAGATGAATCCGAAGGAGCGCTGCACCGTCTGGTGATCGCGTTCCGCATCCGGCGCGCCCGGAGCTCTCCGGGCGCGCGGCTTCACCCCTTCTTCTGACTCTCCGTGATCTGGATCAACTGCCCGAGATTGTCGAGCGTGATCATGCCGAGGAGGCCGCTCTCTCCGGTGACCAGGAGGGCCTGAAGCGGCCGGCTCTGGAGATAGCGCAGCACGGCTTCGAGCGGCAGGTCGGCCGGCACCATCGGTGGCTCGCGATCCATGACTTCGAGCACCGCACGGTCGTTGCCCCCGGGAAGCGCCAGCGCCTGGATCAGCGTCACCCGATGCAGCAGGCCCGCGACCCGTCCCCAGGCGTCGATCACCGGAAAATCCTGCTGATGCGTCGAGAGCAGGAGCTCGGCCGCGCGGCCGAGAGACTCCTGCGGCGCAATCGTTTCATAGCGCGTGATCATCGCGCTGCGTGCGGTGAGACCAGCGACTGCGGAACGGTGGCGTTCATAGGCCGCTTCCTGACCCGCGCCGATGAAGACGAAGAAAGCGATCATCAGGAACACCGGCTTGAACGGCGGAACGACCGCCCAGATCGCGAACAGCACCGCGAAACCCTGACCGATCCGCGAGGCGATCCGCGTCGCCCGCTCCTGTCCCCACACCAGAGACAGGATCGAGCGCAGAATCCGTCCGCCATCCATCGGGAACGCAGGAATCAGGTTGAAGAAGAAAAGACTGAGATTCGCGGTCAGCAGCTGCCAGACGACCGGCGCCTGGCCGTCGACCAGCGCCTGCGGCGAGAAGGTCTGCTGAGCCGGGCGGAAAAGCAGGAAGACGACCAGCATGCCGGCGAGGATGAGGTTCACCGCCGGTCCGGCGAGAGCGATGAAGAGCTCGGCCTTGCCCGATGGAATCCGGTCGAGCCGGGCGACCCCGCCGATCGGATACAGCACGATCTCCCGTGTCTCGACGCCGAACCGGCGAGCCATTGCCGCGTGCCCGAGCTCGTGCAGCGCGACGCAACCGAACAGCAGCAGGATGAAGACCACGCCCGAGAAGAAACCCTCTCCGGTCCCGGCCGAGCCGAGACCGAACCAGAGCAGCAGCAGAAGAAAGGTGAAGTGAATGCGGAGCGGAATTCCGAGCGCGGTTCCGACGCGAACCGCGCCACCCGAAATGCGCGGCGCGCTCATCGCAGTGGCCCCGGCTGGCCATACCCGCCGTGCCGGACGTTCGATGCATTCCCGGAGCTCAAGCTCTCTTCACCCACGTTCACCCTGAGCTTCCTTTCGTCTACCAGCCGCAGACCTGACCTTTGTTCTGCTCGTCGAGCCAGGTCTTGAGCGGCGCGAAATAGTCGAGGATCGCCGTCGCATCCATCTGACGCTGGCCGGTGAGCGCTTCGAGCGCATCGGGCCACGGCTTCGAGGCGCCCATCTCCATCATCGCGTTGAGCTTCGCGCCGGCGACCTTGCTGTCGTAGATCGAGCAGCGATGCAGTGGTCCGGTCTGTCCGGCGGTCTTGCACAGCGCGCGATGGAACTGAAACTGCAGGACGTCGGCGAGGAAGTAGCGCATGTAGGGAGTATTTCCCGGCACGTGGTACTTGGCACCGGGATCGAAATCGGCTTCGCTGCGCCCCGCGGGCGGCACGATTCCCTGGTACTTGAGCTTGAGGTCCCACCACGCCTGGTTGTAGTGCTCCGGCGTGACGTGGCCGGAGAACACCTCCCAGCGCCACTTGTCGATGATCAGACCGAACGGCAGGAACGCGACCTTGTCGAGCGCTTTCTGCAGCAGCAGCGCGATATCGGCGTCGGCCGGCGGCTCCTTGTCGATGATGCCGAGCGTCTTCAGATACGCCGGCGTCACCGACAGCGCGATGGTGTCGCCGAGCGCTTCGTGGAAACCGTCGTTGGCGCTGTCGAGGAAGAGGGTCGGTTGCGCGTTGTAGGCGCGCTGGTAGTAGTTGTGGCCGAGCTCGTGGTGAATCGTGGAGAAGTCGTCGTCGTTCACCTGAATGCACATCTTGATGCGCAGATCGTTCTTCTGATCCGGATCCCAGGCCGAGGCGTGACAGACGACGTCGCGATCGCGCGGCTTCACGAACATCGAGCGCTTCCAGAAAGTATCCGGCAACTTGGCGAAACCGAGCGAGCTGAAGAAGCCTTCGCCGTAGCGCACCATACCGAGCTCGTCGACGCCCTTCGCCTTGAGACGTTCGGTCAGGTCGTAGCCGGTCTCGACCGACGACTTCGGCTTCACGATGTCGTAGATGCTTGCCCACTGCTGCGCCCACATGTTGCCGAGGAGCTGTGTCGGGATCGGCGCGCCGGGCTTGACGACCTCCTTGCCGTAGGTCTCGGTCAGGCGGGTGCGCACGTAGCAGTGCAACGAGTCGTAGAGCGGCTTGACCTGGCCCCAGAGGCGGTCGAGCTCGGCGACGAACGCGTCCGGAGCCATGTCGTACTTCGAACGCCAGAGCTCCCCGAGATTCGCGTATCCCAGCTCGCGAGCTCCCTCATTGCCGAGCTCGACGAAGCGCTGGTACTTCGCGCGCATCGGACGCGAGATGGTGTGCCACCCGTTCCACGCCATCTCGAGCTGCTTCGGATCGCGACTCGTCGCGAGGATGTCGGAGAGCTGACCGAGGTCGAGACAATCGTCGCCGGACTTCCCCGGCGGGCAGAACTTGCCGCGGCCGTACATGCCCTCGAGCTCGGCGGCGATTTGCGTGAGCTCCTCGCGCTTCGCCGGATCGGCCGGCGCCGGCAGAACCTGACTCGTCTTGAGGAGCGTCATCTTGCGCGCGAGATCCGCGGGCAGAGCGAGCTTCGCGTAGCGCGTCGCCTTCTCCGCGAGCTCCATCGACGCGGCGATGACGACCTCGTTCGCCTGCGCGGCGAGCGTCTCCGTGTCCTCGGTGATGTAGGTCGCGGCGACCCACTGCGCGCGATCGCGCGCGATGAAGAGTTTCAGCAGCCGGGCTTCCGCGTCGGCCATGAACTGCGTCGCTTCGGCGACGGTGGGAGCCGCCGGCTTCGCGGACACGGCGCTCTGGGCGCGAACCGGTGCGGCGTGGAGGGCGGCGACGAGGGCGAGTGCCGCGCCGAGCGCGGGTCGGACGAAGGCGGACGTCAGCGGTCGATGCATGCGGTCTCCGGAATTTCGTGCTGATTCAACGGTTGGTGAGGGTGAGATGGCGCAACGGCTCGAGGGCTTGAGGGGGTCGCAGCTCAAGGAGGATTTCAGCTCTAACCCCGGGCGAGAAACTCGCGGATGCGGACGAGGCCGCGCTCCAGAGTTTCCCGCGAACAGGCGAATGAAATACGAATGTGGGCATCGCTGCCGAACGCTTCGCCGGCGACGACGGCGACGTGCGCCTCATCGAGCAGGCGTTCGGCGAATCGCGTCGAGCCCTCGGGCTCGCCGCTGTCGTCGGTACGAAAGCAGGCCGAAACGTCGGGAAACGCATAGAAGGCCCCGGCGGGCGGGCGGCAGTGCACGCCCGGCAAGGCGTTGAGCAGCGGCATGAGAAGCTCGCGCCTCGACTCATACTCCGCGATCATCTTCTCGACCTCGGGTTCCGCCTGCTCGAGCGCCGCCAACGCTCCCACCATGGCGAACGAGGTCGCGTTCGAGGTGGCATGACTCTGAATCGTCGCCGCCGCGTCGACGAGCGCCGATGGACCGAGGAGATAGCCAAGGCGCCATCCGGTCATTGCATATGTCTTGGAAAACGAACCGATCACGACGACAGTGTCCGGAAAACGCGACGCGAGCGCCGCTGCCGAGCACGGCTGCGCACCGTCGTAGACGAACCGTTCGTAGGTCTCGTCCGAAATCAGCAGAATTCCGTGCTTCGCACAGCCTTCGACGAGGCGCTCGAGCGCCGCCGGCTGGATTCGCCCGCCGGTCGGATTGCACGGCGAGTTGATGATCATGGCGCGGGTCTTCGAAGTGACGGCGGCGAGCATCCGGTCGGGATCGATCGCGAAGCCGTCCTCGCCCGAGGTCGCGACTTCGACGACCGTCGCGCCGGCAAAGCGCACCTGCTCGGGAAGGCTCACCCAGGCCGGAGTGTGGAGAACGACTTCCTGCCCTTCTTCGAAGAGCGCGAGCGCCACTTCGAAGAGCGCGCCCTTCCCGCCCACCGTGACCAGACACTGCTCGGCGACCCAGGGAGCGCCGTAGTCCCGCCGATAACGTTCGGCGAGCGCCTGGCGGAGGCGCGGGATTCCCTGGTTCTGCGTGTAGCGGGTGAATCCATCGGCGAGCGCGGCACGCGCCGCTTCGACGGCGACTCGCGGCGAAGCGAAATCGGGCTCGCCGGCGCCGAAATCGACGACATCGACACCCTGCGCCTTGAGCTGCAGCGCCCGCCGGCTCACTTTGAGCGTCGCCGACTCGCCGATCCGGCGTACGCGGGCCGATAGGTGCATGGCTTGCATGTTATCATCGCCGCCGGGCCGATTTGACCACGACAGGGGTCCACCAACCCGATGAAAAGACAGCTCTTCGCCGCCTTTTTCCTGCTCCTCGGATATCTCTCGCCCGCCGCGAGTCGAACGGCCTTCGCGCTCGGCGCGAACGGCGCTCCTCCGGCCGCCGCACCGCTCTCCCCCGCTCCGGCAAGCTCCGCGCTGGCGATGAACTGGCACAACCGCCCGGAGGAAGCTTTCGCTGCGGCGCGCCAGAGTGGCAGGCCGGTGCTCGCCGACCTCACGGCGAAATGGTGCGGCTGGTGCAAGACGATGGAGCGCGAAGTCTTCACCCAACCGGTCTTTCAGAAATTCGCCGAGCGTTTCGTGCTCCTCCGCGTCGACGTCGAAGACCGCGCGGGCGGCAGCGAGCTGCAGCAGCGATTCAACGCGACCTCGCTTCCCACCCTTCTGATCCTCGATGGCAAGCGCAGCCTGATGGGCAAGGTCGAAGGCTACTTCGAGACCCCCAAACTGATCGCGCGGCTCGAAAATGTGCTCCAGCGGTACGACGCCTACCTCGCAACCTACGCGGCCGTGCTCGCGGGCTCGGACGCGAAGCTCTGGCTCGACACGGCGCATGACATGCACAAGCGGGGCGATGGGGGCCGAGCGGCAACGCTGCTCGAAAAGGTCGTCGCGAAGAAAGAGCTGGCCGGCGAAGAGCTCGCCTGGGCGAAGCTCGAGCTCGCCGACGCCTATCGCCTCGATGAGCACTACATGCAGGCGCGCAATGTCGCGAGCGAGCTGCGCAAGAGCCTGCCTTCCGCTCCGGGAATCGCCGCTCCTGCCCCGATTGTCGAACGGATCGACCTCTTGCTCGTCTTCATCGCCGGCGCCGAGCGCGACTGTTCCCGGGCGGCCGGAGCGCTCGCGGAGTTCGAACACGGTCACCCGGGCAGCGTCTATCTGACCGCAGCACGACGCGCCCTCGCGAGCCTCCGGTCCGACAACACGGCGCAGTGCTCCTGAGGCCGCCGGGGCTCCCTCCTCGCCGGACGGGCGCGCGCCGCTCCACTCCGGGAACCTCGAGGTGGCTATCTTGCCGCGCCCTGGGCGCGCAGATCGCCGTCATCGCGGCGCTGCTTTCCGCGGGAGCGGCTCTGGCGCAGTTCGGTCCCGGCGACCGCCCGACCCAGCTGCACCCGGTTCAGAAGGTGGCGCTCCTGGGCGCGAGCGATCGCACCGCCTACCGCCCGGGCGAAACCGTCACCCTCGCGGTCCGGCCGCAGATTGAAAGTGGCTGGCACCTGCAGGCGCACGTTCCGACCTACGACTACCTGATTCCCACCGTGCTGACGGTCGAGCCGGAGACCGCGGGCGCTCCATGGGCTCCTGCGGTCGTCGACTATCCGGCGCCGACCTCCTTCAAGTTCGCCTTCGCCGAGGATCGACTCGACGTCTACGAAGGGCGGCCGAAGATTCTCGTCCGCCTCGTCGTCCCGTCGGGAGCTCCCGATGGACCGGTCCGTGTGGCACTTCACCTGCGCTACCAGGCGTGCGACGACAAGCAATGTCTGCCGCCGGTCGAAACATCGACCGATGTGGACTTCGCGATCGGCGTCGGCGGTGTTCCCGCGGGAGGAGATCTCTTCGCCGCGGAGTCGCCGGTTCCGGGGCCTTCGGCGGCATCGGCGGCATCGGCGGCATCGGCGGCATCGGCGGCATCGGCGGCATCGGCGGCAGCCAACGTTCCACCTCTAGCGCAGGAAACGCCGCCCGCACCGGGAAAACCGTCTCTCGCCGCGATTCTCCTCCTCGCGCTCATCGGCGGCTTCATTCTCAACGGCATGCCGTGCGTGCTGCCGATCCTGTCGCTCAAACTCTTCGGTCTCGTCCGCGCTTCCGGCGAGACACCGCGAGCGATCCGCATCGGCGCACTGGCCACGAGCGCCGGAATCCTCGCTTCATTCTGGGCGCTCGCCGGTGCCGCCGTCTTCGCGCGCCGCGCCGGCGCCGCGATCGGCTGGGGGATCCAGTTCCAGCAACCGGGATTCGTCGCCTTTCTTGCGGTTGTCGTCCTGCTCTTCGCCTTCAATCTCTGGGGCATGTTCGAGATTCCGCTGCCGGCGCGTCTCGCGAAGCTGGGAGATTCCGGCGCAACGGAAGGACTCGGCGGGCACTTCGCCTCGGGTCTTTTCGCGACCTTGATGGCCACTCCCTGCTCCGCGCCGTTTCTCGGCACCGCTCTTTCCTTCGCGCTCGGCCAGCCTGCAGGAACGATCTTCGCCGTGTTCACAGCGGTCGGCGCCGGGCTCGCCCTTCCTTACCTCGCTCTCGTCGCGGCGCCGCGTGCCATCCGGTTTCTGCCGCGCCCCGGTCTGTGGATGGACACCTTGCGCGGAGTCCTGGGCTTTTTCCTCGCTGGCGCGGTCGTCTGGCTTCTCTTCGTTCTCGGCGGTCAGCTCGACGGCGTGAGCGTCGCGCTGTTCGAGCTCGGCATGCTGATCGTCGCGCTCTTCGTCTGGCTGCGCCACCGCGCCGAGAAGAACCGCAAAAGCACCGCGCACTGGTGGCTGCTCACGGCGCTCGCCGCGATCGTTCTCGTCTTTTTCGCCGCCCGCGCTCCGCGACTCGCGCGGGCCAGCGCGAGCACCGGCGACGCTTCCGGCGCGATCCAGTGGACGAAGTTCGATCGCTCCGAGGCCGAGCGCCTTGCCGCCTCCGGGCGTCTGGTCTTCCTCGACATCACCGCCGACTGGTGCGTAACCTGCAAAGTGAACGAGCGCGTGATCCTGGGCAGCGCCGAGGTTTCGGCGGCGTTCCGCGATCTTGCCGTAGTGCCGATGAAAGCCGACTGGACGAATCGCGACGACGGCATCGCCCGCTTCCTCGCCGATCACGGCCGATACGGCATTCCGTTCTACATGCTTTACCGGCCCGGAGCCGAGCCCCACCTCTTCGGCGAGCTCCTCTCCTCTGCCGAAGTCGCCAAGGTCCTCCGCGACTCCGCGAAGTAGACGCACGCCCTCCCCCGATCGGGGGAGATTCATCCCCCTTGGATTGCCTTTCCGAAGGCAGTAGGCTGCACCTGCTCTACCCAACGCCTGCAACTTATCTCCCCGGGTACACCGGGGAACGACTCTGCAATCCGACCAGGAGAATGCGAATGTCCATCGTCCGCCGGGCCCGCCGACCGCAAACGAACTCGACTCGCACCACGACGCGCCGCTTCGCTCTCCTGCTGTTGCCGCTGCTTCTGGCGTTGAGCCTCGCGGCTTCGCCGGTGGCGGCGCAGGTCGACGTCACCGCGACCGCAGGAACGCCGGCGGCGAGCTACACGACCCTGAAGGGAGCGTTCGACGCCGTCAACGCCGGAACGCATCAGGGTGTCATCGGCATGGGCATCAGTGGAGACACCACGGAAACGGCACCCGCGGTGCTCAATGCGAGCGGCGCCGGCGCCGCGATCTATACGACCATCTCGATCAGCCCCACGGGCGGAGCGCCGCGGACGATCTCCGGCGCCATTGTCGCCGGATCGCCGCTCATCGACCTCAACGGCGCCGACAACGTCACGATCGACGGTCTGAACAGCGGCGGTAATTCGCTGACGATCTCCAATACGACGGTTTCGGCGACCTCGGCGACCTCGACGATCCGGTTCATCGGCGGCGCGACGAACAACGTGATCACCAACTCGAACATCCTGGGTTCGAGCTCGAGCGCGGTCGCGACCAACGGCGGCAGCATCTTCTTCTCGACCGACGCGGTGACGACGAACGGCAACGACAACAACACGATCTCGAACAACAACATCGGACCGGCCGGCGCGAACCTGCCGTCGAAGGCCATCCTGTGCAACGGTTCAACCGGCACGACGGCCATCGGCAACAGCGGGAACATCGTCGACAACAACAACATCTTCGACTACTTCGGCGCCGCGGTCACCAGCGCCGGTGTCGCCGCCAACGGCGGATGCAATACCTCGTCGATCACGAACAACCGCTTCTATCAGACCGGTACTCGCACCTGGACGACGGGGGCGCTGCACAACGCGATCAACATCGGCAACACGACGGCGACGAGTGGAGCGCAGGGCTACACGATCACCGGCAACATCGTCGGCTTCGCTTCGAATACCCAGACCGGCACCTACACCCTGACCGGATCGACGGGCAAGTTCGTCGGCATTCTGTTCAACGGCATCGTCGCTGGCACAACGACGAACGTGAACAACAACACCGTAGCCTCCGTCAGCGTGACCGGCGTCACGAGTTCGGGCACAACGACTGCCAGCCCGCTGACCGGCATTCTCCTGCAGGAGGGCAATGTCATCAGCAACGGCAACACCATCGGCAGCCAGTCCGCGACCGGCTCGCTGGTCCTGTCGACCACGACGACCGGCGCAACCGACATCTACGGGATCCACAACTTCACGTCGAACGCCTGGACCTCGAACGCCAACACGGTCGGCGGCATGTCGGCCACCAATCTGGGTGCCTCGGGCACCTTCCTCATGATCGGCATGCGCGCCTTCACCGGCACCACCACGACGTGGACGGCAAGCAACAATACGGTCGGCGGCAATATCGCGAATTCTATGCAGCTGGCTGCGACCGGAACCTCCTCCCAGGTTCTGGGCATGTTCAGCAGCAACGCACCGACGGTTCTGACATCCAACACGATCCGCAACCTGACGACGAACATCGGAACCGGCACGACGACGACCGCCTCGGTCATCGGCATCTCGCTGACTTCGGCGACCCCGAGCCACACGCTCTCCCGCAACACGATCTTCAACCTCACCAACACGAACGCCGCTGCGGCTTCGGTCGTCAGTGGGATTCAGTTCGCCGGCGCTGCCGCGAATCTCGTCGAACGAAATCTGATCCACAGCCTGACGGTCGCGACCAACAGCACGGCGGCAGAGGTCAACGGCATCCGCATCGCGAGCGGCACGACCACCTATCGCAACAACATGATCGCGGTCGGTGCAGGTATCGCGAGCGCGATCGGTACCGGCTCGACGACCGGCGGAATCAACGGCATCTTCGAAGCGGCAGGAACCAACAACTTCTTCCACAACAGCGTCTATGTCGGCGGTGCTCCCACCGCGGGTGCCGGGCCGTCTTACGGCTTCGCCAGCACGCAGGTGACGGTGGTTCGCAGCAACCGCGACAACATCTACTTCAATGCGCGCAGCAACGCCGGAGCGTCCGGCAAGAACTACGCGATCCGCGTCGCCGGTACGGCGCCGAACCCCACCGGCCTGACGCTCAACAACAACGTCTACTTCGCGAACGGCGTCGGCGCCGTGTTCGGGTTCTTCAACTCGCTGGACGTCGCGAACCTCGCGGCATGGAAGACCGCCGTCGGTCAGGATTCCGCCAGCATCGAGGGCGATCCGGCGTACAACGACCCGACCAACGCCATTCCCGATCTTCACATTCACCCGACCAACCCGACAGTGATCGAGTCGAACGGTCAGGACGTCGGCGTGATCGACGACTTCGACGGCCAGACCCGCAGCGGCTTCACCCCGGTGGACATCGGTGCCGACGCCGGCAACTTCAACGGCATCGACCTCGGCGTGCCGTCGATCGCCTACACCCCGCTTGGAAACACCAGCCTCACCACCAATCGTGCCCTGGCTGCGACCATCACGGACGCCGGCAGCGGTGTACCGACCGCGGGAATCGGCCTCCCGGTGATCTATTTCCGCAAGGGTGTCGCCGGCGTCTTCGCCTCCACCCAGGCATCTTCGGGCGGCGGCGGGGTCTACAACTTCACCATCGACTACTCGCTGGTGGCCGGAGGCAGCGTCGCGACCGGCGACACGATCCAGTACTACGTGGTCGCTCAGGACGGAGCGGCGACACCGAATGTAACCTCGAACCCGTCCGCGGGAGCCTCCGGCTATTCCGCCAACCCTCCCGCCGCGGCGACGCCTCCCACTCCGAACAGCTACCTGATCGCCGTCCCCATCTCGGGGATCAAGACCGTCTGCGCGGCCGCGTGTGACTTCACGACGCTGACCACCGCAACCGGTATCTTCAACGCCATCAACACCGGAGTCGTCACCGGCAACATCGAGATCCAGATCGCCGGCGACCTGATCGTCGAGGATGGCGCCGTCGCCCTCGGCACTCTTCCGGAGCAGCCGTCGGGAAGCAACTTCACCGTCAGGCTCTACCCGACCGGCGTCGCTCGCGCGATCACGGGCGCCGTCAATACCGCTCTGATCCGCATGAGCGGGGCGAGCCGGATCACGCTCGATGGATCGATCGGCGGCATCGGCACGGATCGCAGCCTGACGATCACCAACACCAGCGTCACCTCCCCGAGTGTCGTCCTGTTCGGGTCGGTCGGCGCCACGCCGGTCAGCAACGACGTGCTCAAGAACTGCGTCATCATCAACGGCATCAACACGAGCTCCGCGGTCGTCATTTCGGACGCCACGTCCGTCGGAGCCGCGGGCCTGTTCTCCAACATCGCGATCCAGAACAACGACATTCAGCGCGCCTTCATCGGCGTGTTCGCCTCCGGCGGCACGACGCCGCAGGGTGGATCCAACCTCGTCTACACGCAGAACAAGCTCGACACGTCCGGCGCTTTCTCCGTGCGTAACGTCGGCCTCTACATGCAGGGCGTGAATGGCGCGACGGTGAGCCAGAACACCGTTGCGAATCTGAGCAACACCGAAGGCGAGAACGACACCGCGATCTGGCTGGCGACCGGTACGACGAATGCGACGGTCTCCGGCAATACGGTGAGCAACCTCGGCATGACTCTGACGACGGGCTTCGCCCCTTTCGGCATCCGCGAGTCGTCCGGACTCACGGCAGCAGCGAACAGCATCACCGGCAACACGATCACCAACCTGACCACCACTGGCAGCACCGGCCTGCGAGGAATCACCGTAGGCAGCGGTGGCGTAACGGTGGATAGCAACGGGATCTCGGGAATCATCAACAACAACACCGGAACCTTCGGTGCCTTCGGCATCGACGTCGTCTCCGGCAATGACGTCGTGATCAAGAACAACTTCGTCAGCGATGTCAACCACAACATGACCGGTGGCGCCGCCTTCACTCCGGACTTCGGCGTCGTCGGCATCCGGCTCGGCGCCGGCACCGGCCACAAGGTCTACTACAACTCGGTCAACCTATTCGGGCCGCACACTGGAACAGCAGCAACGCAGCTGCTCTCGGCGGCGTTTTCGATCAGTACTACGGCTCAGACTGGAATCGACGTCCGCAACAACGTGTTCGCCAACAACATCACCGGCGGGACGACGGGCATCGCGCACGTGTCGGTGTTCCTGCCTTCGGGCGGAACGGCGGCGATGAACCTGACCTGGAACAACAACGCCTATTTCTTCGGTACCGATGCCGCACGCCAGGGCGTCGGGCAGGCCGGAACGACGTCAGGGACGAACTTCTTCACGACCCTTCCGCTTCTGGCCGCCTACAGCAGCACGCTCTCTCCGGCGGGAACGAACGACAACGCTTCACAGGCCTCGAACGGAGGCGTTCCGTTCCTCTCCTCGACCGACCTTCACCTGGCGCCCGCGAGCACGTTGATCTCAGCGGCCGTGCCGATCGGTACTGTGACCAACGACTTCGACGGCGACCCCCGGCCGCCGGTGACGCCGGACATCGGCGCCGACGAGATCGTGGCCGGGATCATGGCCTTCAGCAGCCCGACGTACAGCGCCGGCGAATCGGCAGGCACGGCGACCATCACGGTCAACCGGACCGGCGGGTCGGCGGGCAGCGTTTCGATCGACTACGCCACGGTGGCGGGAGGCAGCGCCACGGGCGGAGCCGCCTGTACCGTCGGGGTGGACTTCGTGAATGCCTCGGGCACGTTGACGTTCGGGGACACGGTCACGTCGCAGACCTTCCCGGTGACGATCTGCCCGGATGCTCTGAACGAGGCGAACGAGACCGTCAATCTGGCGCTCTCGAATCCTCTCGGCGGATCCATTCTCGGAACTCCGAACACCGCCGTCCTCACCATCACGGACGACGATCCGGCGCCGACGATCTCGATCACCGATGTCACTCTGCCCGAGGGCAATGCGGGTCCGACAGTCTTCGGCTTCGTCGTCAGCCTCTCGGCAGCGAGCGGCCAGACGGTGACGGTGCACTATCAGACGGCCGACGGCACGGCGACCACCGCGAACAATGACTACGTCGGAATCTCCGACACGATCCTCACCTTCACCCCCGGGGTGACCACCATGCCCGTGAACGTCACGGTGAATGGCGACACCACACCGGAGGCGAACGAGAACTTCTTCGTCAATCTGACCCTGCCGACGAACGCCACGATCCTGGACAACCAGGGCGCGGGCTCGATCACCAACGACGACGCCGCGACCGGCCCGGTGACCGTCACGGCGACGGCAGGAACGCCCGGACCGACGGACTACCCGACGGTCAAGGACGCCTTCGACGCGATCAACGCCGGAACGCACCAGGGTGACATCACGGTCTCCGTCATCGTCAGCACGACGGAAACCGCGCCAGCCGTCCTCAACAGCAGCGGAGCGGGAGCGGCGGTCTACACCTCCGTTCTGGTACGGCCCTCGAACGACGGCGTGTCGATCTCCTCGGCGACGGCGACAGGCCGCGGAGTCATCGAGCTGAACGGCGCGGACAACGTCACGATCGATGGTGACAATCCGGGCACAGCCGGCACCAATCGCGACCTCACGATTCAGAACACGGCCGTCAACACGACGACCCTTACCTCCGTGGTCCGCGTCGCTCTGTCCACTCTGGTGAACAGCGCAAACAACGTCGTCGTGAGAAACACCGTCATTCTGGGAAGCGCCACGGGTCGCAACATCGCCGGTGCCACCAGCACGACGACGGGCTCGGAGTTCTCGACCTACGGCATCCTGGTAGGCGGAGGCGCCTCGACCGTAGCGGCCACCACGGCCCCTTCGGCGCTCGCCAACGTCACGACAGTCATCGGAGCTGGCATCACGGCGACGAATTTCACGGCGAACAACAACCAGATCGACGCCTGCGCACGCGGAATCGCCGTGCAGGGGTCTGCGGTGACGGTCGCACCGGGGCTTACGGTCACGGGGAACGTCATCGGAAGCGCCACTGCCGCCAACACGACGACGGTCTACGCGCGAGGCATGACGTTGCAGGGCTTCGACGCCACGGCGAGCATCGCCGGCAACACGGTGCGCAACATGGAGAGCTTCGTCGGAACGAACATCGCCGGAATCAGCCTGGGCGACATCAACGCGGCAGGTACCGGTGCGACACTCAACGGCAACAACGTCAGCGGCGTCTTCAACCGGGGCACCGGGACCTTCGGCGCCTGGGGAATCAGCGTCGCCGCCGGAAATGCCATGACCCTGTCGAACAACTTCGTGAGCAACCTCCGTCAGGACATGACCGGCGGCGCTGCCTTCTCGACCACGTTCGGCGTGATGGGTATCCGGCTCGCCACCGGGCTCAACCACAAGGTGTACTTCAACTCGGTGAACCTGTCCGGTGCCTACGTCGGAACGCCGACCCCGACGCTTCTCTCGGCATCACTGGCCGTCGCGACCACCGCCATGACCGGTCTCGACATTCGCAACAACATTCTCTCGAACACCTTGACCGGCGGTACGACGAGCATCGCTCACGTCGCTCTCTTCCTGCCGGTGAGCGGCACGAGCGCGATGAACCTGACGCTGAACAACAATGCCTACTTCACCGGTACGACGCCCGGCGCCAGCGGCATCGCACACGTCGGCGCCACCTACACCGCCGTTCCGGCCGGACCGGCAACGTTCGCGGGTCTCTACACCGTGGCCAATTTCGACCGCACCTCGGTCACTCCGAACGCGAACCTGCGGGCCTACGTCAGCACGCTGAGCGCCGGTGGAACCAACGACAACGCGACCTTTGCTCAGACCGCACCGGCTCCGTTCACCTCCAGCACGGATCTCCACATCTCGCCGGTGACCCTCACGTTCCTGGAGTCGGGCGGTGCAGCCGGCACGGGAATCACGACGGACATCGATCTCGATGCCCGTGGCGTCACGCCGGATATCGGCGCGGACGAGTTCACGGGAACTCCGCCGCCGGCAAATGACATCGCGGCCCTCGCGATCCTGACTCCGGCGAACAGCTCGACTTTCGTCACCGGAAGCTCGACCTCACCGCAGGCGACTTTCAAGAACGTCGGAACGGCGGCTCAGGTGAGCGTGAACGTACAGTTCACGATCACCGGTCCGGGCGGCTACAGCTACACCAACGCACAGTCGATCCCGACCATCAATCCGGGTCAGATCGTCCAGGTGAACTTCGCCGCCGCTCCGGCCTTCACGACCCCGGGGGCATACGTCACGACGGCGACGGTCACGACGGCGGATTCGAACGCCGGAAACGACTCCGTCGTCGGCGGCTTCTCGGTCGTCCCTCCGTTCGGTGGTACCACCACCGTCGGAACCGGCGGCTTCTATCCTTCTCTGACCAATGCCGGCGGCCTCTTCCAGGCTCTCAATACGATGGGCACCACCAGCAACGTCCTCATCAACGTGGTGTCGGACCTCACGGGTGAGACGGGCACGGTGCCCCTGAACGAAATCACCGGCGGCTTCTCGGTGACCATCAAGCCGAGCGGCGCGGCGCGTGTCATCAGCGGCTCGGGCGCGACGAACCTGATCAAACTGGCGGGCGTCGACAACGTCACGATCGACGGCTCGCTCGCAGCGGGAACGGATCGCAGTCTGACGATCACCAACGCCGCGGCCGGCCCGATCGTCTGGATCGGAACCAACGCGACGAGCGGTGCCAACAACATCACCATCAAGAACACCAACTTGACCGGACCCGGAGCTTTTGCGGGCCAGGGAATCATCGCGAGCAGCGGCACGACTCTTGGCAACCCTGCGGAGTTCCCGCAGTCGAACAACACGATTCAGAACAACGCGATCAAGGGCGTACAGAACGCCGCCTTCCTGACCGGAAATGCGGCGACGCTCGACCAGAACTGGTCGATCGTCGGCAATGACTTCGGATCCACGGTCGTGGCCGAGAAGCTGAGCTTCCGCGGAATGTTGCTGGGCAACGCGGCAAACTTCACGATCAGCGGCAATAACCTTGCCGGCGTCAATTCGGGTCCGACTTCGACCGCCACGATGAGCGGCATTCAGCTTTCCGCCACTCTGAACGGAGGGTCTGTCGTCCGGAACAAGATTTCGGACATCAAGCACAACAACGCCGCCACGGCCACGTCGGGAACGAACGGCATCTTCCTCGCCGCGACTTCGACGGCTTCGAACGTGCTCGTTGCGAACAACTTCGTCTCCGACATCGCCTCACCCGGAACGACCGGAGTCATCGCCACCAGCAACGGCTACGGCATCGTGGTCGCCACCGGCGGCGGATACAGCATCGTCGCCAACTCCGTCCTCATGAACACCAACCAGGGCGCGAACGCGGCGACCGCCAACAGCGCGGCCGTCAACATCGCAACCGGGCTGCCGGCAGCATCGATCGATCTGCGCGACAACATCCTCGCCAACACGCAGACGCTCGGTACCCGGTTCGCCGTCATCGATTCGGGAACGGCGGCAGTGTTCTCCACCATCAACTTCAACGATTACTTCGCCCAGAATGTCGGGTCGCTGGGGGGAACGCAGACGACACTCGCGAACTGGCAGGCGGCTACCGGCCAGGATGCGAATTCACTGGCGGTGGATCCATTGTTCATGACCGTCACCGCACCGGCCGATCTGCACCTGCAGACGGGAAGTCCGATGCTCGATGCCGGCACTGCAGTGGCTGCGGTCACGGTCGACATCGACAACGAGCCGCGGCCGGCTGCCACCCCGGATATCGGCGCGGATGAAATCGTCCAGGCCAATCTGGGAATCACCAAGACGGACGGCACCACAATTGTGGTTGCCGGCGGTACCACCACCTACACCATCGTGGCCTCGAACGTCGGAGCCAGCAACGCTCCGTCGTCCACGGTCACGGATACGTTCCCGGCGGTTCTCACCTGCTCCACCACCTGCGTGACAGCGGGAGGTGCCAGCTGCACTGCCGGTCCGTTCGCTGGAAACATCAACGACTCGGTGAATCTGCCGGCCGGTGGAAGCGTCACCTACACCGCGGTCTGCAGCATCAGCGGAGCGGCAACCGGTTCGATCGTCAACACCGCGACAGTTGCGGCCGGCGGTGGCGTGACGGATCCGGTCCTCGGCAACAACTCGGCGACGGACACCGACACGGTCGGCGTGGTTTCCAACGCCAACGTCGGAATCACCAAGACGGACGGCTCGGCGACGGAGGTCCCCGGAACTCCGGTGACCTACACCATCGTCGTGTCGAACGCCGGTCCGGCGGCCGCTTCGACGGTCAGCGTGGTCGACAACTTCGCAGCCAGCCTCAGCGGCTGTTCGACCACCTGCGCCGGCGTCGGCGGCGGCACCTGTGCCGCAGGCCCGACGGCCGGAAACATCAGCGACACGGCGAACCTGCCGAACGGTGCTTCGGTGACCTACACGGCGACCTGCAACATCTCGCCGTCGGCCACCGGAACGCTCGCCAACACGGCAACGGCAACGGTCACCGGTGCATCCACCGACCCGACGCCGGGCAACAACTCGGCGACGGATACCGACACTTTGAATGCGTCGGCGGATGTCTCCATCACGAAGACGGACGGATCGCTCACCGAGAATCCGGGCACCACGGTGACCTACACCATCACCGCCACCAACGCTGGACCGAGCTCAGCGCCGAGCGTGACGATTGCCGACACGTTCGTCTCCAAGCTCACCGGCTGCTCGACGACCTGCATCGGCAGCGGCGGAGGCACCTGCTCCGCAGGACCGCTGGCGAACAACCTGAATGACAACGCTTCGCTGCCGTTCAACGCGACCGTCACCTACACGGCGGTCTGCAACATCATCGGCACCGCAACGGGCACGTTGAACAACACCGCGACGGCCACAGTGGCCGTGCCGGTCGTCGATCCGGTCTCGGCGAACAACAGCGCGACCGACATCGACACGCTGAACTCGAACGTGATCTTCACGGACGGTTTCGAATCCGGCGGCTTCTCCGCCTGGTCGTCCACCGTGCCGCTGACGTTCGAGGCCTACAGCACGACTCACGGACTCGAGGCCGGAGCCGTGACGGAGTTCGCGTACGACTTCTCCGCCGTCCAGTCCGGGAGAACGCTCGAGGCGAACACGATGGCATTCGTCACCGATCTCGAGGGCCGGGCGCTCTTCCAGATCCAGGTCCGTCGGACGTCAGTGAACGGCACGCTCGAAGCGACGCTCGAAGTCACGGGCGGCGCGAGCAGCAACTGGGTGCCGGTCGGTGAAGTGGGTCAGCTGGTACGGATCGAGTGGTCGAATGCCGATGCGAATCACCTCGGCTTCGTCTCCGTCTCGCTCGATGGACACCTCAGCCTGTGGGTCGACGGCTTCGCTCCCGCGAATCCGCCGAGCGCAACGACGCTGCTGCGCAGCACCCTGCCGGCAGCGGAGTAAGCGGCAAGCCGGACAGGTCACCCGCAGGCGGGTGACCTGAATCCGGAGTCAGCGCAAAGAAAAGGCCAGTCGCTCCGCGGCTGGCCTTTTTCTTTTCAGTCGGATTCCGGGTAGACGCCCCGGGTCCGATCGGTCCGGGAGAACCGGCCGGTCCGCGGAATGCCGCGAGCTCGCAGCTGAGGGCGAACCTGGGAGCGCGGCGAGATTCAGCGGTGCGTCAGGAGAAAAAGGAGTAGCGGCAGGACGACGCCAGCCGCGACGATGAGCGCGACTCGGCTTTTGGCCGGCTCCAGACGGAACGCCATCGCCAACCCGATCGACGAGCTCGCGACGAGGCTCGCGGCGACGGCCCAGAGCACTCCCCGGAATGCCCACTTCGCCGGGCCTTCGAGGTCATCGGCCATATGCATGTCCGAAACGAACTTCACCGCGGCGGGCGGTGTGTAGGAGCCATCTCTCTTGCCCTTGTGGAAATTGAGCATCTGCCACGAGCCGGAAATAGCGAACAGAATCAACATCGGCGCGCAGAAGGCGCCCAGATAACGATGAAGCCGCATCCACTTTCTCATGACCGCTCCCTGTCCTGCCCGTTCCGGGTGCGCAGCCCGCCGCCGCTGCGCGCTCGGGCAACCTAGTCGGATCGACGCCCGTCCCGTGCTGCTTTCCGGCGCCGCGCGAACTCGCGCATGCGCTCGTCGAGCTTGACCTCGAACCCCTTGTCGCTCGGGCGATAGAACTGCACGTCGGACATCGCCTCAGGAAGGCATTCGAGCCCGGCGACGCCCTGGTCGGTGTCCGGTGCGTAAATGTATTCGCGGCCGTAGCCCAGACCCTTCATGAGCTTCGTCGGCGCGTTCCGCAGCGCGAGCGGCACCGGCTCGGCCGGGCGCTCTTCGATCGTTCGCCTGGCTTCGCCGTAGGCGCGATAGACCGCGATGCTCTTCGGAGCGAGCGCCAGATAGATCGCAACCTGCGCGAGCGCCACCTCACCCTCCGGCGTTCCCAGACGCTCGTACGATTGCCAGCCGGCCAGCGCCTGCGGCAGCGCCTGCGGATCGGCAAGGCCGACGTCCTCGCTGGCAAAGCGCACGAGCCGCCGGGCAACGTAGTTCGGATCTTCTCCGGCAACGAGCATCCGGGTGAGCCAGTAGAGCGCGGCGTCCGGATCGCTTTCGCGCAGGGATTTGTGCAGCGCCGAGATGATGTTGAAGTGTTCGTCTCCACTCTTGTCGTAGAGCAGAACCTTGCGCTGAGCGAGATGCTCGATCGCTTCCGATGTCACCCGGGTGAGTCCGCTGGCCGCCGCTTCGCCCGCCGCGAGCTCGAGCAATCCGAGCGCGCGCCGCGCGTCGCCGTTCGCGAGTCGCGCGATCGCGAGGAGCGCGTCCGGATCGGCCTCGATTCCGCTCTCGCCGAGGCCGCGGCTCGGGTCGCCCAGGGCGCTCCGCAGAAGCCCGAGCAGATCGGACTCGTCGAGCGCCGAAAGCACCACGACGCGGCAGCGCGACAGCAGCGCGGCATTCAACTCGAAGGACGGGTTTTCCGTCGTCGCGCCGAAAAGCACGATGTCGCCGCGCTCGACGTAGGGCAGAAAAGCGTCCTGCTGAGCGCGGTTGAAGCGGTGGATCTCGTCGACGAAGAGCAGTGTCCGCCGGCCGGTCGCCGTGCGCAGCTTGACTGCGTCGGCCATGACCTCCTTGATCTCCTTGATACCGGAAGTCACTGCGGAGAACGGCACGAACCGGCTCTTCGTCGACTCCGCGATGACCCGCGCCAGGGTCGTCTTGCCGCAGCCCGGCGGTCCCCAGAAGATGAGCGACGGGACGCGGTCGTCGGCGACCGCCCGGCGCACGAATCCGGTCGGGCCGAGGAGCTCGCGGTGTCCGGCCACCTCATCGAGGGACCGGGGTCGCATCCGCTCCGCGAGCGGAGAAGCGGGCAGCACTCCGGCAGCCGAGGCTTCGATGGCGCCCGGCGCCTGGGGATCGTCGAACAGGGAAGTCACGCAGGCCATTCTGACACCCCGATCGCCGGCAGGTGACCCCGGCGACTCTCCGGCGAGATCGCGGCGGCTACGCCTCGATCGCCCGCACCAGCGCGTCGGTGAACTCGGTCGTCGTCGCCGTCCCGCCGATGTCTCGTGTGCGCACGCCGCTTCCCGAGAGGACCTGATTCACCGCGCGATCGATCCGCGCGGCGGCCTCATTCTCTCCGAGGTAACGCAGCATCATCACCGCGCTCAAGATCAACGCCAGGGGGTTCGCCGCGTTCTTTCCGGCGATGTCGGGCGCGCTGCCATGGACCGCCTCGAACACGGCCCCCTTCTCGCCGTAGTTCGCTCCCGGCACGACGCCGAGCCCGCCGACGAGTCCCGCGCAAAGATCCGAGACGATGTCTCCGTACAGGTTCTCGAGCAGAAGAACGTCGAACTGCTCCGGCCGGGAGACGAGCTGCATGCAGGTGTTGTCGACGATGCGGTCATCGGCGACGATGTCGGGATACTCCACCGCCACCTTCCGGAAGCAATCGAGGAAAAGTCCGTCGGAGAGCTTCATGATGTTCGCCTTGTGGACCGCCGTCACACGCTTGCGTGAGTTCGCGCGGGAATACTCGAAAGCGAAGCGAGCGATCCGTGTCGAAGCCTTCTCGGTGATGATCTTGATGCTCTCGACGACGCCCGGAACGACCGTGTGCTCGAGACCGCTGTAGAGGTCCTCGGTGTTCTCCCGCACGACGACGATATCGACGTCGTCGTAGCGGCTCTTGATCGACGGCAGATTCTTCGCCGGGCGAAGATTCGCGTAGAGATCGAGGGCCTTCCGCAGCTGAACGTTGATCGAAGCGAAACCCGTTCCGACGGGTGTCGTCACCGGACCCTTCAATCCGACGCCGTTGCGGACGATCGAATCGAGAACTTCCTGCGGCAACGGATTGCCGAACTTCTCGAGCGCCTCCGCGCCGGCAAGGTGGGGCTCCCACTCGTACTCGACGCCCGCCGCCGCGATCACGCGCAGCGTCGCAGCTGCGACTTCAGGGCCGATGCCGTCCCCGGCAAGCAAGGTGATGGTCTTCATGAATTCTCCATTCGAATTTGTCCGGCCAGGAGAGCGCGACCGGGAAGCGGCGGTGAGGATGAGGAGGCGGTCAGTGCGACCGGTCGAGCTCGGCGAGCTTGGCGACGACATCGCGATAGTTCGAATTCACGCCGTAAATTTCGACGAACGCGTGCCGCGCCTTGTCCTGATCTCCCTGGAAGATGTAGACGTTTCCAAGGTCGTAGAGCAGTCCGAGCAGCGCTTCCTCGGGCAGGTGCGGAATTTCCAGGCCGCGCTGGAACCACTTGATGGCAAGTTCGGGCAGCCCCTTCTCGAGGAAACAGCCGCCGAGAAGCGAGGCGCAGTCGACGAGGTATCGCGGCTCCTTCGATGCCAGCTGGAACTCACCGATCGCTTCGTCGAGCAGACCCATCTCGCGGTACGCGATGCCGAGATTGTAATGCGTGTCGTAATCCTCGGCCGACAGGCTCTCCGCGACGCCGCGCTTGAATCCCTCGACGATCTCTTCGAGCGACTGCTCCTGCGGCGTGGGCATCAGGTCCTTGCCGCTCAGCAGATCCTCTTTCGAGAGCTCCTGTTCGAGCTCGGCGGCGAGGTCGAAGAAGCCCTCCTCCTCCTCGAACAGACTCTCGCCGTCGGAGCGAGCCGCAGCGGCCGGGGTCGCGACGGCCTGATCGAGCCAGGAGAGACTCTCATCCGCCGCGATGCGCTCGGGCGTGACCGAGCGGACCGGCTCGTTCGCAGGCGACGTTGCCGGCAAGGTCGATCCCGCGGCCGCGCGTTTCGGCGTCGCGATCGGAATGATGATCTCCGGCAACTCAGCGTCGAGCGGGCCACCGTCCTGCATTCCCACGTGCCAGGGTTCGGCCGAAATCTCCTGCGCGTGAGCGACGGGCGGCGCGATCGGTCGGGACGCGGGCGTTGGCGCGACCGGAAGCGGCGGAGCGGGGCGGAGCGGGGCGATCTCTGCTTCCGCGGAAGTGCGGGGAGTGCGGATTTCGAGCGGCTTCGGCGCCGGCCGGCTGCCGCTTCCCGACAGGCCCGCGAGATCGTCCAGCATCGATGCAATACGGTCTTTCTTTTTCGGCGTCGCCACCGGAAGTCCGATGACCCGGTCGCCTTCGACCTGGAATCCTGCCTTGACGAGCCGGTTCCGTACCTGCATCCAGACGTTCTCGTCGCGGTCGTCCGAGGCAAGACCGGCTAGCTGATTGGCGCGTGCCATCGCCTTGTCGTTCTTGCCCTCGTCGATCCAGAGAGTGATGAGCAGACCGTTGGCACCGACGTGACGCGGATTCGCCTGCAGCAGCTCTCGCAGCCGGTCGTGCGCCTTCTCGCGCAGGCCGTACTTGCGGAAGACTTCCGCTTCGGCGAGCAGATCGTCCTGGCGCCGCGCTCCTGAGACCTGCGGCGGCACCACCTCGTACGAGGTGCGCTCGAGCTCCTCGAGGTTCAGGAGCGGGGCCCCTGGCCGCACCGGCGTCGCGGGAATCTCGAGCTCCGGCTCCGGTTCGAAGCTCCAGTCGATTTCGTACGCCTCTTCCGACGAAGGCAGTCCCGCAGCAGCGGCGGCGGCGGCGAGCGCTTCGATGTCGGCGCGCGCCGGCATCGCGGTTTCGGCCGGCGCGAAGTCCGAGAGGTTCCCCAGATCGGCGAGATCGGGCAGGCCCGCGGGCGAAACGAATGGCGACGCCGGGCCGGGCGAAGCCTCGACGAGCGATTCGAGCCCCTCCAGTTCGAGCTCGAACTCCATCTCCGACGAGACCTCGGGAGCGGACGCGCTCGTCGACGGAATCGCAAAATCTGGCTCGGCAGCGCTTTCCTCGAACCAGGGCGAGTCGGGCGAGCGCTGCAGCATGTCGTCCGTCGGACTGATCTGAGTCGACGGCGCGTCGAGCTCTTCGGGGAGCTCGAGGACGAAATCGATCTCGCCTTCGTCGACCGGCGCAAGAAGTGGCGGGAAGGCCCCCATGGATGGACGCTGCGGCGCCATCGGCGGCAGTGTGCCGCGGGCCGGCGGCATCATCGAGGATTCGAGGATCGATGCGTCGAGCTGCATGGTGTCGCGGGGCTCGGAGCCGCTCTTCGTCACATCCGACACCTTGAGCGTCGGCAACGACGCAACGGGCGCGTCGGCTCCTGAGCTGCCGCGGCTCAACCCGGCGATACGGGCGATCTTCTCCGCCTGAGGATTGCGATCGACGGCGAGCGCGAGCAACCGGGCCGCGGCGCCCGTGTGCCCGGCATCCTTGAGACCGAGCACGGCATCGGTGATGAATGCAATGTCACCGGGTTCCGCTTCGATGGCTTTCGCGTAGACCGCGGTCGCTTCGTCGACCTTGTTGTGACGCAACATTAGGTCGGCGATCAGGCGGTACTCCGCGAGCGCTTTGTCGGTCAGTTTCTGCTGATGGAAAATCTCCGCGAGCTTGACGTGCGGCGCGGGATCGTCGGGAACGAGCACCGCCATGCGCTGGAGGATGCCGATCGCCGACGCCGAATTCGCGTGCTTCTGGTAGTAATCGTAGAGAACCTGATACTGCGTGCGGGCCTCGGGGATCAGACCCTGCTTGTGGTACAGCTCCGCCAGGCGCTCGTAGACCGCGAGGCGGGTCGGGTCGAGCTTGATGATCTTCTTGTAGATCGCGATCGCCTTGACGAAGAATCCGTCGTCCGTATAGCGGTCGGCAATCTGCGAGAAGAGGCGAACGGCTTCGTCGATCCGGTCGAGCCGGGCGTAGAGGTCACCGAGCCGGTTCAGCGTCGAGGCGTCGTTCGGATTTTCCGCCAGGAGCTTGCGGTACTCCTTCACCGCGGCTTCGATCTTGCCCCGGGACACGAGCTTCTCCGCCGACGCGATGACCTGCGGGCGGTTGAGCGTCATCAGGCGGCCCTCTTCACGGCGTCGTCCGAACGGCGCGGCAGTACGGAGCGGAAGGTCAACCGGTGGAGCGGGGTCGGGCCGAAACGGGCGAGAGCCGCGAGATGATCCGGAGCGCCATAGCCCTTGTGACGGGCGAATCCGTACCAGGGATAGAGGCGATCGACTTCGACCAGCATGCGATCGCGCGTCGTCTTGGCGATGATCGAAGCGCAGGCGACGGCGTAGCTCAGCGCGTCTCCCTTGACGATCGGCAGGCACGGCGGGAGACACGATTGCGGGCTCGGGGAACCCGAGCCGCCGAACCGGACGGCATCGACGACCACGGCATCCGGGCGCACCGTGAGGGATTCCACGGACCGCCGCATGGCGAGGCGTGTCGCTTCGAGAATGTTGATCTGATCGATGATTTCCGCGGGCACGGCCGTCACGGAAACAGCGAGAGCCGTCGCTTCGATCGCATCCGCGAGCCGCTCCCGCGACGCGGCCGAAAGTCGCTTCGAGTCGTCGATGCCGGGGATGAGACGATCGGGGTCGGGAACCACCGCTGCAGCGACGACAGGACCGGCGAGGCAACCCCGGCCGGCTTCGTCCACGCCGGCAATTCTTGCGAAGCCCGACTGTTCGAGGCGCGTTTCAAGCCCTCTCATCAGGCCAAGCCGGTAGAGCTCGCAGCAGAGATCGAGTGTCGTCGTCACTCCGAAGTTCCCGCCAACCGGCCCGCGCACTCGAGCGCCGCGGGCGCTTCGCTCAGCCGCGCGCCGGAGCTGGTGCCTCGTCGCGACGCTCTTCGATACGCGCCGCTTTGCCGCGCAAGTCGCGCAGATAGAACAGCTTCGAACGCCGCACCTTGCCGCGGCGGAGAACTTCGATGCGATCCACGACCGGAGCATGCAGCGGGAAGATCCGCTCGACGCCGGTCGCACCCGAGATCTTGCGGACGGTGAACATCTCCCGAGTGCCGCTCCCTTTGCGCGCGATGACCACGCCCTGGAAAGCCTGCAGCCGTTCCTTGTCGCCCTCTTTGACGCGCACCTGAACCCGGACGGTGTCGCCGGCCCGGAACTCCGGGACATCCTTGCGCAGGTAGCTGCGCTCCACTTCGATAAGGCTGTGCATACGATTCCTCTTCTTCTCCCGCCGGAGAACCGTCCAGATGGCTTCCGAGTCCGCAATTATCTAAGTTTTCGGGCTTTAGGGCAAATCGCCGGGCGCGCCGCCGACCCCGTGCCGCCCGAGTTCGCGCTTCTGCGCCGGGCTGAGCTCCGCTCGCGCGAGGAGGTCGGGCCGCTTGGCGATCGTCTGCCGGAGGGCTTCGAGCTCCCGCCAGCGCTCGATCGCGGCGTGATCTCCCGAAAGCAGGACGTCCGGCACCCCCCGCCCCTCGACCTCTGCCGGCCGGGTGTAGTGCGGATAGTCGAGCAGGCCGGAGCGAAAGCTGTCCCGTTCGACCGAATCGCTGCGCTGGACCACCCCCGGCACCTGGCGGGAGAGGGCTTCGATCAGCACCATCGCCGGCAACTCTCCGCCGGAAACGACGAAATCGCCGATGGAGATCTCCTCGTCCACGACGCTCTCCAGCACACGCTCGTCGATCCCTTCGTATCGTCCACAGAGGAGCAGCAGCTCCCGCCCGTCGGCGAGCTCGCGCACCTTCGCGTCGTCGAGCCGCTTCCCCTGCGGAGAAAGCAGGACCCGCCAGGGCGTGCGCCCTCCGGCAACATCCCGAACCGCTTTCAGCCACGGGGGGGCCATCATCACCATCCCGCCGCCGCCGCCGAACGGCTCGTCGTCGACCGAACGATGCCGATCCAGCGTGAAGTCCCGGAGATCGTGCACCTCGACCGCGAGCAGGCCGCGCTCGATCGCTCTGCCGAGAAGCGCAGTGGCGAGAAAGGAGCCGAAAAGCTCGGGGAAAATCGTCAGGACCTGGATGCGCATGCCGCGACCAGGCCTTCCGGGAGACGCAGATCGATTCGCCGGGCGGAGCGATCGACGTTCACGAGAAACGCCTCGACGAAGGGAACGACGATTCGCCGATTCTCGCTCTCGACTTCGAGGAGCACTCCGCCGCCGTCCTCGTGGAGATCGATCACGACTCCGAGGTCGCCATCCCGTTCGTCGAAACAGCGGCAGCCGATGAGCTCGAAGAAATAGTAGGCCCCGGCCGGAGCCGCGGGAACTTCGGAGAGCGGCACCCAGAGATCGAGGCCGCGCAGCGTTTCGGCGGCTTCGCGGTCGGCGACGCCGGCGAAACTCACGCGCAATCCGCCCTTGTGAGCGGTCGCGTTCTCGACACGCAGCCTGCGCTCGGCCGGCGAGGAGCCCGTGCGCCCGGCAAGCGGGACCGCGGAAAACTCCGCGCCGCGCTCGAATCGTCGCTCGTTGTCGCTCCACAGGGACACCGTGACCTCACCGCGAATGCCGTGTGGCCGCAGTACGGTTCCGACGAGAACTCTTTCCGGTGTGCCGGCAGGAGAGGCGCCGGCGGGCGGGCTGCCGGGACGATCAGTCGTCGAGGACTTCGACCTCATACGACTGCCCTTCCCGGTCGCCGCGAACCGCGGCCAGCGCTCGCAATGCTTCGATGGTACGTCCGCGTCGACCGATGAGCTTTCCGCGATCGTCGCTCTGGACGTGGATCTGGAGAACCTGCTCGCTGCCCTGCGCTGCGATGTCGACGTGCGCCTCTTTCGGTTCGTCCACGAGGAGACGAACGACGGCGAGCAGATCGGCAGCAGCGGCGTCGGGCACGTCAGCTCGCGGAGCGGGCGACGATCTGCTTGACGGTGTCGGTGAGCGATGCGCCCTTGCCGACCCAGAAGTCGATGCGCGTGCGGTCGATCACGATTTTCGGCGGATCCTGGCGCGGATCGTAGGTTCCGACCTCTTCAAGCGCGGCCGACGAGGTCGCCTTGCGCGAGTCGGAAACGATCATGCGGTAGAACGCCTTGTTCGTCGCGCCCATGCGGCGGAGCCGAATTTTGAGCATGTGCTTCAACCTCCAGAATCACCAGAATGCTGCGGGGTCTTTGTCCTTCGGAGCGCAGAGCGCCTACAGGGCTTTCCACGTCGGAATCCGAGCGCATGAAGCTATCACATTCCGGGGAACCGGCCGCCCCGTACCCCACCCAGCCCACGCGAGGCACCGCCCTTGCCGCCCGGCAGGGTCGGCATCGCTCCTTTTCCGAACGCGCGCTGCATCCAACCCGACTTGACGCCCTTCATCATCTTCTTCATCTGCAAGTACTGCCGAATCAGCTGGTTGATCTCCTGCACCGAGGTGCCCGAGCCCCGCGCCACACGGCGTTTCCGGCTCGCCTGCAGGAGCCCGGGGTTCCGCCGCTCCTCGAGCGTCATCGAATTGATGATCGCCTCGGTGCGCGCCAGGCGCTTCTCGTCCGCCTCGCCGACATCGCTCAGACCCTTGAGCGCGCCCATCTTGGGCAACATGCCGAGAACGCTCTTCAGAGAGCCGAGCTTCTTGACCTGCCGCAGCTGATCCCGGAGATCCTCGAGAGTGAACTCGTTGCGGCTCAGCCGCTCCGCCAGGCGCTCTGCCTCCTTGGCATCGACCGTCTCCTGCGCGCGCTCGATCAGCGCCAGAACATCGCCCATGCCGAGAATCCGCGACGCCATGCGCGCGGGGGAGAAGAGCTCGAGGTCCTCGGCCTTTTCACCGACGCCGACGAAGCGAATCGGAACCTGAGCGACCGCGCGGACCGAGAGCGCGGCGCCACCGCGCGCGTCGCCGTCGAGCTTCGAGAGCAGCACGCCGGTGAGCGGCAGGACGCGAGCGAACTCCTGTGCCGAGCGCACGGCGTCCTGACCGGTCATCGCATCGGCGACGTAGAGAATCTCGTCCGGATCGACTGCGGTCGCGATCTTCGCGATCTCTGCCATGAGGTCGGCGTCGACGTGCAATCGCCCGGCGGTGTCCAGAATGACGACGTCCCGGCCGCGCTCGCGCGCCTCGCGCAGCGCGCGCTTGCACAGATCGACGACCAGTTCGCCGGCCTGCGGCTGCAGCACGGGGACGTCGACACGAGCGCCGACCTGAACCAGCTGTTCGACCGCTGCGGCACGCTGCAGGTCGGCTGCGACGAGCAGTGGATAGCGACCGCGCGCGGCGAGGCGTTTCGCGAGCTTGCCGCAGGTCGTGGTCTTGCCGGAGCCCTGCAGGCCGCACATCAGGATGACCGCCGGGGCCCCATCGAGCTTCAGCTCACGGGCGTCCTCGCCGCCGAGCGTCGCCGTCAGCTCATCGCGGACGATGGCGATGACCTGCTGCGCCGGCGAGAGGCTTTCGAGAACCTTCTCGCCGAGCGCTTTTTCCTCGACCCGGGCGAGAAACTCCTTGACCACCTTGAAGTGGACGTCGGCCTCGAGCAGCGCGAGTCGGATCTGCTTCAGCGCAGCCGCGAGGTGATCGCCGGTGATCCGCCCCTCGCCCCTGAGGCGACGGAAGACATCCTGAAATTTGTCCTGCAGACCTTCGAACATGCAGTGGAAAATATCAGACCGCGATAGTCTTGCCCGGCCGCGGCGATGTCGCGGACCCCTCATGGAACGACGCGCAAAAATTGTCGCCACTCTCGGGCCGGCGACCGCTGACGAGCGGATGCTCGATCGCCTGCTCGCTGCCGGCGCCGATGTGCTGCGTTTCAATCTCTCGCACGGTTCCCAGGAGTCACACCGCCGGACTCTCCGGCTGGTGCGCAAAGTGGCGCGCAGCCGCGGTCAGCAGATTCCGGTGCTGCTCGACCTCATGGGGCCGCGGTATCGCCTGGGAGAGGTTGCGGGCGGACCGCGTCTGCTGCGCCAGGGCGAGCGCCTGTCGCTCGGTGACCCGGCTTCGCGCGTCGATCTGCCCGTCGACGATCCGGAATTCCTCCATCATCTGCGCATCGGCGAGCGCGTCCTCATCGACAACGGGCTCGTCGAGCTCGAGATCACCGCCAAGCGCGGACGAGCCGTCAGTGCCCGGGTTCTCCACGGCGGCACGGTCTCGACGCGCAAGGGAATCAACCTTCCGGACTCACGCCTGCCTTTCACCGTCTCGGAAAAAGATGCGTCGGACATCGCTTTCGCCGTCGCCGAGCGCGCCGACTTCATCGCCGCGAGCTACATCGGCCGCGCCCGCGACATCGAAGCGATTCGGAAGATCGTCGCACTGCACGGCGACGAGATCCCGATCGTCGCCAAGCTCGAGCGCGCCGCCGCGATCGAGCACATCGATGAAATCGTCACTGCTGCCGATGCCGTCATGGTGGCGCGCGGCGATCTCGGCGTCGAAGTCCCGCTGCACGAAGTCCCGGTGCTGCAGAAACGGATCATCGCCGCCGGCCGAAGGCTCGGGAAACCGGTCATCGTCGCGACACAGATGCTCGAGTCGATGATGATTCAACCGCGTCCGACTCGCGCCGAGACCTCCGACGTCGCGAACGCCGTCTTCGATGGCGCCGACGCCCTCATGCTCTCGGGCGAAACCGCCGCCGGCCGCTACCCCACGGAAACCGTGCGCACGATGGCGAAGATCATCGTCGAAGCGGAGGCCTACAAACTCAAGACCTTTCTCTCCGGCGAAGTGCCGCGCGATCCGGGCCTGCCCCTCGGACGTTTCCCCGCGCCCGCTCCGAGGACGCTCGAGAACGCGAGCTCGGGAGTCCAGGCCGGGGCCATTGAAATCGCCGACGTCATCGCCGCCGCCGCGGTTCACGCTGCCAGCAAGCTCGATGGCAGCCGCATCGTCGCCTTCTCGCAGGGAGGCTTCACGGCGCGCCGTCTGGCCCGCTACAGGCCGATCGTTCCCACCTTCGTCTTTACCACGGATGCGCAGGTCGCGCGCCGGATTCAGCTGCTCTGGGGCACGCGGCCGATTCATCTCGCCCGCGACGTTCAGCATCGCGAAGATCTCATCGAGATCGTCGAACGCGAGCTTCTCGATCGTCACCTCGTCCGTTTCGGCGAGTGCGTGGTCCTGCTCATGGGCTTTCCGATCCGGCAGAAGGCGCTGACGAATCTGCTGCGGATTCATCGCGTTCAGGATCAGAGCGACCCGAAGCCACGCGGCCGGAAACGCGCGCGCGTTTCCGCCGGGCGTTGATTCCGCTCACCGATTCGCAACGCCGAAAACGCTTCGCCTGGGGCACCTGGGCGCTGATCGCAGTGAACGCGGCGGTCTTCGCCTGGGAGTTATCGCGGCGCGAAGCCCTCGAAGAATCCCTCCGGCAGATCGCCCTCTCGCCTGCGGAGTTCCTGAGTCCAGCTCCTTTCCTCGCCCTGGCCCTCCGTCTGCCGCGCCTTTTCGCCGCGCTGTTCCTTCACGGAGGCTGGCTGCATCTCCTCGGAAACATGGCGTTCCTCGCCGTCTTCGGCGACGACGTCGAGGTTAAGCTCGGTACGAGGAAATTTCTTCTGCTCTACGCGGGAAGCGGACTGGTCGCGACTCTTGCGCAGATCGCCGCGGGCCCGCGCTCGACGCTGCCGCTCCTCGGCGCGTCGGGAGCGATCGCGGGGGTTCTCGGAAGCTTTCTGGTGCTCTTTCCGAAAGCGCGACTTGCGGGGGTGCTGCCGCTCGGATGCCTGATCATTCCGATGAAGAGCCGGGCCTTCCTGTTCATTCCGTTCTGGTTTCTGCTGCAGCTCTACGGCGCACTCTCGGCGCCACCCGGGTCGGCCGTCGGCGGCGTCGCCTGGTACGCGCACCTCGCCGGCTTCGCGACCGGCCCTTTGCTTCTCGCGCTTCTCCGCCGTCGCTGAGCCCCGGCGGATCGCGCCCGGCCGATCAGGGGGCGACGAAAGAGGACTTGGCGGCCCGCCGACGCGTGCGCAGCGAGAGATAGGCCGGAATCACCGCGATCGCCACGAGTGCCGTCGTCAGCGTGCCGATGGTCGAGACGAGACCCATCGAGACGAGACCCGGGTAATGCGAAGTCGCCAGCGAGCCGAAACCGACGATCGTCGTCAGGGCGGCGAGAAAGACTCCCCGTGAGGTTTCTTCGACCGCCGCCGCAGGGTCTCCGTCCGGCGCCGTCTCCTCTTCTCGGTAGCGATGAATCACGTGAATCCCGTAGTCCACGCCGATTCCGATGATCATCGTGATGACGAAGATATTCATGAAGTTGAGGTGGAGGTCGAAAGCCACCATCAGCGCGATCATCCAGACGATCCCGATGAGCAGCGGAACCAGCGCGACGATCGCGGTGTGCATGTCGCGGAAGTCGATCCACAGCAGCGCGAGGACGAGCGCGAGTCCGATCAGCCCCGAGTACAGTGCATCGCCGCGGATCTCGCCGCGCAGACTGCGCGAAAGAAAGTTCATGCCGGTGAGGCTCGCCTGCGGCCCCAGCCCGGCCGCTAGATCGATCGCCGCCTCGGGAATCTCCCGTTTCGGGCGTCCTGGAAGGTTGTAGATCTTCACGACGCTGCGCCAGCCCGACGGAGTTTCGAGGAGATAGCGATCGAGCAACGTGCGACCCTGGGGAACTGCAAGCACGGCATCCCGGGTGAGGATCCCTTCCGGCGAGAGCGTCTTCGCGAGAAGGTCGAGTCCCTGCTGGAACGGCTCGACGCGCAATCCTTCTGCAGCGATGGCGCTCGCAAAGTCGGCACGGATGCGCGTCATGTCGAGGCGGCCGGATCGCTCGGCTGCCAGCCAGTCGAGTGCATCCTGCTGCGACGCCGGTGGCGGCAGGACCGACGTCACGGCATCCACTCCGCCCAGACGGCCATCCGCGACCAGTTTCCGGCCCGCAACCGCCGCCTTGTCGGCGAGAGCAAGGACTTCGGGCAGAGTCGGCGCCTGGAGCACGAGCGACATCGATTCGAATCCCGAACCGAAGTGCTCGTTGATCTCCGCCTGCGAGACGATTCCGCGATTGCCCGGCGGGCGAAGAGCCTCGACATTGTCGTCGAACTTGAGCTGCGGTGCGACGAGGCATGCCGCGACGGTGACGATGGCTGCGGCGATGAGCGTCGCCCGCGGCCGGCGGGTTGCAAAGCGCGAAAGGTGCTCGATGCCGAACGCGAAGATGTGCAGTCGCGGCTCGCTCTCGCGGCGGCTGTGCCGGGCCTCGCTCCAGCCGATCATCGCCGGTACCAGGAACAGAACGGCGAGAAGGCAGAAAATCACTCCCGTCCCGACGATCAGACCCATCTGGAAGAGACCGGTGAAATCGGTGATGAGAAAGGCGTAGAACGTCGCCGCCGTCGTGATGGCGCCGAGCACGACGCCGCGCGCCGTGGAGCCGCCCATGGCGCGCATGGCCTCCAGCACCGTGGCGCCCCGCTGACGCTCTTCGACGTAGCGGCCATAGAGAACGATGACGAAGTCGTCGCCGAGCCCGACGAGAAGCGCCGCGACACCCGCGGTCGCCGAGGAGAGAACGCCGACCGCGAGCGCCGCGAATCCGAACGTGATGGCGAGCCCGCAAGCAAGAGGCCAGAACACCAGCAACAGCAGCGAGGCGCGACGGTAGGCGATGTAGAAGAGGATCAGTACGCCGACGATCGAGCTCACCGCATTGAGCACGATGTCGCGGCGGATGAGGCCCGTATCGTCGAGCGCGATCATGTAGCGCCCGCCATAGAAGACCTCGGGAGCGACGGCCTCGCTGCCTTCCGCCAGCTCACTCCAGTTCGCGTTCGCAGCCTGGACCGTCTTCTGCACCGACTCGTAGAGCCGCCGGCTGAAATCGATGTCCTGGGGATTGCGCGTCGGCTTGCCGAGCACCAGCAACAGCCGGTGATCGCGCGAGAGATAGCGTCCGCTCGTCCAGTCGACGGCGAGGGGGCCGCGCTGGCCGCCGACGCGATCGAGAAAGATCGTCGAGATCCCGAGCGGGTCGAGCTTCAGCAAATCCTTGAGCGCGACCGCCTGGGGAATCTCGAGCGTGCGCCGAAGCTCGCTCGCACGTTCCCGGATGGCCGTGCTGGTCAGCCGACGAGCGAGACTTTCCCGCGTCGATCCGTCGAGAAAGAGCACCGCCTTGGGCAGGAACTCCCGCAGGAGCTCCTCAGGCTCGCCGATGCGCGACTCGACGACGCGGAAGTACTCCGTATCGGCGGTCATCCGCGCCGCGATGTCGTCCGCCAGACCCTCGTACGGGTCGAGTGGCGAGTCTTCGGGAATGCGGATGCCGACGACGAAATAGTCGACGTTTCCGAACTGCTCGAGCGTCTCGCGGAAGTTGATGACCGCCGGATTCTTCTTCGGCAGGAGATGCAGCACGTCCGGATCGAAACGCAGACGCGTCGCAAGTCCAGCGCAGACGGCAACGACCAGAACGAAGACGATGAAGACCAGACGGTAGCGCCGTCCGGCGAAGAGAACCAACCTCTCGAGAGGCCCGGGCCCGGTCACGCGGTGGCCGGGGGCTGCGGAGGAGCGGGGGGCGCCGGGCGGCTGCCCGCACCGTTCAGCTGTCTCCGGTAGCGCGCGAAATACTCGAAACCTGAATAGAGGGTGACGATCAGGGCGACCCAGAGCGAAATCGGCGCGAGGTGAGAAAAGGCTCCGAGCTGGTTGTAGATGATGAGCAGCGAGATCGCCACGATCTGCGCGCCGGTCTTGATCTTGCCCGATACGCCGGCCGGAATGATGACCTGCTCGGCGGCGGCGTGGCTCCGCAGTGCATTGACTGCGAACTCACGAGCGAGAATCGCCACGACAATCCAGGAAGGCGTGACACTCGCATCGAGCTCCACGAGAGACACAAAAGCCGCCGCGATCAGGATCTTGTCCGCCGCTGGATCGAGCAGCTGGCCAAAACGGGTGACCAGATTGAACCGCCGGGCGAAGTAGCCGTCGAGGAAATCCGTCAGGGCGGCGAGCAGAAAGAGGCCGAGACCGACGAACTCCTTGCCGTCGAATTTGGTCAGCAGGACGACGACCAGAATCGGAACGAGCAGAATCCGGATGGACGTCAGAATGTTGGGCAGGTTCGACATCCGGCGGGCGCGATCGTCGAGCGGAGGGCCCGGCTAGGGCCGCGCCACGCTCGAGGTCGTCAGTCTCACCTGATTGTTGGCGTCGCGAACGATGAACACCTGGCGCCCGTCGAGCACTCCGGCGTCGGTGCCATCGAACAGATGAAGGATGCGCCGCACGTAGTTGCGGGTTTCTTCGTAGGGCGGAATGCCCCCGTACTTCGCGACCGTTTCGGGTCCGGCGTTGTACGCGGCGAGCGCGAGGTCGATGCCGCCGAAACGGTCGATGAGCTGCCGGAGGTAGCTCGTCCCGCCGCGCACGTTCTGGTCGATGTCCCAGGGGTCGGTCACCGCGAGATCGGTCGCCGTGCCCGGCATGAGCTGCATCAGACCGATCGCCCCTTTGTTCGATAGGGCGCCGCGGTTGTAACCCGACTCGACCTGGACGAGCGCCCGCACCAGGCGCGGCTCAAGGTCGCGCTGGGCGGATTCGCGATCGATCGCCGCAGCGACTTTCGGATCGGGCACGGCGAGCAGGCGATCCGCGAGCCGGCGCACGCGCGCCGAGTCCGGCTCGTTCATGATCACTTTGGTGCCGTCCTTGCGGATCTGGATCGAGGTCTCGCCGGCGACCGCCGCGGACGCGGAGACCAGCAGACCCAGGAGAGCGAAGGAGCGGCGCATGGCGATGGCGGGGATTTTACTCCTCAACCGGCCCCCGACGGCAATGGTGGCGGCGAGTCATGCTGAGGCTCCGGCGAGCTCGGCGACGACCGCGGCGACCGCTGCCAGAGCCTCCGGGAGGCGTTCCGGTTCGCGGCCGCCCGCCTGGGCAAAATCGGCCTTGCCGCCGCCCGAGCCGCCCACCAGGCCTGCCAGGGCCTTGAGCAGTTTCCCCGCGGGAACCCGTTCGGTGAGATCCCCGGTCACGGCCGCCACCAGCGTGGCCTTTCCCTCGTGGCGAGTGCCCAGCACGACGATTCCCGAGCCGAGGCGTTCGCGGAGATGGTCCGCCATGGTGCGGAGCTCCGCCGGCGGCGCCGGGGGCACCTCCCGCGCCAGAACCTTGATGCCGGCAACCAGCTGCTGATCGCCGCCGGCATCTGCGCTGCCCGGCGAAGCGGAGATCATCTTCAACCGCATGCGGGCGAGCTCTGCATCGCGCTCGCGGAGCTCACGCCTGAGTCTGTCGATCTCGACTTCGGCTCCGCCCGCTGCCGCCCCGAGATGAGACTCCACCGCCGACAGTCCACTGTCGCGAAGGCGCAGGTAGTCGAGCGCCGATTCTCCGGTGAGTGCCTCGACACGCCGCACTCCCGAGGCGACACCGCGCTCGGAGCGCAGAACGAACGGTCCGATCTCGCCGGTGTTCGCGACATGGCACCCGCCGCAGAGCTCGAATGAAAAGCCCGGCACCTCGACCGTTCGCACGCGATCCCCGTATTTCTCCCCGAAGAGCGCCATGGCTCCGGCGGCGATCGCCTCCTTCACGTCCCGATCGGCGGTGATCTTCACCGGCAAGGCCTTGAGAACCCAGGCATCGACGAGTCGTTCGATCCGCCGCTTCTCCTCGTCGGTCACCGGACGGCCGAAGGTGAAGTCGAATCGCAGGTGCTCGGGAGAAACGAGCGATCCTGCCTGACGCACGCCCGTGCCGAGAATTTCGCGCAGCGCCGCCTGGAGAAGGTGAGTCGCCGTGTGGTTACGTTGCGTCGGGAGGCGCTGGGTTCCCGAGACGAAAAGATTCAGTAGGGGAAAAGTACCGGAAGAGTTTCGCTTGAGCTCACCTTCGAGGACATCCACGAAATGAAGAAACCGGCCGGCGCTGTCTTTCTTGGTGTCCGTGACTCTCGCCTTGCCGCCTTCCCAGCCAATCTCTCCCTGATCGCCAACCTGTCCGCCGCTTTCAGCGTAGAACACCGTTCGGTCGAGAACCAGAACACCGGAGTCCCCGGTGACCAGTCCTTCCGACCGTTCGAGGGAACTCGCGTCGTCTTCGTAGATGTTGGCGCTGGCTTTCGTGCCGATCGCGGCGAGAATGTTCGCGTCCGTCGCCGAAAGCTTTTCATAGCCTTCGAATTTCGTCGGCTGCTGCGCGTCAGGATTCTTCGCCAACGCGTGCTCGACGAACTGTCGTTTGCCCTGCGCGGCGCCGCCGGCGGACCGGGAGCGCTCGCGTTGCCCGGCGATCGCGGTTTCGAAGCCGGCTTCGTCGACGCCGAAGCGCTCCTCTTCCGCGATCTCGCGCAGGAGCTGAATCGGCAGCCCGTAGGTGTCGTAGAGCCGGAAGACCTGTTCTCCCGCGAGCTCGCGACGCCCGTTCTTCTTCGCCTCTTCGATCGCTTCCTGCACCATGCGCGATCCGGTGGCCACCGTGCCGAGGAACTTCTCCTCTTCGGTCCGGATGGTCGCTTCCGAGGCCGTCCGCGTTGCCGTGAGCTCCGGATAGGCCCCGGCCATCGCTTCGTCGACGACCGGAAGAAGGCGGCAGAGGAACGGCTCTTCGAACCCGAGCCGCATGCCGTGACGCACCGCCCGCCGCAGCAGGCGGCGCAGAACATAACCGCGGCCTTCGTTCGACGGAATGACTCCGTCGGCAAGCAGGAAAGCCGTCGCGCGCAGATGATCGGCGACCACGCGCAGCGAAGTGTCGCCTTCTGCATCGCGGCCGTATTTCGTTCCGGCGAGCGTTGCGGCGGCGACGAGAATCGGCTGGAACAGATCGGTGTCGTAGTTCGAGTCGACGCCCGCGACGACCGCGGACACCCGCTCCAGGCCCGCACCGGTGTCGATCGACGGCTTTGGCAGCGCGGTCATCGCGCCGCCGGCCGCGCGTTCGAACTGCATGAAGACGAGATTCCAGATCTCGAGATAGCGACCGCTGTCGGTTCCCTCTTCCCAGCTCACCTCGGGCCGTCCGGGGTGACGATCGACGTAGATTTCGCTGCACGGACCGCAAGGACCGGTGTCGCCCATCGCCCAGAAGTTGTCTTTTTCGCCGCAACGCACGATGCGCTCGGCAGGCAACGTCGAAATCTTCTTCCACAGGAGCGCCGCTTCGTCGTCCTGCTCGTAGACGGAGGCGAAGAGGTGCTCGGGCGGCAGGCCCCAGACACCGGTCACCAGCTCCCAGGCGAACTCGATCGCCTCCGCCTTGAAGTAGTCGCCGAAGGAGAAGTTGCCGAGCATTTCGAAGAATGTGTGATGCCGCGGCGAGGGGCCGACGTTCTCGAGGTCGTTGTGCTTGCCGGAGACTCGCAGGCACTTCTGAACGGTCACCGCACGCCGGACCGCCGGCGTCGCGGCACCGGTGAAGTAGTCCTTGAACTGCACCATTCCGGCGTTGGTGAACAGCAACGTCGCGTCGCCATGCGGCACCAGCGGCGAGCTCGCGACCGGGCGATGTCCCCGCTGGGAGAAATAGTCGATGAAGCTGCGGCGGATCTGAGCGCTGCGCATGAGGTTCTCTCGGGTCGATCGACCGGTAGCCGGTTCAGTCGGCGGCGCCGGAATCGTCCTCCGCGAGGCCTTCCGGATCCGGGGACTCCAGCGCCATCTCTTTTAGAACCTTGAAGATAGCATTTTTGCCAAATCCCTTCCGGTCGAGCTGGCGCGCCAGGCGATCGCGGTCGGTGCCGCCCTTCTGGAGCCATCGCCGGGCGAGCTCGCGGGCCCGTTCGAGATCGTCGTCGCCGGACTGGGTTTCGAGCGCTGCGCGGCGCGCCGCGTCCGGAGCGCCGCGCCGGGCGAGCTCCTGGGCGATCCGGGTTCGCCCGAAGCTCTTCCGCCGGGCGACCGTCTCGACGAACCGCTTCGCCAGACCTTCGTCGTCGAGGAGCTTCAGGCGCACCAGCTTGTCGAGGGCGAGCTCGATCTCCTCGCGATCGTACCCGGAGCGCGAAAGCTTCTGCTCGAGCTCGCGACGGAAGTGCGGCCGCTGCGCGAGGAGCCGTGCCGCCTTGTCGTCGGCCGAAGGGCGTTCGACTTCGGGAGCCGGATCTTCGGGCGAATCGCCGGCCGGCTTGCGGGGCTTTCGAACGCGGAACGGGCTCACGCCCGGTCAGCTCTTGAGCTTGCGCACGAGGCGCTTCAACGTCGAGTCGGTTTCCATCCGGCGATCGACATCCTCGATGCTCGCCGGCAGCAGAAGCACGTTGCGCTTCTTGAGCTCGATCAGCAGCAACTCGATCTGGTCGGCGCGGATCTCGGAACCGTCGGAAAGCAGTCGCCGCAGCGTCGTGCGGCCGTCGAATCCGTTGAGAAATGCGCGCTCCCGGATGGGCAGTGCCTCGAGCTCGCGATCCGGGGGCTTCCGGATCCACGCCGGAACCAGCGACTCGATCGCTTCGAGAGGAAAGATGGCACTTTCCGCTCCCACGACGACCTGGTCTTCGACCTGGACGGACAGCATCAGCTCGCGCAGGTCGATCTCGCGCGACATCACCTGGTCTTCGATTCCGCTGCGCGCGATCTCGAGCGCGCGGCTCGCCACCAGGCGGGAGCAGGCGGACAGGAAGGGGAAGAAAACTCCACCGGTCTTGACGTAGAGATCTCGCAGCGCGGCTTCCGGCGCCGCACCGTCGACGATGCGGCGCTCGAACTTCGACAGCGCAGTCGAGCTCGCGCCAGGTCCAGGTCGCAGCACGAGACCGTCGTCGACCAGGACACGCCGGATGCGCTCCTGCTCGTCGATCCACTGTGTTCCCTCGAGCAGCAGCTCGGTCGTTTCGAGCTCCACTTCGAGTCGCGAAACAGGCGGCGTTCCGTCCTGGAAGTAAAAAAGGCCCTGCTTCCAGAAGAAGAGGTCCTGCACGGACTCCTGAATCGACTGCGCGAGAGTGATGCGGACGGTCGCCTCGTCGAGAAACTCGAGCTCCGAGAGAGCCTCGCCGAGCGGAATGCGCTTCAACCGGCAATGTGCCAGGGCTCGAGCGAGATCGTCACCCGAAATGAAACCGTGGGCGAGCAGGTGCTGCCCGTAGAACTCGGTCACCTGGTTGGAGCGGCAATCGAGAATCTTTCCCCGGCGAAAACCAATCCGCTTTTCGCGCTTGTTGCGACGCGCGACCAGCGTGCCCGTGACGCGCTCGGTGAGCGCCCACTGGAGGAGGTTCGAGGCCGGAAAAACGGCCAGGCGGCCGGTGAACTCCATCGCCGGATCCTAGCCGAACTCCTGAACGGCGCCGATTGCGCGCGATCCAGGCCTCAGCGCTTCGGCCCCTCGATCCGCTCGATCTCGAACGACGACTCGTCGGACGGAGAGAATCCACCGGGCTGCTCGAGCGACGACTCCATCTCTTCGCGGGCAGCGTCGGCGGTGAACTGGACGCCCTGAATCTTGAGCTTGAATTCGTCCGGGTTGGTCGCCCGGCGAATCGCCTCTTCGAGGGTGATGAGACCGGCTTTGTAGAGCTGGAACAGGGACTGATCGAACGTCTGCATACCGTACTGGCTGGTACCGAGCGCGATCTGTTCACGGATGTACTTCGTCTTTTCCTTGTTCTCGATGCAATCCCGGATGTACGGCGTGACGATCATCACCTCGGCCGCCGGCACCCGGCCGCTGCCATCCGCTCGGGGCAGAAGGCGCAGCGAGATCACGGCCTTCAGGACCTGACCGAGCTGAATCCGGATCTGCTTCTGATGGTGAGGCGGGAAGACGGCGATGATCCGGTTGATCGTTTCGGTCGCATCGAGGGTATGCAGCGTCGAGAACACGAGATGTCCAGTCTCCGCCGCGAGCAGCGCGGTTTCGATCGTCTCGTAGTCGCGCATTTCGCCGACCAGAATGACGTCAGGGTCCTGACGCATGGCCGACCGCAGCGCGCTCGAGAAGGCGCGCGTATCGACGTCGATCTCGCGCTGGTTGACGATCGACTTCTTGTCGCGATGCAGAAACTCGACCGGATCTTCGATCGTGACGATGTGTTCGCTGCGACCGGCGTTGATGAAGTCGATCATCGCGGCGAGTGAGGTGGACTTCCCCGACCCGGTGGTTCCCGTGCACAGCACGAGGCCGCGGCTCTCCTCGCAGATCCGCTCCAGCACGGGCGGCAGGGTGAGCTCACGAATGGTCAGGATGCGGCCGGGAATGACGCGCAGAACCAGGCCCACCGTGCCGCGTTGCTGGAAGATGTTGCAGCGGAAGCGCCCCAGTCCGGGAACGGAATAGGCGATGTCGATCTCGAACTCGTCCTTGAAGCGCTGCTTCTGGCGCGCATTCATCATCGAGAACGCCATCGCGATCGTGTCTTCCTGCATCAGTCGCTTGATTTCGGGCAGGGGCAGCAGCGTACCGTCGACACGCAGCACGGGATGACTCCCGACCTTCAGATGAAGGTCGGACGCTTTACGCTCCACCGCGATCTTGAGCAGATCGTTGACGTTCATTCCGTTCCTCCGCCGGCCCGACGCTTCAGGTGAGTTGCGCGACCGCCGCCGGCACGGGAGTTAGCCAGCCGTGGCGGTCGGCGATCTCACCGCGAACGATGCCGAGATATTCCTTCATGAGCGTGCGTGTGATCGGGCCCGGCTTGCCGTCACCGACGGGAATCCGGTCGATGCTGCGGATCGGGGTCACTTCGACCGCCGTTCCGGTAAAGAACGCTTCGTCGCAGGTGTAGAGGACGCCGCGCGGAATCGCTTCTCGCCGGACTGGAATTCCCATCTCCTCGGCGAGACGGAGGATCGAATTCCGCGTGATTCCGGGAAGGATCGACGACGACACCGGCGGCGTGAAGAGCTGGTTGTCGAGGACGAGAAAAATGTTCTCGCCCGAACCCTCGGAGACGTAACCCTGGTCGTCGAGCGCGATGCCTTCGGCGAACCCGTTGGTCACCGCTTCCATCTTCACGAGCTGCGAGTTGAGGTAGTTCGCCGTCGCCTTCGCGATCGCCGGAGAGCTGCCCGCGCCCATCCGGCGCCAGGTCGAAACGCAGGCGTCGACTCCCTGCTCGAGCGCGTCGTTTCCGAGATAGCGGCCCCACGACCAGACGGCGATCGCGACGTCGACCGGCGACTTCAGGGGATTGATGCCCGCCGTGCCGAATCCACGAAAAACGATCGGGCGGATATAGCACTCGTCGAGCTCGTTGCCGCGGATCGCGTCGAAGACCGCCTGCGTCATCTCTTCGCGGCTGAACGGAATCTGCATGCGATAGACCTTGCAGGAATTCTCGAGCCGTTTGAGGTGATCGGCGAGCCGGAAGACGGCGGGCCCGGTGGGAGTCTTGTAGCACCGGATGCCCTCGAAGAGCCCGGACCCGTAGTGCATGGCATGCGCCATGACGTGGACGGTAGCTTTCTCGAATTCGACCAGACGGCCGTTCATCCAGACGTAGCGGATGCCCTCGAATGGGTTGTCCGACAAGTTATCCCTCCCCTGCAGTGGAAAGCGTCGCCATGGTAACCCCCGCCCCGGGGGGTGTCAACGCGAAACGCCGCCGTCGCGAAGCAGCAGTCCCGCGCCGACGACGGCGGCCGTTTCGACGCGCAGCACGGTCGGACCCAGCGACCAGGGCTCGATCTGCCGGCTCGAAAAGAGCACCCGCTCCGCCGGACTCCAGCCGCCTTCGGGACCGACGAAAATTGCGCGGCGGGCACCATTGCACGACGCCGGCAGGGAAAGCGGCGCAGTGGATCCGCTGCCGTCGAGCCAGATGATCGGGACGAGCTCCGTCTGCAGGCGTTCGACGCAGGCGAGGAGATCTCCCACCGCAGCGATCTGCGGAACGACCGACCGGCCGCACTGTTCCACCGCCGAAACGGCGATCCGGCGCAGCCGGGCGAGTTGGGCGAGTTCGAAAGCGCGGGCGTCATGCTCCGTCGCGATGAAGTGGATCGCGGAAACTCCGAGCTCCGTCGCCTTCTCGACCAGCCAGGCCGCGCGCTCGGGTTTCGGCGGCGCAACGTAGATCTCGACCTGCAGCCCGGGTTCATTGGCCGGCGCCGTTTCGCCGAGAGCCAGTCGTGCGGTGCGCTTGTCGATCCCGGCGATCTCCGCGTGCCGCGCATGTCCGGCACCGTCGACGACCCGCAGGCGGTCCCCGGTCTGCAGGCGCTTGACCTTGAAGAGGTGGTGGTGCGCTTCGTCGGCAATGGTCGCGGCAGCGGCCGCGAAAAGCTCCGGGGAGAGGAGAAGGGTGGTCAACGGAGCCGGCTCGGTGGCGCGCTTGAATCGGCGCGCCGCTTCTCGAAGCGCAGACCGACCCATTCACCGGCGCTGATTTCGCCGCTCTTTTCGCAGCCGTAGCGGTGAATCGACTCCTGCACGCCTGCTGCTTCGACCGCGAGAACCCCGGAAACCAGAAGGTCACCGCCCTCCGCGAGCTGGTCGATCACACTGCCGAGCTCTTCCCGGATCTCGTGCGGAAGCACATTGAGGACGACGACTTCGAATCGCTGCGCTTCACTCGCCGGGCTCGCGATCGCGGCCACGGTACCGGTGAAGAGCGCCGGGGTGAGGCCGTTGTGGCGCGCATACTGTCCGGCGAGCAGACCGGCGGAGGGATCAAAATCGAAGCCGATCGCCGCCCGGGCGCCGAGAAGCAACGCGGCCATCGCCAGGATGCCCGAACCGCACCCGACATCGAGCACGCGCCTGCCGGCGAGCGGCGTCGCCTCGAGCAGCTCGTAGGCGAGCCGCGTCGACTCATGGCTCCCGACGCCGAACGCCGTGCGCGCGGGAATCTGCAGGGAGAATCGCTCACCCGTGGCGCCTCCGGCGCGGGGGTCGCGAGTCCGCACCGGTGCCGACGACTGTGAACCGTCAAGGGCCGGCTCCCACTCGCGCGGATCCACCGTCAGGCGCTCGCCGAGCTCGATGGGCTTCGCAGCGAGGCGCCAGGCCTCGAGCCAATCGCGATCCTCGATGATCCCGGATTCCAGAACCTCTACGTCCGGCAAATGCGCCGAAAGTTCCGAAAATTCATCCTTTACCAGCAGCTTCTCTTCCTCAAAAGTCGCAACAAGCTCAGATCGACCCGGAACGGCCGAATTCAGAAATTCGATCCCAACCGTGCCGTGGCCCCAGAGCCAGGCGGCCAGCAGATCTTCGCTTTCGTGGAGGACGCGAAATCGGAGCCGGTGATAGCCGGAGCTCGTCGGGCGGCCCGGTGCGCCGCCCGCCGGGACGCTCATCCGCCGAACAGATCGCGGACGCGATTCAGGACGCCGCGCTCTTCCTTGACCGGCCGGCCCTCGAGCTCTGCAAGTTTCCTCAGAAGCTCGCGCTTCTCTTCATCGAGCTCTGCGCTCTTCGGCACGCGGATCGCGACCAGTGCGATGTGGTCGCCACGCCCCGAAGTTCCGGCACCTCCGACGCGATCGACACCCTTGCCTTTGATGCGGAACTGCTCTCCGTGGCGGGTGCCGGCGGGAATCGTGAGCTCCTCGGTACCGTGCAGCGTCTCCACTTCCACTTCCGCTCCGAGCACCGCCTGCGAGAAGCCGATTTCGACTTCCGAGAAGACTTGCTGTCCATCGCGCTCGAAACGCTCGTGGGGGGCCACCGAGAGAACGACGTAGAGATCGCCGCGCGTACCGCCGCGCCGTCCGTGTTCCCCTTCTCCAACCAGCCGAAGACGTGCGCCGTTGTCGACGCCGCGCGGAATCTTCACCTCGAGCGTCCGCAGCATCTCGACCCGCCCCTCGCCACGACAATCCTTGCAGGGATTGGCGATCGTCACTCCTTCTCCGCCGCACGCGGCGCAGGTTCGCGCGAGCGTGAAGAAGCCCTGGGAGAACTGCACCTGACCGCGGCCGCCGCATCCCTTGCACTTGACCGGAGATGAGCCTTCGGCAGCGCCCGTGCCGGAGCAGGTTTCGCACATCTCGAGGCGTGGAATCTTGAGACTCCGGGTGACGCCGAACGCCGCCTCTTCGAAGCCGATCTCGAGGTCGTAGCGCAGATCTGCCCCGGCGGTCGCGCGGCTCCGGACCCCCGATCTCCCGCCGGCGAAACCGAAAAGGTCGCCGAGAATGTCGGAGAAGTCGCCGAAGGTCGAGGGATCGAATCCGCCTTCGAAACCGCCGGCAGCGGCGCCCTGGTGCCCGAAGCGATCGTAGCGCTCGCGCTTCTCGCTGTCGGAGAGCACCGAATAGGCCTCTGCCGCCTGTTTGAAGAGCTCTTCGGCGCCCTTGTCTCCGGGATTCTTGTCGGGATGATGGAGCAGAGCGAGCTTGCGATACGCCGCCTTGATGTCCTTGTCCGAGGCGGTCCGCTCGACGCCGAGAACTTCGTAGTGGTCGCGCCGGGCGCGTTCAGCTGTGGCCATGAACTAGGCCTTGCTTCCGAGGCCGCCCGCTTCGAAACCCGCCGGCAGGTTCGAGTCGCCGACCCGGCTCATCATCATTTCGGAGAGCGAGCGTGAGATCGAGTTCAGGTCGAAAAGCGCGGTCTCGAGGTCCGCGCGCGCGTCACTGGTGAGAACCATTCGGGCGCGCAGCAACGCCTCGGCGGTGCGCTTGCGCTCCTTCTCGGCCAGGGTATCGCTGAACTGCGAGAGCACCTTCTCGTTGGTGTAGATCAGGCCCTCGATCCGGTTCTTGAGGCGACGCAACTCGCGCTTCTGCGCGTCGGCCTGTGCGAACTGATCGGCTTCCGTGACCAGCCGATCGATCTCTTCCTTCGACAATCCGCCCGCCGGATTGATCTGAATCGTCTGCGACTGGTTGGTCGCGACGTCGCGCGCCGAAACGCTCACGATTCCGTTCGAGTCGATCGCGAAAGTGACTTCGATCTGCGGCACGCCGCGCGGCGCAGGTGGGATGCCGACGAGCTCGAAGCGCCCGAGCGAGCGGTTTTCGGTCGCGATCTCGCGCTCGCCCTGCAGCACGTGAACTTCGACGGTGTCCTGGTTGTCGACGACCGTGGTGAAGATCTGTGCGTTCTTCGTCGGGATGGTGGCGTTGCGCTCGATCAGCCGCACGAAAAGACCGCCGTGGGTCTCGATGCCGAGCGACAGAGGAGTGACGTCGAGGAGAACGAGATCCTTGATGTCGCCGCGGATGATTCCGCCCTGAATCGCGGCACCGATCGCAACGACTTCATCGGGATTGATGTCCCGGTTCGGTGCGCGCTTGAAGATCCGTTCGACTGTCTGACCGACGAGCGGCGTCCGGGTCTGACCGCCGACGAGCAGCACTTCGTCGATCTCTTCCGGTGCCAGGCCGGCCTGTTCGATCGCGTCGCGGCACGGCCCTTCCGTTCGCGCCACGAGCTCGGCCACCAGGGTTTCGAAGGCGGCGCGAGACAGGACGCGGGAAAGATGGCGCGGACCGTTCTCGTCGGCGGAGATGAACGGCAGGTTGATCGTCGCTTCGGGAACGGTCGACAGCTCGCACTTGGCGCGTTCGGCCGCTTCTTTCAAACGCTGCAGTGCCATGCGATCGCCGCGCAGGTCGATACCGGTCTCGGCGCGGAATTCCTGGATCAGCCAGTCGATGATGCGCTGATCGAAGTCTTCACCGCCGAGATAGGTGTCACCCGACGTCGAACGCACTTCGAAAATACCTTCGGAAAGCTCGAGAATCGAGATGTCGAAGGTACCGCCGCCCAGATCGTAGACCGCAATGCGCCGATTCGCGGTGCCGCGGTCGAGCCCGTAGGCGAGAGCTGCCGCCGTCGGCTCGTTGAGAATTCGCAGAACTTCTAGACCGGCGATCCGTCCGGCGTCCTTCGTCGCCTGGCGCTGCGAGTCGTCGAAGTAGGCCGGAACGGTGATGATCGCTTCGCGAACCGGCTCGCCCAACGCCTCTTCGGCGAACGCCTTGAGCTCGCGCAGGACGAAGGCGGAGATCTCTTCCGGACTGTGCTGTCGATCGCGGATCTGAATCTTCACGTCGCCGTTGGCGGCCTCGACGAGCGCATAGGGCAGCAGATCGCGCGCGCGCTGCACGTTCGGATCGCTGAACTTCCTGCCGATCAGGCGCTTCACCGCGAACACGGTCTGCTGCGGATTCGTGATCGCCTGACGCTTCGCGATCTGTCCGACCAGACGGTCGCCATCCGGTGTGAAGGCGACGATCGAAGGCGTCGTCCGACTGCCGTCACGATTCGCCAGCACCCGCGGCGAGAAAGCCTCGACTACAGCCACGCAGCTGTTCGTGGTGCCGAGATCGATGCCGATGATCTTCCCCACGTTCTCCCCTTTATGGTGTTCGCAAGCGCACTACTCCGCCGGGTCCACCGGCGGTCGCTGATCCGTCGATTCTCTCGGCACCGAAACCTTGACCAACGCGGGCCGCAGGAGACGATCGTTGAGACGGTAACCTCGCTGCAGCTCCAGCGAGACCGTCGGCGTCGTCACGTCTCCGGATTCCTCGTGAAACACGGCTTCGTGAATCGCCGGATCGAAACGCTCGCCGAGCGCCGAGATGGGCGTCAGTCCGTAGCGCTTCAGGACCTCCTGAAACTGCCGGACGATCATTTCGACGCCCTTCTTCAGGTCCGCCGCGTCGCTTTGCGCGTTCTGCGCGGCGAGCGCGCGCTCGAGATTGTCCACCACGGGCAGCAGGTCGCGCAGGGACTCGGACAGCGCAAATCGCTCGACGTCGGCGCGCTCGCGTTCCGTCCGCTTGCGGTAGTTGTCGAAATCGGCCCGCAGGCGAAGTCCGCGCTCCTTCTCCGCCGCCAGCTGCTCGGCGAGCGGCGCGCTGCCGGCCGCCTCAGCAGGCCGCGAGTCGGCGCGCGGGCTGGCCGAGCGCACGGGGCCTTCGTCGCCGCTCTCGTCGCCGATGCTCAGAATCTCGACGACCGTATCTTCAAAGGCGTCGGGGGCGTCGGCGCGGTCGGAACGATCGGAACGATCGGATCGATCGGATCGACCTGCGCCATCCGACCAGCCGTTACCGCCCGGTCCAGGACCGGAGTTATCGAACTTGCTCATCGTGTTCCAGTTCCCCTATCGATTCGCGCTCGCTTCGAGCGCTCGCGACAGCGATTCTCCCAGATAGTCGACCAGCGGAATGATCCGCTCGTACGCCATTCGCGAAGGTCCGAAGATACCTAGCGTCCCCTGTGCACCATCGCTCGTGCCGAAGGGACGCGCTACCAGACTGAAGCCCAGGTCCGATGTCACCGAGCTGTCTTCGCCGATGACCACCCGGACCCCGCCACCGACCATGCACTGATTGAGCAGCCCGACGAGGCGCTGGCGATCCGAGAACGTGTCGAGCAACAGTCTGACACGAGCGACGTTCTCGAGCTCCGGCCGCGCGAGGAGCAGCGAAGTTCCCTCGACCAGCACCTCCGGACCCTGGGTCGACTCGAGCGAACGCTGCGCCAGCGAGATCGCGCGACCGAGGAGCTCGTCCATCTGGCTGCGCTCGTCGGTCATTGCCGCGAGGAGCCGCTCGCGAATGACGCGCAGCGTGCGACCGCGGAAGTTCTCGGTCAGATAGTTCGAAATCCGAATGAGCTCTTCCCGCGACAGGCCCTCTTCCACTTCGAGGAGCTTGTTCTCGACGAATCCCGCCTCGGAGACGACGACACAGAGCACCCTACGCCCCGAAAGCGGCACGAAATCGACGGTCCGCAGCACGGTGTCGCCGATCGCCGGCGTCACGAGAATTCCGATCTGACCGGAAAGATGCGACAGAAGCTGTGAGGTCATCGCGGCGAGCTGGCTCGGCTCGGTCGCGCCTCCCTGGAGGTCGCCGTCGATGCGACGGCGATCGTCATCCGAGAGACGACCCTTCTCCATCAGAGACTCGATGTAGAGATGGTAGCCGGCGCTGCTCGGAACGCGTCCCGCCGAAGTGTGCGGCTGTTCGAGATATCCCCATTCCTCGAGATCGGCCATGACATTCCGGATGGTGGCCGCGGAGACGCCGTGCTGCGCGTGCTTGGCCACCGCGCGCGAGCTCACGGGTTCGCCGACGAGAATGAACGTCTGCACCACGTCGCGAAGAATCTCGCGGTCGCGCGGGTTCAGTTCGAGAGCTGGACGGACGGGGCGCATGGGTTCGGTTGGGGGCTCTTTTCCCGGGCATCCGCGGCGCCTGCGCGTTGCGTAAGCCTCGGGACCCGCGTATTTTACCCCAGTGAGTCCCCCCCTTCCGACGCTTTCCGGCCTGACCTTCAGCATCGTCGGTCCGGGCGCCGTCGGCGAGAGCCTCTCCGCCTGGCTGATCGCGCGCGGCGCGGTCCTTCACCAGGCTTCCGGCCGGCCCGGTTCCGCGCGTCTCGCGAGCTTCGCCCGGCGCTTCGCCGTCCCGGCCGTCGCGCTCGACAGCCTGGCGACCGAAGGCGAGAACCTGCTGCTTCTCGCCGTGCCGGACGCTGCACTGGAAGATGTCGCAAACCGGCTCGCGGCGCGGCCGCAGGCTGCCGTTGTCGTCGAGGTCTCCGGCGTCGCCGATCCGTCGATTCTCGCTCCCCTCCGCGGTCGCGGCAGCGCGATCGGCGGACTCCATCCGCTGCGCGCCTTCCCCGCCGCGGAGCCGCGTGTCGAATCCGCGGCAGGACAGTTCTTCGCCCTTGGCGGCGATCCCGCGGCCATCGCCCTCGGCCGGCGGCTGGCAGCGGCTCTTGGAGGAACTTCCGCCGTCGTCACCGCGGAGCAGAGACCGCTCTACCATCTCGTCGCCTCCCTGATGGCCGGAGGTGTCACAACGGTCGTCGCGGCCGCAACCGAGATCGCCGCTGCCGCAGGACTCTCTGCAGAAGTCCGCGCGGGCTTCTCGACTCTTGCGCTCGATGCCCTGCGTCAGGCCCTGGGCGCGGACGATCCGGCCCGCGGAATCACCGGTCCCGCCGCGCGTGGCGACCAGGAAACCCTCCTGCGCGAGCTTGCCGCGCTCGATGCGGTGAACGGTGCGGCGATATCGGTCGTTGTCGCCCTCGCGCGGGAAACCCTGCGTCAGCGCGCGCGTCTCGCGGCGGCGGATCCGGCTCAGGAGGCGCTCCGGCAGTTGCTCGATCGAGCCGATCTTCTTGACCTGGCGAAAGATCGGGTGCTAACTTCCAAGGGCAAGCCGTCAGGCTGAGGCCATGGTCTTCTTCAACTACAGCACGATGCAGATGGCTGCGAAAGTGGTGTACTACGGGCCAGGTCTGTGCGGAAAGACCACCAACCTGCAGTTCATCTACGGTCACACTTCGCAGGAGAGTCGCGGAGAGATGGTCTCTCTGGAGACCGAGACGGACCGCACGCTTTTCTTCGACCTTCTGCCGATCGACGTCGGTTCGATCGCCGGCTTCAATACCCGCATCCAGCTGTACACGGTGCCCGGACAGGTCTTCTACAACACCACGCGAAAGCTGGTGCTGAAGGGTGTCGATGGGGTTGTTTTCGTCGCCGATTCGCAGCGCCCGATGCTGCAGGCGAACCTCGAGTCGTTGCGAAATCTGCAGATCAACCTCGAGGAGATGAACCTCACGGTCGACGCCATGCCGATCGTGCTGCAATACAACAAGCGCGACCTGCCCGACGTCTGCTCCATCGACGAGATGGAGAAAGCGCTGAATCCGCACGGTTGGCCGAGCTTCGCGGCCTCCGCCGTCTCCGGTCAGGGCGTCTTCGAAACCCTGAAGGGAATTTCGAAGCTGACACTCCTCAATCTGAAGAAGCGCCTGAACAAGACCTCTCCCGACAGCAGCTCGACGGGCCGCATCACGGCAGTCGCGGCGCCGGCTCCGCCCGCGCGCCCGCCAGCCGCCGCCTCTCCGGCTCCAGCAGCGCGCGCCGCCACGACGGCGGCCTCGAGTAGCCCGGCGGGCGCCTCGGAATCGCTGCCGCAGCCCGCTCCCGCAGCGGCAGCCCGAGCGCCGGCGGCGACTTCAGGGGGTGCAGCGGGCGCAGGAGCCTCGGGGAGCACGCCGACGGCGGCGAAGGCCGCGCCGCTTTCTCCGGCCGCGCGCTCGAAGTCCAGCCAGGTCGACGTCCTCGCCGAGCTCGAAAAGATCCGGCGTCAGGCGATGAAGAGCCCGGCGCACGCGCCCGCGCCGCCGGTGCGTCCCGCGCCAGGCTCGCCGCCGCCGGCGACGCCTCCAGCCACGCAGGCGCCGGCGATGATGACCTCTCCGGCCGCCGCGCATCCGGTTCTGCCGTCGGCTACGAGCGGTGTTTCGGGCGCGCATGCCAAGTATCCGGTGCTCAACGGACGCGGCGAGATTCACCGCTCGGTCGAGCTCACGCTGAAGCGCGCCGAGCTCAGTCGCGCACGGCGTTTCCTGCTGAATCTGCGGATCGAAGACGACGATCGTCAGATCGTCGAGGCGATTCGCGATCTGCCGATCGAGATCAACGACGCGATGACTCTCGAGCGCGTGCTGCTGCAGCTCTCCGTCGCGCTCAAAACCAAGGACTGAAGCGGAGGCTGCAGCTCTCCGGAACACCGGCACCCGCCGGTTGCCGGCGGTAACGCGGGCGCCCTGCGTTAGAGTGGCTGCATGCGTTGTCCTTTCTGCGCCGCGAGCCACGACCGGGTGGTCGATTCGCGCGAAGGCCGTGAAGGCGTGACCATTCGCCGCCGACGCGAGTGCCTGGCGTGCAACCGGCGATTCACCACCTACGAGAAAGTGGAGGAGATCGCCTATCGGGTGGTGAAGAACGACGGCTCCCGCGAGGATTTCGATCGCGGAAAACTGCTCAAGGGACTCGAGAAAGCGTGCGAAAAGCGCCCGGTTTCCCTGCGTCAGCTGGAAGAGATCGTCGACGCTGCGGAAAGCCTGCTGACGGATCAGGAGGATCGCGAGCTCTCGACGAGCGAGATCGGCGCCTTCGCCATGGAGCGTCTGCGGGAGCTCGACCAGGTCGCCTACGTGCGCTTCGCCTCGGTCTACCGGCGATTCGAGGACGTCGGCGAATTCATGGAGGAATTGAAGACGTTGCTCAAGAAGAAAGGCCAGACGTGAAGTCGCGCGAGATCCTGCAGGATGAGAGCACGAGACTGCCCGACATCCTGCCGGTCCTGCCGCTGAAGGACGCTGTCCTCTACCCGTTCATCATCGTTCCGTTGTCGCTCGGCCGCGAGAGCTCGATCCGCGCCGTCGACCACTCCCTTGCCGAAAACCGCATGGTGCTCCTCGTCGCACAGCGCGATGCCACCATCGAGGAGCCCGAGCAGTCCGATCTCTACTCGGTCGGCACCGCCGCTTCGATCATGCGGATGCTCAAGCTTCCCGACGGGCGGATTCGTCTGCTCGTCCAGGGAGTCGCGCGCGTCCGTCTCGAACACCTGTCGCGCGCCGACGACTTTCCGCAGGCACGGATTCAGCCGATCACCGAGGTTCTGGGAGAACCCGGGCAGCTCTCGACGCAGGCGCTCGTGCGCTCCGCGAAGGAAAGCATGGACCGCATCGTCGGCCTCGGGAAGGGCGTCTCGCCCGAAGTGCTCGTCCTGGTCGCGAACCTCGAAGAGCCGGGCCGACTCGCGGACCTCATCGCCAGCAACCTCGAGCTCGCGATTCCGGACGCTCAGCGCGTACTCGAAAGCGTCGACGGGATCGAGCGCCTGAAGATGGTCACGGACTTCATGCTGCGGGAGATCCAGCTGCTCACCATGCAGCAGGAGATCTCCTCCCAGGCACGAGGTGAGATCGACCGCAGCCAGCGAGAATATTTCCTCCGTCAGCAGCTGCGCGCGATTCAGCTCGAGCTCGGCGAAGAGAACGAGCTCGCCGAAGAGGTCGCGCGCTACCGCAAGCTCGCCGAAGAGAAGATTCTTCCCGAGGAGGCCAAGGAGGAGCTCGAGCGTCAGATCCGCCGGCTGGAGCGCGGGCACCCCGACAGCGCCGAGGCGGCGGTTCAGCGAACCTACCTCGACTGGCTGACCGGACTCCCGTGGTCGACGATGAGCACCGACCATCTCGACCTCGCCGACGCGAAGAAGATTCTCGACGAGGACCACTGGGACCTCGAGAAGATCAAGGAACGGATGCTCGAGTTCCTGGCCGTGCGCAAGCTCAAGGGCAACGCCCGCGGACCGATCCTCTGCTTCGTCGGACCGCCCGGAGTCGGCAAGACGTCGCTCGGACGATCGATCGCGCGCGCCATGGGCCGGAAATTCGTGCGCCTTTCCCTCGGCGGAGTGCGCGACGAGGCGGAGATCCGCGGCCACCGCCGCACCTACGTCGGCGCGCTTCCCGGCCGGATCCTGCAGGGGCTGCATCAAGCGGGAACGTCCAACCCGGTCTTCATGCTCGACGAGATCGACAAGATCGGCTCCGACTTCCGCGGCGACCCGTCCTCTGCGCTTCTCGAGGTTCTCGATCCGGAACAGAACTCGAATTTCCGCGATCACTACCTCGGAGTCGCTTACGACCTCTCGCGCGTGCTCTTCGTGACCACGGCGAATCTTCTCGAGCCGATCCAGCCGGCGTTTCTCGACCGCATGGAGATCCTGCGGCTTTCGGGCTACACCCTCGAGGAGAAGCTGGTCATCGCGAAGCGCCACCTCCTGCCGAAGACGCTCGAAGACAACGGCCTGACGTCGGCCAACATCGAGTTCAGCGACGCGTCGCTGCGCCGCACCATCTCGGGCTACACACGGGAAGCCGGGTTGCGCGGTCTCGAGCGCGAGATGGCGAGCGTCTGCCGCAAGGTGGCGATCACCGTCGCCAGCGCGCCGAAGCAGAAAACGCGCCGCCTCGTCATCGGACCGAAAACCATCGAGAAATTTCTCGGACCGCCGAAATTCACCAGCGAAGATCTCCTCGAGCGCGACTCGATCGGCGTCGCGACCGGCCTCGCCTGGACCGCCGCCGGCGGCGAGCTCATGTTCATCGAGGTTCTCGCCACCCCTGGCAAGGGCCAGCTGGTACTGACCGGACAGCTCGGCGACGTCATGAAGGAGTCGGCGCAGGCGGCGCTTTCGTTCGCGCGCGGCTGGGCGGCGCGCAACGGGCTCGCGGCGGATCTCTTCTCCCGCACCGACCTGCACGTGCACGTCCCGGCCGGAGCGATCCCGAAGGATGGACCGTCCGCCGGCATCACGATCGCTTCGGCGCTCATCTCAACACTCACCGGCCGCAAGATCGATCGTCGTCTCGCCATGACCGGGGAGATCACGCTGCGTGGCGAAGTCATGGCGATCGGCGGCCTCAAGGAGAAGCTGCTGGCGGCGCAGGCTGCCGGCATCCGTTCGGTCGTTCTACCGAAGCTCAACAAGCGGGACCTCGTCGAGGTTCCTGCCATCGCTCAGCAGGGCCTCACTCTGCATCTCGTCGAATCGATGGAGGAGGTTCTCGAGCGCGTCCTCCTGCCCCCGCGCTCTGCGGTCCGGACGAAGCCGGAGTCTCCCGCTCGCCCGGCGCGACCCGTCACGCCGAAGCCGTCCGCGCGCCCGACCGCGCGGACGTTGCGCATCGCGCGACCGAGCGCTGCCCGGGACCGGTGAGGGCCGAGCTCTCCGAAGAAAGTCTGATCGCCTGGCTTCGATCGCTCGCAAGCCACGCGACAAAGCAACAGCCGGCCGCGGCCCGGCACCTCATCGGCGACGACACCGCGAGCCTTCCTCGTCGCACAGTCATCACCGTCGATCAACAGATCGAAGACGTCCACTTTCCTGCTGGACTCGACCCCGCCGTCGTCGCGCGCCGTCTCCTCGCGGTCAATCTTTCCGATCTTGCGGCGAGCGGCGCGCGCCCGACCCACGCGTTCCTCGCGCTGGCGGCGCCGTCCGGGTTCGACCATCGCCGCTTCTTTCGCGCCCTCGTTGGCGCCTGCCATGACCACGGAGTTGCGCTCGCCGGCGGCGATCTCGCGCAGTCGCCGCGGCTCCACCTCTCGTTGACACTTTGCGGCGAACGCCGGCGAGGAGACGGCACTTTGGCTCGCAACCGGGCGCGCTCCGGACAGCAGCTGTGGATCGGCGGCACGCTCGGCGAATCGGCGCTCGGCTGCGAGCTCGTGCGCCGCGGCGCCCGCCTGCGCGGCAACGCGGTCGAGCTTCCGCCGCGGTTTTCGGTCAAGGGGGTTCTCCGGGCCGCGGCCGTGCGCGCGGTGAAGCGCCATCTTCTGCCGTCGCCGCAGCTCGCGCTGGGGACCTGGCTCGCGCGACACGGCGGCCGTCACTGCGCCGCGATCGACGTCTCCGATGGCCTGGCGAAGGATCTTCACCGACTCTGCGCCGCGAGCGCCGTCGGGGCGCTTCTCGACGCCAGCGCGATTCGCGCTGCAGGTTCGGAGCGCCTCGACGATCTGGCGGACCGCCTCGAGCTCGGCTCCAATGAGCTCCGCGAGAGCGGCGGTGAGGACTACGTGCTGCTTTTTTCGTTACCGAAAAAAATCTCCCCGCCAGAAGAATTTCGCGCCCGCTCGATCGGAACGACGACTCGAAGTCTCGCGATCGAGATCGAGAACCGCGATGGAACGCGGCGGAACCTGGCGCCCGCCGGTTGGGATCATCTCAGCGATTCTCGAATTCGACCCGATCCCGCCGGCGCGGGTCCAGGCGGTCGATCAGCGCATCGCCGAGGAAGTTGAACGCAATCACCGCGAAGACGATCGCGAGCCCCGGAAAGTAGGTCAGGTGCGGCGCGTCGAGCAGGTGACTCCGACCCGCGTTGATCATCGCGCCCCAGCTCGGCGTCGGCGGCTGGATTCCGAGCCCGAGAAACGACAGGCTCGCTTCGGCGAGAATCGCGCCCGCGAGTCCCAGGCTCGCCTGCACGAGGACGAGGGGCAGGACATTCGGAATCAGATGACAGAGGACCAGACGCGGAAACGACGCGCCCCCCGCGCGGGCGGCGAGCACGAACTCCTGCTCGCGAAGCTGCAGAATCTGTCCGCGCACCAGGCGCGCGGTACCCACCCAGCCGATCGCCACCAGTGCCAGGATGACGTGCGAGAGCGCCGGGCCGAGGACGGCGACGAGGGCGATCGCCAGGAGAATGCCGGGAAAGGCGAGAAATACGTCGAGCAGCCGCATCAGAATCGCGTCGACCCGACCCCCGAGCGTTCCCGCGATCGCGCCGATGAGCAGTCCGAGAAGAGTCGCAGAACCGACGACGGAAAAGCCGACGAGCATCGAAACGCGCGCTCCCCAGAGGAGGCGCGACAGGACGTCCCGGCCGAGCTCGTCGAGGCCGAAAGGATGCGCGCGCGATGGTCCGTCGAGGCGGCGCTCGAGATCCTGCTGCACGGGGCTCGCGGCCGCGAGCAAGGGGCCGAAGAGCGCGATGAGCAGTAGCAGCGCGACGCCTCCGCCGGCCCAGCCCAGACGCCGCTTCACGCCCGGCCCCACGCGCTTGGTACGATCTGCCGATGATCGACGACGGATCCCGGACCGAGCTTTACTCCCAGTTGACCGCTGACCTCGAGGCAACCCTCGAGGGATTGAACGACCCGATCGCCGCCATGGCGACCGTCGCCTGTCTGGTCTTCGAACGGGTGCCCGGCGTTTCCTTCGCCGGGTTCTACCGCCGCGTCGCACCCGGGCTTCTGCGCGTCGGTCCGTATCAGGGACCGATGGGTTGCCTGGAGATTCCGTTCACGCGCGGCGTCTGCGGTGCCGCAGCCCGGGAAAAAGCGACGCAGCTGGTCGCCGACGTCAACGCCTTCCCGGGTCACATCGCCTGCGATGACCGGGCGCAATCGGAGCTTGTGGTCCCGGTTCTCGATACGCAGGGCGAAGTCGCCGCGGTTCTGGATCTCGATTCGCACCTGCCGGCGAATTTCGACGAGCGCGACCGCGTGGGAATCGAGCGGTTGATTCTCGCCCTCGCGCCGCAACTCTCCGGCGGCTGAGCGCCGACGCGCGCTCACGACGCCGCCCCTCCCGACTGCAGCCGGATCCGCGGGTCGAGCCACGCGTAGAGAAGATCAGTGACCAGATTGACGATCACGTAGGTCACGGAAATCAGCAGCACGCATCCCTGCACCAGCGGATAGTCGCGCAGCCGGATCGCCTGGATCAGCAGGCGGCCGAGTCCTGGCCAGGAAAAGATCGTCTCCGTCAGGATCGCGCCGGTGAGCAGAGCGCCGAACTGCAGACCGACCACGGTCACCACCGGAATGAGCGCATTCTTGAGCGCATGACGAATCGCCACGCGCCAGCGCGAAATCCCCTTCGCTCTCGCGGTCACGAGATAGGGCCTTCCGAGCTCTCCCGCGACGGCCGTCCGCACCATCCGGGTGAGAAGCGCCGAGAGCGCAAGGCCGAGCGTCGCCGCGGGCAGAACGAGGCTTCGCCATCCCAGCCGGCCCGAGACCGGTAGCAGATCGAGATGAATCGAGAACAACAGCATGGCGACGGGCCCGAGCCAGAAGTTGGGCACCGACACGCCGGTGAGCGAGAACAGGCGCGCCAGACGGTCGATCCAGCCGTCGCGGTGATACGCGGCAAGCATTCCCAGCGGCACGGCCACGACGAGCGCCGCGAGAAGCGCCGCAAGCGCGAGCTCCGCCGTTGCCGGGTAGTGCCGCGCGATGAGCGTCGCGACCGGCTCATTGAAGTGCAGGGATTTCCCGAGATCGCCGCGCACGAGACCACCGAGAAATTTTCCGTACTGTTCGAGGAGCGGCCGGTCGAGCCCGAGCTCCGCGCGGAGCGCTGAAATGTCCGCCACCTGTGCGCTCTCTCCGAGCATCATCGCCACCGGGTCGCCGGGGATGAGGTGAATGAGCGCGAAGACCAAAGTCGCGACCGCGAGTGTGACGGGCACCGCCTGGGCCAGACGCCGGAGGAGAAAGCCGGTCACGCGCGCGCTCCCGGCTCCTCTTCGAGCCCCAGCTGGCGGACGAGGTAGGAAAGCGCCTGACGCGAGAGTCCGAGGCGACGGGCGGCCTCCGCACGATTGCCGTTCGTTCCGCGGAGTGCCTTGTGGAGGAGCGCGCGACGGAAATCGTCGAGCTCACGATGATAGGCGGAGCCTTCGTTGAGACCGCTCCCATCGACCGTCGCGCCGAGGTCGAGCATTTCGGCGCGGATCGGACCGTTGCCGGCGAGCGCCGCGGCCGCCTGCAGCGCATGCTCGAGCTCGCGCACGTTGCCCGGCCAGGAGTGCATCTCGATCAGTCGCCGCGCGTCGCTGGCGAGCTGTAGCTGAGGGAGCTCCCGGCGGCAGCGGAGGGCGGCGAGAAAATGCTCGGCGAGGAGCAGACGATCGTCGCCGCGATCGCGCAGCGGCGGCATCGTGACCGTGCATACCTTCAGCCGATAGTAGAGATCCTGACGGAATTTTCCGGCAACGACCATCGCGGCGAGGTCGCGATGCGTCGCCGCCACCAGACGGACGTCGACCTTGCGCGCCATCGATTCACCGAGTCGGCGGACCTCGCCTTCCTGAAGAACCCGCAGGAGGTTTCCCTGCGCCGCGGGTGGCAGATCTCCGATCTCGTCGAGGAAAACAGTGCCGCCGTTCGCGGTCTCGAAAACTCCCGCGTGCGCGCGGTCGGCGCCGGTGAAGGCTCCGCGCGCGTGCCCGAAAAGGTCGGACAGCAGAAGCGTCTCCGACAGCGCCGCACAGTTGACCGGCACCCATGGCGCTCCAGCACGGTCGCTCGCACGCCGCACTTCGCGGGCGGCAAGCTCTTTTCCGGACCCACTCTCGCCGAGGATGAGCACCGGCATGTCGCTCGCCCCGAACTGTCGCAACCGCAACTGGGCCTGTGCGAGAAGCGGGCTCGCGCCGATCAGTCCCGCGGCGCCGCTCTCCTTCGTCGCGGACCCCGGGCTCGCCGATGGCATGCCGGACGCGGTCCGGTCCGCCTGCAGTCCCGCCGTCGGTATCTCGCGCACGGCGAGCGCGAAGACGGCGCGCAGGACTTCGTCGATTCGCGTCGCCCGCAGGCGGAGCGACCCGCCGGCCGACTCCGCCAAGAGCTCCGCCGCCGATGCGAGCGCCGGCCCGCCGCCTTCCAGCCAGACCCGGTCTCCTGCCGGATCGCTCCACACCAGCTCGGCCTCGGGAGCTCCGACCGCACGAAAGAGCTCGGCCAGCGCGGAGCGGTCTCCCGGAGCGCTCACCAGGTAGTCGCGCAGCGCCGTCCAGAGTCCGGCCTCGCCGCGGGTCAGGATGGCGGCAAACCGCGTCGCTCCCAGGCGGCGAAAGATCGTCGCAGCGGCGTCGCGCAGAGTGCGCGGCAGCGACCCCGGAAGCGTGAGCTCGAGATCGAGCAGCAGGCGAGCGCGGCGGAACGGAGGCAGTCGGCCGCCGGGTCTCAGCCCGTCGAGAAGCTCGAAGGCATCGTCGGGCGGTGCGTCACCGCGCAGCACCGGCAGCCAGAGCGCTGCGAACGCTCCCTTCTGCGCCTCCGCTCGCGCGCGTTCGAAGTTGCCGGCGAGCGCAAAGAGCGCCGGCAGCTCCTCCGGCTCGAGCTCACCCAGACCCGCGGCATCGACCCGGATCAACTGATCGGCGGCCTCCACGGGGCGCTCCAGCCATCCCAGGGCACGGGCGGCGAGCGCCGCGAGCTCGGGGCGGTGATAGTCGAGTCCCCACTTCACCTGCTCCGCCAGACAGAGTCGGTGCCGTTCGAGAGCGGCTTCCGGCCGCCCGCGTACCAGCTCGAGGCGGATCCAGAGCGCTTCGTCGACCGCGAGACCGCGGCGATTGCCGCTGCGCCGGTTGTGCGTCATCGAGGCGCGGAGGATCGGTTCGACTTCGAGGAGCTTGCCGGAGCGCAGCCTGACTTCCGCCAGATTCCACTGCGAAAGAGTGATCGCGAGTGGTCCGTCACAGAGGCGCAGAAGCCGGGCTGAATGCTGGAAGGCGCGCTCCGCCCGCGCGAAATCGTCGACCATGAGATAGCCCAGACCGAGATTGTTCCAGGCCCTGCCGGCTTCGAAGCGCCGCATCTCGCGGCGTGAGCCGAGGAGCGCCCGGGACTCGGCGACGACCGCGCTGCCGTCGGACTCCGCGAGCCGAAGCCATACCCGCGCTTCGTGCCGGGCGCGCGACGTGTGCGGCGCGGCGGTGCCCTCCTCCGCCGCTTCGAGGTGCCGTTTCGCGAGCGCGAGATCTCCGCGGTCGAGAGCGGCCGTCGCGACGAGGAGCTGCGCGCGCTGCCGTGCGGCGCCGGAGCGAGAACGGGCGAGCGCCGCCGCCGCCCAATCCGCCGCCGCTGCGGGCTCCCCGGAAAGTGCCAGCACCCGCAACGCCGTATCTCCCGCAGCGATGCGCTCGGCGGCGTTGAGATCGCGTGCGTCGAGGGCATGCACGAGGTCGCGCGCCTGCGGCAACTCCCCCAGCAACAGGCGGCAGGTCGCGACCACCGTCAGCGCTGCAACATCCTCGCGATCGGCGAGCAGGAGCAGGGCCGCTTCGAACCTTCCGCAGCCGAGAAGTGCCTCGGCGAAAAGCAGCGTCGACGCCTCGTCCGTCGGCGGCCGTTCGCGGAAACTTCGGACCGCTTCGCTCCATCGGCCGGCGCTGAGCAGGACGCGCGGATCCCGCGGCGCGGGCTTCGTGGGAGCGCCGTCGCTGCCGCGCCTCCCGGCGCCCGCGAGGCGCAGACGCACCTCCGCGGGTCCGGCCAGCCAGGGAACTTCGACGCCTCCGCGCACCAGAAAGCCGCGCAGCAGCTCACGGACAGCGGCGAACTCGGGATCCCAGAGAAACGCCGCCGCATCGAAAATCCGGCCGATCGCCTCATCGCTCGCCATCGGCGCGAGCGCGCCTTCCCACGCCGCGAGCAGCTCTCGCGCCGCGCTCCGCGCCTCACCGCGGCCGGCGATGCGCGTCTCGCCACGAAAAAGCTGCAGGAGGAGCTCGCGCAGGTGCTCCTGCGCCGTGCGCTCCGGTCTTCCCGGCGACGCGGCGAGACCGGAGAGCCGGCCGCAGGAATCGACGGCAGCTCCCTCCCAGCCGCGGGCCAGTGTCCAACCTCCGGCATCGCAGAGGGAAAGCACCGCCGCCCCCTGCAGAAGCACCCCCATCTTCGCGCGATCGGTGCACGCCGCCGCATCGACCGGACGGCCCTTCGCCGCGGCGAGTGCCGGATGATCGAGGCGCTCGGCGACGCTCATTCCGCGTCTCCGCACAGACGAGCGAGATCGCGCCAGAAGTCCGGATACGACTTGCCGACGCACCGCGGATCCTGAATTCCCACTCCCGGCCGGCGCAGCCCGACGAGCGCCATGGCCATCGCGATGCGATGGTCGCCGTGCGCCTCGACGGCAACGGGTGAATCCGGCGGCGGACTCTCCGCCCAGATTCCCGGAATCACGAGTCCACCGGCGAGCTCCTCGACCTCGGCGCCGACGCGGCGGAGCTCGGATGTCATCGCCGCCAGGCGATCGCTCTCCTTGACCCGCAGGTGAGCGACGTTTTCGATGCGCGTCGTACCGCGCGCAAAGGGCGCGAGAGCGGCGAGCGTCGGGACCTGATCGGGAATGTCGGAGAGATCGGCGGTGATCGCGTGCAACCCGGAGCCAGCGGAGCCAGCAGAACCATGACGCCCGCCGGCGACGATCGCCCCCGTCGCCGTCCAGGTCACCGTCGCGCCCATCGCCTGCAGAAGGTCGAAAAATCTCCGGTCGCCCTGGCGCGAGGTCCCGGCGACGGCGTCGATGCGCACCTCTCCGCCGGTGATCGCCGCCGCGGCGGCGGGATAGGCAGCGGCGGAGAAATCGGCTTCGATCTCGACTTCCGTGGGGCGCAGATCGCTCGGATGGGAGATCCAACGGTTTCCGCCCCGCGCCTCAACTCTGCCGCCAAAGCGCTCGATCATCCCGACCGTGAGATCGACGTAGGGACCGGAGACCAGCGCCGGGGCCGAGATCTCGAGTGGAGAAGTGGCTCGCTGACCGGCGAGAAGGAGAGCGGAGACATACTGACTGGAAGCCGAGGCATCGAGCTCGACGCTTCCGCCTTCGAGGCGGCCGCCTTCTACGATCAGCGGCGCGTGACCTTCCGACTTTTCGAATTCGATGCGCACACCGAGGCGCTGCAAAGCGCCGGTAAGGGGGTGTATGGGGCGTTCGCGCAGGCGCTCGACGCCGTCGATTCGGTAACGGCCGGGGAGCGTCGCGGCGATCGCTGCCACCAGGCGGAACATCGTGCCGGCGTTGCCGCAGAAAAGGTCGGCCGTCGACGGAAGAACTTTCGGCGGCTCGATCGCGATGCCGTTCGCGAAAGTCTCCACCCGGAACTCGAGCGCGCGGAGTGCGGCGAGGAACAGGTTCGTGTCTTCCGCTTCGAGCGGACGCACCACCACCGTCGGCTGTCGACCGAGCAGGGCGAGCGCGAGTGCCCGGTGCGTGAGACTCTTCGAAGAGGGCGGGCGGACGGTACCGGCAATGCGACGTCCACGCGGGACTTCGACTTCAGTCGAGCTCGACCACCAGCCCGTCATAGCCGAGCTCGATTCCGGACGGCAACTCCAGTTCGAGCCGGGTGTGGTCGATGTCGTGTGCGATGTGCGTGAGGAGCGTCCGCCGGGCACCGATCCGCTGCGCGGCGGCGATCGATTCCGCCAGACTGAAGTGCGTCGGGTGAGGACGGTAGCGAAGTCCCGAGAGCACGAGCAGCTCCACACCCGCGAGCAGCGAGAAGCTCTCTTCCGAGATGAAATTCACATCCGTCACGCAGGCAAAATCTCCGATGCGATAGCCGAAGACTTCCATCTCGCCGTGCTCCACCGGAATCGGCGTCACGGTGCTTCCGAGGAGCTCGAACGGGGCGCGAACCGGAACGAGCTCGAGGCGCGGCTTTCCGCCGCCCTCCTGCGTCTCGTCGAAGACGTAGGTGAAGATCTGCCGCATCCGGTGCATCGTCTCCGCCGATCCGAAGCATGAAATCGGGGCGTGCTGCCGGAAGTTGTAGATCCGCAGGTCGTCGAGTCCGAAAACATGATCGGCATGCGGATGGGTGTAGAGAACCGCGTCGACGCGATCGATCGCGAAGCGCAGCGCCTGCTCGCGGAAATCCGGAGACGTGTCGATCAGAATCGTTCGACCCGAAGATTCGATGCGGACTCCCGGGCGCATGCGTCGGTTCCGCGGATCGGTCGAGCGGCAGACGGCGCAGCTGCAGCCGATGACCGGCACGCCGGTCGACGTGCCGCTGCCGAGCATCGTCACGCGCATCTTCACGGGAAAAGTCTATCCGAGCCATTCGACGCGGCGGCTCCTGAACCAGGCGTCGAGCAGACGCACCTCTCCGCCGGCGACGCACAGCACGTGCGGCTCGTGGAAGTGGCCGAGAAGAAGAACATCATGTCCTTCCGCCAGCCGCTTCTCTCCGAACGCACGAATCGCCGCCTCGGGGATCTCGGCGCGGTGCTTGAAATTCGTCTGCGAGAGGCGCGATTCCGTCGCGTCGACGAATCGACCGACGATGCGCCGAGGCAGGGTGCGGATCACGGTCCGGACAGGCCAGCTCTTCGACGCCCAGCGCCAGGCGAGATAGGACCGGTCGCGGTCGTTCAGCCCGTCGCCGTGCACGGCGAGGTAGCGCACTCCATTGGCGACGAAGGCGCACTCGCCGGCGATCGTGTCGAAGCTCGCCGCGTACGGCCCGTCGGCGAGAAAGAAATCCCGGTTGCCTTCGACGTAGTCGACGCGGACGCCGCCGCGGCGGATCTCCGCGATCGAATCGAGGAAGAGCCGGACGCCGGGAGTTTCGTACTGCTCGAAGCCGACCCAGGCCTGAAAGATGTCGCCGAGCAGAACGAGTCGCGAAGCCCCTTCTGCGGGAAGGCGCAGCAGCTGCTCGACCAGCGGCCGGGCCTCACCTCCGGGCCCGCCGATGTGCGCATCGGCGACGACGGCGACTTTCATCTGCAGCCAAGAATAGCGCCCCGGCCGCTCGAATCGCGCACGGCTCGCGCGGGGCCGCGAGACTCGCGGATCGACGGCCGGCAGACGCTTCCGGCGATCAGGCGGTCCGCGGTGGCTGGCTCGCGACCGCTGCGGCCACTTCGGCGGCGATCCGCGCGAAGGCGGCCGCGTGCGGTCCGTCCGGCTGCGCGACGACGATCGGCTCGCCGGCATCGCCCCCTTCCGCGATCGCCGCATCGAGTGGCACGGAGCCGAGAAACGGCGTGTCGAGCTCGCGCGCCGTGCGCTCGCCGCCGCCGCTCCGGAAGACGTGCGTCTCGTGCCCGCAGTTCGGACAGACGAAGGTCGACATGTTCTCGACGATGCCGAGCACCGGCACTCCGACTTTGCGGAACATCGCCAGTCCCTTGCGGGCATCGAAGAGCGCGACGTCCTGGGGCGTCGTGACGATGACCGCGCCGGCGACCGGCACCTTCTGCGTCACGGTGAGCTGCGCGTCGCCGGTTCCCGGAGGCATGTCGAGAAGCAGGAAATCGAGCGCTCCCCAGTCGACGTCGCCGAGCATCTGCTCGATCGCCTTCATCACCATCGGCCCGCGCCAGATGACCGGCGTATCGGTGTCGAGGATGAAACCGAGCGACATGAGCCGGATGCCGTATTTCTCGAACGGCCGGATGCGATTGCCGATGACGACCGGTCGTTCGTGGATGCCGAACATGGTCGGCAGCGACGGCCCGTAGATATCGACGTCGAGGAGACCGACGCGGTGCCCGGCCCGGGCGAGCGCGATCGCGAGATTGCTCGCGACCGTCGACTTCCCGACGCCCCCCTTGCCGCTTGCCACCGCAATCACCGCGCGAACCTCCGGGATCAGGTGAGGGTTGGGAGCGATCGCGCGCGCCGCCGACTCCTCGCGGGACGGCGGCTGCGCGACTTCGATCTCGATCTCGACACTGCCCGCGCCGGGAACGGCGGCGACCGCACGTTCGACATCGCTCCTCACCTGCTCGGCTGCCGCCGGGTTCTGCGTCGTGATCGCCAGCCGGATGCGCACGCCGGACTCGCCGACCGCGACCTGCTTCACGAAACCGAACGAGACGATGTCGCGACTCATGCCCGGGAACCGGACACCCTTCAACGCTTCCCAGATCGCCTCTTCGCTCGCACCGACGCCGCCGCCACCGCTCATTGCTCTGCTTTCCTTTCCTTGGTCCGTGAACCTTCCGAGAGCGGCCCGTCTTCTTCCGCCGCCGAGCACTCCTTGCCCGCGAGCCGTGCGACCTGCTCCTGAACTCCGGCCGTAATCGCTCCGAGGTCGCGGACCGAGCGTCCGGCGAGCGGGATCATTTCGCCGAAATGGACCGTCACTTTCCGCGGCCGGATGAGGAAGCTGCGCCGCGACTGGACCTCCAGGGTGCCGTCGATGCCGACCGGCACGATCGGCAGGCCGCTCTTCAGCGCCATGAGAAATCCGCCGCGGCGAAACGGCAGGACGCGCCCGTCCAGCGAGCGTGTCTCTTCGGGAAAGAGCACGATCGAGGAGCCGCGGGAAAGCTTGTCGAGCGCCGACGAGAAACTGTCGCGCGCCGTCGAACGATCCTTGCGGTCCACCGGGATGAATCCACCGAGCGACATCGCCCAGCCGAAGATCGGGATCTTGAACAGGCTGCGCTTGGCGACGAAGCGGCTCTGCCCGGGAATCGCCGCGAGCAACGCCGGAATGTCGAACAGACTCTGGTGATTCGCCATGATGACGAACCGGTCGCCCGCTGCCTCCGCGCCAGCCCCGGCTCCGGTTCCCGGCGAGGGTGCATTTTTCACCTCGAGGCGGATCCAGCTCGCCGCGAGGAGACCCTTCGCCCACATCCGCGCCGCACGATTCGTCCAGTTTCCGCGCGGCGGAATCGGAGCCACGAGAATCGACACCAGGGAGAAGAACAGCGTGCCGAGAACCAGGTAGAGATTTCCCGTCACCGTCGCTCCGAAGGTGCGCAGCGGAGACCCGGTCGATCGGACTCTTTCGTTCGCGAAGCTCACCCTGAACCCTCGAATCCGCCTGTTAGACTTGCCATTCATGTGCCCGCAGGAGAAGTTCCCGACGGCACTCTCCTCAAGCCTCCGGGCGGGAGCCCTTTACGACGCGCTGGTCGCCCTGCTTCTCGTTCTGATGCCCGCCGCGACCGGCGCTCTTCTGGGACTGCCGCTGCCGGGAGAGCGATTCTATCTCTGGCTCATCGCATTCTTTCTCCTCACGCTCGCGGCCTTCTATGTTCTGGTCGCGCAGGATCCGGCGAACCGGCGGCCGTTCGTGCACCTCGCCATCGCGACGCGCCTCCTCGGCGGCAGCGTCATCGCCGCTGCGGCGCTCGGCCGGCCCGACCTCCGCGGCCTTTTCGTCATCGCGGGTGGCGACTGGCTGTTCGGCGCGCTCCATCTCGTCTTCCTGCCGCGCGGGGGCAGGCCCGCCCCCGGCCGGCGCCCGCTTCCGTGACCGGGCACCGCCACCATCACCGACACCGTCGCCCGGTGGCACGGTGGCTCGGACGCGTCGGCAGCCGATTCGTCGGCAGTGGCGGACGAATCGCCGACCAGGCGGGTGAGCTCACGATTCTCGCCGGCCGGGCGCTTCGCGCTGCGGCGACACCGCCATGGGAGACGTCCGCCTGGATCGTCCAGATGGAACAGATCGGCGTCCGCTCCTTCGCCGTCGCCGCCATCACGACCATTTTCACCGGCATGGTGCTCGCGCTGCAGACCGCTCTGGCGCTGCCTGGCCTCGGCGTCAAGTACTACATCGGCACCGTGGTCTCGAAGTCGACCGTCCGCGAGCTCGTTCCGGTGCTCGTCGCGCTGATCGTCGGCGGCCGCATCGGTTCCGGCATGACGGCAGAGATCGGCACGATGAAGGTGACGGAGCAGGTCGACGCCCTGCGCGCCATGGCGGCCGATCCGGTGCGCAAGCTGGTGGTGCCGAAGCTCGTCGCGGCGCTCGTCATGCTGCCCGTGCTGACGCTCGTCGGCGATCTTCTCGGGATTCTCGGCGGACTCCTCATCGCAGTGCTTCAGCTCAAGTTGACGGCGAGCTTCTACCTCAACGATGTGCTGACCTCCCTCACGCTCCAGGACCTCGCGAGCGGCGTCGGCAAATCGGTCTTTTTCGCCTTCTTCATCACCATCGTCGCCTGTTACAACGGTTTGACCGCTCGCGGCGGTGCCGACGGTGTCGGTCGCGCGACGACGGACACCGTGGTGCTCGCTTCGATTCTCATCCTCGTCGCCGATTTCTTCCTGACGAAGCTCTTCTACGTTCTCTGAGCGATGAATCCGAAACCTGCCGCCAGTCCGCTCTTCGAAATCCGTGACCTGCGCAAGCGCTACGGCGCGAAAGAGGTGCTCGCGGGCCTCGATTTCGACGTGGTCCGGGGCGAATGCCTCGTCGTTCTGGGGCGTTCCGGCTCGGGCAAGAGCGTGACCCTGCGCCTGCTGATCGGTCTCGAGCCGCCCGACAGCGGATCGATCCGGTTCGAAGGCCGTGAGATCGCCGGGCTCGCCGAAGCCGACCTCCTTCCCGTGCGCCGGCGTGTCGCCATGCTCTTTCAGAGCGGTGCTCTGTTCGACTCGATGAGCGTTTTCGACAATCTCGCCTTTCCGTTGCGCGAACACGGCACACTGACGGGCGAGGCGCTCGCGAAACGAGTCGCCGAGCTCCTCGCTCTCGTGCGTCTGCCCGGAATCGAGGACAAGGCGCCGGCCGATCTTTCGGGTGGAATGCGCAAGCGGGTGGCTCTCGCCCGCGCCCTCGCGCTCGAACCCGAAGCGCTGCTCTTCGACGAACCGACCACCGGGCTCGATCCGATGACGTCGGCCTCGATCGCCCGCCTGATCCGTGAAACGCGCCAACGCCTCGGCTCGACCGTAGTTGTCGTCACCCACGACATCGCGCTCGCGCGCAACGTTGCCGACCGCATCGCATTCCTCGACGGTGGCCGCCTGCGCTTCCTCGGCACGCTTGCCGAAGCCGACGCCGCGGACGATTCGCTGCTCGCCGATTTTCTTGCTGGAAGAGAGGAACCCGACCATGACGTCGACCCGAACCGCCGCGCGTAAAGTCGGCCTGCTCCTGCTGGTGGCCCTGATCGTCGGCATGGCGGCGATCTTCCTCGTCGGCGAGCGGCGGAATCTCTTCGCCACCAAGCGTGACTACCGCATCCGCTTCGACTCGGTATCGGGTCTCCAGACCGGCAGCAACGTTCAGCTCGACGGAGTCGGCGTCGGCTCGATCGCGGGCATCGACCTCTCCGAAGACGTCAAGCAGACGCAGATCGACGTTCTCATCCGCGTGCAGGCGCGCTTCGCCGCCCGCATCCGCGAGGACTCGATGGCGCGCATCCGCACGCTCGGCCTGCTCGGCGACAAGTACATCGAGATCTCTTCCGGCTCCGAGGGCTCGCCGCAGATCGCTGCGGGCGGAACGATCTCGACGGTTCCGGTGGCCGATGTCGATCGCCTGCGGGCATCGAGCGAAGACCTGGTGAACAACGTCACCCGCATCACCGAACAGCTGACGACGATCCTCGGCCGCATGGAACGCGGCGAAGGGATTCTCGGCGAGCTCACGAAGGACGTCGAGCCGAACCGCAAGGTCACCACCGAATTCATCGCCACTCTGGATTCCATCCGCGGCATGTTCGACGATTTCCGGAAGGGCAGCGGCCCTCTCCCGCGCCTGCTCAACGACGATGCGCTCGGGGCGAAGCTCACGACGACGGTGACGCGACTCGATTCGCTTCTGGCGAAGGCGGAATCGGGCCAGGGTGCGCTGTCGATGCTGCTCACCGATTCGACGCAGAAGGAGCGCCTCGAGCGCTCGCTCGCGCACATCGAGACCGCGTCGGCGAACCTCGAGAAGGTGACCGCCAGCTTCCAGGCCGAACGGGCGCTGCTGCCGAAGCTCCTTGCCGACGAAGCGTACGGCGATCAGATTTCTGGCGAGCTCAAGTCGCTCGTCGAAAACCTGAACCGGGTCGCCGGGAAACTCGACCATGGCTCGGGCTCCGGCGCGCAGATCCTCAACGACCCGGCCCTTTATCAGGCGATGAAGGACATCGTCTCGGGCATCGACCAGTCCGTCATTCTCCGCCACCTGATCCGCGGCCGGCAGAAAAAGGGCATCGAAAAGCGTCTCAAGGACGGGCTCGAAGCCGCCGAGCCGGCGCCGGCACCGGGCAGGCCGTGAACCACCCGGCCAAGCTGCGATAGTCTCGATCCGGAGCGTATGACTCGGCACATTCTCGTCACCGGCGGAGCCGGATTCATCGGCAGTCACGTCACCCGGCGCCTTCTCTCCCGCGGTGACCGCGTCACCGTACTCGACGACTTCAACGACTTCTACGATCCGGCGCTCAAGCGCGCGAACGCCGCCGAATTCGCCGGTAGCGACGACTGGCGGCTGGTCGAAGGCGACATCCGCAACGCAGCCCTGGTGGATGATCTTTTCGAGTCCAGCCGCTTCGACGGCGTAATTCATCTCGCGGCTCGCGCTGGCGTGCGCCCGAGCCTTTCGGAACCGATCCTCTACGAAGAGGTGAACTGCATCGGCACCTTGCGCCTGCTCGAAGCGGCCAGGCATCACGGTCCGGCGAACTTCGTCTTCGCCTCTTCGTCGTCCGTCTACGGCATCAACAAGAAGGTTCCGTTCGCGGAAGACGACGCCGTCGACGCGCCGATCTCGCCCTACGCCACGACCAAGCGCGCCGGTGAGCTGCTCTGTTTCAACTATCACCACCTTTACGGGCTGCGAACATCGTGCCTGCGCTTTTTCACCGTCTACGGCCCGTCGCAGCGGCCGGAGATGGCGATCGCGAAGTTCACCGATCTGCTGGCGCGCGGGAAGACCGTGCCGCTTTTCGGAACCGGTCAGACGCGGCGGGACTACACCTACATCGACGACATCGTGGACGGTGTCATCGCCGCGCTCGAGCTCGCTCCCGGTTTCGAAATTTTCAATCTTGGGGGCTCGCGGACGACGACGTTGATCGACCTCGTGCATTCGATTGCGGCAGCTCTCGATGTCGAACCGCGGGTGGAGATGCTGCCCGAACAGCCCGGCGACGTTCCGATCACCTTCGCCGACGTCAGCAAGGCCGGGAGGCTGCTGGGATATTCGCCCAAAGTCCCGATCGAGGAGGGTGTGCGCCGGGTCGCCGCCTGGTATCGCAGCCGGTCCCCGCATCGCCCGCCGGTCTGAATCGGCTCCGTTTTCGACCGCCACCCGCTCGCGATAGACTCCCCTTTCCGGTTTCAGGGCCCCGGATATGGCGTATCGCCGTGGCCCTCGCCGTGAGGCGGCCGGGTCGTTTCCAGGTCATTGACGGGTAGGTGCCTGGCGCTCACCGGGCAACTGCCGCGCAACTGTCGGGCAACTGCCGGGTGAGCGCCAGGCGCCGGTCAATCGCCGGGCGACGGGGATCTCGAATCGACTCCGAGTTCCAGATGTGAGAAGGAAGGGAGACTCATGAAGATCTGTGTCGTCGGCAGCGGATACGTCGGTCTCGTCACCGGCGCCTGCCTGGCTGATTTCGGAATGACCGTCACCGGTGTCGACAAGGACGCTTCGAAGATCGAGGCGCTGGAGCGCGGCGAGATTCCGATCTACGAGCCCGGGCTCGAGGAGATCGTCGAGAAGAACGTGCGCGCCGGGCGTCTCAAGTTCACCACCGACCTCGCGCCGGCGATCCGCGAGGCACGCGCGGTATTCATCGCGGTCGGCACACCGCCGCTGCCGGACGGCCGCGCCGATCTCTCCTTCGTCCGGCAGGTGGCCGAATCGATCGGCGACAACCTCAACGGATACAAGGTCATCGTCACGAAGTCGACGGTTCCGGTCGGCACCGGGCAGATGGTCGAACGAGCCGTCCGCGAGCGCTCGGGCGGCGGACAGGAGTTCGCCGTGGTTTCGAACCCCGAGTTCCTGCGCGAAGGCTCGGCGATCGAAGATTTCCTCCATCCCGACCGTGTCGTCGTCGGTGCGCGCACGCAGCGCGCGATCGACGTCATGCTCGACATCTACGCGCCGCTCAAGGCGGCGGGCGTTCCCTTCGTCGTCGCCAACGTCGAGTCGGCCGAAATGATCAAGTACGCCTCGAACGGTTTCCTGGCAACGAAGATCACCTTCATCAACGAGGTCGCCGAGGTCTGCGAAGCGGTGGGCGCCGATGTCGACGTCGTCGCACGCGGAATGGGCCTCGACAACCGGATCGGTCCGAAGTTTCTGCATCCTGGCCCCGGTTACGGCGGCTCGTGTTTCCCCAAGGACACCCGTGCCGTCGCGCAGATCGCCGAAGAGCACGGTCTGCGTTTCGAGATCATCGAAGCGGTTCTTTCCGCCAACGACCGCGTGCAACGACGGATGATCACGAAGATCGAAAAGGCCTTCGGTACGCTCTCCGGCAAGACGGTCGCTGTCCTCGGCCTCGCCTTCAAGGGAGATACCGACGACATGCGCGAGTCGCCGGCGATCCTGGTGGTCGAGGGCTTGATCGAACGCGGCGCAAAGGTCCGCGCTTTCGACCCTGCCGCGATGACCGCGGCAAAGCCGCTTCTGCCGCCGGTCGAGTTCTGCAAGGACGCCTACGAAGCGGCGACAGGCGCCGACGGCATCGTGATCGCGACGGAATGGAATCAGTTCCGCGCTCTCGATTTCGGCGAGCTCAAATCGCGCATGGCGGCACCGGTCATGGTCGATCTGCGGAACCTCTATCAGCCCGCTCGCGTCGCCGCGGAAGGCTTCCGCTACTATTCGGTCGGCCGCGCGGAAGCGCCGGCGGAAAACGCGAGCGACGCGTGAAACGCGCCCTCGTCACCGGCGGCGCCGGATTCCTGGGCTCCCATCTCTGCGAGCGTCTGCTCGCCGAAGGAATGTCGGTCGTCGCGGTCGACAACCTCATCACCGGCAAGCGCGAGAACGTCGCCCACCTCATCGGCCGGAGCGACTTCTCTCTGGTACTCCACGACGTTTCGAAACCGATTCATGTCGAAGGCGGAATCGACTACGTCCTGCATTTCGCCTCGCCCGCTTCGCCCATCGACTACCTCGAGCTCCCGATCCAGACGCTCAAGGTCGGCTCTCTGGGCACCCACAACTCGCTCGGGCTCGCCATGGCGAAGGGAGCGCGCTACCTTCTCGCATCGACCTCCGAGACGTACGGCGATCCGCTCGTCCATCCGCAGCCGGAGACCTACTGGGGCAACGTCAATCCGGTCGGCCCGCGCGGTGTCTACGATGAAGCGAAACGCTTCGCCGAGGCGATGACGATGGCCTATCACCGCTTCCACGGTTTAGAGACGCGCATCGTCCGGATCTTCAACACCTATGGCCCGCGCATGCGGCCGCGCGACGGCCGCGTCGTGCCGGCGTTCATCCAGCAGTCGCTCCTGGGTGAGCCGCTCACCGTTTTCGGCGACGGCAGCCAGACGCGTTCGTTCTGCTACGTCGACGACCTCGTCGACGGGATCTTCCGGCTGCTCATGTCCGACGAGGTGCTGCCGACGAACATCGGCAATCCGCACGAAATGACGATTCTCCAGTTCGCCGAAAGGATCCGCAGCCTCGTCGGTTCGAATTCGCCGATCGACTACCGGCCCCTGCCCGAAGACGATCCGAAGACGCGTCAGCCGGACATCGCCAAGGCGCGGCGAGTTCTGGGCTGGGAGCCGAAGGTGGAGCTCGATCTCGGTCTCGGCCGGACGATCGACTACTTCCGCTCGCTCCTGCCGACGGTCGTTCCGGAAGCCTCCGGGAAAGCCTCATGACGCTGCCGACCGAGACCCAGCCGATTCCGATCGTCTGCGCGCGCTGCTCGACGAATCCCGCCGGCCTCACTCGCGCTCCGTTCCGTGGACCGCTCGGCGAAGAGATCCAGCGCCGCATCTGCCCGGCCTGCTGGGACGAGTGGAAGCGCGCGGAGGTCATGGTGATCAACGAGCTCAAGCTGAACTTCATGGAGCCCACGGCGCAGGAGGTTCTCTCCGCGCACATGCGTGAGTTCCTCTCGCTCGACCGGACCGGAGCCCGTTGAAGCCGGCGACGACGCCGTCTGCAGCACCGGGTACCGAAAAGTCTGGATCTCTGCGTGGGCCCGCGATCAAGTTCGGCCTGCTTCTGCTGCTGATCGTCGGGGGGTTCCTCGCCGCGCGCTACACCCCGCTCGCGAACTACCTGACGCTCGAGAAGCTGCGGACGACGCTCGCCGCCGTGCGCGGCGTCTGGTGGGCTCCGGCGGCGCTCGTCGGCGTCATCGTCGTGCTGGGCTCGGTCGGCGTTCCGGCGACGCCGTTCATCATCGCGGGTGCCGCGATCTTCGGCCCGCTCTGGGGCACGGTGTGGAACTGGGTCGGAATCTTCCTCTCCTCGCTCACCGGCTTTCTGCTCGCGCGTCTCCTCGGACGCGAGTTCGTCGAACGCATCGGCGGCGAAAAACTTCAGCGCGCCGAGAAACTGATGCACCGGCGCGGATTCATCCCGCTCATCGCCATCCGTTTCCTGCCGGTGCCTTTCACGCTGGTGAACGCGGCGGCGGCGGTCGCCGGCGTGAAGCTGCCGAAATTCCTCGCCGCGGCGGCGATCGGCCTCCTGCCGCCGATCGCGATCCTCACCTACTTCTCCTCCGCCCTCCTCGACGCCGCCACCGGCGACCGCGCGAAGATCGTCCGCCACATGCTCATCGTCTCGACCAGCGCCGCGATGATCGTCTTCCTCCCGATCGGCATCCGCCGCCGCCTGCGCAAACGCCGCCTGAAGCAGCTCCGGGCGCTCCGCGCCGCTCGCACCTCAAACCCGTCCGCCTAGTCCGTCCGCACCGTCTCCAGCAGCGCCTTGAATCTGGGATCGTTCGCGATCGCGGCGAAGTCGGTGTCGTTGGCGATCGCGGTGCGGCCGGTGAAGCCGAGATCGATCGCCTGCTCGAGACTTGCCAGGGCGGAGTCGGTCTCGCCGGCGCGGGCATGGGCGCAGGCGATGTTGTAAGCCAGCGTTCGCCGGACTTCGGGGGCGAGCGGCGGATCGAGGGTCAGACCAGCGCCCCAGAGGCGAATCGCGGCTTTGAAGTCACCCTGGTTCATCGCCGGCAGGCCGAGTCGGCCGTAAGCGAAGGCGCCATTGGCTCCGGCGGCGACGCCGCGCGCGATCTCCGCGAGTCCAGCCGTCTCGTCACCCGTCGCAATGAGCGCCTGCCCCAGATTGACCCGCAGACCGGCCTCCTCGGCGCCCAGTTTTCCTTCGAGCGCCATGCGGATTTCCGGCACGGCCGCGGCGCTTTGGCCACTCCGCGCGAGCACGCTGCCGAGCGCGGCATGCGTGGACCGAATGTCCGTCGCAGGGAGTGTTTTGTCGCCGAGTCGCGCACGGAGCGCAGCCTCCGCCTGGGGCCACTCCTGGCCATACGTTCGGGTGACCGCTTCGCGCGCGGGCGAGGGTGCCGGGCCGGCAACCGGCGGCGCCACGATCTGATCGACCAGCCAGTCGACCGTCCGCTTCACCGCACGCTGCGATTCGACGCCCTGATCGAGCGCATCGAACGCATGGGTAAGTCCGGGTTCCTCGACCATCGTCCACGGAGCGCTCGCCGCGATCGCCTGCGCGAAGAGCGTCTTCGCCCCATCCTTCAGGTTCGGACTGTCACGGCCAGCGAGGACGTAGTAGACCGGCAGGTCGGTGCGGAGCTCGCGAACCGGCATGGAGCCGTAGAAGAGAACCGCGGCGGAGAGCGCTGGACGCGGCTCAGAATGCATCCACGGCAACGCCAGGCTCACGTTCGCCGAGCAGGCCCAGATGGCGAGTCGCGCAGCATCGACTCCGAGCTCGCGCGCATGTGCCCGAACATGTTCCGTGATCCGGCTGAGGCTGCGCATCCCGTTCCCCGGATCGCTCTGGTAAACGATTCCCGCCATCCCGTGTGCCGCGGCGAGCCGCCCCCAGTCGCGGTAGATCTCCCAGTCCTGAAAGCGGGCGCCGGTGGCGTTGACGAAAACAAGGATCGGCAGCGGACTTCGTCTCGCCGCGGTACCTGCCGGCGGCAGATAGAGATCGAAGCGCTGCTCGCCGTCTCCAAAGTCGAGCTCCTTCCGGACCTCCACCTTGTCCATCGCCGGCACCCGCCAGACGACGCCATACTTCGTGACGTCCAGGGAGTCCGCGGCGCGGGCGGGCAGCGCTGGGATGAGGCCGGAGACGAGAAGAATCGCGGCCAGAAAGCTGCGCGGGCTCAGCCCGCAGGCTCGGGCGAGTCGAAAGTTAGGGTTCATGAGCAAAGTACGTCGAAGACAAAGGAGGGTTGCGCCTGCAGCGGCGTCGACTCGCGGCAGGCCCGGAACTTTTGCCCTCCGAGACTCGTTGTACTCAACATGAGTCAGGAAAAGACAGGAACGAGTTCGGCGCCGGTCTTGCGGCGGGGCGTCTTGCGGCAGGCGCCGTTCGTGTTCGCGCTCCTCTTCGCTGCCTGCGCCGAACAGCAGTCCGCGGCGCCGCACCATGCCGCCACAGCTCCCGCCGCAGCTCCAGCTTCAGTATCGGGCATAGCGGCAGCTCCGGCTGCACCCGCCGCTCTCGGGGTAGCGTGCGACATGGCGACGGCCCGGCCGGCCATCGAACGCTGGTTCGCCGCCTGGAGTCTCGCCTCCGAGCAGCTTCTCAAGCTTCCTGACGCGCCACCGCCGCAGATCCTGCTCTTCGACAGCCCGTGCGCCTACACCACCTCCGGCATCTCCGCCGGAACCGCACCGTCCGTCGACGGACCGGCCTTGCGCGGCGTTCCGATGGCCTGGCATGTTCTGCCGCACGGCGACTCGCTCCTCCTGCCGAACGGGTCGAGCGCTCCCGTCGCGCTGATGTCGTTTGCCAGCAGCACGCCGCAGGACGGACCCTTCTTCGTCATGGCGCTGCCCTCCTACTGGGCAGAAGCCGGCCATTCCGACCCGTCGGATTTCACCGCGGTCTTCCTGCACGAGTTCTCCCACACCCGGCAGATCGAAGGCATGGGTCCGGCTCTGGGACCGATCGACGCCTCGTGGCCGTTTCCGGAAGAGCTCGACGACGACGCTGTGCAGACGCACTTCAAGGACGATCCGGAGTACGTCACCGCATACCTCGCGGAGCGCGACCTTCTCTACCGCGCGGCCGATGCCGCCACCGTGGACGAGGCGCGGGCCCTAGCGGCCGAGGCACTGAAGATGATGCGCACGCGGCACGCCCGCTGGTTCGTCGGCGATAAAGCGGTCTTCACGAAGGTCGACGACATCTTTCTGGCTCTCGAAGGGGTCGGTCAGTGGACCGCCTACGCCTGGCTCGCGCAACCCGACGGCGGGAGCCTCGATCGCCCGGCCGCCATCGCCAAGATGCTCGGCACGAGGCGCTGGTGGAGTCAGGACGAGGGGCTGGCACTCCTCCTCGCCGTCGACCGCCTGCTCCCCGGCTGGCCAGCGCTCGAGTTCAGTGTGCCTTCGCTCGGCGCTACGGAGCTTCTCGCTCGCGCCGTGAAGGGCTGAGCGGGATTCCATCGATGGAGCTCCGCGCGCTGGCGGTCTGGCTTCTTCTCATGGTCACAGCGGTCGCGAACGGCCTTCTGCGCGAGAAGTTCCTGACTCCGCATTTCGGCCCTCAATGGGCGCACGTCATCAGCACGCTCATCCTCTGCGCTGCGATCCTCGCGGAGACTTTCGCCACAATCGCGTGGATCGCCCCGACTTCGATCCAAGCGGCCTTCACTGTCGGCGTCTTCTGGATGGTTCTGGTCCTCGGCTTCGAATTCGGTTTCGGGCACTTCGTCGCCCGGAAGTCCTGGGGCGATCTCCTCGCCGACTACAATCTGATGCGCGGCCGCATCTGGCTTCTCGTGCCGCTGGTCACTTTCCTCGCGCCAGTGCTGGCCTCGTGCCGGCGCAGGCCGATTTAGCCTTCTCGCCTCGTAACGAACGGCGCCCGAGATGATTCGGGAATCCGCCTTCGGCGATGCGATGGCACTCCTTTTATCGACTCCGGATCTTTCGGCCTCGACGCTCTGCGAGCGGGCGGGTCGCAGGTCAGCGCCGCGGCCGGATTTTTCGCGGTGGACGGCCGCGAGAAGCTGCTGGTGAAGGAGTTCCTGCGGCCGCCTCGTCGAGCTCCCCGTGCGATCGACCGGCGCCGGCGGCTGCAGCGCGAGCCATAGGGCCCGTTCGATTCGCATCGTCACGGGTGTTGCTCACGCTCTGATGGCTCGTCAGAAGGCGCAGGTCGTCCGCCTTCCTGCGCAGCGCGCGACAGAGACGAGAACCTACACTCCCCTTACCGATCTCTTTCATTTTTTTGCCGCAGATCGAAGCGGCAAGCCCGCTACTCCCCGAGCGCGGCGGCGACCTGGGGCTGGTCGATGAGGAGGACGCCCTGGCCGGCGTGTTTCTCGGGGGCGAATTCGAACTCGCGGATGACTCTCCGGAAGACCTCTTTGAGCGCTCGTGCGCCGAGGCGCGGCTGGCGGCGCGCGGCCTGGGCGATCGCGCGGGCAGCGTTCGGAGACATCGCGAACTTCACGCCGCGGCTCTCGAAGAAGATGCGCGTCTGCTGGAAGCCGGAGTCCGGACCTTCGAGGAAGATCCGCAGCAGCTCGTCTTCCCCGAGGTCCTCGAGCATCACCACCGCGTCGAAGCGCGACAGGAACTGCGGGCTCATCCCGTAGTCGAAAAGATCCTCGTTCCGCAGCCAGTCGCGGAGCTCGAAGCGCAGCTCTTCCCGGACTTTCCCTCCTTCAACGACCGTCACCGGCTGCAGCGATCCCTTGTCGGCGCCGATCGTCACCCGGTCGTAGACCGCGTCGTAGAGGCCTTCGAAGGCGCCGGCGCAGACGAAGAGCAGGCCGGAGGAGTCGACGGTCATCACCCCGCCGCCCAGCCACTGCGGCAGGACGACCGGGACCGCTTCGTTCTCGATCAGGGTCAGCAGAGCTTCCTGCGCGCGGATGCCGGAGACGTTCACCGTTCCGCCGACGTGACTGCGGATCTTGTCGACCTCGTCGACGAAGACGAGTCCCTGCGCGGCGCGTTTCACGATCGCTTCGAGGCCCGCGCTCTCGCCCAGCTGTTCGCGCGCCCGTTCGAGGAGGCGGCGCATCACCGCTTCGCCGGGGCGGCCGGCCTGCGCCTCTTCTCCGAGAACGTTGGCGTGAATCCGCACCACCGCCGATCGCGACGCCAGGACGGGATCGGCGGCGAGAAAATTTTCGACCGAGCGCATGAGCGTCGTCTTGCCGGTTCCCGACGAGCCGATCATGAGGATGTTGCCGACGCGAAGACCGGCGAGCTTCTTCGACAGCGCGATCGCCATCT
>JBDTQG010000009.1:0-75135 GCA_039932315.1 Thermoanaerobaculia bacterium
TCCTGCGCGAGGAGCGCACCTTCCTCGAAGGCGTGGAAGGCACGCTCCACCGCCCGCCCGAGCTCATCGCGGGGGCGTGATGCCCGGCATCAGCCGCCGTGCGCGAACTCGGGGTAGAGGACCATTCCGCCGTCGACGTAGAGCGTCGCGCCGTTGACGTAGTCCGATTCGTCGGAGGCCATCCACACCGCGACCCGGGCGATGTCTTCGGGAACTCCGACACGGCCGTAAGGGATGAATTTCAGCAGCTCGTGCTCCTTTTCTGGCGTCTCCCAGGCGGAGCGGTTGATGGCCGTCTTGATGGCTCCCGGACTCACCGAGTTGACGCGAATGCGGTACGGCGCGAGCTCCTGCGCCATCGTCTTCATCAGCATGTTGACGCCGCCCTTGGAGGCGGCGTAGTTCGCGTGTCCCGCCCATGGAATGACGTCGTGCACCGATGAGATGCAGAGAATCTTGCCGGCGGCAGAAGAGCGGTTCTCGTCGACGCCGCGGGCGATGAACTCCTTGGCCGCCTCTCGGGCACAGAGGAACTGTCCGGTGAGATTGACGTCGATGACCCTCTGCCAGGCCGCGAGCGACATCTGGTGGAATGCGGAGTCCTTCTGCAGGCCCGCGTTGTTCACCAGGATGTCGACTCCACCGAGCTCGCGCCGCACGGTGTCGAACATCGCCACGACGTCGGCCTCGTTCGAAACGTCCGCCCGGACAGCCACCGCTTTGCCTCCACCGGAGACGATTTCGTCGACGACCGCGGCCGCCGCCTCGGGTCCCGTGACGTAGTTCACTGCGACCGCCGCACCCGCGAGGCCCATCTCCCGGGCGATCGCTGCACCGATTCCCGAGCTTGCGCCCGTCACCAGCGCGCGTTGCCCCTCGAGCACCCGTCCCATCCGCTTCATGGCCATCTGCGTTTCTCCTTGTCGCGAGCTTGGATGCTCCGGCACCGGGAACGTTTCATTCGCCGGAGATCGGGCGCCTTTCCCGCAGCTCGCGAAACCGGAAGCGAGCGCGTGCATCTCACCTCGCGAACCGATTTTCGACCAGGAGGCAGATCCTGAAGACCTTGAAGCGTCACGCTGCTGTTGCATTCTCCCTGCTGTTCATCTCCGCACTGTTCATCGCCTACGCCGCGGATGCGGCGAGCACCGGAGCGGGTGCCAAGCACCTGGTGAACATCAACAAGGACGGAGTCGTCGTCGACGGCCACGACGTCGTCAACTACTTCACGAACCACAAGCCGGCGATGGGAGCGGCGGAGTTCTCGAGCGCTTACGAGGGCGGGGTCTACTGGTTTTCTTCGGCGGATCACAAAGCTCTCTTCGACGCCGATCCCGCGAAGTACGCGCCTCAGTTCGGCGGTTTCTGCGCCTACGCGGTGTCGCGCAAGGGGCTGCGTCCGGTCGATCCGGCGATCTTCCACTTCGTCGACGGAAAGCTCTTTCTCCAGCACACGCAGAAGGCTTTCGATCTCTTCGAGAAAGACGAGCGCGGCAACACGACCAGGGCCTACTCCAACTGGCCTGGACTGTTGAAGAAGAAAGCGGACAAATACGAACCGGGTCAGTTCGACGAGCCCGTCAAGTGACGGCCGTGGCTCGTTGCAGGAGAGGAATCGAGATGAGCAAGCGAACGGACGGCGCGGGAACGAACGAGTTCGGTCGGGCAGGAAAGAAGAGAGATGGCGTGGGGCGACGACGGCCGCACGCTCTACCTCACGGCGCGCGATGAGGTGATTCGGCTGCCGCTGCTCGTGCACGGTTTCGCGCCGCACCTCGAACACTGAAGCGAATGAAAAGGGCCGATCCCCTGCTGCCGGGATCGGCCCCTCTCGACGGGTATTGCTGCCCTTCGCTCGCGGAAATCTCTACCAGCGCACCTCGAAGGCCGCGCGGCAGCCGCCGGTGACCCAGATTTCGCTGCGCGTGAAGCCCCAGGAGCGGCCGTAGGTGCACGGCGAGTCGCTGATGCGGTCGAGGAGACGGACCATCGCGCCGCGTGGAATCGAGCACTCTCGCCGCCGGCCCTTGTCCGATTCGCAGATCAGCGTGCGCACGCCGTTGCCGCTTCCGGTTCCGGGCCAGACGTCGATGTCGCCGGAGACGGCGCCCCAGCGCTCGACCCGCACGGCGTAGACCCGCCCTTTGCTGTCGACCGAGCAGTTGCCGAAGGTGCCGTCCGCTGCCCGCCAGTTGAGCGAATTCGAGAGTCCGCGGGCGCCGTTTGGCGCATCGTCCCAGCGCGCCTCCTGGTTGACCAGGACGCTCGCCGCGCGGCGGCAGGCTTCCCGGGAATCGCCGCCGAACTGGGCAGCGATGGGTGCCAGTGGCAGCGCGGCGATGGCCGCGGCAGCCACTATGGTGAGACGGATGGCGGAGCTTCGTCGCATGGCAGAGTCTCCTTTGGAAGGTTTCCATCTTGTCCTGAAACCGGCGGAACGGAAACGGACTGAAACCAGGACCGGAACCGTGCATCGAAGTTGCGGAATTCCGGCGCACGCGAACGGGGAAAGGTGATGACATGACGGCAGAGCGCGATCGGCTGGCGGCGACGAAGGCGGGAGAGAAGCCCTGGCGGCGCTGGGGGCCGTATCTCTCGGAGCGCCAGTGGGGAACGGTGCGCGAGGACTACAGTCCGAATGGCGCTGCCTGGGACTACTTTCCGTTCGAAATGGCGGCGTCGCGCGCCTATCGCTGGGGCGAGGACGGCATCGCCGGACTCTCGGACGATCGGCAGCAGCTCTGTTTCTCCGTCGCGATGTGGAACGGGCGGGATCCGATCCTCAAGGAGCGTCTTTACGGCCTCGCCGGTCCGCAGGGCAATCACGGCGAGGACGTCAAGGAGCTCTATTACTACCTCGACGCGACGCCGACGCATTCGTTCCTCAAGATGCTCTACAAGTATCCGCAGGCCGAGTTCCCGTACACCTGGCTCGCCGAGGAGAATCGCCGGCGCTCGCGAGAGGAGCCGGAGTTCGAGCTCCTCGACACCGGCATTTTCGACGAAGATCGCTATTTCGACGTCGCCGTCGAAGTGGCGAAAGCCGATGCCGAGGATCTGCTCATCCGGATCACCGCGACGAATCGCGGTCCCGAGGCCGCGCGCCTCGTGCTGCTGCCCCAGCTCTGGTTCAAGAACAGCTGGTCGTGGGGCGACCCCGGCGAGAAGCCCGCGCTCGGCGTCGTCGCCGGCGCGGTACGTGCCTGGCATCCCGAGCTCGGCACACTCTGGTTGCAGTGCGACGGTGCTCCGGACCTGCTGTTCTGCGACAACGAGAGCAACGGCGCACGGCTCTGGGGCGGAGCGGCGGAAGCTGGATTCTTCAAGGACGGCATCGCCGAACGCGTGATCGGAGGGCGGCGTGACGCCGTCAATCCGGCGCAGACCGGAACGAAATGCGCCGCGATGTACGACCTCGAGGTCGCGGCCGGAGGTGTGCAGGAGATCCGTCTTCGTCTCAGCCGCGCGGCCCGGGGCCGGCCGTTCGACGATTTCTCGAGCGGTCTCGAAGCGCGACGGAGCGAGGCCGATGAGTTCTACGCCGCCTTGCAGAAGGGAATCGCGGACCCGCAGGCGCGGCGCGTGCAGCGCCAGGCGTGGGCGGGAATGCTGTGGAGTCAGCAGTACTACCACCTCGACATTCCGCGCTGGCTCGCCGGAGATCCCGGCCAGCCGCCGCCACCCGCGGAGCGCCTCGAGGGGAGGAATCACGACTGGACGCACTTGAACAACGCCGACATCCTGTCGATGCCGGACAAGTGGGAGTACCCCTGGTATGCGGCCTGGGATCTCGCATTCCACTGCCTGCCGCTCGCGCGCCTCGACCCCGAGTTCGCCAAGAACCAGCTCGTGCTGTTGACGCGCGAGTGGTACATGCATCCGAACGGGCAGCTTCCCGCTTACGAGTGGGCCTTCGGCGACGTCAATCCGCCGGTGCACGCCTGGGCGGCCTGGCGCGTCTACGAAATCGACCGCGAAATGTCGGGCAAGGCCGATCGCGCGTTCCTCGAACGCGTCTTCCACAAGCTGATGCTCAACTTCACATGGTGGGTGAATCGCAAGGACGTCGAAGGGCGGAACGTCTTTCAGGGCGGTTTTCTCGGCCTCGACAACATCGGGGTCTTCGATCGTTCCTCGGAGCTCCCGACTGGCGGACACATCGATCAGGCCGACGGGACCGCGTGGATGGCGATGTATTCGCTCAACCTGATGCGCATCGCGCTCGAGCTCGCGATCGAGAATCCGGTCTACGAGGACATCGCGACCAAGTTCTTCGAGCACTTCCTCTACATCGCCGCGGCGATGAAGGACCTCGGAGGGCAGGAGATCGATCTGTGGGACGACGAAGACCAGTTCTTCTACGACGTCCTCCACACCGGGAACGAACCCGCCAGGCCGCTCAAGGTGCGCTCGATGGTCGGGCTCATTCCGCTTTTCGCGGTCGAGATTCTCGACGCCGATCTCCTCGCCAGGCTGCCGGAGTTCTCGGCGCGTCTGCAGTGGTTTCTGGACTACCGCCCCGACCTCGCGGATCTGGTCTCCCGCTGGCATCAGCCGGGAGCGGAGGACCGGCGGCTGCTCTCGCTGCTGCGCGGGAAGCGGATGAAGGCGGTTCTGTCGCGGCTCCTCGACGAGAGCGAGTTTCTCTCCGATCACGGAGTTCGTGCGCTGTCGCGTTTCCATCGCGATCATCCCTTCACCATCGAGGCCGGCGGCAGGACCTTCTCGGTCGACTATCAGCCGGGGGAGTCGAACTCGGGTCTTTTCGGTGGCAACTCGAACTGGCGCGGACCGGTCTGGTTTCCGGTCAACTTCCTCATCATCGAAGCGCTGCGCCGTTTCTCGGCCTACTACGGCGAGGAGCTCACGGTCGAATGTCCCGTCGGATCGGGGAAGTACCTGTCGCTCGGGGCGGCCGCGGATGAGCTCTCTCGCCGCCTGGTGAGTCTCTTTCTGCCGAACGATCAGGGGCGCCGGCCCATTTTCGGCATCTCGGAGAAGCTCCAGACCGATCCGCACTTTCGCGACCACCTGCTCTTCTTCGAGTACTTTCACGGCGACAACGGGCGCGGTGTCGGCGCCAACCACCAGACCGGCTGGACCGGCCTCGTCGCCGAGCTCATTCGCTGAGCCTGCGGTCGGCGTGCGAGAAACTGGCGCCGCCTGTCGAGCATCGAAGCGCTGACCGGGGAGAGACGCATGGTGGTCGCGACGATGGCGAAGAAGGAGAAGGATCCGAAGCCGGTCGGGGAGGCGAGCGGCGGCGTGACGATCGAGCCCGTCGTCCCGACGCGTTTCGTTGCCGCCGACGCGCTGCGCGACTTCGAGCGCGCCGCGGAACTCGAATGGCTCGAGACGAACGGACTCGGCGGCTGGGCGAGCTCGACCGTCGGAGGAGCCCATACCCGGCGCTACCACGGTCTACTCGTCGCGGCGACGCGGCCGCCGGCCGGGCGCCGCGTCCTGCTGTCCAAACTCGAGGAGACCGTGGTGCTCGCGTCCGGAAGCGGCGAACGGATCGAGCTCGGGACGAATCGCTTCCCCGGCGCCATTCATCCGCGCGGATTCGATCGGCTGGTGTCTTTCGCGCGGGATCCCTTTCCGGTTTGCGAATATGAGGACAAAGGCTTTCGGTTAAGAAAAAGAATCTGTGCCATTCATGGCGAGAACACGGTCGTCGTGGTGTACGAGCTGCTCGAGGGCGGAGAAGGAGTAGTCCTCGAACTTCGGCCGCTCCTCGCCGGCCGCGACATTCACTCGCTCGGCCGCGCCGAGGCGTCGAGAGTCTGGACCGGCCGAGAAGTTCAGCCGGGCCCTTGCGTGCGCTTTTCGGTTGCCGCGATCGCAGCTGTCGCAGCGCGCGCAGCGAGGGAAACGGACCTCTTCATCGGGATCCGTGGCGCGACGTTTCGCCCCGAAGGCACCTGGTACTTCGACTTCGAGTACTCGGAAGAGAAAGCGCGCGGCTTCGACTACCGGGAGGACCTCTACATGCCCGGTGTGTTCTCGCTGACGCTCGAAGTCGGGCGCCCGGTCGCTGTCTTCGTCTCCACCGCCGAGCCGGCGGGGCGCGATCCGCTGCAACTGGTCGCCGCAGAGAAGATGCGCCGGGCCTGTCTCCTCGATCGTGCCGAGCTGCCGGTCAACGCCGGGCCGGGGCGCGATCTCGAGCGCCAGCTCGTCGTCGCGGCGGATCAGTTCATCGTCGCGCGAGACCTCGAGATCGGCGGCGGGTCGACGATCATTGCCGGCTACCCCTGGTTCGCGGACTGGGGGCGCGACGCGATGATTGCGCTTCCCGGACTCTGCCTCGAAACCGGTCGAGTCGCCGAAGCACGCGAGATCCTGCGCGGCTTCGCCGATGCTGCGTCGCAGGGAATGCTGCCGAACCGCTTTCCGGAAGCGGGCGAGGCGCCCGAGTACAACACCGTGGATGCCGCTCTCTGGCTCTTCGTCACCGCGCAGCGCTACCTCGATGCGACCGGCGACGACGACTTCGTCTGCGACGCGCTGCTGCCGGTGATGGACGACATTCTCGCCTGGTACGGTCGCGGAACCCGTTACGGAATTCAGGTCGATGGCGACGGGCTCTTGCGCGCCGGAGAGCCCGGCGTGCAGCTCACCTGGATGGACGCCAGGGTCGGCGAACGCGTGATCACGCCGCGCACCGGGCGCCCGGTCGAGATCGAAGCGCTCTGGTACAACGCGCTGCGGATCGCGAGCACATTGCACCGGCGCTACGGCAATGCGCGGCGCGCCGCAATGGTCGGGAGTCTCGCGAAAGTCGTGCGGGCGCGGTTCGAAGATCAGTTCTGGAACGCGGAGAAGGGGGAGCTTTTCGATGTCTTGAATGGCACTGAGCGCGATCCGGCGAGCCGGCCGAATCAGCTCTACGCGCTGGCGCTGCCGCACCCGCTCCTTTCGCGGGAACACGCGTCGACGGTGCTCGACAACGTCGAGCGCAAGCTGGTGACGCCGCGTGGCCTGCGCAGTCTCGCGGCCGACGAGCCGGGCTATGTTCCGCGCTACCTCGGCGGCCCGGAGGAGCGGGATGCGGCCTACCACCAGGGAACCGTCTGGGCTTTTCTCGCCGGGATCTACGTCGACGCGCTGCTGCGCTATCGCGGCGCAGGGGGGCGGCGCCAGGCGCGCGGGTATCTGCAGGGATTTGCCGTTCACCTCGACGAAGCCGGATTGGGCTCGGTCTCCGAGATCTTCGACGCCGAAGCCCCGCACCTGCCGCGCGGCGCCATCGCACAGGCATGGAGCGTCGCTGAGCTCCTGCGCGCACTGCGCCGGGTGTCTCCGTGAAGAACCTTCATTGGCGCGAGTGGCTGATCGAAGCGGGCGGCCTCGGGCTCTTCATGGTCTCGGCCGGCCTTTTCGCGACGCTGCTTTTCTCGCCCGGCTCTCCGGTCTCGCACCGGATCGGGTCGCCGCTCGCGCTGCGGGCGCTGATGGGGCTCGCGATGGGGGCGACCGCGGCGGCACTGATCTATTCCCCGTGGGGACGGCGATCGGGAGCGCACTTCAATCCGGCGACGACCTGGACGTTTTACCGGCTGGGGAAAGTCGCGCCCGTCGACGCCATCGCCTATCCGATCGCGCAGTTCGCGGGTGGCCTGGCGGGGGTCGTCGCCGTTTCGCTCCTCGTCGGACGGCCGTTCGAGGAGCGACCGGTCGACTGGGTGGCGACACGACCGGGGCAGTACGGTCCCGGCGTCGCCTTTGCAGCGGAGGTGGCGATCGCCTTCATTCTGATGACCGTCGTGCTCGAGGTCTCCAATCGCCCGCGATTCGCGCGCTTCACCGGGATGTGCGCTGCGGCTCTGGTCTTCCTCGACATCACTTTCGAAGCGCCGCTCTCCGGGATGAGCCTGAATCCGGCGCGCAGCCTGGCCTCGATCGTACCGTCGATGGATTTCACCGGCGTGTGGATCTACCTCACGGCACCCCTTCTGGGAATGCTCGGTGCCGCGGAGCTCTACCGGCGATGGCCGGGGATCCGTCCGGTCCTGTGCGCGAAGCTGCACCACGACGACTCTTCGCCGTGCCCGTTTCGCTGCGGTTTCTGCCGCCACGAAACCCCGCGCGCGGAAGGCGCATCCAACTCGGCACAATGAGCGGAAATCGATACGACGTCGTCATCATCGGCAGCGGGGCGGGCGGCGGCACTCTCGCCTGGAAACTGGCTCCCACCGGAAAGCGGATCCTCCTCCTCGAACGCGGCGACTACGTGCGGCGCGAGCCGCAGAACTGGGATCCGCGCGCGGTGAACGTCGACGCGCGCTACAACACGAAGGAGAACTGGTCGGACAGCGCCGGCAAGCCGCTCCATCCGCACACCAACTACAACGTCGGCGGCAATACCAAGTTCTACGGCGCCGCGCTGTTCCGGCTGCGCGAACGGGATTTCGGCGAGCTCGCGCACAGCGGCGGCATCTCTCCTGCCTGGCCGATCTCCTACTCCGATCTGGAGCCTTACTACACTCAGGCGGAGCACCTGTACCAGGTGCATGGGGAGCGCGGAGTCGATCCGACCGACCCGTGGGGTTCGGCGCCCTACTCGCATCCGCCCGTTTCGCACGAGCCGCGCATCGCGCGCCTGGCCGCCGATCTCGAAGGCGCGGGCCTCAAGCCGTTTCCGGTGCCGCTCGGCATCCGGCTCGACGAAGGCGCCCCGCGCACGAGCCCCTGCATCCGCTGTGCGACGTGCGACGGGTTTCCCTGCCTGGTCGGCGCCAAATCGGATGCTCAGACGATGTGCGTCGATCCCGCGCTCGCGGCCCATCCGAACCTCGAGATGTGGACGGGAGCGCACGTCACGCGTCTCGAGACGGACGGCTCCGGGCGTGAAGTGACGCGCGTTCTGGTCGAGAAGGACGGCGAGACCATCCCGGTCGAGGCAGGGATCGTCGTGGTCTCTGCCGGTGCGATCAATTCTGCGGCGCTGCTCCTGCGCTCGACGTCGGAGAAGCATCCGCGCGGAGTCGCGAACGGTTCCGACGTCGTCGGCCGGCACTACATGGGTCACATCAACTCCGTCCTCATGGCGCTGTCGCTCGAACCCAATCCGACGGTCTTCCAGAAGACGCTGGGGCTCAACGACTTCTACTTCGGCGCACGCGATTGGAACCACCCGATGGGGCACATCTCGTTCGTCGGCAAGCTCGATGCCGTGACACTTGGCGCCGGCGCGCCGCCGTTCGCGCCGGGCTGGTCGCTTGAAGCGATGGCCCGCCATTCGCTCGATTTCTGGTTGACTTCGGAGGACCTTCCCGATCCGGCGAACCGGGTCTCGCTCGACGCGCAGGGAGAAATCGTCCTGGCGTACAAACCGAACAACGAAGAGGGTCACAAGCGTCTCATCGCGAAGCTCAAGGCGCTGATGAACACGATCGGTTGCCACGACCATCTGCTGTCCCGTTCGCTCTTCGTCGGGCAGCGGATTCCGCTCGCCGGCGTGGCGCATCAGAACGGCACGATCCGCTTCGGCGCGGAACCGGCGAGCTCCGCGCTCGATCGCGACTGCAAGGCCTGGGAGCTCGAGAATCTCTACGTCGTCGACGGCTCTTTCTTCCCGTCCTCCGGCGCCGTGAATCCGGCGCTCACGATCATGGCGAACGCGCTGCGCGTCGGCGACCACCTGATCGAACGACTGCAGTGATCGGTGCTGCCGGATTCTGGAGACTGAAATGAAATCTCCAGCTCGTGTCTTCCGCCTCGCTGTGCTGCAGCTTCTTTTCTGCACCTCTCTCTTCGGCGCTTCTCCGCGCGTCGCGGCGATCGGCATCACCGTTGCGGATCTCGATCGTTCGATCGCCTTCTTCACGAGCCTCCTCGACTTCCATCGGGTCGGTGAGACGCGCGAGGTCTCGGGCGACGCCTATGAGCATCTGACCGGAGTCTTCGGCGCGCATTCGAAAATCGCGACCATATGCCTCGGCACAGAATGCCTCGAGCTCACCGATTTCTTGGCTCCCGAGGGGCGGCGGTGCGGAAAACTGGGGAACGGAGCAGGAGCACCTCAATCAGGTTTTCGGCGCCCGCCTCGCGATCACCGGCCTTCATGGAGCAGCGGCGCCGGGAGCGATCGGAGTCGAATTTCTCGAATATCTGGCGCCCTCGAACGGCCGGCCGACGCCCGCCGACGTCGCCGCGAACGATCTCGCCAGCTGGTACGTGCGGCTCGCCGTCGAAAAGGACGTGAGTCTGGACACCCTGGCACGAGCGGCGCGGTCCGCCGGAGGGCGATGGGTTTCGCCCGGGCCGGTCGCCGTCGGCGAGGACGCCCGACTCGGCTATCGTAGCGGCGTGTTGCTGCGCGATCCGGACGGCCACGCGGTTCTGCTCTCCGCGCCCTGAAAGACTCGCATTTCCTCCGGGACGGGAGTTTTCCGATGTTCGATTTTTCGCAGAAGGTAGCCGTGGTGACGGGAGCCTCCGGAGCGCTGGGGGCCGTCGTCGCGCGGCGGCTGTTCGAGAGCGGCGGGCGTCTCGCACTCATCGACCGCAGCGCGGATCGCCTGCCGGCGCTGTGGCCGGAGGCCGCATCGGCGCCCGAGCGCGTCTCGTTTCACTCCTGCGATCTTGCCGATGCGGACGCGGTTTCCCGCGTGATCGCGGAGATCTCCGGAGAGTTCGGAGCGATCGATCATGTCTTCAACATCGCGGGGGCGTATCGCGGCGGCGAAACGATCGAGACCGCGACGGAAGCGACCTGGAAGCTCCTCTGGGAGGCGAACTTTCTCTCGACGCACAACGTCTGTCGCGCGGTGATCGCCGGCAGCTCCGGCATGCGCCGCCGCGGCAGCGGCTCGATCGTCAATGTCGGCTCCAAAGCGTCGCTCGCCGGAGATGCCGGCGCGGGCCCCTACAGCATTGCAAAGACCGCCGTCGTCCGGCTCACCGAGACGCTGGCCGCCGAGCTCAAGCGCGAAGGCGTGCGCGTGAACGCCGTTCTTCCGGGAACGATCGACACACCGGCGAACCGGCACGCCATGCCCGACGCCGATCCGCGCACCTGGGTCGAAGCGGAGGCGCTCGCCGACGCGATGCTCTTCCTCGCGTCGCCGCTCGCGCGCGCGGTCACCGGAGTTGCGCTCCCGGTCTTCGGGCTGGGTTGAACGCCGCGCCCGCGCTCTCGCACTGATTCGAATCCACAGCTTCGCCATGGATCCTGCCGCTGCGTCGCGAGCGGCGACGACGCATCATGTCTTCCGACCATTCTCCAGATCGGAGAGACGATGATGAACGCGGCGACGGGCGTGCGTAGTGTGCGGAGCTTTTTTATTTTCCTGCCTCTGCTAGCCCTGGCCGGAACCGCGTTGGCGGTGACGCTCACGGTGACCGCGACGGAGCCGCCGCGAAATGCCACCAATGTGGCGTCGACGTCAGCGCTCACGCTGCATTTCGATCAGGCGCTGCTCCCGGGCTCGGCGACTTCGGTGAACATTCGCGCCTACGGCAAACAGAGCGGTCCGGTCGCGGGAACGCTCACGTTGATGGCCGGGAATCACGCCGTCCGGCTTCGCCCGACACGGCGCTTCGCCCCCGGGGAGACCGTGCTGGTGAATCTCTCGCATGGACTCAAGGCGGCGGACGGGTCACCCCTGCGGGCGGCCGGTTACGCCTATCAGTTCAGCATCGCGGCCAGCGGATCGGCGATCACGTTCTCGGACCACGGTGACATTTCGGTGCGCACGGCTCCGGGCACCGGGACACGTCTTTACGGAGCGCAGGCGAGCGATCTCGACCTCGATGGATGGCTCGATCTTGCGACGATGAACGAGGACGCCGCAGACCTGCGCGTGCTGATGAACGAGGGCGGCGGCCTCGGCACGTTCGCTCCTTTTCTGCAGCCGACGACGCCGATCGGCGCGGGGGCATCGCCGAACGAACCTGGCGATTTCGACAATGATGGCTTTCCCGACGCCGCAGTCGACAACGGCAGCGAGGGCACGGTCTCCATCGTCCTTGGAAACGGCGATGGCACATTCTCCGCGGAACAGGTCGTCGACATGGACGACGGACCCCACGGTATCGCCGCTCTCGACGTGGACGGCGATGCCGACATGGACCTCGTCACGGCGAATTTCATTCCCGGGAATCTGTCGCAGACTTTGAACGACGGAGCGGGTCATTTCGCGACCGCGACTGCGCTCGACAGCGGCAGCGGCTGGGAGTGGACGCTGACTTCGGGCGACATGGACAACGATGGCATCACCGATCTCGTCGTCGGTGTGCGGACGCCGAATGTCATCCGTATCCTGCACGGGCTCGGCAACGGCGGCTTCCAGTTCGGATCCGAGAAGGCCGCCGGGGGGACTCCGTGGATGCTTGTGGTCGGAGACGTCAACGGCGATGGCAACCTCGACGTCACGGACGCCAACGGCGGCAGCGCAAATGGCGCCATTCTGCTCGGTAACGGCGACGGGACGCTGCAGAATGCGGTGACCCACTCGATCCAGGGCGACGCCATCTCGACCGACCTCGGCGACTTCGATGGCGATGGCGATCTCGACTGGATCATCGCCAGCTACGGCGGTGCGAGGTGGGATCTCTACCAGAACGACGGTACCGGAACGTTCACGTTCAATCAGCGCTTTTCCGCCGATCAGGCCGGTTCCTGCGCTTTGCCGTTCGATTTCGACAACGACGGCGATCTCGACCTTGCGCTTTTCGACGAGCTGGCCGACGTCATTCAGCTCAAGGAGAACACCGCTGCCCGGCAGCTCCTCTTTCTCGATCGTTTCGAGCAGGGGGACATGACTGCGTGGACCCTGACCGAGCCCTGAGCCGACTCGCACCACGCCGTCGGAGGCTGCAATCGGCGCCCTGACGTTCGTCGCTTCCGTCGCTCCCGTCGCTGGACTCGTTGTCGCACTTCCGTAGCTCCAGCGACTCCGCTGAAACCTTCGGCCTCCGGCCGGCATCGAAGCTCCGATTCTTCACGGACTTTCATCCGAGATCGGAGCTGCATATGGTCGTCCTCAGTCCCGCGGCGAAGCGCCTCAGCTGGTTTCTGCGAATCGTCGTGGCGGCGATTCTCGTGCAGACGCTCTATTTCAAATTCACCGCCGCGCCCGAGTCGGTGTACATCTTTTCGAAGCTCGGGCTCGAACCGGCGGGGCGGATCGGCTCCGGCGTCGCCGAGCTCGTCGCGGCCACTCTCCTGCTCATTCCGTCGACCGTCGCGATCGGTGCGCTGCTCGCCCTCGGCGTCATCTCCGGCGCGCTCGTCTCGCACCTGACGAAACTCGGCATCGAGGTTCAGGGGGACGGCGGCCTGCTCTTCGGGCTCGCCTGCGCCGTCTTCGTCGGCAGCGCGATCGTTCTCTGGCTGCATCGCGTCGACCTGCCGCTCATCGGTCGACGGCTGGGCTGATCGGCGCGGTTCTGCGGCGCGGCGCTCGCCGGGAGCCGCGACGGAGGTGGGCAATCGGCCTGAGCCGGCCTCTGCCTTCGGGCTGGGGCGGCGTCAGGGAGGCGAAAGAGTCAGCGTGAGGGAATTGCCGTCGGCTCCGCCCGGCGTCAGGCTCGCGACCTGGATTCCGGTCCGGGCGAGGTCGATGACGACATGGATCTCGTTGCCGTTCGTCGTGACGTGGAAGCCCGTCCGGACGCCTTTGACCAGCGCGCCAGAACCGCGCGGCGCCGCGCCGCGATACGGATTCTCCATCCCCTTCAACTTGATCAGCACCCGCGGATTGTCGCCGCCGATCTCGGAATAACTGAAGGCACCGGAGCTGAACCCACCGTCGCCGGTGAGAACCATGGCGGTTTCCCCGGTCCCGCCGGGCGCGTCGCTCCACCGAATGCCGTTGAGAGTGCGGGCCGGTCGGGCGGGTGCGGCGACGGGCGCCATCCCGGTGGACGGAGTCGCCGCGGGTCGCGGAGCGGGAGCTGCAGGAGCCGGTACTGCGGCGGCAGCCGGCGTCGGCGGAACGGGTGCCGACGACGGCGGGATGTCGCTGACGGTGTTGGCGGCGTTGGCGGTGTTGACGGTGTTGGCAGGGCCGGTGGAGCCGGTCGCGGCGGCGGCGACGTCGGACGCCTCCGCGGAAGAATCTTCCGGCGGCGGAGAGGTAGCTCCGGCGCGCGGCGGTTTGGCGGCTGCGGAGACGGCTGTCGGATCGACTCCGACCTGCTGCACGAGCGTCGTTCCCGGGGCTGGCGCAGCGGTGAGCGGTTCGCTGGCGGGCACGCGTGCCGGTGGCGCGGTCTGCGGAGCCGGAGCGGCGACGACGGCCTGGGCCGGTTTGGCACTCTCGCCCAGGAGCTCGGCTCCCCAACGCATCCAGGCGAGGTAGCTTCCGCCGCCGAAGAGAGCGAGGACCAGGGCGATCTTCACCCAGGGCGCGCTCTCGCGCTCGCTCGACTTGGCCGCCGCGGAAGCCAGCATGGGCAGCGCCGGCTCTTCGCGGAGCGCTGCGCGGACGATGTCGGCCGTCTGTGGATCGGCTTCGTCCAGAGGCGAGAAGACGGAGAACGGGCGGGTTTCGGCGAGATACGGATCGGCTTCGGGCTGCGGCGGAAGCCCCTGCAGGGCGTCGAAGTCGAGTGGACTGGTGTCGCGGGGATCGCTTGGCGGAGCGAAGGAGTCGCCGGGGGCCGGCGCAGCCATTTCGTCGCGCCGGGCCACGCGCGCAGCGCCAGGCGACGTGAGCGTTTCACTGAGCGCGTCTTCATTCGATTCCGCAGCGGATTCCGCTGCGGGACCCGGGGCTGACTCCGCCATGGCCTCCGGACGATGGAGCGGACTCTGAGCAGCGCGTCCGCGGTCGACGGGCGGCAGCTGCGAGGCATCGGCAACGTAGGTGAACCCGCTCGAGTCGAGAAGCGAATCTTCCGCGAGCGACTGTTCCAGATACTCGAACAGGGCTTCGGCGATGTGGTCACGGCTCTGCGTATCAAGCTGCAGGAAGCGGATGCCGACGCCGGCCGGCTGTCCCGGACCGAGATAGCGGTCGCGCACCCAGACGACTTCACCGGCGCCCTGCACCGGTTTCCGTTCGGCTCCGAGATTGAACTCGAAAACCAGCTGCGTCCCGAGCGGCGGAGGCGACGGATGCTTGACGAACATTCCGGTCGCCGAGACATTGGCCGCGAAGCCGTTCTGATAGGCAACGGTGCCCTGGAAATGCAGGCGGACGACCGCGTCGAGCGGCATCCGGGTGGAGCGCTGAAACTCGCCGGCGATCTGGTCTTCGGACTCCATCTGGCGAACTAGTTTACGACGAAAGCTTTTCCCAGTCCGCCTCGTCCGCGTCGAGCGCGATGGCGAGTCCGCCGTTCGAGCCGGCGAAAACCGGATCCTCGACCGTGATCACCTTCCCGCCGCCGATTTCCGCGAGGGTTTTTTCGAGCGCGCCGGCCAGTCCGCGGATCCGCGAGCCGCGGCCGGAGAGAATGACGTTCTTGCGCACGCGCTCCTGAAACTCGGGCTCTACGGCCGCGAGAAGATCGAGCATCGTCTCGGAGAACGGCGCGACCAGGCTCTCGCAGGCGAGCCGCAGCTCGTCGGTGATGTCGACCTTCTGCGCTTTGCCCTGCGACGGCGCAGAGACCATGACCTTCTCCTTCTGCTCGCCGATGAATCCGTGCTCTTCCTTCCAGCCGCGTACCATGTGCTGCGAGAACTGAATCTCCGGATGGCGCTCGGCGATGAGCTTGCCGAGGAGATCGTCGACGGAATCGCCGGCCTTGGTGAGTGTGCGCTGATCCTCTTCGCCGGGGTAGTGACCCTTCATGACGCAGAAGTCCGTCGTGCCGGCGCCGATGTCGATGATCAGCGTGTGGAGCAGGGCTTCGATGCCGTAGGCCACGGCGAACGGTTCCGAAACGATGATCAGTCCGTCGACCATCCCCTTCATCACCTGGCGCAGCTGCTGCTTGTTGACCCGCAGCGTTTCAGCCGGAACGCCGACCACCGCACGGACCTTCGGCTCCTTGTCTTCTCCGGCGCCGACGGCCGAAGTCGCGAGACCGATGAGGTGACCGAGGATCTCCTTGACCGCCGCGATGTCCTTTTCCGAGCCTTCCTTGATCAGGCCCTGCTCGAGCGGACGATGGAGGTCGAGGACGCTCCGGTTCTCGATTGCCTCGGCACCGATCATCACGGCCTTCTTGACGACCTTGCGGGCCACCATGTCGACCGGCCAACCGACGTAGCTGTCGACCACGAAACGGCCGCCGGACGACGTCGAGATGGCGCTCTGGGAGGTCCCCAGATCGATCCCGACGGATAGATATCGCTCTTTTGCGCTCATCGTTGTCTCTCTCCTTCGGCCAGATGTTCCGTCGCCTGAGAGTATGCCCGAATTCCGTCGAAAAGCGCGCGCGCCAGGCGCTCCCGGTAGTCGGCCTGCGCGAGAAGTCGTGCCTCCTCGGGACTCGACAGCGAAGCAACCTCGGCGAGAATCGCGGGCATGTCGGTTTCCACGAGGACGATGAAGGGCGCCGAGCGCACGCCGCGATCGCGCACGTCGTGGCTCACTTCGCGAACCGTCGAGAGCAGGCGCTGCTGAACCGCCGCGGCGAGGCGGCGCGACTCCTGCTGCCGGAGGTCGCTGTAGATCCCGTCGAGAAGTTTGCGCACGTCGGCGAGCCCGTAGCCCGATTCCCGGTTTTCGGCGCTCGCGAGCTCGGTGACGAACGGATCGTCCGAGGGTCCGAGGTAGTAGGTCTCGATCCCGCGGTTGGCGCGCCCGTCCTTGAACCAGTTGACGTGGATCGAGACGAAGAGGTCGGCGTGGGCCTGATTGGCGAAGCGGACCCGGTCGCGCAGAAAGAGCTTGCTGTCCGTGTCGCGCGTCATCCGCACGTCGAAGCCCGCTTGCATGAGGAGCAACGCCAGACGCTGCCCGATGTCGAGGGTGAGGATCTTCTCCGTCAGGCCGACCGGAGTCTTGGTCCCTTCGTCCGTCCCGCCGTGGCCGGGATCGATGACGATGCGGTGAACGGCGAGCGGAAAGAGCCGCGACGGGAGACGCGTCGGAATGTTCCCCACCGGCGGGTCGATCTCCGGCAGGACGAGCGGCGAGAGCGCCGAAGGGTCGGAACCGGGCGAAGCCGGGCCGGTCGCGCTGGGAAGTGCGCCTCGCGATGGATCGAGCGCGCCCTGGACGGCGGGACGGGCCGGCGGACGCAGCCAGATCGACCACAAGGCGACGGCGATGGCGCCGATGCCGCCGACGACCGCGAGCGCCGGCAGAAGCCAGCGCGCGAGCGGCGGGCGGCGGTGGAGCTTGCCGCGCGGCAGATTCTGGATGGCGCGAAGGTTCTCGTCGACGGCGCCGGCGAGGAGCCGGCGCTTCAGTTTCGGATCGAGAGCTCGACCGCTCCTCAGTCGGCGTCTTTCTGCAGGCGTTGGAGCGCGGCGGCCAGTGCGCCCATGCCGGTCGACTTCTTCGCCTGCTTGAGGAACGACTGATAGTCGGACTTCGAACCCTCGAGAGTCTTGCCTTCGATCGTCAGCGAGATGCGCTTCTTGCGCGTATCGACCTGTGCCACCTGCAGTGTCACCTTCTTGCCGATGCCGTAGGTCCGTCCGACGTTCGCTCCCTTGGGAAGCCCCATCTCGGAGGCCGGAAGCAGCCCGGTGAGGCCCGGCTCGAGCAGAATGAAAGCGCCGAATTTCTCGACCTTCTCGACCGTTCCGATCACCTTCGCGCCCTCGGCATAGCGGGTCTCGACGCCCTCCCAGGGATTGCCCTGCGGGGTTTCGCGCAGCGCGAGCGAAATGCGCTTCCGCGCGAGATCGACTTCCCGCACCCAGCCTTCGAGCATCTCGCCGGGAGCGAGCTTCGGATCTTCGGCCTTCATGCCCGGCGCGAGCTGCGACACGTGCAGAAGACCTTCGACTCCGGGCGCCACTTCGACGAACCACCCGAACTCGGACTTCCGCATGACCTTGCCGGTGAACTTGTCGCCATTGGCGAACTGCGACGACACGCTCTGCCACGGATCGGGTTCGAGCGCCTTCATCGACAGCGAAACGCGGTCGCCGCCCTTGGGCAGCTTGATGATCTTGGCGGTGACTTCGTCGCCGACCTTGAGCACCTCATTCGGATGTTCGACGCGCGAGCGCTTGATCTCGGAGACGTGAATCAGTCCCTCGATGCCTCCGAGATCGACGAACGCGCCGAAGTCGGTGAGCGAGATCACCTTGCCGGTCACCGTCGAACCGAGCGTGAGCGCGGCGCGGGATTCCGCAGTCTTGTGCGCCTTCTCGTCCCGCAGAACCGCGGCGTGGGAGACCACCAGACGGTGTCCCTTCTCCTCGACGCGCAGAACGCGGAAGAGAAAACTCTGGTCGAGGTACTGCGCGGGCTCCTTGGGAGCGCCGAGCTCCATCGAAGAGCGCGGACAGAACGACGTGATGCCGTCGACGACGACATGAAAGCCGCCCTGGTTCCAGCCGATGACCTTGCCCTCGACATACGCCTGGTTGGCGATCGCGGTGCGGACGAGATCACTCGGAACGAGAGCGAGCTCCTCCGGCGTCGGGGCGACGAACTCGTCGACCGACTTGCCGGTGGGACGATGACGCTTGTCGCGCGGCTTCCGGTCGACCTTGTCACCCTTGGGACGCGCGCCCGCCTTCTTCTCGCGCGGCGCTCCGCCCTCTCCCCGCGACTTCGCCGCGGCCGGAGCCGCCGGTGTCGCGACGCCCGCCTCAGGTGCGGCCGCCACGGGCGTTCCCTCCGCACCGGCCGCTGCCGCGACGGAAGCGCTCGGGGCGGTCTCGGGGGTCGACGGGGTCTCAGGTACCTCAGCGACCTCAGTGACCTCAGTGACCTCAGCCATCTCAGTGACCTCAGCGGCGGCTACGGCGGCAGTGGAGCCCTTTTCGGACCCGGATTCGGGGTGCGTGGGCGTTTCGGACGCGATGGGGCTGTTCTCGAGCTCGGACATGCGGGACTCCACCATGCAAGTTTCGGGGCTGTTCCGGCGAATGCCTCCGGAGAGGCGCGACTCGCGGGAAGAATAGCGCAAGAATCGCGCAGAGCGAAGCGGTCCCGGCGCCGCGGCATGGGCCGGCCGCGGGGCTCGCCCGGGAGCGGGCCGGCCGGTGAACGCTAGACTTCCGGCCTTGCGATTCGCCTGGTTCGTCACTCCCCACGGCTTCGGCCATGCGGCTCGATCGGCTGCGGTCATCGAGGCCCTGGGCGAGGAAATGCCTGAGGCCGAGGTCGATCTCTGGACCTCCGTTCCCCTCTGGTTTTTTGAAGAGTCGATCACCGTTCCGTTCGGTTATCGCCCTCTGCGCTGCGACGTCGGTCTCGTTCAGAAAAACCCGATCGAGGAGGATGTCGAGGCGTCGCTCCAGGCGCTCGCCGACTTCTGGAAATCGGCCGATGGGCAGGGCCCGGAGTCGATCGCGGCGATCTCCGCGCAGGTCGTCGCTTCGGGGGCGGGCGCGGTCGTCTGCGACATCGCTCCGTTCGGCCTCGAGGTCGCGCGCCGCGCCGGGCTGCCGGCGGTACTGATCGAGAACTTCACCTGGGACTGGATCTACGCTGCGCTCGCTCCGGCAGAGCCGCGGTTTCTCCCCTGGGCACGAGAGCTCGCGCGGCGCGGAATGCCGCGGAAGGCGCGCACTCTTCATCTGCAGCTCGAACCCGTGTGCCGGGCCGCGAGCGGCGCGATTCCGCTGCCGCTGGTGGCGCGCTCGCCAAGGCTTTCCCGCAGCGAGGTCGCCTCGCGCCTCGGGATTGAAGCGTCGCAGGCGATCGTGCTGGTGAGCTTCGGTGGCGTCGCGCACCGGCTGACGAGCTCCGCGAGATTCGGCGAGATTCCCGACGCGACGTTCGTGCTCCTCGGGGCGAGTGAAGAGGAGCGCTGGGAGGCGAACGTCCGCCGGCTGCCGCACCACTCACCGATCTATCACCCCGACCTCGTCGCTGCGGCCGATGTCGTCGTCGGCAAGCTCGGCTATTCGACGGTCGCGGAGGCGGTGACGGCCGGCGCCCGGCTCATGTTCGTCCCGCGACCCGGATTCGCCGAATCCGAGGTTCTCGAGCGTTACGTCGAAACGCGGGTACCGGTCGCGCGGATTTCGCTCGCCGAGCTCGAGAGCGGCGCCTGGGTCGAACGCCTGCCGGCGCTTCTCGCGCACGAGCGCCTGCAGGCGCAGTTTCCGCCGCCGACGGCCGGTGGAAGGTGCGGTGCTCGCGTCGCCGCGGATCGCATCATCCGCTGGTGGAAAAATCTGTCGTAGCGCGGCGAAGCCGGAGGAAAGGTCGAAGATGCTCTCGGATCCGCCGCGGTTTCCTCAAGCCGCCGCAGGCCGCCGCAAGTTGCCGCAAGCTGCCGCAAGTTGCCGCAAGTTGCCGCAATCAGAAGAGGAAGGTCGACCAGGCGTCCGTCGTCTGATCCTCGAAGCCGTCCTCGAAGATCGCGTTGGTGAGCCGCACGATCTTCGCCACCGACGGCACTCCGGTCGCGCTCAGAGCAAACAGCATGTAGTGACCGGGCGGGGCGAGCCGCGGATCGGACGGTGCCGTGACCGTCCGCCCCGAGACGGACGGCGTCGAGACGAGATTCAGAAACCGCTGATTCATGTTGAAGCTGTGCGTCACCGATCCGAGCCGGACGAAGGTGAGCGCTGCAACCGGCGTTTCCGGACCCAGCTCGACGTCGAACGACTTGCCGAAGGCCACCGAGGCGGGCGCCGCGAGAATCGTCGGGCGGGGTCCGTGGAAGAGATAGGGCGGAGAGAAGAGCTGCGCGTTCAGATGACTGGAATCGCCATGCTCGGTGTCGCTCGGGTGGCCGCCGCCGCCGACCAGCACCCGGCCGTCGGGCAGCAGCAGCGCCATCGAGTGGTAGAGCCGCGCCTCCGCGATCGGCGCGAGCGGAATCCAGGCCGGGCTTCCCGGGCTCCAGATCTCGGTCGCGAGCACCGCTCCCGTCGCATTGTTGAAGCCGTCCGCCGAAGTACCGCCGGTCGCGAGCACGGAGCCGTCCGGGAGAACGGTGAGATTCAGCTGGCGTCGCGCGTGCGCCATGGGCGGGAGCTCGGTGAACGCCGGAGTCGGGGCGAGGAGATCGATGCTCTGGACGGTCGCTGTCGGCGGCTGGCCGCCGCCGGCGAAGAGAATTTTGCCGGCGGAATAGGCGACCGCGGAACCGTAGTCGCGGAACCCGTGCCCGCTGTTGGCGACGGCGCTCCAGGCGCCGGTGCCGGAAGTGTCGAGCTCGAAGGCCGGGGCCTGCGGCCCGACGACGAACGCCTTGCCGTTCGGCGCCTGGAAAACCAGCGGGTAGTAGGGCAGGTCCCGCTCCGCGTCCGTGAGGTTGCGCCAACTGAACTCTTGCGGCCGATAGACCTGCGGCAGCAGATTGGAGCCCCCGTTCGCATCGGTCCCGGAGAGGATCAGCGCTTCACCGGTCGAAAGTGTGGTCGCCGTCGGGTACCAGCGGCCGGCGTTCATCTCCGGCAGCATGGACCACGAAGAGCGGAACGGATCGAAGGTCGCCGCGAACGGCTGGCCGCGGAGATCGGAATAGTGCCCGCCGGCGACGAACAGCCGTCCGTCTTCCAGGAATGTGTGGCCGGAGCAGAAGAGATCGTGCCCCGGCGGGGGGTCGGGAACAGCGGTGAACTCGCCGCTCGCCGGATCCCAGAGACGGGGATGTCCGTCGTTCTCCGGCACGTCGTGCCGGTCCCAGAAGAGCACCTTGCCCGTCGGCAGAAGATGCGAGTGAATCGGAATCGTCGGGAAGGGAAAGGGGGCGGTCCATTGACCGACCGTCGCCGGATCCGCGGGGCCTTCGACCGCGCCGGCGTCGGGATGCCGGGCCTCTCCGGGCGCGAGCGCTGAAGCGGGAGCCCGCGCGAGAAGCCGTGTCGCGGCCGGGCTGAAGAGTGCGAGGGAAAGCGCTGCAGTCAGGAGCGTTCGTCGCAGGACCCGACGCTTCATGGCGGCACTCTATCGGCTCCGGCGGACGGCGGGACGTCGCCGTGCGGCTGATAGGATTCGGCCTCGCATGCCCAAACGCACGGACATCTCTTCGATTCTGGTACTTGGCTCGGGACCGATCGTCATCGGACAGGCCTGCGAGTTCGACTATTCAGGGACCCAGGCCTGCCGCGTCCTGCGTCGCGAGGGCTACCGGGTCATCCTGGTGAACTCGAATCCGGCGACGATCATGACCGATCCGGACATGGCGGACGCGACCTACGTCGAACCGCTGACCCCCGAAGTCGTCGAGAAGATTCTCGAGCGAGAGCGCCCGGACGCCATCCTGCCGACGGTCGGCGGTCAGACCGGCATCAACCTCGCGATGGCGCTGCACGAACGCGGCGCGCTCGAGAAGTACGGCGTCGAGCTCCTCGGCGCGGGCATCGAAGCGCTTTCGGTCGGTGAGGATCGCGAGCTGTTCAAGCGCGCCATGGTCGAGATCGGCCTCCGCGTCTGCCGCTCCGGGCATGCCGGCTCGGTGGCCGAGTCGCGCGACATCGCCGATACGATCGGTTACCCCGTCATCGTCCGACCGAGCTTCACTCTCGGCGGCGAAGGCGGCGGCACCTGCTTCAATCGCGACGAGCTCGACGAGATCGCCGCCACCGCGCTCGAGGCGAGCCCGTCGCACAAAGTCCTCATCGAAGAGTCGGTCCTGGGATGGAAAGAGTTCGAGCTCGAAGTCATCCGCGACCGGATGGACAACGCCATCGTAGTCTGCTCCGTCGAGAACTTCGACGCCATGGGCGTCCACACCGGCGATTCGATCACCGTCGCGCCGCAACAGACACTCACCGACGCCGAGTACCAGGAGATGCGCGACGACGCGTTCAAGGTGATTCGCCGCGTCGGCGTCGCGACCGGCGGGTCGAACATCCAGTTCGCGGTTTCGCCGACGACCGGCGAGCGGATCGTCATCGAGATGAACCCGCGCGTCTCGCGGAGCTCCGCGCTGGCCTCGAAGGCGACCGGCTTTCCGATCGCCAAGATCGCCGCGCTGCTCGCGGTCGGGTTCACGCTCGACGAGATTCCGAACGACATCACCGGCAAGACCTTCGCGGCGTTCGAGCCGACGCTCGACTACACGGTGGTCAAGATCCCGCGCTGGGCGTTCGAGAAGTTCCCCGGCGCTTCGACGACTCTGGGCACGGCGATGAAGTCGGTCGGCGAAGTGATGGCGATCGGCGCGACGTTCAAGGAGGCGCTGCTCAAGGGCATCGCATCGCTCGAGCTCGACTCGGGCGGCGGGCGTGAAGAACGTGCCGCCGATCCGGTGCGGCTGCTGCAGCGCCTGGCGACGCCGAACTGGGAGCGCCTGTTTGCGGTCTTCGCGGCGTTGCGTCAGGGCTGGACCGTGGCGGAAGTCTCGCGCGTTTCGCACATCGATCCCTGGTTCCTGCGCGAGATCGCGGAGATCGTCGAGCTCGAGGCGGAGGTCGCCTGCTGGGTCCTCGAATCGCTGCCCGACGAACTGCTGCGGCGGGCGAAGAGGTTCGGCATCACGGATGCCCGGCTTGCGCAGCTCGTCGGCGACGAGGAACCGAAGGTCGCAGCGCGGCGCAAGGCGGCGGGGATTCGCCGCGTCTTCAAGCGCGTCGACACCTGCGCTGCGGAGTTTCCCGCCGAAACGCCCTATCTCTATTCGACTTTCGGCAGCGAAAGCGAGGCTGAGCCGTCGAACCGCCGCAAGGTGATGATTCTGGGCTCCGGCCCGAACCGCATCGGGCAGGGAATCGAGTTCGACTACTGCTGCGTTCACGCAGCTCTGGCCCTCGGCAAGCTCGGGATCGAGACCATCATGGTCAATTGCAATCCCGAGACCGTCTCGACCGATTACGACACCTCGGACCGGCTCTACTTCGAACCACTGACCCTCGAACATGTGCTCGCGGTCTGCGCGACGGAGAAGCCCGACGGCGTCATCGTGCAGCTCGGCGGCCAGACGCCGCTCAAGCTCGCGAAGGGGCTCGAAGCGGCGGGAATTCCGATCTGGGGGACTTCGCCCGGTGCGATCGACCTCGCCGAGGACCGCAAGCTCTTCGGAGCGCTGCTCGCTGCCGAAGGGATCCGCCAGCCGGAGAACGGCACGGCGCGTACCGTTCCCGAAGCGCTCGAAGCGGCGCGGGTGCTGGGCTTTCCCGTCCTCGTCCGGCCGTCCTACGTTCTCGGCGGTCGGGCGATGGCGATCTGCTACGACGAAGAGACGCTGGCCGGCTTCATGATGCGGGCGGCGGAGGTTTCGGACGGGCATCCGGTTCTCCTCGACCGCTATCTCGAGGATGCCACCGAGTTCGATCTCGATCTCATCTGTGACGGCGAGACTGCCGTGGTGTGCGGCATTCTCGAACATGTCGAAGAGGCCGGCGTCCATTCCGGCGACTCGGCGGCCGTTCTGCCGCCGCACCACGCGCCAGCGGCGGATCTCGACGAAATGCGCGGCATCGCCCGGCGGCTCGCGCTGCGCCTCGGCGTCTGCGGTCTCATGAACGTGCAGTTCGCCCGCCATGCCGGCGACCTCTACGTTCTCGAGGTGAACCCTCGTGCCTCGCGCACCGTGCCGTTCATCGCCAAAGCGGTCGGTCTGCCGCTCGTCGGCATCGCGTGCCGCGTCATGGCGGGGGAACGACTGAGCGAGATCGGATTCATGCACGAGCCGGTTCCGCCCGCGATCTTCGTCAAGGCGCCGGTTTTTCCCTTCAAGCGCTTCCCGGGAGTCGATCCCCTGCTCGGACCGGAGATGAAGTCGACCGGTGAGGTGATGGGAGTCGACGTCGACTTCGGCTGGGCGTTCGCGAAGGCCTGGATCGCCGCCGGAAACCAGCTTCCTCTTCAGGGGAGCGCCTTTCTCTCCGTGCACGACCGGGAGAAGCCGGGTCTCGTTCCGATCGCTGCGCGCCTGGTCGAGCTCGGGTTCGAGATCATTGCGACGGAAGGCACGGCGAAGTTCCTCACTGCGCGGGGCTTCGCGGTGCGGCGAGTGAACAAAGTGCACGAGGGTCGCCCTCATGTCGTCGACGCGATGATCAATCGCGGAGTTCAGCTCGTCGTGAATACACCGGTCGGTCGCGACTCGGCGATCGACGACGCCTACATCCGTCGCACCGCGGTGCGCTACCAGGTGGCCTGCATCACGACGCTCTCAGGCGCCGCGGCTGCGGTCGAAGGCATCGCGGCTCTCCGTCAGGGCGGATTGAAAGTGCGTTCGCTGCAGGAGCTGGCGGCGATCGGCCGCAACGCAGCAAGCGCGGCAGCGGTCTCCCTGGAATCGAGAGACGTCGCGGTGCGCGCACAGTGACCGGCGTGGCGCCGGAGATCCGGATCTATACCGATGGTGCGTGCAGCGGGAATCCCGGTCCGGGAGGTTACGGCGCGGTGCTGGTGTCCGGCGAGCATCGCAAGGAGCTCGCCCGCGGATTTCGCAAGACGACCAACAACCGGATGGAGCTGCTCGCGGTCATCGAGGGGCTGAAATCGCTGAAGACCCACCGTCGCGTCGAAGTCTGGAGCGACTCGAAGTACGTCGTCGAAGCGATCGAAAAGGGCTGGGCGAAGAAGTGGCGCCTGAACGGCTGGCGGAAGGCGGACAAGAAGCCGGCACTCAATCCCGATCTCTGGCACGAGCTGCTCCTGCTGCTCGAAATGCATCAGGTCAAATTCATCTGGCTTCGCGGGCACGACGGTCACGCCGAGAACGAACGCGCCGATCAGCTCGCGGTCACCGCGTTGCGCGGCCCCGATCTAGGAATCGACCGCGCCTACGAAGCCGGCAGATAGGTTCGACAAACCGAAGCGAAAGGATCCGATCCATGGCCTCAGCCCGTTTTCTGCGTGCTGTCTTCACCGCCAGCCTGCTGGTTCCCGCGTCCACCGCGACCCATCCGGCCGCTGCGGCGGCCCCGGCGACGCCCGCGGCGCCGGTCCAGGGCGCCTCCGTCGAAGGCATCACCGAGTACGACCTCGCCAACGGACTGCGCGTGCTGCTCTTTCCGGACGCGTCGAAACCGACGACGACGGTGAACGTCACCTATCTCGTGGGTTCACGGCACGAAGGCTACGGCGAAACGGGAATGGCGCACCTCCTCGAACACATGGTGTTCAAGGGATCGCCGAAGCACACCAACATCCCGCAGGAGCTCACGTCGCACGGCGCGCGCCCCAACGGCTCGACCTGGTACGACCGCACGAACTACTACGAGACGTTCGCCGCGAGCGACGAAAACCTCGCCTGGGCGCTCGATCTCGAAGCGGACCGGATGGTCGGCAGCTTCGTGCGCAAGTCGGATCTCGATTCCGAAATGACCGTGGTGCGAAACGAGTTCGAGTCGGGCGAGAACTCACCTCAGGGCGTGCTCGAGGAGCGCGTCCTTTCGACGATGTATCTCTGGCACAACTACGGCAAATCGACGATCGGATCGCGCGCCGACATCGAGAAGGTTCCCATCGATCGCCTGCAGGCGTTCTATCGCAAGTACTACCAGCCGGATAACGCAGTGCTCGTCGTCGCCGGAAAGTTCGATACGGCCAGGGCGCTCGAGCTGGCGGCGAAGACGTTCGGCGCGATTCCGCGTCCCGCGCGCGTACTCGATACGACCTGGACGACCGAGCCGGCTCAGGACGGCGAGCGCGCAGTGACGCTGCGGCGGGTCGGCGACGTGCAGTCGATCGCCGTCGGGTATCACGTGCCGGCGGGCTCCGATGGCGATTTCGCCGCCGTCGAGGTGCTCTCCGATCTGATGAGCGACACGCCTGCGGGGCGGCTGCACAAGGCGCTCGTCACGACGCAGCTCGCCTCGTCGGTCGGTGGCTGGACGAAAGAAGGACACGATCCGAGCTTCCTGATCCTTTCGGCCGACGTCCGCAAGGAGCGTTCGCTTTCCGAAGCCAAGGACCGGCTGCTGGCGACGGCTGACGGTTTCGCCGCGTCGCCCGCGACGGATTCCGAAGTCGAGCGCGCGAAAGCGAGCCTCCTCAAGCAGTGGGAGAGCACGATGCGCAATTCGGAGCGCGCCGCCATCGCGATCTCGGAGTGGATCGGCGTCGGCGACTGGCGTCTGCTGTTCCTTCACCGGGATCGCCTCGAGAAGGTGACGGCGGCCGACGTGCAGCGCGTGGCGCTCGCGTATCTCAAGCCGGAGAACCGCACGGTCGGTCTCTTCGAGCCGACGAGCTCACCGCAGCGCGCGGAGATTCCATCTCCGCCGGACGTCGCTCTGCTGACGCGAGACTACGCCGGGCGCAAGGCGATGGACGCTGGAGAGGATTTCGATCCCGCACCGGCGGCGATCGAAGCCCGGCTCGACCGCCGCGCTCTCTGTTCCGGAATGAACGTCGTTCTGCTGCCGAAGAACACCCGCGGCGACACGGTGAATCTCTCGTTCGTCCTCGACCTCGGCGATGAAACCAGTCTTCAGGGCCGCCGTCTTGCCGGCGAGCTCACCGCGCGAATGCTGCTGCGCGGCAGCGCAAAACACAGCCGTGAGGAGATCCAGAGCACTCTCGACGGGCTGCGGACGCAGATGAACATCAATGGCGGAGCTTCGCAGGTGGTCATCTCTCTCGAAACGACCCGGCCCAATCTCGAGGCGGCGCTCCGGCTACTCGCGGAAGTTCTGCGTCAACCGGCTTTCGCCACCGCGGAATTCGAAATTCTCCGCCAGGAAACCCTCGCCGAGCTCGAAGACTCGAAAGCCGAGCCGCAGCAACGCGCCAGCGAAGCGCTGGGCAAGTATCTGCGGCCCTGGCCGGCGAGCGACCCGCGCTACACCCCGAGTGTCGAGGAACAGATCGCCGGCCTCGCCAAGGTCACGGCGGCCGACGCGCAGACGTTCTATCGCGATTTCTACGGCGCCTCGGCGTCGGAGCTCGCGATCGTCGGCGACTTCGACGGCGGCAAGACCGCCGGTCTGCTGTCCGAGCTGTTCTGCGACTGGAAGAGCGCCAAAGCCTTCACCCGTCTCCCGACGCCATTCGTCGACCGGCCAGCCAAGTTCGAGAAGATCGAGACGCCGGACAAGGAGAACGCGATTTTCATCGCGGCTCAGCGCCTCTCGATGCAGGACACGGATCCAGATTTTCCGGCGCTGACGATGGGAAATTTTCTCACCGGCGGCGGCTTCCTGAACTCGCGCCTCGCCCAGCGACTGCGGCAGAAAGAAGGGCTCTCCTACGGCGCCGGTTCCCAGTTTCAGGCCAGCGCATGGGAAAAGGACGGCGCATTCACGGCCTTCGCGATCTATGCGCCGCAGAACGGTGTGCGTCTGAAGCAGGCCTTCGAAGAGGAGATCGCGAAGATTCAGGCGAGCGGATTCACCGAGGCCGAGGTCAATGAAGCACGCAAAGGCTGGCTGCAGGGACGCCAGGTTTCGCGGGGCACCGATCGGGAGCTCGCGCGGCTGCTGACGACGCGGACGTTCCAGCATCGCACTCTCGCCTTCGACGAAGACATCGATCGACGCGTCACGGCGCTGTCGGCGGCGGATGTTTCGGCGGTGGTGAAGCGCTACTTCGATGTTTCGAAAATGACCATCGTCCAGGCGGGTGACTTCGCAAAGTCCGCGGCTGCGGAGCCTGCGGCGACCGCGGGGACACCGGCGGCACCCCCTCCGACCGGCAAGAAGGAGCACTGAGATGGCGGGTTCGCGTACCGAAAAGGACAGCCTGGGCGATATCGATGTCGCCGCCGACGTTTACTGGGGCGCGCAGACCGAGCGTGCGCGGCGCAACTTTCCGGTGTCCGGTCTGGTTTTCCAGCGCCGCTTCATCGCCGCGCTCGGACTGATCAAGGGCGAGTGCGCGGCGGTCAACGCGGCGATGGGCATCGTCGACGTGAAGCTCGCGTCGAACATCGTCGCTGCCGCCCTCGAGGTTTACGAAGGCAAGCTCGACGCGCACTTTCCCCTCGACATCTTTCAGACCGGCAGCGGCACCTCGACCAACATGAACGCCAACGAAGTGATCTCGAATCGCGCCATCGAAATGCTCGGCGGCGCCATGGGATCGAAGAAACCGGTCCATCCGAACGACCACGTGAACGCCGGGCAGTCGTCGAACGACGTCATTCCGACGGCGATTCACGTCTCGGCGTACGCGGCGATCGCCGAGGATCTCGTTCCGGCGCTGGCCCGTCTGCAGGCCGCTCTCGCGGCCAAGGCGCGGGAATTCGATGACGTCGTGAAAATCGGCCGGACGCATCTCCAGGATGCCGTCCCGGTTCGGCTCGGGCAGGACTTCTCCGGCTTCGCGCAGCAGATCGCGAACGGCATCGAGCGGCTGCACGCGGTCGAACCGCGACTCGCGGAGCTCGCTCTCGGCGGCACGGCCGTCGGGACGGGACTCAACGCCCCTGCGGGATTCGCCGACGCCGTCATCGCCCGCATGAGCCAGCGCAGCGGTCATCCGTTCGTCCCCGCACGCAACCGATTCGAGGCGATGGCCGGAAAGGACGCCGCTGTCGAAGCGAGCGGAGCGCTGAAGACCGTTGCCGTGTCGCTGAACAAGATCGCCAACGATCTCCGCTGGCTGGGGTCCGGGCCGCGTTGCGGCATCGGCGAGATCAGTCTGCCGTCGCTTCAGCCCGGGAGCTCCATCATGCCGGGCAAGGTGAACCCGGTCATTCCAGAAATGACGACGATGGTCGTCGCCCAGGTGATCGGCAACGACGCGACCATCGCGATCGGTGGCATGAGCGGCAACTTCGAGCTCAACGTCATGATGCCGGTCATCGCCTACAACCTGCTGCAGTCGATCGAAATTCTGACCGCCGCCGCGAACCTCCTGGTCGACCGTTGCGTCGCCGGCATCACCGCCAACCGCGAGCGTTGTCTCGAACTGGTCGAAAAGTCGCTCGCCATGGTGACGGCGCTCGCGCCGAAGATCGGCTATGACGCTGCAGCGGCGATCGCCAAGGAGTCCGTGGCGACAGGTAGGACCGTGCGCGAGATCTGCGTCGCGAAGAACCTGATGCCCGCCGCCGAGCTCGCCGCGATCCTCGACCCCTGGGCCCAGACCGAAGGCGGTGTCGTGGAGGGAGCCAGCGCCGGCGGCTAGCCGGCGCTGTTCGAGTCGCTTCCGGCGGCTAGCCGGCGCGGATCGAAATGCCTACGGCGGCAAGCCGCGGGTGTTTCGGCGCGCTGCGCCATTGGGCTCAGGCCTACGGACAGGTGGCGAAGGCTGAGCTGTCCGTGATCGCGGGCGATGCTGTTCCCAGCGGGTTCGAGTAGGTCCTCGTGGCGAGACCCAGCGTGTCGGTGACGTTCATCGTGTACTCGACATCGGTCGTCGCCGCGGCATAGACCCAGTAGCGCGAGTTCAGACTGCATCCGTCGATGATCTTCACGAGAAACTCGATGTTGTCCGGAGCGAAAAACCAGAACATCCCGGATTCCTCTGCGAACGGCACCGCCCAGCCCGTGCCGGATCGACCCGCGTAGTCGTGCCATGAGATCCGGACACGAAAACGCCCGTTGCGCAGGAACAGCGTGTCTTCCTCGGCCGAGGTCACCGCTTCGAGCTCCGGAAAGCTGGGCAGCGGAGCGACAGGAGATGAGAGGGTCGACGGTGCGGTGCCGAAGCCTCCGACAGAAAGCGGCGTGAGCTCGGCTGCCGTGGGCTTCTGCCTGCTTGCGGACTGCACGTTGCAACTGGCGAATGCCGCAGAGTCCGTGATGGCTGCGGCGCGGTGGCCCAGCGCATTGGCATATTGCCGCGACAAACCGGTCGCCGTGTCGGTCACGGTGATCCGGTATTCGACGTCGGTCGTCGCTCCCGCATAGACCCAGAAATGTTGGTTGAGCTCGCAGCCGTCGATCACCTTGATCAGCACTTCGAGGTTGTCGGGAGTGAAGAACCAGAAGAGTCCGGAGTCGTCGGTGAAGGGTACGGCCCGTCCGGCGCCGGTGCGGCCGGCATCGTCGCGCCACGAGACCTCGACGCGGAAGCGGTTGTTGTGAAGGCAGAGCGCGTCGACGCCGGCGTGGCAGGCGGGAACTGGAGTATCCAGCCGCTGACCGAAGACTCCATCGTCCGATCCATCCTGTTCGACGCTGTTCCAAGCCACGACGAAATGACCGTCGCGGCCCGAGGCGATCGCTGGGTGCGCCTGAGCGAACGGCGTGAAGGTGTTGACCTGGAACTCGTGGCCGACCGGGCCGCCGGCGAACGCAAATCGCTGCCCGAAGATTCCAGGCCCCGGGGAGCCGTCCTGGCCGGAGTAGCTCTGCCAGGCAACGACGAACTCCCCCGAGTCGTCGATCGCCACTTTGGGATCGTTCTGATAGTTCGAGGTGTAGGTATTCACCTGGAACTCCTGTCCCACCCGCTCTCCAGTGGCGCCGAAACGCTGCGCGAACGCCCCGAAGCCTGTCGGTGCGTCCTGGCCGGCGCTGCTCCAGGCCACGACAAAATTGCCCGCGCTGTCGCTGGCTACGGACGGTACCCACTGCTGATGCGTCGTGAAGGTGTTGACCTGAAATTCATTCGCCCGGGGGACGCCCGCCGCATCGAAGCGCCGGCCATGAATGTCCCAATCGTCTGACTGGTAACTGCCCCAGGCGACGACGAAATTCCCCTCGGCGTCAGCTGCCACTGCGGGATGTTGCTGATCGCTGGCGGTGAAGCTGTTGACCTTGAACTCGCTTCCCACCCTGACTCCGGAGGCGTCAAATCGCTGGCCAAGAATTCCGTAGCGCGAACCGTCCTGAGCTGGACCCTGCCAGACCACGACGAAGTCGCCGCCAGTTTGCATCGACACCGCGGGATAGCGCTGACGGCCCGGCGTGTAGGTGTTGACCTGAAACTCACCTCCCAGCTTGTTCGCAGTCGCGCTGAATCTCTGTCCGAAGACGTCGAATTCTGTAGCCGCCGCTCCCGGGCGCTCCCAGATCACGACGAACTCGCCGGCGTCGGCGACGGCCACTGCGGGTTCCCGCGGCGCATAGGGCGCCTGGTTGGTGACCTGAAATTCCGCTCCTTGCGCGGATCCATCCGCATCGAAGCGCTGTCCGGAAATTCTCGGATGAAGGAAACCCGGATCGTAGTCCTTCCAGACCACGACGAAGTTGCCGTCGCCGCCAGCGGCCACGGCGGGACGATCCTGACGGCCGACCGTGGTGGTATTGATCTGAAATTCCGGTCCGAGCAACTGGGCGAAGCCCGCCGTCGAGAGAACGGCGAGGCCGGAGAACGAGACCGCGAGGCGTCTGCGCTGCCGTGGCGCTTCAGCCGACCTACTCGTTGTCCCAGCTCCAGCCGAGGGCGATCGAGGCGATGACGTCGATCGTGTTGTCGCCGGCGTCGTAGACGCGGGCGCGGACTTCCGGGCGCAGGTAGAGATTGTCGCCGAGCATCGCGCGGTATCCAAGTCCCACATGAACCGAGAGCGTCGATTTCTTGAGGTCGACGTCAGGACTCGCGACGTGCGCGTCGACGTTCAGATCCGTGACTCCGAGGCCGGTGAAGATCTCGAAGTTCTCGCCTTTCGGATACGCAACGTACGACGCTTCGAGCGAATCGATCTGCCCGTCGACGTTGCCGTTCCGGCCGTAACCTTTGCCGTTGTTCTTCTCGAAGCGCTCGTAGGCGAGCATCAGGCCCCAGCCGTGCGAGGGCATCCAGCCGCCGCGCACGCCGTAGGAGACGTTGTCGTCGAGCTCCTCCGCGACGTAGTAGCCGGCGAATCCTTCGATGCGTCCGGTGCCCTCGGCGCGCGCTGCGGTCGCGAAGCCGAGCGCTGCCACGAAAGTCGCGCCGATCGCGAGCGCCGAACTCAGACGTCCCAGTTGCACGGAATTCCTCATCTCACCCTCCCGGAGAGTTGCAGTCGTCCACGAGCTCTTCGAGGCTCGGAACGTGAAATCCAACCAGCAGTCGCTGTCCGCGACGCAGCATCGGCGCACGAAATTTTCCCGTCGGTCCCTTGAGATCGACCGGTCGAGTGCCCTGCGCGCTGCGCTTGTCGATCTTCTGCCCGCGGGCGATCCAGACTTCATCGACCGTCGCCAGGAGGTCCCGGATTTCGGGCTCGCTGAACGCGTTCCGGGTGCTGCGCTCGGACCGGATGGTCACCTTGCGTTCGCCGAGCAGCGAGCGCGTCTTCTCGCAGCTCTCGCAGCTCGGTCGGGCATAGAAGAAATCGACTGCGGGCATCGAGTCAAGGCTAACATGCGGGAGGAGCCGGGCTCGGCTAATCGTCGCCCGAGGTCTCCCAGCGATCGATCAGGCGGCGCTCTTTTTTCGTCGGTCGTCCGGCGCCGTCCTCGCGCGCGACCGGAGGGCGGCGCAGCAGTCTCGCCAGCGGATCGGCCGCGGGCCGCGGCGGTGAAAGATCCTCATAGAGCCGCGGAACCTCGGCTTTCGGCAGCGGCTTGTCGGCGATCTCGCGAAGAATCAGCGTACGCGTCCAGTCCTTGTCGACTTCGGCCTCGATGCGGTCGCCGACGACAAGATTGCGATGCGGCTTGACGACCGTGCCGTTGACGCGCACCCGGCCCAGATCGCAGGCGTGCGCGGCGAGGGTTCGGGTCTTGTAGACCCGGGCGATCGTCAGCCACTTGTCGAGACGCGTCGACATCGTCAGGATTCTAGGCCACCATGCGACTCCCGCGCCGGACTTTCCTCGCCTTTATCGCTGCGACCGCGCTCACGCTCGCCGGCTGCTTCGAGCCGCCGGTGGCCGAGCGGATGCTGCTCGAGTTCCTGCCCGACGGTGGCGCGCGCGCGACTTTGATGGTCGATCTCGGGCGTCCGGAAGATTTCGAATCCGTCGCCGCGCGCCGGCGGATCGCGCTCCGCGAGCGCGAGCTCCTCGAAGGGAGCGATCCGTGGTTCGCGCGCTTCGCCGATCTGACGACCGGCGACGACGGATTGAGTTGGCAGCGCACCCAGGGGAAGGTGCGCGCTTTTCGCCGCTGGGCCGAGCTTTCGGACCCCTCCGGATTCGACGCTGTCTTCGCCGATGATCCGGTCTCGTACGCCTATTCGCGCAACGGCGAAACGGCGACGCTGGAGGTCACGCCCTCCGGAGCGAGCCGCGCGACGCGCCGCGAGCGCCAGCGCGTCGCGCTGGAGGTCGCTGAGTGGAGCGGAGCGTTCGCGCACTACCTCGCGAAAGTCTTCGCGCTCGAAAGCTACCTTGCCGACCACGTCGATGAGAGAGAAAGCTGCTGGAAAAGGGTATTCGAGGTGAGGCTCGGGAAGGGTGAACAGGCGGGCGGAAAAGGTCTGCCGTCCGCCGAGCTGCCTCCTGCCGCTGCGGCTCTCGCGGAAGCCGTCAATCGCGGCCTCGCCGACCTTCTCCTGGCGTTCGAAATCGATTCGAGCGACGCCTTCTCTCTCGATGAGCGGGTGAGAAAGGTCTTTCATCCGCTCTCGGCGCAGCTTCTCGTTTCGCTGCTGGTGCCCGCAGGCGAGGTCGAGGGCTTCGAGGCCGCGGAGCCGGGAGACGACGAGTTCGGCTATGCCTTTCCCGAATGCAGCCTGCTCGCAGCGCTCGACCCGCTCGAAATGCAGTGGCTCACCGCCGGTCCGCTGAGAGCGATGCTCGATCATCTGCGGGGAACGCCGGATGCGCCCATGGACATCGCGCGCTTCGTCGACGCCTCGATCGTGCGCGACAGCGGAGTCGCTTCGGCGCCTCCGCCCTCACCGACCGACATCTCCGACCAGTTGATGAAGCTTCTCCGTCCGGCGGCGACCTATCGGTTGACCTGGCGTGTTCCCGAACCTGCGCCGGTGCGGGAAGGGAAGGGGGAGTGAGAGTTCCGCCGGAGGAGTTCGAGGCGCTCGTCGAGCAGGCGCTGGGAAATCTTCCCGACGAGTTCAAGGCGGCGCTCGACAACGTCGCGGTCATGATCGCCGAGGAGCCCTCCGACGAAGATCTGATCGAAGTCGGGATCGACCCGGAGGATCCCGAACGCGATGAGCTTTTCGGGCTCTATCAGGGCACGCCCCTCACCGAGCGCGACAGCTTCTACTCCGGCCTGCCCGACCGCGTCCTCATCTTCCGCGGCCCGATCCTCCGCGAATGCGTCACCCGCCGCGCCGTGATGCGCGAAGTAAGAGAGACCGTCCAGCACGAGCTCGGGCATTACTTCGGGATGGAAGAAGAGGATATGCCGTTCTGATGAGACGCTCGAGGCGGAGTCGTACCGGCCTCGAGCGCTGAAAGGCGAAAAGCGCTGAGAATGAAAAAAGAGATGGCGAGCTTTTCCGCTTTCCCTCTTTGGCTGGGCGCGTTTCTGGCGCTCACCGGCGGCTGCAGTTGCGGCGCGGGAAGCGAATCGCGTCCGCTGCTCGCGGTCGACCCTGACCCTGTTCGGGCTTTTCTGACGATCTCCTCGGTTGGGGGTTTGAGCAGTGAAACCTCAATCACATCCTTTTACGGAGACGGGCAGATGAGGACGGAGAGCTCCTACGGGCGAGAGTCCCACGGGGCGTATCGCACGAGCTTCCTGCAACTCACTCCCGGGGAGGTACTGCAGCTGGTTTCCGACATCGCCGATTCGGGCTTGGACCGATTCGACCCCAAATCGCTCGCCGAACGTGACCGCCGAGATCTGCGCATGCGTGGGTACGTTTCCGACGCCGGCGCCGAGTACGTTTCGATTTCTCTTCTGCGAAGGCAAGGCCTGTGGAACCGTTCAACCGAGGTGGTCAGGAATCAGTTCTGGTTGGACGGTTCGACGCTAGGCTTGCTGATGGAGGGCCAAGATGTGCCGGAAATGGAAGCTCTCCGGCGGATTCAGAGACTTCAGTCATCTCTCCGGCAGAAGGGGTTTTCGATCGACGCGACGATTCGACCGAGCTTCGAGTTCTCGTTTCCGAACGATCGCCGGCCCGTCGCGGTTTTTTCGGCACGAGACGAGCGCACCTTGCGCGCGACGGCGCTCAAAGTCTATGCATCCGGGACGGTCGAGCTCGAAAGCTCCTCCTTCCCGAACGGCCGAGAGCTTCAGTTGCCGATCGACATCCGCGACCGAATCCTGCAGGACGTGCAGGACGGTGACCTGACGCACTACGACGAGGTCGCGTTGGCTTCGCAGCGCAGGAACCTCGACTCGGCGAGACGGCCGGTCAAAGCGCAGCCGGCGAACATCTTCACCGGCAAGCTGCGTCTGCGTCCGGCATCGGGTCCGCCGGGCACGAACACCTGGGTGGAAATCAGCGTGCTGGACTCGAGTGGACTGGCGACCCGGTATCCATCCATTGCCGCGTACAAGGCTCTCTCGGACCTCGAGAACCTGATCTGGGAGGCGGCGAGCTTCGCGAGCAATCTGCCGTGAATTCGCGCCACCCTGGTGGTGATCAGCCGGCCGCGGTGCGGATCTTCTCGACCTTCTTTTCGCCCGCTTCGGTCAGCGTTTCGCGCTCGCGCAGGTAGAACTCTTCCTGCTCCATGCGCTTGCCCGGGTCGGTGAGCTTCGCCATCTGGTCGCGGTGGAGGATTTCGAGCTCGGCGATCTTCGCGACGGTGAGGGCGCGGGCTTCGGAGATCGCCTGCTTGGTGCTTTCGGAGAGTGTGGTCGAGCTCGGGCGATCCATGCCCTGGGACTCCATGCGCTCGAGTGCCAGTTCGTACGCCGACTTCATTCCTTTTGCCTTGTCCGGGGGGGCCATATCGAGGCGATTGTAGCTGTCGCGCCAAGCTGACGCGCTGGGCGCCGTTTTTCAAGGCACCGCTTTTGCTAGCCTGACGGCATGATCGAAGCGCAAGGCCTGACCCGAAAATTCGGCGATTTCACCGCCGTTTCCGACGTTTCCTTCGCACTTTCGGAGGGTGAGATCGTCGGTATTCTCGGCCCGAACGGCGCCGGGAAGACCACGACCATCCGCATGATCACCGGTTTCCTGCCGCCGACCGCCGGGCGGGTGACGCTCGCCGGACAGGATCTCTTCGGCGATTCGGTCGCGGTCCGCCGCCAGCTGGGCTATCTGCCCGAGAGCGTCGCCCTCTATCCCGAGATGCGGGTGGAGGAGTATCTGGCGTACCGCGCGCGCCTCGAGGGACTCGATCGGACGACGACGCGCCGCCGTCTCGGGGACGTTCTCGATCGCTGCCTGCTCTCCGATGTCCGACGTCAGGTCATCGGGACCCTGTCGAAGGGCTATCGCCAGCGGGTCGGTCTGGCCGGCGCGATTCTGCACGATCCGAAGGTTCTGGTGCTCGACGAACCCACGGTCGGCCTCGATCCGAAACAGATCGTCGCGATCCGCGAACTGATCCGCGAGCTGGGCGAGAAGCACACGCTGCTGCTGTCGACGCACATCCTTCCCGAAGTCGAGCTGCTCTGCGGCCGCGTGCTGATCTTCGATCGCGGCCGCATCGTCGCCGAAGGGAGCCCCGACCAGCTGCGCGAACGCCTTCAGGGACAGGTCGCGGTGAGCGTCGAATTCGACTCCGCCGGCGCTCCCGCCGGCGCGGAGATGGCCGTGGCCCTCGAGCAGATCGAGGGGATCCGTGCCGTCCGTCCGGATCCGGAACATCCGCACCGCTTCGTCCTCGAAGCGGCGCAGGGCGCCGATCCGCGCGCGGCGATCTTCCGCCTGGCCGTGGCGCGCTCGTGGGTGCTCGTCGAGCTTGCCTCCGAGCGCGCGTCGCTCGAGGATATTTTCGTCCGCCTGACGACACGCGACGCGGAGGAGCCGGCGCTTCCGGCCGAGGCGGCGCAGGTCGCAGGGGAGGCGGCATGAAGGGCGCATTGGCAGTTTTCGGTCGGGAGCTCCGGGCCTACTTCTTCTCGCCGCTCGCCTACGTCATCCTCACTTTCTTCATTCTCGTGCAGGGCTATTACTTCTCGCTCATCGTGGCGTTTCTCGCCGATCCGCGCGCGGCCGCGGGTCGACCGCTCGAGCTTTTCTTCGGGCAGACGATCTTCACCTGGCTGGTGCTCATCTTCGCCGGCACGTTCCTTTCGATGCGACTGATCTCGGAGGAGCTGCGTTCCGGAACGATCGAGACCCTGCTGACCTCGCCGATTTCGGAGACGCAGGTCGTTCTCGGGAAGTACTTCGCCGCGCTCACCTTCTACCTTTTCCTCTGGGCGCCGACGCTCGTCTACGTCGCGATCGTGCGCTGGTTCACTCCCGTCGACTGGGGTCCGGTCGCTGCCGCTTACCTCGGCATCATCGGCATCGGTGCCCTGTTCCTGTCGGTCGGCGTTTTCGCCTCGGCGACGTCGAAGAACCAGATGGTCGCGGCAGTCGTCACCTTCTTCTGTCTGCTCGTGCTGTTCAGCTGCGGGCTGCTCGAGAACCTCGTCAATGGCGAGATCGCCAAGAAAGTACTCGGACAGATGAACCTCTGGCAGCACATGGACGACTTCAGTAAAGGCATCGTCGATACCCGGCGGCTTGTCTACTATGCGAGCGGCGCCGGTTTCTTTCTCTTTCTGACCAGCCGCGCGCTCGCGGCGAAGAAGTGGCGGTAAGGCGATGAGCGGCAACGGAGGCAAGGGTTGGCGCGGCGCCGTCGCGAGCGGTTCGCTGCTTTCGGCGGGAGTGCTGCTCGTCGCGGCGCTCGTCGCGATCGTGAACTACGTCGGCATGCGCTTTTATCACCGGTTCGACTGGACCTCGTCGCAGATTTACTCCCTGTCGGAGAAGACCGGATCGATTCTCGCCGGTCTCGACAAGGAGATCGACGTCACGATGTTTCTCCCGGCAGGCTCGCCGCTGCATGACTCTGCAAAGGAACTGCTGGAGCGCTACGCGGCGAAGTCGCCGAAGATCCACTATCGCGCGATCGAAGCCGACAAGAACCTGATCGAAGCGCAGCGTCTGGTCGACAAGTTTCAGCTTTCGAGTCTGAACGTCGTGGTTTTCGAGAGCGGCACCGATCGCCGGGTCGTGGAGGAGAGCGCTCTCGCGGACTACGACTACTCGGCGATCCAGTACGGCGGGGCGCCGGAGATGACCGGCTTCAAGGGGGAAGAGGCCTTCACCGGCGCCATTCTCGAGCTTGCCGAAAGCCGCAAGCCGAAGGTGCTGCTGACTTCGGGACACGGTGAGGCGTCGATCGACGAGACGGGAAGCGCCGGACTCTCGGGAGTGCGCGATCTCGTCGGCAAGGAGAACGTCGAGCTCGCGAACTGGGAGTCGCTCGGTCAGCCGGACGTTCCCCAGGGAACCGATCTTCTGGTCGTCGCCGGTGCGAAGACCCGGTTCGTCGAGCCGGAGCTCGCGGCTTTCGGGCGTTACCTCGATCACGGCGGGCGCATGCTCGTCCTGCTCGATCCCGAGCTCGCTCCTGGCGGCGGAGTCCTCACGACCGGACTCGAGAGCTGGCTCAGCGCCTACGGCGTCGAGGTCGGTGCGAACATCGTCGTCGATCCCGGCGCGACGGTACCGCTCTACGGCGCTGAAACGCTTTTCGCCGGAGCGCTGGGTGGCCATCCGATCGTGCGCAGCCTCGAACAGGCCAAGGTCGGCGTCATCGTCGCTCTGGCGCGCTCGATCGGCGCCGGCAAAGCGCCGGAGGGCATGGCATCGCAGGTCCTGCTGCAGACGACGGCCGATGGCTGGGGCGAGAGCGATCTCGCGAACCTCAAGGCGGTCGCCAAAGACGCGAAGGACATGACCGGACCGGTGCCGCTCGCCGTCGCGGTGAGCGCCAGATCGAACGAGACGCCGCTGCCCGATGTCGAGGAAGACGAGACGGCGGCGCCGCCTCCGCCGGTCGTGAGTCCGGCCGACGCTCCCAAATGGCGTCTGGTGGTCGTCGGCGACACGGACTTCGCGAGCAACAGTCTGCTGACGTTGTCGGGAAATCCGACGATGCTCTCGAATACCTTCAACTGGCTCCTCGACCGGCAGAAGCTTCTCGGGATCGGACCGAAGAAGCCGGAACAGGTGCGCATGACTCTCACGCCCGGACAGCTTTCGGGGATCACCTGGCTGGTGCTCGCCGGGATGCCGGCGCTCGCGATCGCCGCCGGCATCGCGGTCTATCTCCGGCGCCGGCGGTAGACCTTTGAGACCGCGCACCCTCGCCGTTCTCGCTGCCGTCGTCGGCGCGCTGCTCGCGATCCTCTATTTCACCGGCGACAAGGTCGCTTCGACAGACGAGCGCACGGCGGCGGCGAAACGTCTGGTCGACGCCAAGGCCGACGACATCGTGTCGATCGAACTCGAGTGGCAGGGGGCCAAGGTGCGGTTCGAGCGCGATCCGGCGAAAGCCGCGGTGGACTCGAAGCTGCCGGCGACGCCCGGCCGGCCGGAAAGCCCCCTCGCGTCGGTGCTCGCCGGAGCGACGGAGAAGCGGATCTGGCGCATCGTCGAGCCGTTCTCGAAGGTCGCCGATGGCGCCGCGGTCGATCGGGTGGTCTCGGAGCTTCTGACTCTCGAGTCGACGCGCAGCCTCGAGGGGGTGGCGAAGAAAGACGTCGGCCTCGATCCGCCGCGCGGGCGCATCACCTGGAAAAGCGGTGCGACCGAGGGAGCGCTCGAGATCGGCGGTAGCGTGCCGGCGAGTCACGACATCGTCGTCGCCGCGAGCGGCCGAACGGCTCCTGCGGTGACTGCCGATACTCTCCTTGTGGAGCTTGCGCGGCCGGCGGGAGACTGGCGGACCCGGGAAGTCGTCACCGCGGCGCGCGACAAGATCGATCGCGTGACCTTGGCTCCGGTCACTGGCGCGCCCGTCGCGCTGGCGCGGAGCGGCGAGACCCTGCGCATGGAGAGTCCGGTCGCGGACTGGCTCGACCGGGATCTGACGGATGCCGTATTCAGCGATCTCGCGGCCTTGCGTATGGAGACGTTCCTCGATCCGCCGCTCGCAGCCGATGTCACGGCGGCGCTCGCCACTCCCGCCGGCGCGATCGAAGTCGGTATTGCCGGTGAATCGCAACCGCTTCGCATCGAGGTCGGCGGCGAGCGCTCGCCCGGCAAGCGCGTCTTCCGGGTCGGCGACCAGGTTTTCGAGAGTGCGAGCAAGATCGGCGACAGCATCGTGCGACCGGCGCTCGCCTGGCGCAGCCGGAGCTGGACGCGGTTCGAAAACTGGCGCATCGAGAAGTTGCGCGTCGAAGAGGCGGGCGGAGCGTTCGAGCTCCGGCGGGCGAACGGCGAGTGGCTGCGCGACAGCCAGAAGATTCCGTTCACTGCGGCAAGCGATCTGCTGTACGCGATCGTGGGCATCAAGTCCGCCACGATTTCCGACGCATCCGGCGCAGCGACTCCTGCTTCCCGCCCGGTCCTCACGCTGACGCTCTCCGACGCCGACGGGAACGAAGAGGTGCTGTCGCTCGATGCCCCGCCGGCTCCGGGGGCTCCGTCGCCGGCGCATACCCGGGGACGGAACGTCGTTCTCCCGCTCGCTCCGTCCGCCGTGGCCGACCTCGAGGCGAAGATCGCCGTCGTCCGCGCCGCCGTGCCGGTTCCCGATGCCGCCGCCCCCACGTCGCCGGCAGCCGCTTCTGCCTCCCCTGCCGCCGCCTCCCCTCCCGCCCCCTAGCTCGACCGCCGGTCCTCTCGCGGACCGGCGTCGAACTTCCCTCGCCAGCTCTTTGCCGCTCCAGGCTGAAACCGATTACAGCGACAGCTCCCGCACCGAGGCGATTTCTCCCTCGAACAGGTGAGGCTTGACGGACCGGGGTGGGGCGATTAGTGTCCCGCTGGTAATCGGTTACATTTCGTCAGCCGCATGTCGACGCCGGAACGATACGGTCACAAGGTTCCGGCAAGGTCGGAGATCCGGTCGGTATGAGCTCGAGCCCTTCGATTCGCGAAGTCGCCAGGTTCGCCAAGGTTTCCGTGGCGACGATTTCGCGCGTCCTGAACGGCAAAGGGGCGATTCGCGAATCGACGCGAACGCATGTCCTCGCGGCGATCGCCGAGCTCGGCTACGTTCCCCACAGTGCGGCGCGATCGCTCTCGACCCGGCGCACACTCAGCCTCGGCGTCGTGCTGCCGGATCTGCACGGCGAATTCTTCTCGGAGCTCATCCGCGGCATCGATCTCGCCGCCCGACGCACCGGCTACCACATTCTGGTCTCGGGATCCCACAGCAAGAGCGCGGAGGCGAATGCCGTCCTCGCCGCGCTGCACGGGCGTGTCGACGGGCTGATCGTGATGAGCCCGGTGCAGCAGCCGGCGGACGCGAAGGCAGCAAAAGCCGCGCGCCCGTCGATTCCGCCGGGAGTGCCGGTCGTGATGCTCAACGCCGCGGACGAGACTTCGCTCCACGATTCGATCCGCATCGACAATCGCGGCGGAGCTCGCGCGCTCGTCGAGCATCTGCTCTATCTCGGCCATCGCCGCATCGCGATGATCAGCGGACCCGAGGGAAACCTCGACGCGGCGGAGCGCATGCTCGGCTATCGCGAAGCGCTCGCTGCGCGCGACGTTCCGTTCGTCGAAGAGTGGGTTCTGGCGGGCGATTTTCGCGAGGAGTCCGGATTTCGCGCCGGTCAGCGCATCCTCGAGCTCGAATCGCGGCCGACTGCGATTTTCGCCGCCAACGATGCGATGGCGATCGGCTGCTTCGCCGCCGTCCGTGAACGCGGCCTCGAAGTGCCGGGCGACATATCGATCGCCGGCTTCGACGACGTGCCGATGTCGCGCTACCTCTCGCCCGGCCTCACGTCGGTCCGCGTCGCGATCGCCGAGCTCGGCGCGCGCGCGGTTGAACGTCTTCTCATCGCCGTCGACGCCGTCGGCGAACGTCCGCGACACCACGAAGTGGTCGCCGCCACCCTCGTCCCCCGGGGCTCCACCGCGCCCCCGGGAGGCCCCACACAGTCCACAGCAACGCCACGGAGGAATTCGAGATGAAACAGCCGTCGCAGTCGATTCGAACGCTGGGGGCCCTGGTCGGCCTCCTCGTCGTTGCGCTCTTCGCGCAGCCGATGTTCGCCCAGGGCACCACGAGCTCCGTACGTGGCGTCATCAAGGATGGCAGCGGCCCGATCGCCGATGCCCAGATCACCGCCACCGACGTGGCCAACGGTTTTCACCGCACGGTGCAGACCGGAGCCGATGGCGCGTTCTCTCTGCAGGGCCTTGCGCCCGGCACCTACGAGATCAAGGTTTCTTCCCCGGCCGTCGCGGAGCAGAGCCGCAAGATCCAGCTCCTCGTCGGACAGAACGTCGTTGCCGATTTTCTCGTATCGCCTTCCGAGGTCGTCGTCGAGGGCATCACGGTCACGGGAGAAGCGACTGATCTTCTGCTCGACACGCGGAACTCGGAGATCTCGACCAACATCACGCAGCAGCAGCTCGAGAATCTGCCGCAGAACAGCCGTAACTTCCTCTCCTTCGCGGGTCTTGCTCCGGGAGTTCAGTTCACCCAGGACAACGACGCGGCGGGTCAGTCCTTCCGCAGCGGTGGCTCGAATCCGAAGCAGATCAACGTGTTCGTCGACGGTCAGTCGTACAAGAACGACCTGATTCAGGGCGGCGCGTTCATGCAGGACACCAGCCGCGGCAATCCGTTTCCGCAGGGCGCGGTGCAGGAGTACAAGGTCTTCACGCAGAACTACAAGGCCGAGTACGAGAAGGCCGCGGCCGCGGTCATCACCGCGGTGACGAAGTCCGGTGGCAACGACTACCACGGTGACGCCTTCTATCTCTTCCAGAACCGTTCGATGGTGAGTCTCGACACGTTCGCCAAGGAGCGCGGGGACAAGAAGCCCGACTACGAGCGCAATCAGTACGGTCTGACCTTCGGTGGGCCGATCCAGCAGGACAAGCTGCATTTCTTCCTCTCCTTCGAGCGCAACGACCGCGACGTCTTCTCGTCGGTGACCCGCGGATCGCAGTACAACTCCGCGCCCGCGAACGTCCGCGCGAGGCTCGACACTTTCGACATCGGCACGCTGTCGGCACCGCTCACGTCGAATCTCTACTTCGGCAAGCTCGACTGGCAGCCGACCGAGAGCCAGACGGTCGCGCTCAGCTATTACGGCCGCGACGAGGACGAGCTGCGCGGCTTCGGCGGCCAGCGGGTGCGGCAGGGAGCGGAAAACTTCAAGAACACCAGCAGCGCGTTCGTCCTGCGCCACCAGTGGGTCGGCGGCGGCTGGTTCAACGAAGCGAGTGTCACGAAGCAGAAGATGGACTGGAATCCGACCGCAGTCGATTCCTCGTTGCCGCACGAGAACTACGTCGGCCTCCTCGACATCGGCAGCCGGGACTCGTCGCAGGACGTGGTTCAGGACAAGGTTGCCATCCGGGATGACCTTTCCTATTTCCTCGAATGGCACGGCTCGCACTCGCTCAAGGGCGGAATCACCGCCAACGCGGTCGACTACGACATCTCGAAGACCAACTTCGCCAATCCGTACTTCGAATACCGGAGCTCGGAAAACTGGCAGCATCCGTTCCTCGCCCGCTTCGGATTCGGCGATCCGTCGCTCGACTTCTCGAACGAGCAGTACGGAGCGTACGTCCAGGACGATTGGGCGCTTCTTCCGAACGTCACCGTCAATCTCGGTTTGCGCTACGACTACGAAACGAACATGCTGAACAACGACTGGGTGACGCCGCCCGACGTTGCGAACGGCCTGCGCACCTCCTGCCGCAACTACTCGCAGCCGATCGGCGGGCAGACGCAGTGGTGCATCCCGGACATCATCGACGTCAACAACTTCATCACCGACGGCAGCGATCGTTCGAGCTACACCGGCATGATCCAGCCGCGCGTCGGCGTCACCTGGGACGTCAAGGGAACCGGCGAGACCGTCGTCTTCGGAGGCTGGGGCAAGTACTACGATCGTGTGACCCTGAACGACATCTTCGACGAACAGTTCCGCCATTCCTTCAAGACCTACGAGTTCTGCTTCCAGGACGACGACGGTACGCAGCCGGACGGCTGCGGTACGGCGGCGATTCCGTGGAATCCGGCGTATCTTTCTGCGGGTGGGCTCGCCGATCTGATCGCGTCCGGTTCGACTCCAGGACCCGAGCTCTACCTGCTCGCGAACGACACCCGCCCGCCGTATGCAAACCAGTGGACCGTCGGACTGCGGCAGAAGCTCGGCAACTGGATGGGCAGCCTTTCGTACGCCAACTCGCGGGGATACAACGGGCTGTCGTGGGGCTTCGGCACGCTGCCTCCGGGAGCTGCGTTCAACGACCGTTTCGGCCTCGAAGTCCAGATCCCCGGCTACGGATTCATTCTCCGCAGCTCCGACGTCCGCAGGACCTGGTACGACGGTATCTTCCTGACTCTCGACAAGCCGTTCACGGCGAGCTCGGGCTGGGGCGCCAACATCGCCTACACCTACGGCAAGGGCTTTCAGAACGGTACCCTCGACGAGGGCACGGCGTTCGGGTTCGACTACGTTTCCGTGGATGACTTCTACAAGTTCCCGGCGAACGGCGATGAGCGCAATCGTCTGGTGATGAGCGGCACGGTCGCGCTGCCATGGAGCTTCATGGTGTCGTCGATCATCACGCTCGGATCGGGCACGCCGTATACCTTCACGGACTGCTCGGCCGGGTTCGCGAACTGCGTCACTCATTTCAACGGTGGCCGGCCGGAGAAGAAGGACTTCATCATCCCGAATGCGTGGGCTTACCGGAGCGTCGACCTGCGTCTCGAGTGGCAGGCACCGGCGATCTCCGATCGCGTGCGCATCGCGGTGACCGGCGAAGCGTTCAACGTGTTCGATTTCAACAACTACAGCGGCTTCGACTCCTTCATTCCTCCGGAAGGCAATCCGAATGTCGGCAACCCGACGGTGGCCTTCAACGCCCGTCGCTTCCAGATCGGCGCACGGGTCTCCTTCTGACGTCATGAAAACGACGGCCGCCGGCGGACAGCAGAGCTTTTCGCCGGCGGTCGGCGTCGTCTTTCTTCTCGGCGCGCTCGCCTGTGCGCCTTCTTCTCATCTTCCAAAGCAGTCCATTGTCGTCGTTCCCCCGGCGGCTGCTGCATCGCCGGCCGCGCAAGCGCCGAGCTCATCCCCGGCCTCGGCGTCCGCCGCTGTCGCGGATCGCGACGATCCGTTTCTGGTCGATCTCGAGCGCCGCACCTTCCGCTACTTCTGGGAAACGACCGACCCCACGACCGGTCTCGTTCCCGATCGCTGGCCGGCGAAGACGTTCTCGAGCATCGCCGCCATCGGATTCGGACTCACGAGCTACGGCGTCGGCGCCGAACGTGGCTGGGTCACGCGAGAGGAGGCCGCGGAGCGCGTGGCAGTTACGCTGCGCATCCTCGAGCGCCTGCCTCAGGGCGACAGGGCGACCGGAATGTCCGGGTACCACGGGTTCTTCTACCATTTCCTGAGCTTCGAGGACGGTTCGCGCTACCGCGATGTCGAGCTCTCGAGCATCGACACGGCGCTGCTTTTTGCCGGTGTGCTTTTCGTCCAGGGCTACTTCGATCGCGAGGTTCCGCTCGAGATCGAGATCCGGCATCTCGCCGAGGAGCTCTTCGCCCGCGTCGACTGGACCTGGATGCAGACGCGTCCGCCCCTCGTCGCCATGGGTTGGTATCCCGAGAAAGGCTTCCATCATCTCGACTGGACGGGCTATTCGGAAGCGATGCTGCTCTACATCCTGGCGCTCGGTTCGCCGACCCATCCGGTCGAGCCCGAGGCCTGGACGAAGTGGACGAGCACGTACGAGGCCATCGATTTCTACGGTCAGCATTACCTCGACTTCGGACCTCTTTTCGGGCATCAATACACGCACGTGTGGGTCGATTTCCGCGGCATCCACGACGCTGCGAACGCGCGGCTCGGCTTCGACTACTTCGAGAACTCGCGCCGCGCGACGCTCGCGCAGCAGGCCTGGGCGGCAGCGAATCCGCGCGGCTGGAAGGGGATCGACGCCGCGGTCTGGGGCGTCTCGGCGAGCGACGGTCCGGCGGACATCCATCACGAGGTGAATGGCGAAACTCGCGCGTTCTGGAGCTACGCCGGCCGCGGTATCGGTCCGCGCCGCGATGTCGAAGACGGCACGATCACTCCGACGGCGGCCGGCGGATCGATGGCCTTCGCGCCCGAGATCGCGCTGCCGGCGCTCGTCGAGATGGCGCGCCGACACGGCGATGAGCTCTACACACGATACGGTTTTCTCGACGCCTTCAACCCGACGTTCGACTTTCCCGAGATCGCGGTCCACGACGGACACGTCGTGCCGGGTGCGGGGTGGTACGACAGCGACTATCTCGGGATCGATCAGGGTCCGATCCTGCTGATGATCGAGAACTACCGCTCGGGCCTGATCTGGAAAGTGATGCGCGACCATCCAGTCATCCGCCGTGGACTCACGCGCGCGGGATTCAGCGGCGAATGGCTCGACGAAAAGCACTGAAGTCGACGGCGGCGCTTGCCGTCGCGACGATCCTGCAGCTTTCCTGCAGCGGGCAAGGAAGGGGCGATCCCGCGCTCGTCCGCTTCTGGGCCCTGGGTCGCGAGGGCGAAGTCGTCCGCGAGCTCATTCCGGAATTCGAACGTCGGAACCCCGGCGTTCACGTCGAGCTGCAACAGATTCCGTGGGTCGCTGCGCACGAGAAGCTGTTGACCGCATTCGTCGGCCATGCGACGCCCGACGTCGCGCAGATCGGCAACACCTGGATTTCGGAGTTCTCCGCGCTCGGTGCCATTGCGCCGCTCGACGAGGATCTCCGCACCGGACATGAGATCGATCGCGGCGATTACTTCCCGGGATCGTGGGATGCGAACATCGTCGACGACGTGACCTGGGGAGTTCCCTGGTACGTCGACACCCGGGTGATCTTCTACCGCACGGATCTCGTCGCCGAGAGCGGTGCCGCATGGCCGCCGCACACCTGGAGCGAGTGGCGCGAGGCGATGCGGAAGGTGAAGGCGCATGTCGGCAAGGACCGCTTCGCCATCCTCCTGCCGATCGACGAATGGGAGAAACCGGTGCTGCTCGGGATGCAGACCGGCGCCGAGCTGCTCTCGGACGGCGGCCGCCACGGAGCTTTCCGCGATCCGCGCTTTCGCACCGCGCTCGATTTCTATGCCGGCCTGTTCACCGAAAAGCTCGCTCCTCCGTTGACTTACAGCGGAGTCGCCAATCTCTATCAGCAGTTCGCGGAAGGCTACTTCGCGATGCTCATCACCGGGCCGTGGAACCTCGGCGAGTTCCGCGACCGGCTTCCGCCCGCGATGCAGGATCGCTGGTCGACGACGCCGATGCCGGCACCGGACGGCAGCGGAAGCTATCCCGGCACCTCACTCGCGGGCGGCTCCAGTCTGGTGCTGTTCCGGTCCGGCAGCACCAAGCCAGCCGCCTGGCGGTTCATCGAGTTTCTCTCTGCGCCGGATCAGCAGGTGCGTTTTCACGAGCTCACCGGAAATCTTCCGGCGCGCCGCAGTGCCTGGGACCGGACGAATCTCGCCGATGACCCGCGGAGCGCGGCGTTCCGGCTGCAGCTCTCGGCCCTGCGCCCGCTGCCCAAGGTTCCCGAGTGCGAGCAGATCGCGCTGCGCGTCGCCGATGCTGCGGAACAGGTCGTGCGCGGCGCGCGGACTCTCGATGGCGCGCTCGAACTGCTCGATCACGATGTCGACCGGATCCTCGGGAAGCGGCGGTTCATGCTCGATCGGGCGGCCGCCAGGGCCAACGTCAACAGGGGTGCAGCCGGCGCGACGAGCGGCGGGGGAGACCCATGAGCACTGCAGCCAGGCCCGGCCGCGGCACCCGTGCCGAGTCCCGCGCCGGCCTCCTCCTGCTCCTGCCGGCGCTGGCGGCGATCGTGCTATTTTTCGCGGTGCCGGTCCTCGCAGGACTGCTGCTGTCCTTCACCGATTTCGATCTCTATGCCGTGGCTGACATCGGCAATGCGCGCTGGATCGGTTTTTCCAACTATCTCAGTCTCCTTCGTGACCCGCTCTTCTGGCTGGCGCTGCGCAACACGCTGATCCTCGTCGCGCTCGGCCTGCCGGCGACCATCGCGACCGGGCTCGGGGGTGCGCTGCTCGTGCATTCGCGACTGGCCCGGTTCCGCGGCCTCTATCGCACCATCTTCTTCGCTCCGGTGGTGAGCGCGCTGGTCGCGGTCGCGATCGTCTGGCGATCCCTCTACCACCCGCGCTACGGGCTGCTCGATCATCTCCTCGGAGCCTTCGGTCTGCCGGCGATCGACTGGCTCGGCGATCCGGCCTGGTCGTTGCCGGCAATCGCCCTGCTTTCCGTCTGGCGAAACTTCGGCTATGTCCTGGTGATCCTCGTCGCCGGCCTCGGTTCGATTCCGGAGAGTCTCTACGAAGCGGCGAAACTCGACGGCGCCTCGGCCTGGCAGCAGTTCCGTCACGTGACATTGCCCTCGCTCGTGCCGACGCTTCTTTTCTGCGGAGTTCTGACGACGGTCGGCCTCTTCCAGATCTTCGCCGAGCCCTACGTGATGACGCGCGGCGGACCGCTCAACTCGACGACGACGGTCGCACTCTTCATGTATCAGCAGGGCTTCCGCTGGTGGAGCATGGGTCGGGCATCGGCGATCGCCTTCGTCCTTTTCGCGCTCGTCCTCGCGGCGTCGTTCGCTCAGGCGGCGCTGCGGCGCGAGAGCAAGCCGGTGAACGAATGAGCCGCCGATCGAGCACCATCTGGGTGAACGCCGCCCTGGTCGCCGCGGCGCTGCTCGCGCTGCTGCCGCTGCTGTGGATGCTCGCCGCTTCGTTCATGCCCACCGGCCAGGCCAACAGCCTGCCGCTGCGACTCGTGCCGTCACCGCCGACGCTGGATCACTATCGCGACCTCTTCTCGCGGCTCAATCTCGGTCGCGCATTCTTCAACTCGCTGATCCTCTCGCTTTCGATCACGGCGATTTCGCTGGTCTGCAACTCGATGGCCGGCTACGCTTTCGCGAAGCTTCGTTTCCGTGGCCGCGACCGGTTGTTCGCGATCCTGCTCGCGACGCTCGTGGTGCCGCCACAGGTCGGTGTGCTGCCGCTTTTCCTCGAGGTGCGGGCTCTCGGGCTGGTGAACTCGTTCGGCGGCGTGATCGTCGCAGCGATCGCGACGATCTTCGGCATCTTCCTCGTTCGCCAGCTCGCGCTGTCGATACCCGACGAGCTCCTGGACGCCGCCCGCGTCGATGGTGCGTCGGAGTGGCGGATCTACTGGACGGTCGTCATTCCGCTCCTGCGGCCGATTCTGGTCACGCTCGGTGTGTTCACATTTCTTTCCGCCTGGAACGACTTCATGTGGCCGCTGATCGTTCTCACGGACGAATCGAAGCACACCTTGCCGGTCGCTCTCGCGAACCTTGCCGGTGAACACGTGCAGGATACCGAGCTGATGATGGCCGGAGCCGTCGTGACGCTTCTGCCGGGCCTTCTCCTCTTTCTCGCACTGCAGAAGCACTATCTGCGGGGGATTCTCGCCGGGAGCGTCAAGGAGTGATTGGCCGCTTCGCTGTGCGGAGGCTCCTCGGCGCGCTGACCGGTCTCGCGCTGTTCGCGACCGGAATCCATGCAGCGGAGGCGAGCGCTTCTGCAGCGGGAGATTCTCGAACCTCCGGCCTGCTCGACGCTCCGGCTTGGATCTCCGCGCCATCCGACGGCGTCGAGCTCGCCATCGTTCCGGCAATCGACGACCGCGGGCAGCCGGCGCTCCGGCTCGATTACGACTTTCACGGCCATGCCGGATGGGCGGCAGCGCGGCGACCGCTGCGCTTCGTGCTGCCCCCGAACTACGAGATCGCGTTTCGATTCCGTTTCGAAGGGGCGACGAATCACCTCGAAGTCAAACTCATCGACGCCGGTGGCGAGAACGTCTGGTGGAACGTCCGCCGCGACGTCGAACCGACGCCCGCTTTCGCCGCGCGGCGGATCGCAAGAAGCGCCCTGTCGTTCGCCTGGGGCCCGTCTTCGGCTCCACTGGTCGAGATTTCGGCGATCGAGCTCGCCATCACCGCTTCGCAGGGCGGAAGGGGCTCGCTCTGGCTCTCGGACTTCGAGCTCCGGGAGCGCCCGCCGGTGGCGCCCTACGCCGGCACTCCGACGGCCCGCGCCAGCTCGGAGACGCCCGGAAACGCCGCCAGCCGGGCGATCGACGGTGCGCCCTCGACCGCCTGGCGGACCGACGAGCCGCGCGCGACGCTCATCGTCGATTTCGGCCGCAGCCGCGAGCTCGGTGGACTGACGCTCCACTGGCTCCTGCCTCCGGCGGCGCTCTCGGTCGAGCTCTCGGACGACGGTCTGACGTTTCACGAAGCGGGAGAAGAGGCGAGCGCTCCGCGGGCCGGAGCGCTTCGCAATGACCTGCGGATGCCGGACACCGAAACGCGCTTCCTGCGTCTGACCGTCTCGCGCGCTTCGGGAGTCGCCGGAATCGCGCTCGCCGAGCTCGATGTGCGCCCGCTCGATTTCGGCGCGACGGCAAACGACTTCGTGCGCCGGATCGCCGCGGAGAGTCCGCGCGGCAGCTATCCGCGGGCGTTCACCGAAGGATCCCTGTGGACGGTCGTAGGGGTCGATGGCGCCGCTGGCGACGACGAAGAGGCTCTGGTTTCGGAGGATGGAGTCGTCGAGGCCGGAGAACGGTCGTTTTCTCTCGAGCCGTTTTTCGACGACGGCCGAAGTCTGCAGGGCTGGAACGAGAGTGCGGAGAAACGCTCGCTCCTCGACGGCGACCTGCCGGTGCCCACGATCGTGCGCTCGATCGCCGGTGGCGAGCTCGCGATCACCGCACTGGCGAGCGGCGACGTGGGCCGGTCCCGCACGCTCGTCCGCTATCTCCTCACCGCTTCCCCGGAGCGCCCGCTGCGCGGTCGCCTCATTCTCGCGATCCGGCCGTTCCAGGTCGATCCGCCGCAGCAATTTCTGAACGTCGCGGGCGGCGTCTCGCCCATCCGGTCAGTCGTCTGTCCGACCGCTGCGAATGCGGCGCTGATTCTCGACGGGAAGCGGCGCCTGCGCACCTTTCCGCCGGCGGATGACTGCACTGTGGCCGCTTTCGCCGAGCCTGGGATCGTCGAACACTGGCATCGCGGGGGGACGAAACCGGGGACACCGTTCTCCGCAGCTCCTTCTTCTCTCGCGGTAGAAGACCCGCAGGGACTCGCTTCAGGAGCCCTGGAGTGGACGATCGATCTCGCTCCCGGCGGGCGGCGGGAGATCGTGGTGGCGCTGCCGTTCGCCGCCCGGAGCGCGGAGAACGGCGCTCTGGATCCGCCGGACTTCGACGCGGCGATGGCGCAGGAACGGGAGCGTTGGCGCGGGCGTCTGGATCGCGTCCGGCTGTTGTTGCCGAAATCGGAGGAGGAGCTCGGGCGAGCGGCCCGAAGCTCACTCGCCTACATTCTCGTCCACCGCGACGGTCTGGCGATCCAGCCCGGCTCGCGCGCCTACGCGCGCTCGTGGATCCGCGATGGCGCGCTCACCGGAACGGCACTGCTCCGGGCGGGACTTGCCGACGTGGCCGAGGGTTTCGCCGAGTGGTTCTCTGCCCATCAGTTCGACGACGGCAAGGTTCCCTGTTGCGTCGATCGACGCGGCGCGGATCCCGTGCCGGAGAACGACAGTCACGGCGAGCTCATTCATCTCATCGCCGAGGTCTATCGCACGACCGGAGATCGCGCCTTTGCCGAGCGTCAGTTTCCGCACGTCGAACGCGCGGTGGACTACCTCGAGCGACTTCGACAGACCCGCCGCACGGCACTCTTCACTCGACCGGAAAAGCAGGCCTTCTTCGGGCTGCTGCCGGAGTCGATCAGTCACGAGGGCTACTCGGCGAAGGCGATGCATTCGTACTGGGACGACATCTGGGCGGACGTGGGATTCTCGGATGCCGCCGAGCTTGCGGCCGGGCTCGATCGACCGGAGCTCGCTCAACAGTGGCGCGCCCAGGGCGCGGAATTTCGCGCCGATCTGCTGGCATCGATCGCGCGGGTACGCGCCGCACACTCGATCGACTACATCCCGGGCTGCGCGGAGCTCGCCGATTTCGACGCCACCTCGACGACGATCGCGCTCGACCCGGGACGACTCGAGTCGTTGCTTCCGCGCGCGGCGCTCGAAGCGACATTCGAACGCTACTGGCGAGAGCTCTCGGGCCGGCGATCCGGGGCGGCCGACTGGAGTGGCTTCACACCGTACGAGATGCGTCAGATCGGCGCCTTCGTGCGACTCGGCTGGCGGGATCGGGCCGCGGACCTGGTCGACTATTTCCTCACCGTGCGCCAGCCGCCGGAGTGGAATCAGTGGCCGGAGGTCGTGCGGCGGGACATGCGATCGATGGAGTTCCTGGGCGATCTGCCGCACGGCTGGGTGGCGTCCGATTTTCTACGCTCGCTGTTCGATCTTTTCGCCTACGAGAGGCGGAGCGATCGCACGCTGGTCGTCGCCGCCGGCATACCCTCTCGCTGGCTCGCGAGTGGCGAAAGCGTGGGTGTCGAAGGACTGGTGACGGCCTGGGGGCCGCTGAACTTTGTGCTGCGACGGACCGGCGGGATGTTGCACGTCGAGATCGGCGAACTGGCGCGCTGGCCCGAAGGGGGCATCACGCTGCTCGCCCCGGGTACCGAAGCCGTGAGAATCGAGCGCCTGCCGGTCAAGCTCGACCTACCCTGGAAGGAATCGCAGGCCTGGACGGGCGCGCCGGATGCGCGTCCGGGACACGCGTCGGGAGATGAATGAAGATGAATGAAGTCGCTGAAGTTCTGGATCGCTACGGCCGTTTCTCGGAAGACGGCAGCGAGTACCGGATCACGGACTGGCGGACACCGCGGCCGTGGATCAACCTGATCTCGAGCCCGCGCGCCGGCCTCGCCGTTTCTCAGACCGGCAGCGGTTTTTCCTGGATCGACAACTCACAGCTCGGTGCGATCGTGCGCTGGCAACAGGAGCTCACCGAGGATCGCTCGGGCCGGTTTCTATATCTGCGGGACACCGAGAGCGGCCTGCTGACGTCTCTCGCGCCTTCACCGTGCTCGCCCGCCTACGACTCCTTCGTCTGCCGGCACGGCCTCGGATATACGACGTTCGAGTGCGAAATCTCCGGACTGGCGACACGCTGGACGCTGTTCGTCGATGCTGACGAAACTGCGGAGATGTGGAGCGTCGAGGTCGAGAATCGCAGCGGCCGGCATCGAGCGCTCGAGCTCGCTGCGGTTCTCGAATGGAACTGCGGGACGTCGCCCGCGCCGCGGCGCGAATTCCAGAAACTCTTTCTCGAGACGGAGCTCGTCTCGCCCGGCCGCAGCGAACGTCGCGAACGGACGGCGATCGTCGCCGGAAATCACATGTGGGATGTCGGGTCTCCGCGTTGGGGACACTGGAACCGTTCCTTTCCCTACGTTTCGGCTTTCGCGGCTGCGCAACGTGTCGACCATGCGGAAGGGGACAAGGCCGCGTTTCTCGGGCGGGGCGGGGACTGGAGCCGCCCGGTGGCGCTGCTGTCGCCGGCGACCTGGCCAGGGCTCTTCGGGCGGCACTACGATCCGATCGCCGCACTTGCCTCGGCGCTCGAACTGGCGCCCGGCGCCACTTTTCGCGGCGGCTTCGTTCTCGCGACGGACGAGGACCGCGAAGGCGCGCTGGAGCTCGCGTCCCGCTTCACTACGCTCGAAGTCATGGATGCTTCGCTGCGGAATGTCCGCGAGGGCTGGCGCGCGCGCCTGGCCAACCATCGCATCGCGACGCCGGACGCCGGCCTCAACCGGCTGGCGAACGACTGGCTCCGCTATCAGGCGATCTCGGCACGACTCTGGGGGCGCGCCGGCTACTACCAGCAGAGCGGCGCCTTCGGTTTTCGCGATCAACTGCAGGATTCGCAAGTCTGGCTGCCGATCGAGCCCGATCGCTGCCGCGAGCAGATCCGGCTGCACGCGGGGCATCAGTTCGTCGATGGCTCGGTCGTCCACTGGTGGCATCCGGTGACCGAGCAGGGGCACGTCACGACGATGTCGGACGATCTCCTCTGGCTCGCTTTCGTCGTCGCAAGCTACATCAAGGAGACCGGCGACCTGACGGTGCTCGACGACGAGGCTCCGTTCCTCGATGACGCGACGCCCGCGACGGTGGCCGAGCACGTGAACCGCGCGTTCGAACGCGTTTTTCGTCGCACCAGTCCGCGCGGTCTGCCCTTTATCGGTGCCGGGGACTGGAACGACGGGCTTTCGGCGATGGGTCTCGAGGAGCGCGGCGAATCGGTCTGGCTGGCGCAATTTCTCTCCCTCGTGCTCGCCGACTGGGCCGTGATCCATCGCCGCCGCGGCGACGAAGTGACGGCCGCCCGCTTCGATCGCCGGCGCCAGAACCTGATCGAGGCGGTCAATCAATTCGCCTGGGACGGTGCCTGGTACCGCCGCGCGACCCGCGACGATGGCCGTTGGATCGGCAGCGCGGACTGCGACGAGGGGCGGATCTTTCTCAATGCGCAGACCTGGGCCATCCTCGCCGACGCCGCGCCCGGCGAGCGCGCGGGAGCCTGCCTCGACGCGGTCGAGAAACACCTCGTCAGCCCGGCCGGCGCACTGTTGCTCGCGCCGGCCTACTCCCGCGCCGACGAAACGATCGGCTACATCACGCGCTACGCTCCGGGGATGCGCGAGAACGGCGGGGTCTACACCCATGCCGCGACCTGGGCCATCGCCGCGGCGGCCAAGGGCAGGCGGCCGGCGCTCGTCGAATCCCTGCTCGCCGCGATCAATCCTTCGAACAAGGATCCGGAGCGTTACTGGGCGGAGCCGTACGTTCTTCCGGGCAACGTCGATGGTCCTGCATCGCCGCTCCACCGTCGCGCCGGCTGGACCTGGTACACCGGATCCGCGGCATGGTTGCCGCGAGTCATCGACGAGTGGGTGCTCGGCGTTCGACCGACGTGGGAGGGGCTGCTGTTCGATCCCTGTCTGCCACCGAGCTGGCCCAAGGCTGCGTTGACGCGCAGCTGGCGTGGCGCCGAGCTCGCGATTTCGATCGCCCGACGGCGGGATCTCGCTCCCGGTGCCGCCGAGCTCAGGGTCGACGGAGTGCGGTTCGCGGTGCCGTTCCTTTCGGCCGTCGAACGCGGCCAGCGCTACGAGATCGAGGTGCACTGCGGATGAATCAGCGCTTCTCTCCGCGGCTCGATCTGCCGGGCGCGATCGGTCTAGACGTCGCTGCCGTTCGAGCGCGCGATGGCCGAATAAGCTCGCGCGCTCGACTTCGGCGTCCGGCGCTGCGTCGCGAAATCGACGTGCACGATACCGAAGCGCTTCGCGAAACCGAGACTCCACTCGAGGTTGTCGAGCAGCGACCATGCGAAGTAGCCGCGCACGTCGACACCGGCGGCGATCGCCCGCCTTACCGCTGCGAGGTGCGAACGGAGATACGCCGTACGCAGCGGATCCTCGACGAGGCCTTCCGTGGCCGTCGGCGGATCGTAGAAGGCGGAGCCGTTTTCGGTGATGTAGATGGGCGGCGCACTGTAACGCTCATGCACCGCGCGCAGCGTCTCCTCGAGGCCCGCCGGATAGACCTCCCAGTCGGTTTCGGTGTGCGTGCACTGGCGCTGCTTCACGCGACTCGCGCCGACGGGCCACGCCGCCGAATCCGCCCGGACGACGCTTCGCGAGTAGTAGTTGATGCCGAGCCAGTCGAGCGGGGCGCGGATCGCTTCCATGTCGGCGGGAGAGGGTTCGGACCAGGCTTCGCCGTAGATGGCTGCGAGCTCGTCGGGATAACGGCCGAGGAGCAGAGGCTCGAGGTACTGCCGGTTCATGTAGGCGTCGGCGCGGCGCGCGGCGGAAAGATCCGCCGGCGAATCGCTCGCCGGATGCTTCGGCTCGAGGTTCACCACGACGCCGAGATTCTTCAGTCCCTGCGCGCGCCCGACGGCGAGAGCGGAGGCGTGCGCCAGCAGGCAGTGGTGCGCAGCCCGTCGCGCGCCGAAAAGCCCGCGGTGTCCCGGCGCCAGCGTACCGTGCAGGTAGCCGCCGTCGACCACGACCCACGGTTCGTTGAGTGTCGCCCACAGCGCGACCCGGTCGCCGAGCGCGCGGTAACAGACTTCCGCGTAGTCGGCGAACCAGCTCGCGATGTCGCGGTTCAGCCAGCCGCCGCGATCCTCGAGCGCCGCGGGCAGGTCCCAGTGATAGAGCGTCGCCGATGCGGCGATGCCGGCCTCGCCCAGCGCGTCGAGCAGTGCGCGGTAGAAGTCGAGACCGCGCTGATTGACGGCGCCCGTGCCGTCGGGCATCACTCGCGACCACGAGATCGAGAATCGATACGCCGAAAGACCGAGGTCACGCATCAGCGCTACGTCATCGCGAAAGCGACGGTAATGGTCGCAGGCGATGTCGCCGGTATCGCCGTCGGCGACTCGCCCCGGGGTGTGCGAGAAGCGATGCCAGATGCTGGCACCGGCGCCGTCGGCGAGCGGCGATCCTTCGATCTGATAGGCCGCCGTCGCGGCGCCCCAGAGAAAGCCGTCGGGAAATTCGGTGTTGGCAGTCACGCGTTGGGAATCGACTCGACAGCGGGGAGCACGGACGTGAGAATCTAACACTATGGCGACCGTCGGTTTCGAGCGGATCCGCAAGTTCTACGGCAACGTTCCGGTGTTCGAGGATTTCAGCCTCGAGGTGAACGATGGCGAGTTTCTGGTCGTCGTCGGACCTTCGGGCTGTGGCAAGTCGACGCTGCTGCGGCTGCTCGCCGGACTCGAAGAGCTCGACGCGGGAGAAGTGAGGATCGCCGGCCGCCGGGTCAACGAGCTGCCGCCGCGGGAACGCGACATCGCGATGGTTTTCCAGAGCTACGCCCTGTACCCGCACATGAGCGTGCGGAGGAATCTCGGCTTCGGACTCGAGATGCGGCGCGTCGCGAAAGACGAGGTGACGCGCCGGGTGGATGAGGCGGCAAGACTGCTCGGACTCGACAGCCTGCTCGACCGCCGCCCGGCCCAGCTCTCGGGCGGGCAACGTCAGCGCGTCGCGCTCGGGCGTGCCCTCGTGCGCCAGCCGGCGGTGTTTCTTTTCGACGAACCGCTGTCGAATCTGGATGCCGCCCTGCGGGTGTCGATGCGCGCCGAAATCGCCGCGCTTCATCGCCGGCTGGGAACGACGACCATCTATGTCACGCACGACCAGGTCGAGGCGATGACCATGGGCACCCGGGTCGCGATCCTCGACCGGGGAGTTCTGCAGCAGGCGGCGACGCCGCGCGCGATCTACGACCGGCCGGCGAACGTTTTCGTCGCCCGCTTCATCGGTACGCCGAGGATGAGCCTGTTCGAAGCCCGCTGGGGCTCGACTCCCGGAACGCTGGTGATCGGCGAACGGACCGTCGCCTGCGATCTCGGGCCGCCACCGGGCGTGTCTCGGGACACCCGGCTCCTCGCGGGCTTCCGCGCAGAGGCGGCGCGCCCGGGGGCGAGCGCGCCGCGATCGGATACCGGTGATGCGGGCTCCGGAACGCTCGCTTTCCAGGTCGATTTTCTCGAGCAGCTGGGCCACGAGACGCTGGCTCACGGGCGCGTCGCGGGTTCGGCGGACCCCGTCGTCGTGCGCTTCGCGCCGCGCGCGGCGCCCTCGCCCGGCAAAGCGATGGAGATCGCGATCGACCCCGCGGCCTGGCACCTTTTCGACGCCGCCACCGGCGCGCGGCTGGAGAATGTCCCGGTGTGAGCTTTCTCGCCAGGCGCTTGCGCGTACTGGTCATGAGAACCTTTATCGCTTCCTCCCGCCGCCGTTTCCAGCCGTGGATCGCAGCACGCGTACACCGGCGCGGAGGTCGCTCTCTACGGTTCGCTTTTCTCGAACGGGTTCGATCGCGGCGTGATCGAAGTCTGGTCGTCCTCGGCGCCCTGAACGGTCGTGGACGAAGTGGACATGCGCTTCAGGCGCCCGAGTCGCCGGGCGTGTGCTCGCCGAAAACGGAACGCAACGTGTCGGCGATCTCGCCGAGGGTCGCGTCGGCGCGCACGCAGTCGACGATCGCCGGCATGAGGTTCTGGGTCGTCGACGCCGCCCTGCGCAGCGCATCGCGCGCGCTCGCCACTCGGTCCGTGTCCCGCGCAAGGCGGAACTCGCGCAAGCGCTCGATCTGCCGCGCCTCCGCCTCCGGGTCGATGGCGAGCGCCTCGGCCGGAGTTTCCGATTCGGTCTCGAAACAGTTCACACCGACGACGCGGGCATCGCCGCTTTCGACACGACGCTGAAAGATGTAGGCCGCTTCGGCGATCTCGTCCTGCTGGAAACCGCGCTCGAGGGCGGCAAGTGCGCCGCCCATCTCATCGATGCGCGAGATGTATCTGCGGGCCTGAACGACGATCTGGTCGGTGAGCGCCTCGATCGCCCAGCTGCCGCCGAGCGGGTCGGTGATCCGGGCGACGCCGCTCTCGTGAGCGATGACCTGCTGGGTGCGGAGAGCGAGCCGCGCCGAATCCTCGGTCGGCAGGCCGAGCGCTTCGTCACGCGAATTGGTGTGCAACGACTGGGTTCCGCCGCAGATCGCGGCGAGCGCCTGGATGGCGACCCGTACGACGTTGTTGTCCGGCTGCTGCGCGGTGAGCGTCGAGCCCGCCGTCTGTGTGTGAAAGCGCAGCCAGAGTGAGCGCTCGTCCCGCGGAGAGTAGCGTTCACGCAGAAGCTCGGCCCAGAGCCGGCGCGCCGCGCGGAACTTCGCTACCTCCTCGAGAAAATCGTTGTGCGCGTTGAAGAAGAACGACAATCGAGGCGCGAACTCGTCGATCTTGAGCCCGCGCGCAAGCGCAGCGTCGACGTAGGCCAGCGCGTGGGCCAGAGTGAACGCGACCTCCTGCACCGCGGTCGAGCCGGCTTCGCGCATGTGGTAGCCGGAGATCGAGATCGGATTCCATTTCGGTACCCGTTCGGCGCAGAAAGCGATGACGTCCGTGGCGAGGCGCATCGAGGGCGCCGGGGGATAGATGTACGTCCCGCGCGCGGCGTACTCCTTGAGGATGTCGTTCTGCACCGTGCCGCCGAGGCTCTCCCAGGCGACGCCGTGCTCTTCGGCAACGACGAGATAGAGCGCAAGGAGGATCGGTGCGGTGGCGTTGATCGTCATCGATGTCGTCACGCGATCGAGCGGAATCTCGGCGAACAGACGGCGCATGTCGGCGATCGAATCGATCGCTACGCCGACGCGGCCCACTTCGCCGCGGGCGAGCGCGTGATCGCTGTCGTATCCGATCTGTGTCGGCAGATCGAACGCGACGGAGAGACCGCTGGTCCCCTGCGCGAGCAGATAGCGGTAACGGCGATTCGATTCCGCGGCGTCGGAGAAGCCTGCGTACTGCCGCATCGTCCACAGCCGGCGCTGATACATCTCGCGGTAGATGCCGCGCGTGAAAGGAAACGCGCCGGGCTCGCCGACGTGTTCGGCGAGCTGTTTTTCGTCGACGTCCCGCGCGCTGTAAACCGCCGCCATTGCGAGCTCGGCACCACTTCTCGAGAGCACAGGTTCGGCCTTCTTGTGCGGCTTTCCGGAGTCGTTCACGCGAGCGATTGTAGCGCCGTGCAGCGCTCGAATCCGGGCTCGAAAAGGGCCTTTTTGGAAGCTCCGAAAAAAGCCGGCCGGGACAAGGGCTAGGGGGTGAAGTCGGGGTCGGCCACAATATCTTGCGGAAACCCCTTGACAGGAACGTAACATCTGCCGCACACTCTGGCACTCGGAAAACTGCACAGAGGATTGGGCAGGGACGCCGAATGGCGAGTGGGGTAGCGAGCTTCGCCATGGGTAGAGGCGGTTGGAATCGGCGAAGCGGGTTTCACGGCGCCGGGTGGGTGAGCGGAATGCGGGCGGCGAGACGAAACGAGCGAGGAGCGGCATGACGATCGAAAACAAGGTGAACCCCGAGGCTGCAATCCACATCTCCCGTCTTCCCGGACTGCCGGGAAGCGTCTCGGAGTCCGAGGCCGTCACGGCTCCGGATGCGGTTCACGCCGGTCTTCATTTCGAACGCTATTTCTCCACCGCTGGTGTCGATCCGTTCGACGCCGTCGAATGGGAGGTTCGCGACGCCGTCATCGGCAACGAGAAGGGCGAGAAGGTTTTCGAACAGAAAAGCGTCGAGATGCCGAAGTTCTGGTCGCAGACCGCGACGAACGTCGTGGTCTCCAAATACTTCCGCGGCGAGCTCGGTACGCCCCAGCGCGAGACTTCGGTCCGGCAGCTCATCGGTCGCGTCGTCGACAGCATGGCGCGTTGGGGACGTCAGGGCGGTTATTTCGCCTCGGACGAGAGCGCCGCAGTGTTCCAGGCGGAGCTCACCCACATCCTGTTGAACCAGTACGCGTGCTTCAATTCGCCGGTCTGGTTCAACGTCGGCATCGAAGATCAGCCGCAGTGCTCGGCCTGCTTCATCAATTCGGTCGAAGACACGATGCAGTCGATTCTCGGCCTGGCGAAGACCGAGGGAATGCTCTTCAAGTACGGTTCGGGCACGGGCTCGAACCTCTCGTCGCTGCGTTCCTCGCGCGAGACGCTCGCCGGTGGCGGAACGGCGTCCGGCCCGGTCTCCTTCATGAAGGGCTTCGACGCCTTCGCCGGAGTGATCAAGAGCGGCGGCAAGACACGCCGCGCGGCGAAGATGGTCATCATGAATGCCGAGCATCCCGACATCCTCGAGTTCATCCGCTGCAAGGAGGTCGAGGAGCGCAAGGCCTGGACGCTGATCGACGCCGGGTATCCGGGCGGCTTCAATATCGCCGGTGGTGCCTACGACTCGATCGCCTACCAGAACGCCAATCATTCCGTCCGCGTCACCGACGAGTTCATGAAGGCAGTCATCGAGGATCGTGAATGGACGACCCGCGCGGTGCGCGACGGCCGTCCGATGGACACGTATCCGGCGCGCGATCTCATGCACGCGATCGCGGAATCGACCTGGGTCTGCGGCGACCCCGGTATGCAGTACGACACGACGATCAACGACTGGCACACCTGCCCGAACACTGCGCGCATCAACGCCTCGAACCCGTGCTCGGAGTACATGTTCCTCGACGACACGGCGTGCAATCTCGCATCGCTCAACCTGCTCAAATTCCACGATGCGGAGCGCGGGTTCGACGTCGAGAGCTTCCGCCATGCCTGCGAGGTCGTGATCACCGCGCAGGAAATCGTGGTCGACTACGCAAGCTACCCGACGAAGGCGATCGAGAAGAACTCGCATGATTTCCGTCCGCTCGGCATCGGCTATGCGAATCTCGGCGCGCTGCTCATGGCGCGCGGCATGCCGTACGACTCCGATGGTGGACGCGGCTATGCCGGCGCGATCACCGCGCTGATGACCGGCGCGTCCTACGCCCAGTCGGCGCGGATCGCCGAGCAGAAGGGACCTTTCGCGGGCTACGCCAAGAATCGCGAGCCGATGTTGCGTGTCATGCGCAAGCATCGCGACGCGGTGAAGAAGATCGACGCCGCCTACGTGCCGCTCGAGCTTCTGCAGGCCGCGAAGCAGTCCTGGGACGAAGTCGTCCAGCTGGGCGAGAAGCACGGAATCAAGAACAGCCAGATCTCGGTCCTCGCGCCGACGGGAACGATCGCCTTCATGATGGATTGCGACACGACCGGCGTCGAGCCGGACATCGCGCTCGTCAAGTACAAGAAGCTGGTGGGCGGCGGGATGATCAAGATCGTCAACCAGACCGTGCCGGTGGGCTTGAAGTGCCTGGGCTACGAGAAGGACGAGATCCGCGGCATCGTCGAGTTCATCGACGAGCACGACACGATCGAAGGGGCGCCGTTCCTGCAGTCCGAGCACGTGCCGGTGTTCGACTGTGCCTTCAAGCCGGCGCAGGGAACCCGCTCGATCCACTACTCGGGCCACCTCAAGATGCTGGCGGCAGCGCAGCCGTTCATCTCGGGCGCGATCTCGAAGACGATCAACATGCCCGAGGAGTCGACGCCGCAGGAGATCGAACAGGCTTACATCGAGGGCTGGAAGCTCGGTCTCAAGGCGATCGCGATCTATCGCGACGGCTGCAAGCGCAGCCAGCCGCTGTCGACGCGCAAGGACGAAGGCACGGCGACGAGTTCCACTCTGGGTGCCGGCAATTCAGCGATCGCGGCTCCGGCAGCGATTGCTGCGGCAGGCCCGGGACGGCGCAAGTTGCCGGACGAGCGGCGGTCGATCACGCACAAGTTCTCGATCAACGGCCACGAGGGCTACATCACGGTCGGCGTCTACGACGATGGCCAGCCGGGAGAGATTTTCTTGGTCATGGCCAAGGAAGGCTCGACGATCTCGGGCCTCATGGACACCTTCGCCACCATGGTGTCGTTGTCGCTCCAGTACGGCGTGCCGCTGCGCGCTCTGGTCGACAAGTTCTCGCATACGCGCTTCGAGCCGTCGGGCTTCACCAAGAATCCGGAAATTCCGATCGCCAAGTCGATCACGGACTACATTTTCCGTTGGCTGGCATCGAAGTTCATGAATCAGGAAGAGAAGCAGGCGGTGGGCGTGATTCTGCGCGATCCCGCGCCGCTCGAAGCCATCTCGCCGAATCCGTCGCTCGCTCCGATCTCATCGATCACCGGCAAGGTGCCGGCCAGGGAGGCCGTGAAGGAGGCGGACGGGGGCTCGCTGCTGACGTTCGTGAACTCGACCGACGCTCCGAGCTGCCACGAGTGCGGTTCGATCATGATTCGCAACGGTTCCTGCTACAAGTGCGGGAATTGCGGTTCGACCAGCGGTTGCAGTTGAAGGTGAAGCACTAAATACGCACGCAACGGGTAATTCAGCCCGATGCCATAGAGGAGGCTATCAACATGGCCACCAAGAAGGCGGCGAAGAAGCCTGCCAAGAAGGCAGCAAAGAAGGCCACGAAGAAGAAGAAGTAGCCACGCCGGCGCCTCTGGCGCCGTCCTACACTTTCCGGGCGCTCGTCGCCTGGCATCTGCTTCTGGTTTGTACCCACTGAGCCTGGCCGTGAGGCCTCGGCTCTTTTTTTCTTGGGGCGAGATCGCTATTCTGTGGTCCATGAAGTCTCCCGTTCCGACAGCACCTCACCGTTTTCTCCCGGACTTTCGCTTTGCGACGTTTGGCCTCGTTCTGCTGACTCTTGCGGGCGTCGGGTTGCACCTCGGATGTTCCCGTCCCGGCACGAACGGAGGTGCTTCGGCCGGCGCGGGGGGGTCCGCAGGAATCCTCACGCCGATGCCGGAGTTCAAGCTCGCTTCGCTCGGAGGCGACACCTTCACCAAGGCCGACTTCGCCGGCCGCGTGGTGCTCTTCGACTTCTGGGCCACATGGTGCGGACCGTGCCACCTGCAGGCCGATGTGCTGCGGGATCTCTATCCCGATGCGGCGAAGAAGGGCTTCGAGTTCGTTGCCGTCGCGACGGGCGAAGAGGTCGGAGTCGTGCGGGATTTCGTCAGCAGGAAGCCGTTTCCCTATGCCGTTTTCGTCGATCCGGAGGAAACGGTCGGCGCCCCCCTCGAGATCAACGCGCTGCCGACGCTCCTGATCATGGATGCGCAGGGCCGCATCGCCTATCGCCACACCGGAGTCACCGATGCCGCGGCGATTCTCTCCGCGCTCGATGCGGCGGCTTCGCGGACGTAAAGCCGGGCTTGGAGCAGCTCTCCCTTCTCAGCCTCTTCGAACGGCCCGAGTGTCGGCGGCGCCCGAAACCTCTGCCGTCCGCCCGTTCGATCGCTGCGCTCGAACGCCTGGCGGTAGTTCGATTGCGACCCTTGCGGAAGCTCCGCTGGGCGTGCCCGCGCAAAGTAAAGGTTGTCTTCAATGGACGGCTGCGGAGCTCTCTCGGGCGAGCTGACTTCTCGCGCGCGACGATCGAGCTCAATCCGCATCTCCTCGACCGCAATCCCGCCGAGCTCCTGCCGACGCTGCTCCACGAGCTCGGACATCTAGCCGCCGGCCCGCGTGCCGGTCACGGTTCGAAGTGGAAGGCGATGATGCAGGCGCTCGGCGAACCCCCGACCGTCTGCCACTCGCTCGACACTTCGCATCTGCGGCGCCGGCGCCGCCTCTGGCTCTGGCGCTGTGTCTCCTGCGCCGCGGTCTATCCGCGACATCATCGCGGTGCGCGACGGTATCGCTGCAGCGACTGCGGCGGCCGTCTGAAGGTCGTGGCCGAAGCGCTCGCCGGCGAAAATGCAGCGGCTGAAAAGCGGAGCTGAGCCCGAGGCAGGAGGGCGGCTCCGGAGAGCGATACTCGCAACGAAAAGGGCGGCTCCGGAGAGCGATAATTCACAACGAAAAGGGCGGCTCCGGAGAGCGATAGTTCATAACGAAAAGGGCGGCTCCGGAGAGCGATAATTCATAACGAAAAGGGCGGCTCCGGAGAGCCGCCCTGAAGGTGGGGTCTTGCTGTCGTGTTGGGACTACTGCAGGACGACCAGAACGACCCGGCGATTCTGTGCGCGACCGTCGCGGGTCTTGTTGTCCGCGACCGGTTCCGACTCACCGTAGGAGATGGTCTCCATGCGGAAGAGCGGAATGCCCTGCTTGGCGAGGTAGATCTCGACACCCTCGGCGCGCTCCTTGCCGAGCTTCTCGTTGTAGAGCTCGCCGCCGATGTTGTCGGTATGGCCCTGAATCTCGACGTAGACGTTCTTGTTCTCGGTCTTGAGCTGAGTGGCGAACGCATCGAGCGCCGCCTTCGCCTCATCCGAGAGCATCGCCTTGTCGAATCCGAACTTCACTTTGTCATCCGAAAGGACCGTCTCGTAGAGGAGCTTGCCCTCAGCGAGCTTGCCCGCCGCGACGGCGCGGTCGAGCGCCTGCTGTGCGGTCTTCGAAGCGGCCGCGGTATCGGCTTCGTTCTTGCTGATCCGGCCCTCGTGCTGCTTGATCTTGGTCTGCGCATCCTCGACCTGCGTCTGCACGCCGTCGACGCGCTCGCCAACCTTCCCGACCTCGCCGGAAACGTACTTCTTGGAGGCGCATCCCCAACCGGCCATCGCCGTGAGAAGCACCGCCGTCACTGCCAGTTTGCTCTTGGTCATTTCAAGTCCTCCATCCTCGGTTGATAAGACCTCGATGGTCGCCGGAGAATGCACATTCGGCCGCCGATTTCATTTCACGGCGGGCGGAAGCCCCTGGTAACCCATCCTCGACAGTACCTGCTTGGCCCTTCCTTTGCGGACTTCGACACGGATCGGCCGGAAGGCGGACCGCCCCGTGCCCTGGGTTTCGAATCCCAGCACGTACTGGTAACGCAACTCTTCTGCCACCGTGGCGCAGGCCTCTTTCATCTCCTCGGGGCTCGAGATCGAAAAATACTTGCCGCCGGTCATGTGAGCGAGAAGATTGAGCATGTCGGCATAGCGATAGATGTCGCTGCCGTCCTTGTTGATCGCGTAGGGGTCGCCGGACTCGAGCCCGAAGACGTAGACCGGAAGCTGGGCGCGCCGCACGATCTCCCGCGCTTCGGTCGCGGTGATCGAGCTCGCGTTGTCGACGCCGTCAGTGATGAGCACCGCCGCGCGCTTCACGTTCCGGCTGTCGCCGGAGATGCGCGGCAGGAGCGCGACGGCGTCGTTGAGAGCGGTCTTGCCATAGCCTTCCCAGGAGGCCACCGATTCGCGCAGCGGTGGCAGCTCTTCGGTGAAAGGCACGTCGATGTTCGTGTCTTCGCCGGCGAAGGTCGCGAGGGCGAATTCGTCGCCCGGTTTTGCGGCGTCGAGAAAGTAGTCGACCGCCTGCTGGCTCGCCTCGAGGCGTCCGCCGATCGCCATGCTGCCGGAGAGATCCTGCAGGAAGACCACGCTCCAGGGAGCCTCCCCATGCGGTTCGAAGTCGGGAAAGCGGACCGATTTGCCGTCGACCTTGAGATCGAAGTCCTCTTTCCCGAGACCGTTCAGATATCCGTTCGAACCTTTCACGATGACCGGCACGAGGATCCATGCGACCGAGACTTCGTCCGTGAACGTGGGAACGGGTGTGGACTTTTCCGCAGTCGACGGCGCGGCGAGCGCTGAAAGAGCGCTCGCGCCAGCGACCCCAGCGACCAGCGACGCCAAAACGGCCACCGTGGCCATCCGCCGGCCCATCTGCCCCCTGCGATCCGGCAAGGCTCTGCTAGCCTCATCGATCCGAAGGGAAGGGGAGGTCGGAATGAATATTCGTGACATTTCCATCAAGTGCGGCAATTGCGGCTCCTATCAGACGCTCAGCGGCTTTACCCGCCGGGACGAATGGAACGTCTACACCTACGAATGCGATCACGGCCAGTGCGATCCCGCGGTGACTCGCACACTCGTCGAAGTGCCCCGCGAAATCGACGACTTTGCCCGCCGTGACCCGGAATGGCGCGGCGGCGGAAAGCACGGGGAATTCGCCGGCAGCTCACCTACCGAGTGAGCAAGCCGTGTGCCCGATCGCGTCCAGAAGCGATTTCTTGGGGGTATGTTACGCTTTTGCGCAGTCGCTTGAGAAGTAAATCCAATCCAACGAAACAGGGCCGGGGGGAGTCATGAAGAAGACGGTCGTTCATGTCGTCGGTACGGGTACGATCGGCGAACCGTTGATCGGCCTGTTCACCGACTTCCGCGAGAAAATGGGGATCGACGAGGTCACCTTCCACAAGCGCTCCCCGCTACCCGCCGATCGTTCGAAGATCCAGCACCTCATGGCCCGCGGCGCCAAGCTGGCCGCCGATTCCGACCAGCGCGACGGTTTCGAGAAGCTCGGGCATCCGGTTTCCTTCGAAACCGAGGAGGCACTGAGCCGCGCGACGGTCGTCGTCGACTGCACTCCGGCCGGAAATGAAATGAAGGAGAAGTACTACAACCAGCTCTCGGGTCCCAAGGGCTTTCTCGCCCAGGGCAGCGAGTTCGGATTCGGCGTTCCCTATGCGCGCGGGATCAACGACGAAGTGCTGGTGCCGGGCAAGGATCGTTTCATCCAGATCGTGTCCTGCAACACGCACAACATCACGACGCTGATCAAGACGCTCTGCCACGAAGGCGAAGGCGGCTACAACTTCGAGCGTGGCAACTTCGTCTGCATGCGGCGCGCGAACGACGTCTCGCAGACCAAGGACTTCGCGCCGGCGCCGCAGGTCGGCAAGCACGATGACCCCGAGTTCGGCACCCACCACGCTCACGATGCTTTTCACGTCTTCGAGACGCTGAACCAGAAATTCGATCTTTTCTCGAGTGCGGTGAAGCTCAACACGCAGTACATGCACTCGATCTGGTTCAATCTCGCCTTCAAGCGTGACGTCACGATGGACGAAATGATCGAGCGCCTGCGCGGAAATCTGCGCGTGGCGGTGACCGACAAGCGCAACTGCAACGAAATCTTCAGCTTCGGCCGGGATCACGGCTACTACGGGCGGATCCTCTCTCAGACCGTCGTCGTCCTGCCGACGCTCGCGGTTCGCAAGAAGCGCGAGTTGTACGGCTTCTGCTTCACTCCCCAGGACGGCAACTCGCTGCTCTCCTCGATTGCGGGCGCGCTCTGGCTGATCGACCCCGACCAGGAATCCCTGAGCAAACGGCTCGATCCGTTGCGCCGTTGGATCTACCAGGAAATCTGATCTCCGGCTCCGCGGCTCCCGTGCCGTCCTGCGACCGCCCGGCCCGCCGGACGACGGTTCTCCGGCTGGGGGAGATGTCGATCGAAGGCGTGTCGGTCGCTGGCGACGAGACCTGGTTCCGGATTCATCCTCCGGGTCTTGCGTTCGATGTCGGGCGGGGCGCATCGGCGCAGGTTGGTGCGCGCGATCTTTTCCTCTCGCACGGCCATCTCGATCACTCTCTGGGCGTCCCCTATGTCCTTTCGCAGCGCAATCTCCAGCGGCCGGGACGACGCACGGTCGCGGCTTCCGCCGATCCTCCGGCTGCCGCGACCCGGATCTTCTGCCCGCGGGACGTCGTCGACGGAATTGCTGCGTTGATCGCCGCCTGCGAGCAGCTGGAGCGAGTGCGCTACTCGTACGAGATTTCCGGGCTTTCTCCCGGCGACCGCGTGGAGGTCGGGCCGGGCCTCGCGATCGAAGCCTTCGCCACCGATCATGTCGTTCCGAGTCTCGGCTACCATCTTCTGCGCCGCCGCCGGAAGCTCCTGCCCGAGCTCATCGGGCGCTCGGGAGAAGACCTCCGCGAGCTCCGCGGGCGCCAGATCGAGATCGACCGCGAGATCGAGGAGATCTGGCTTTCCTACTGCGGCGACACGGGCGCGAAGGTCTGGACTCTCTGCCCGAAACTCGTCGAGAGCCGCCTGTTGATGATCGAATGCACTTTCCTCGGCGAGGAAGTCCGGGCGAACGCCAGCGCCTACAAGCACCTCCATTTCGATGACCTGGTGGAACATGCCGCGGAGCTCGCCGGGCACGAGGCGATCGTGCTTCATCACGTCAGTCGCCGGCATTCTCTCGACGCCCTTCGCCGCGCGATCTTCGAGCGCCTGCCGCAGCTCGCGGAGCGCATTCACCTGATCGGAGCGAGCGATGGATGAATCCCTGCCGGCCTCGAGCATCGTCTCGACGGCAGCCTGCCGGAGAAGCGCATGACCTACGAGCGGCCGTCGGCTGGATTGCGCCTGTCCGAGCTCGAAGAGCTCGAGATCGCGATCGAGAAGCTCGTCGCGGGAGGTGACGGCCTCGGCCGCTTCGAAGGAATTCCGATCTTCGTTCCGCGCTCCGCGCCAGGAGACCGCCTGCGGGTGCGTCTCACGGAGCGCCGTCCGGACTACGGTCGGGCGGAGATCGTCGAGATTCTGGCTGCGGGTCCGGGGAGACGCGAGGCGCCCTGCCCGCACTTCGCCCGTTGCGGCGGCTGCGATCTTCAGCACCTCGAAGAGGATGTCCAGCTGCGCCTGAAATCGGCGGCCGTCCTCGAGACGTTGCGTCGCGTTTCGGGCGTCGCGATTCCCGATCCGCGGGCAGTGGTTTCCGGAAACGCATGGGGCTACCGCCTGCGGACTCAGGTTCATACGCGCGCCGTGGGAAGTGGCAGCGAAGTCGGTTACTTCGCGCGACGAAGCCGCGATCTCGTGGCGGTCTCGAGTTGCGCCGTGCTCGTTCCCGCGCTCGAGAAAGAGGTCGTGACGCTCGGTCGCCGCCTGCCGTCGCATGCTCCATCGCGCCTCGACATCGCGGCGGGCGACGGCGGCCAGGTTTCCTATGCGCCGGTCGTCGAGGGCCTGCCGCATGAAGAGCTCGGACGGCGAATCGGCGGCTTCGACTATCGCTTCGACGCCCGCTGCTTCTTCCAGGGTCATGCGGGCCTTCTCGAAGAGCTGGTGATGACCGTCGTCGGTTCCGAGACCGGCGAGACCGCTGCCGATCTCTACGGCGGTGTCGGACTGTTCGCGCTGCCGCTCGCGCGCCGCTACTCGAAGGTGGTGATGGTCGAGGGCGATCGCATCGGCGCGCGTTTCGCGCGCAAGAACGCCCGCGCGAACCTCGGCGAGCGGGAGGACGTGCTCGAAATCGTCAACCAGGCCGTCGAAACCTGGATCGGCAACGGCCTCGGAGAGGGGATCGACCGGGTCGTCGCGGACCCGCCTCGCGACGGTCTGTCCGCCGCTGTCCGCAGAATCCTCGTGACGAAGCCCCCGCGCCGCCTGACTTATGTCTCCTGCCATCCCGCGGCCCTGGGCCGTGACCTCCGGGAGCTCAGTGAGAGGTTCGACATCGAGTCGCTCGTTCTCCTCGACCTTTTTCCCCAGACGGGCCATATGGAAGCGGTCCTCCAGCTGACGAGGAAATAGGGAGGACCCGCAGCGCGCGGCACAGCAGAACAACGGAACGAACCACAGCTTTGGTTTCTGCGCAGTTTCGTTGCCGCGATTGCAGTAGGATCGAAAAATCCTCATGCCCGATTCCGATCACGATAAAACCCCGCGTCTACCGGTCTGGGAAATCGTTCGCCGCGAGGAGGAGCAGCTGCGTTCGCTCCTGCGTGTCGACGTCGGTGCGCAGTCGCATCCGGGCAAGGTGAGGAAGAACAACGAGGATCACCACCTCGCCCTGCGCGTCCACCGCTCGCTCGAGACGATCGCCACGAATCTCCCGGACGGCGATCTTCCCCGACGCCTCGACCAGCAAGGTTACGTCCTGCTCGTCGCCGACGGTATCGGCGGCAGGTCCGGCGGCGAGCACGCCAGCCGCCGTGCGATCAGCGCGCTGGTCGAAATCGCGACCCGCATTCCGGACTGGATCCTGCAGCTCGACGATACGCATGCGAGTGAGCTCATGCAACGCGCCGGGAGCTATTTCGAACAGGTCGACGCGATACTCGAAGCCGAAGCCGCGGCCGATCCTGCGCTCGCCGGAATGGGCACGACGATGACCGCGGTGTACCTGCTCGATCGCGACCTAATCGTCGCGCACGTCGGTGACTCGCGGGCGTACCGTTTCCGCGATGGCGAGCTCCTCCCGGTCACGCACGACCAGACGCTCGCGCAGGCGCTGGCGGACGCCGGAGTCATCGCCGCGGAAGAGGTCAAGTCGCATCGCCAGAGGCACATTCTCACCGGCGCGCTCGGCGCCACATCGGGTGCGCCGCGTGTCCAGCTCGGCCGGCACGACCTCCGGAACGGAGATCGCGTCCTCCTGGCGAGCGACGGCCTGACGGAAATGCTGAGCGATACTGCGATCGCCGATATTCTCCGCGCCGAGTCCGATCCGGCAGCGGCGTGCGCGGCGCTCGTTGCCGCAGCGCTCGACGAAGGCGGCAGCGACAACGTCACGGTCATGGTTGCCGATTGCCGCCTGCCGGTGGTGAACGAGGCAGCGGTATCGCGATGAGCGGTCCTGTCACCGGAACGAGCTTCGCCATCCGCCTGGCGAAGCAGGATTTCAAGTTCTCCGTCGCCCATTTCACGATCTTCTCTGCCGACGATGCGGAGCCGTTGCACGGGCACAACTATCGGCTCGCACTCGAAGTCGAGGGCACGAGCGTCGACGAGCTGGGGTTGCTCGCCGATTGCGATCGCCTCAAGAAGGCGGCGCGGGCGATCTGCGCGACGCTCGACGACAAAGTCCTGCTGCCGGGCGAGAGTCCGTATCTCGCGATCGGCACGAGCGACGATGCGATCGATTGCCACTACGGCTCACGCGAGTACCGTTTTCCGCGGTCCGAGGTGCTCGTGCTTCCGGTCGCCAACGTCACGATGGAGCTTCTCGCGCGGTGGTCGTGGGAACGCCTGCAGAAGGTCGTGCGCGGCGGACGCGTTTCGCGCCTCGAGGTGGAAATCGAAGAAACGCCCGGGCAGCTCTGCCGTTTCAGTGCCCCGGTCGCCACGGCGAACGGCACGGCGGGCGTAGCGCCTACGTCCGGCGCTCGCGCCGCGCGCAAATCCGGCCAAAAGTAGCTCTTCTCAGCGTGGAATCGTGACGTCGCGGCCTCGCCAGGAGGCGGCGCGGCCGCGCGCGCGATCCTGGATCGCGAATGCCAGGGTCGCCGCGAGGAGGAGCACATCCAAAGGGAAAAAAGCTGCCGGTAAGGGGCTGTTGACGGAGCTCTTGCGCGCGATGGCCGAGGCGGCGATACCGGTCAGCCAGCACGCGAGGAGCAGGGTCGTCGAATGCGCGCGCCAGAGTGCGCCCAGAGCCAGCGCCGTGGCGAGCGGCAGCGCGATTGAAACGGCCGCGGTCGCTGGACGGGCGGCGACGAAGAGGGCGAGATTTCTCCGCCAGCCGTGGAGAGTCGCGGCAAGTCCGCGGTACATGCGCACGCTGAGCTCTTCGGGGGCGCGGCGGAAGCCGACTCTGAAGCCGTGCCGGGCAAAAGCGCTGGCGAGCGCGACGTCGTCCAGTGGGTCGGCGGCGATCGCGGCGAAGCCGCCGATCGCCCGGAGAGCCTCGCTGCGGAGAAGGAAGTATTGGCCGTTGGCGATCGGTGGATCGCCTTCTCCCCGAGCGTAGAGCCGCCAGTCGCCGAGCATGAGGTCGAGCAGGCCGTAGACCACAGGCGTCAGGAGTGCTTCACCCAGCCCATCCGCCACCTGACGCCCGGCGAGAGAGAGCGCGTCGAGCCGGTGTTCCGCGACCGCCGCATGGGCGCGTGCGAGCAGATCCTCGCGATGGCGGGTATCCGCGTCGGTGAGCAGAATCCATTCGGTCTCGACGCCCTCGAAGCCGGTAGCCAGCGCGTTGACCTTGCCACCCCAGCCGTCGGCGAGAGGTCGCGCGAGAAGGGCGTGCACGCGCGGTTCACGCGCTGCAAGCGCTTTCAGAATCGCTCCGGTGCCATCCGTCGATCCATCGTCGATGATTCGCAGCCGCGGCGCGCCCTGCTGGGCGAGAAGCGTGATGCCGCAGGCCGCGAGGTTTTCCTCTTCGTTGCGGACCGGGAGGAGGATCGTCGTCCCGGGGAGGCGCCCGAGCGGCGGCGGGAGGCGAGGTGCCTGCCGTCGCCGGCGGAAGAGCTGAATCGCGAGGACGGCCCAGACCGCCGCCAGCGCCCCCGCAAAAGTGGCGGAGAGGGCGGCAGCGGAGGGACCGATCAACCGCCCTTTCCGAGACGAGCGCCAAGGAGGCGCACGATCTCTCCCGCTTCCGGGAAGCGATGATCGCGTTTTTTGGAGAACAGCAGCTCGCCGTCGAGAACGATCTCGAAGACCCCACCGCGACTCTGGATCAGGGTGGACTGCAGAGAGAATTTCTCCATGATCTCAGCCGCCAGACCGGCGGCTCGAGGCTGGTAGTTTCAAACGACGCAGTACTCGATCGTGAGCTGCCGCGGGGTTTCGGAAGCGTCGGAACTGGCGGAACCAGTCGAACCAGTGGAACCGATGGAATCCGGGGTGTTGCCGGTGAGCTCATTTTCCTTGAAAGTCATGCGGACTCCTTGTGCGACGCGTCAGGGGGCTGCCTCCGGGCGGCGCGCGCAGACGGCACCGGAGAAGAAACGGGCATATTCGAAACGCAGTCGCGTGAGATCCGGCACGTGCCCAACTTCGACATAGCCGGTCGCGGCGAGCGCCTGATTCCACTGCTCAGGCGTCAGGAACCCATGGTTCGTCCGCACTTCGGCGTCGAGCTCGACCTGCGTGAAGCTCTGAAGCTGCTCGAAAATCAGCTCGACGGCGATCGTCTGATGGGGAAAGAGTCGTTGGCACTCGCCGCCGATCAGCCAGCCGCCCGGCTTGAGGAGCGATCGCAGCGCCGTGAGGCTGCCGCGCAGGCTGCGCGCAATGTGCAGGACATTGACGGAGAAGACGAGGTCGAAGCTTTCCGCGAGCAGGCCCTGAGTCGCGGGATCCTGGTCGAAGTCGTAGGCAGAATCGGTCATCGCGAGGCCCGGGTATTTCGCTGCCAGCGTTCGGCTGGCGCGGCGGCGCAGCATCGGGTTCGGCTCGGTCAACCGGTATTCGACGATCTCACCCAGCCGGTTGCGTTCCCGCAGGACCTCGAGCAGCGCATCGGCGGCGCTTCCCGCGCCGGCGCCGACCTCGAGGATCCGCAGGCCGGCCGCAGAAGGCGGCGGCAGCCGGTTCGCGGCCGCGACCGCGGCGATCCGGTTGTTGATGGCATACACGAGATTCGCATTGTTGAAGTAGTCGAGCCAGAGCTGCATCCGGGCGCCGGAGAAGAGCGCCTGTTCGCCCGTCACCCGCCCGGTGAGAACATCCGGGAAAGCCTCCCCTGCGGCGTCGAGAAGAGTCAGCGTGGGCAGGATCGCAGGCTCGAGCTCGAGCGCATGCTTGCGCAGCTCGGCGAGCTCCGGTGTGCGGAAGGGCCGGAGCTGGCGATAGACCGGAGGGGTCGTTTCCGGCACGGCTTCGATGTCTCCGGCCTCGGCGAGTCGCGCGAGGAGCCAGGCGAGTGCCGGACGCTGCGTGTCCGGATAGGTTCGCGCCGACAGGATGGCGTCCGCGGTCCGGCCCTCCGCGAGGTCGGGTTCGAGCTCGAGGCGCTGCGCGATCGCGATCGCCCAGTCGGAGACGAAGCGCTCGACCAGCTCACAGGCGTCGTAGAGCGCGTCTGAGATCAGGTCGAGCGGCACCTCGCCCAGAAGGGCGTCCGCCGCAGGGTTGCGGGGCGGGGGGAGAAACGGGACGAGCACGAAGCGCATTCTAGTAGGATCGTCGCGATGTCTGCGAAGCGGCCCGACCCGGAAATCCCGCGACTGACTTCCACCGGCGCTCCGAACCCGGGGACGGAAGAGGTTGCCGGAGACGATCCCCGAATCGCTCGAATCTCGACCCATGTCCGCGGCATGCTCACCGAGCTCGGACTCAACCTCGAGGACGAGAACCTCCGGGAGACCGATCGGCGGGTGGCGAAGATGTACCTCGAGATGTTCCGCGGCCTCGAGCAGGGGGCGGAGCCCAAGGTCACGACCTTCCCCAACGACGAGCACTACAGCGCGATGGTGATGGAGAA
>JBDTQG010000010.1:0-73512 GCA_039932315.1 Thermoanaerobaculia bacterium
ACCATTGCACATCGGCGGCGACCAGGGAGACCAGGGCGATCGGCGCGTCGAGGAGTCTGGCGGCGCAGCGGGTGATGCGGTCGAAGCGCTCTTCGGCCGGGGTGTACAGGATGCTCAGTGCTTCGAGGCCGACCAGCCGCTGCTTTTCGTCGGACGGTGTCTGGGGGGATCTCATCGTGGCTCCTCTGGCGCTGTCTGCGCCGCTTGGAAGACGCATTCTGCAGACCTCGTGCCTATGGGACCATCCGTCCATAAGTTCTTTGTTCTCAGGTGACGGGCACAAATAACCAGCCCTTGCTGAGGCGCCGTTCTGGGCCCGCGTCTGGATCATGGACGCTGCCTTTCCAGATCGTGGACCCGGGAGCAGGAGCGCTGGCATCGCCGGGCGTACAATGCCGCCATGACCGGAGCCGCCAGCTTCGCCGACCGGCGACGTCTGCTGCAGCTCGAGACGCTCTACGATCTGGCTCTCAAGCTCCACGCCGAGCGGCAGGAGCAGGAGCTCGTCGACGAGCTGCTCGAGCGCGTCTGCGCGGTGCTCGATCCGGCGGTCGCCGTTGCGGTCACCCGCGAAGCCTCCGCCGGCAGCCGCGCACTCGCGGTCGTCGGCTGGCCCGACGCCCGGCCTTCCGGTGCCGAGCTCCTGGCGCAGCCGCTCTGGCGTGAGCTCCTCGCCGAAGGGCAGACACTCCGCCGTCGCCAGGGAGTCTTCGCCGGCGTGCCGTATCGGGAGCTCATCGCGACTCCGCTCGGTTACCGGGGAGTCTTTCTGGGCTATCTGGCGCTGCTCGACAAGGAAGAGCGTGGCGGTGGAGAGGGCGGCTTCTCCGAAGAGGATCGGCGCTTCCTCGAATCGGTGGCGGCGCTCGCGGGGGTCGCGCTCGACGGTGCGCGGCAGATCGAGCGTCTCGAATCGCGCAGCGAGCGCCTCGCCGAGGAGAACAAGGTTCTGCGCGGCCAGCTCACCGCCGAGGTCGACGGACAGGGCATCATCGCCGCTTCGCCCGGAATGCGCCGCGTTCTCGAGCTCGCCGAGCGCGTTGCCCCGCGCAGCGTCAACGTCCTCGTGCGCGGGGAGAGCGGCACCGGAAAAGAGCTCGTCGCGAAACTTCTGCATCATCTTTCGGGGCGCAGCGGCGCGCTCGTCGCGATCAATTGCGGCGCGTTGCCGGAGTCGCTTCTCGAAAGCGAGCTCTTCGGCATCGAGGGCGGGGTCGCGACCGGGGTTTCGGCGCGGCGTGGAAAGTTCGAGCTCGCCGACAACGGCACTCTTTTCCTCGACGAGATCGGGGACATGGCGCCGGCGCTGCAGGTGAAGCTTCTGCGGGCCCTGCAGGAGCGGGAGATCGTCCGTCTCGGCGGAGAGCGGCCCATCCGCGTGGACGTGCGCCTCGTCGCGGCCACGCACCAGAGCCTCGAAGAGCTCGTCGCCGACGGCCGCTTTCGTGAGGATCTTTACTACCGCATCAAGGGAGTCGAGCTCGAGCTGCCGCCGCTGCGGCAGCGGCGCGAGGAAATTCCTCTCCTCGTCCGCCATTTCGTCGAGCAGTTCTGCCGCCGCGAGGGGATCGCCATTCCGCAGATCTCGCGCGAAGCGCTCGGGCTGCTTCTCGAATACGACTATCCCGGCAACGTCCGCGAGCTCGAGAACCTGATCGCCGGCGCGGTATCCCTTGCCGACGGTGTCGTCGAGGCGGCCCTCGTCCGGTCGCTGCTCGGCGCGGAGAGCCGCACCGGCGGTCCCGAAGCGCTCGATCTGGGCGCCGTCGAACGGCGCCACATCGAGCGCGTCCTCAAGCTGGCGAGCGGCAACCGGAGCGCTGCGGCGCGCCTGTTGGGGGTCGATCGCCGGACCCTGCATCGCAAGGGCTACTGACGGCCCAAGTTCATTGCCGTGGACGGCGGTTCTACTTGCGAGACTTTTTGTCTCTGGCGGGACAAAGAGGCTCAAATGGATTCTGAATGAGACGGGAATGCGCCGATGAACCCAGATTCTCGCCGGTTCGGTTCGAGCTGGGCCATTATGTCTCATTCTCTGCAGACGAGGTCGCCGGAGCGGGTTCCCCGTCTTTCGAGCTAACTCATTTCAGCAAAGGGGCTTACAGCGATCGACGAGCCCTGGGCGGAGAGTTGGCAGCAGGGTTGCCTTGGAGTGCCCTACCAAGGAGATCCGCCATGTTACAGTCCGCCGCCAAGTCGATAGATGTCCGCGCGTTGCCGATCGAGTGGATCGCGGGAACCGTCGCCATCGGAAGTGTTGCCTGGCTGCTGGCTGCCGACCGCATTCCGCCGGCGCTCGTCTACCTGGTGCAGCTCTTTTTGAGTTTTTGAGAGCGAGAACCTGATGCCTGGACGGTCCCGGCTGCGGGAGGTGAAGCTGACCCTCCCCATGGCGCCTGACATGGAGGTCGTGGCGAGTCAGGCCGCGAGCTCCCTGGCGGCGTTCATCGGCATGAGCCCGGACCGCGTCGACGAAGTCCGCCTGGCGGTCGTCGAGGCCTGTATCAACGCTTTCGAGCACAGTCAGTCCATCGAGCGTAAAGTGGAGCTCACGTTCTGCCTGATCGGAGACCGGGAACCGGACGCGCTCGAGATTCGCGTGCACGATCGTGGCGTCGGCTTCGCTTTTTCCGATGTCGAGGAGCCGAAGATCGAAAACAAGCTCAAAGGTTCGCGCAAGCGCGGCTGGGGCCTTAAGATCATCCAGGGATTGATGGACGAGGTGCGCGTTCTCTCGGGCGCCAACGGTACGACTGTCGTCATGAGTAAGTCACGCTAGGGAAGGGACGGAGAACGATGACCGAAGCGCTGAAACTGACCATCGATCGCCGCGACTCTCTCGCCGTGATTCAGACCGAGGGCTATATCAACAATCAGGGTGGCGAGGAGATCGCTCGCGCCGCCTATGAACTGCTGGAATCGGGCTATCGCAGACTTCTGCTGGATCTCACGGGCACCAAGATCATCAACTCGATCGGCATCTCGATCCTGATCGAAATCATCGAGAAGATGCTGGAAGTCGACGGCAAGCTGGCCTTCTGCGCCCTGACGCCGACCATCGAGAAGACCTTCCACATCATGGGCCTCGCGCAGTACGCGACCATCTACCCCGATCAGTCCACCGCTGCGACACAGCTCGTGCTGTGACCGGCGGCAGCTCTCCAGCGACGGAAACCCACCTGCAGGAAGAACTTCTCGAACTGGCCCGCCAGGAGCCTCAGGGCCGGCAGCTCGCCGAGCGGCTGCTCGCGCTGATCGATCGCGCCACGGGTTCGGGCGGCGCGGCTCTCTATCTCAAGTCGGAGCGCGGCTTCCGCCGCGAGATCGCGACATCCGGTTCGCAGCACGAAGAGACGCTCGCGACGGCTCCGCCCGATGGCCCGGGACAGCTTTCCTTCAGCGGCGGTCTCGTGCGCTGGAGCGGCCCGAACGAGGATCCGTGCGTCGAGACGCCGGCTCTGCTTCTGGCGCTCGTCACTGCGGCGCGCGAGCTGGTATTGCGCGGTCAGCTCAAACGCCAGGACTTCGAAGTGAAATCACGCGGTGTGCAGCTTGAAGCGCTCTATGACGTTGGACTGGCGATCGCGTCGACGCTGGATTTCGAGCGTCTCTGCGAAGAGATCCTCATGCGTGCGGTCTCCCTTTCCGACGCTCGACGTGGAGCGCTCTACCTCAAGCTCGGCGGCAGGCTCGATCTGCAGAGCGTCTTCGGCGGCGACGCGCAGAAGCGTCTCGACCCCGATGCGGAAGAATCGCGCGAACTTCTCGCCGGCGCGCCTCGTTCGACCTCGGATGTGCTGCCCGGCGCGGCCCACGTGCTCGGTGTTCCGATCGCCGTCGACGGTCTGGCGAAGGGCCTGCTGGTCATCGGCGACAAGGAGAGCCGTCGAGGAGTGGGGCCGTTTTCGCAATCGGACCGGCGGACGCTCGATCTGCTCGCGAATCAGGCGGCGATCGCGCTCGAGAACGCCGACCTGCACCGGCAGGCGCTCGAGAAGGAGCGCCTGGAGCGCGAGATCGAGCTGGCGTCCGAAATTCAGCGCCAGATCCTGCCGAAGGGAACGCCGGAGATCCCCGGCTATGAGCTCGCGGGATGGAACCGGCCGGCGAAACACATCGGGGGCGACTATTACGACTTCTTCCCCTTCGCCGGCGGTCGCAGCTGGGGACTGGTCCTCGGCGACGTTTCGGGCAAGGGCGTTCCGGCGGCGCTCCTGGTGTCGACGCTCCATTCGGCGCTGCGACTTCTGGTGGACCGCATCGAGCTCGGCTCCGACCTCTTCGCCAGGTTGAATCAGCACATCCTGGAGTCTTCGGCGGCCAACAAGTTCATCACCCTGCTCGCGGCACGCCTCGAGACCGCGACCGGCGAGCTGCATTACCTCAATGCCGGACACAATCCCGGCATCGTGGTGCGCGCGCGCGGAGGCGTCGAGCAGATGGGTCCCGGCGGGTTGCCGCTGGGTCTCCTGCCGAACGTGAGCTGCCGTACCGAAATGCTCACCCTCGAGCCAGGCGACCTTCTGTGCATCTACAGCGACGGCATCACGGAGGCCGTCGGTCCCGACGACGTCGAGTTCGGTTTCGACCGCCTGACGGGGTTGCTCGCCGAAGCGCGGGAGGAGCCGCTCGGCGATCTCATGCGGCGGATCGATCGCGACGTCACGGCGTATGCGGGCGGTCTCTCCCAGGGCGACGATCAGACCGTCCTGCTGCTGCGCCGCTCCGCCGGTTAGGGGGCGGGCGCGCTCCAGCGGCTGAAGCCCCTTTCTTCTGCGGACAGAGCGGGCGGCAAATCCACTAGCCCCGCGCCTCGCGGGAAGAGGCGAGCTCGCCGACCGCGTTCAGTCTCAGCGCCGGAGAGAGGCCGGGAGCGCGCTGCGGTCCGGGGATCCAGAGGACGCGATCGCGTGCGACACCGTCGACCGCGGCGAGAAGGTCGATGAGCTTCCCCTGCCAGACGAGCGGTGGAAGCGCCGCCGCGAGGGCGCCGGAGGCATCGATGCGTCGGACGCTCCGCGCGACGGCGCTGAACGGCAGCCCCGGCCCGGGCAGGCAGCGCAGGCTCTCGAGAGAACCGATGCGGATGCCTCCCGCCGATCGGCGAAGGAGCTCGCTTTCATCTTCGTCGCCGGCGAGCCATTGCGGGTTCCCTGGCGTGGCCTCGTCCCCCGCGACTCCGTGGCCCGTCGACAAGCGGCCACAACGCGCTGCGAGCTCGAGATCGAGCGCCGGACCGCCGAGTTCGCCGTCGTGTGCGAGATCGCGGCGCAGTTTCGCGACGCCGTCGAGATCGAACGGGAAACCGAGCTGCGCGGAGTCTCCGGGCTCGTCGACGAGGCGAACCCCGACGCCGAGCGTCCGCCGTTCGGAAGGATCCGCGAGCGGCCCCTGTCCAGCGACGAACCGCCGGCCCGAGAAGATCTCGCGCGCGATGAGCTCGAGGAGCGCCACGGCCGCCTCGGGGGCGATCACCGCCGGCGCGGATTCCGGTGGGATCTCCTCCGAGATCTCTCCCGCCTGCAGCGCCTGGGCCCGCGCCACGAGTCCTTCGAACGCGAGTCCGGCGAGCGTGCGACTGGACGCCGCCGCGAAGCCCGACCCGGGGCGCCGGCCGGTCCGCGCTTCGAGGCTGATCTCCGTCGCTGCCGCAGCTCTCGTGGGGCGTCCGCTCGCGGCCACGGCGACCGCATGTTCCGCCCAGTGAGAGCGGAGAGAGGAGCGCTTGTCGGCGAGCTGTTGCAGGCGCGCGAGCGCGGCAGGAGCATCGAGCGCAGCGATGGCCGGATCGTGAAGTGAGCTGATGCCGGCTGCCGAAAGTGGCTGCTCCGAACCCCTCGGCCACTCCCAATCGGGAGAGATCGCGGCAGCGCGCGCTCCCGCGAGCGCCTGTCGCAGCGTCGTCTGCAGCTCGCCCAGGTCGCTCGCTTCGGAGCGCGCGAAGCCGGTGCGACGCCCTTCGCGCACGCGGACGACGACGATCCGCGTCGAGTGATTCTCCGCGCGCCGGCTGCGGGCGCTCTCGACCGCCTGACTGCGCGAGCTCTCGACCCAGCTCACGATCGTCGCATCGGCAGGAGACAGACGGAGCAGTCGCTCGGAACGTTCGACGATCTCGGCGAGCGACAGTTTTCCAAGGATCACCAAGGCATCCTAACAACCGCCGCGCCGCGCGGGCTCGAAAGGAGGCATGAGTCCGCGGTTGCGGACGGCCGGGCGCTCGACTTCCCGGTGCCGGCACCGCGCGAGGCCCGTCCCGCGTGCCGGCGGCGCCAGACAGGCCATGGCTTGAAGTTTGCAGCCTTCGACAGGGAGAATGGGCGCCGTCGTGAGAGATCGAGTCTGCAATTTCCGCCGCCTGAAGTCCGCCCTGACGGCGCTTCTGGCGCTTTGCTACTTTAGTGGCATGCCCGCTGCCGCTGCGGACGATCCGGGCGATCTCCAGAATACTCGGCGCCAGCAGATGGTCGAGCTGGTGCGCGGGCGCGGCGTCTCGGATCGACGGGTCCTCGACGCCATGGGAATGGTGCCGCGGCACCTGTTCGTCCCCGAGAAGGTGCGGCCGCAGGCGTATGAGGACTTTCCGCTGCCGATCGGCTCGCAGCAGACGATCTCCCAGCCCTACATCGTCGCGCTCATGAGCTCACTGCTCGAGCTCAAGGGTGGAGAGAAGGTGCTCGAAATCGGCACCGGCTCCGGCTATCAGGCGGCAGTGCTCTCGAAGATCGCCGGCGAGGTTTACACGATCGAGATTCTCGGTCCGCTGTCGGATTCGGCGCAGAAGGCGATCTCGTCCCTCGGTTACGACAACATTCATTTCCGCGTCGGAGATGGCTACGCCGGCTGGCCGGAAGCGGCGCCTTTCGACGGCATTGTCGTCACGGCGGCGCCCGAAAAAGTACCGCAGCCGCTCATCGATCAGCTCAAGGTCGGTGGCAAGCTGGTGATCCCCGTCGGTTCGTTCTTTCAGGATCTTCTCGTTCTGACGAAGACCGCGAACGGCGGAGTCGAGCGGAAAAACGTCATTCCGGTGCGCTTCGTGCCGATGACCGGCGAAGCGCAGAAGCCGCCGGCCCCTTCCGCGCCTCCCGTCGCGCCCCCCTCGCAGCGTCACTGACTCCGCGCCGGGCGCGGCCGCCGAGCCGAATCGCTGCCGCCTGCCCTATGGAAAAGAGATCAGGCGCCCGTTCCCGCAGTCGTGCCCGTACTCGGGCCAGTACTCGGGCCAGTACTCGGGCGAGTACTCGGGAATACCGCGAGCTCGGCGCCCAGCCGGGCTCTGAGATCGAGCTCCATCGACAGGGGCAGTGTGTCGCGGCTGCGCAGCAGCACGAGGAGATCTTCGACGGCTCCGCCGGAATCGAGCTTGGCGCGGGCTTCGACGAGGTCAGCGTCTCGTACGGCGCCCGCGAGGGCGGCGAGAGCCGGCTCGACGAGCTCCGCAGGCTGAAGGGCCGCACGCTCGGTCCCCGGGCCGCGGGTCGCACCTGACTCCGTTACGACTTCGAGATCGCAGATCGCCGGCGTCGAACCGCGTTCCGAGAACCAGCAGACGCCTTCCTCGATGAGATCGAGGAACAGGTGGTATTTGCCTGGCGTCGGCGGCAGGTCGATCTCGACGAACAGGTGGAGCTCGGCGCCGGGGAGGAGCCCCTGAGGCAGCTGCACGCCGCGCATCTCCCCGAGCGTGCGGCCGTCAGGGTCGAGCAGGCGAACCCCGAGACGGAAAAGGCCCGAGCCGTCGCCGCCCCACTGCGCGAGGCCGCGATGACGCACGCTGACCGGCAGGAGGACCCGTCCGCCAGAAATCCCGCGGAGCGGCGGCGAATGGACCTCGAGCTCCGCCCGGTGGCGCAGGGCCTCGAAGCCGCCGGAGCGGACGATCTCCGCGCCCTTGAGATCGCAGGACAGCGCGCGGAACGCCCGCTCGCCGCCGACCAGCCGGGCGAGCGCATCGCTCCCGGGAAGATACTTCTGCGATGCGCCAGCGGTGTGCGTGACGACCCATTCGATCGGAACGCCCATGCCGGCGGCGATGTCGCGCGCTTCCTGCAGCTCGGCGTCGGAATCGTTCCACTCGAAGAGGATGTACTGCCACCAGATCTCGAACCGGTCGCGCGTTCCGGCGGCGGTCGCGAGCTCGACCATCTGGCGCATCGCGCCGAGCGCGCGCTCGAGCTTGCCGCCGACGCGATACTTCGCGTAGCTCTCCTGCCGCGCGCCGTCGATCGCGAACAGCATGCGATCGACGAGGCGCTCGGCAACGACCTCCCTGAGTCGCGCCGGGGTCAGCGCGAGGGCGTTGGTGCTGATGTGGATCGCGAGCTGCGGTCGGTTCACGCGCAGCCAGCGCAGCACCGGAAGCGCATCCGCGTGAAGGAACGCTTCGCCGTAGTTGTAGAACAGGAGTTTCTCGAGCGACGGAAGCTGCTCGAAGATCGAGATCATCTCCGCGAGAGTCAGCGTGTCGGTGCGATCGGCGGTGTATTTCGGACTCGTTTCGAAATCCGTGACGGGGCAGGCCGGGCACTTGAGGTTGCAGTGGGACGTCGGCTCGAGCTGCAGCATGCGCGGCAGGTGACCGGAAACGGTGTCGAGCGAAGTCGCTCGATGAACGCGCAGCGGACATTCGGTGTCGATGGCCGGGCACCAGCGGTCCGGACGCGAGGCGAGTTGCCAGGCGCGGATCTCGCCGAACATGGGGCCGCCGAGAATCTCGGAAAGTGGCTGGCGGCGAATGTTGCCGTAGACGCGCAGTCCTGCGTGATCGGCACAGGAGCAGACGACCTCACCGTTCGCCAGGATGCAGACCTCTTCGAAAACGGCGCGGCAGATGAGTGGCGCGCTGGTGTCGCCGGACTCTCGCGCCAGAGGTGCGGGAAGTTCGCCGGGACGCCGCGAGCGGAATCGATGATCCGAAACGGTTCGCTGCGCTTCAACGATCCAGCGCGCCAGTCCTGTCTTGCGAGTGGCCATCCAGCGTGAAAGATAGCAGGCGTGGCAAAACGGGCCGGGCGGCGGGAGGCCCTAGCTCCAGCCCTGGCGGGCGATCCAGGCGTCGCTGTAGATCGTCGAGAGATAGCGGTTGCCGGAATCGGGGAAGACGGTGGCGATGCGTGCCGGACCTGCCGAGCGGGCCGTCAGGCGCGCGGCGAGCTGACGAACCCCCCAGAGCGTCGCGCCCGACGATCCGCCGGCGAAGATGGCTTCGCTCCGCGCGAGCTCCCGCGCCGCGAGAATCGCATCGCGGTCGGTCGCCTGCACCATGTCGTCGATGCGCTCGAACTCCGGGCAGCCGATGATCTCCTCGTCGCCCAGTCCCTCGACCAGGGTTCGATGCGGGGAAACCCGACGGCCGTGCTTGAAATGGTCGGTGAACACCGAGCCCGCAATATCGACGGCGAGCACCTGGATCCGCGAGTCCTGTTCCTTGAGATAGCGCGACACGCCGGAAACCGTCCCACCGGTGCCGATGCCGGCGACGAACCAGTCGATGCGTCCTTCCATCTGCTGCCAGATCTCGGGACCGGTCGAGCGGTAGTGCGCTTCGTTGTTTGCCCGGTCATTGTGCTGATCGGGGAAGAAGGCGCCCGGGATCTCCACGGCCAGCCGCTGCGCCATCCGGTTGTAGCTTTCGGGATGCTCCGGGGGGAGATCTCCGTCGACCAGCACCAGCTCGACGCCGAGCGCCCGAAGCGCGTCGATCTTTTCGGGGCTCGCCTGCCGGCGCACGACCATGACGCAGCGCAGCCCGTGCTCGATCGCCATCATCGCGAGGCCCATCGCCGTATTGCCGGATGAGGCTTCGACGATGGTGCCGCCGGCACGCAGTCGCCCATCGGCGAGTGCCTGCTCGACCATATGACGTGCGATGCGGTCCTTGATGCTGCCCATCGGATTGAGGAATTCAAGCTTGGCGTAGACCGCGCCCGCAAATTCCGGGACGGCCCGGCGAAGACGCACCATCGGCGTCAGGCCGACGGCGCTTGAAAGTCGTTCGGAAACGCGATCTCGCGACATGGGCGCCGAGGATACCAATCGCTTCCCCCGCCCCCTCGCCCGAACCCCCGACCGCTCCCGAGATCGACGCTCCGGGAAGCGCGATTGTCCAATGGAAAAGCGGAGCCGCCCCGTTCCCGGAGTCACGGCCGCGAAATGCAGCAAAAGCAAGGCTTCCGTCGCGTTGTCCACTTTGGCAGATTCGTTGCACTGAGTCCGGGGGAACGCAGGAGCGAGGTGCCCGGGCCGGCGAGCGGCCGGGCGCCTCTCCTGAGAGAGGGCGGCTCCATGAAGGATTCGAAGAGCGAACTGACCAAGATGTACGAGTTGATCGAAGACAGCGGAACACCGATGTTCACCACGCGTCGCGCGGACGGACATCTGGTGTCCCGACCCATGGCGCAGCAGAAGCCGGCGCCGGGAGCCGATCTCTGGTTCGTCGCTACGGCAGGTTCGCCCAAGCTGGCCGAGATCGCCGGCGACGCGCACGTCAACGTCGCGTATTTCCGGAATCGCACGAAGGAATGGGTGTCCGTCTCGGGCCTTGCCCGTGAGTCTCGCGAGATTTCGATCATTCATCAGCTCTTCGAGGCGGACTGGAGCATCTGGTTTCCCAAAGGGGATGACCCGCGGATGGGAACCGCCGACGATCCACGGATCGCGCTCATCGGAGTGGACGTTCACTCCGCAGTTTTTCTCGAGCAGAACAAGCCGCAGCCGGTCGTTCTGTTCGAGCTCGTGAAGGGATGGTTGACCGGCGAGAAGCCGGAGCTGGGCGAGACGCACGTCGTCAACGCCTGAGCTTCAGATTCATCGGCTGTGACTCCTGCCCGCGATATCGCCGGCAGGCTTTCAAAGGAGATCCGAACATGAAGAAGAGTCAGCGTATTTCCACCTCGTTCATCGGAGCGCTCGCGTTGACGGCTCTGAGCGGCGCAGCGGTGCTTTCCGCCAGCGACGGCTCGGGCGCGGAGAAGTTGAAGGCGATGGACAGCAACAGCGATGGCAAGCTCTCGGCGGCGGAGCACGCGGCCGGAGCCAAGCTCAACTTCGAAGGGATGGACGTCAACAAGGACGGCTTCGTCACCGCGTCGGAGATGGACACCCATATGAAGGCTCTCGGCAAGGACGACAAGATGGGAACCAAGATGTCGTCGGCGGAGAAGATCGCGGTCGTCGACACGGACAAGGACGGCAAGCTCTCCGCGGCCGAGAGCGCGGCAGGCGCGCAGTCGATGTTCTCCAAGATGGATACGAACGGCGACGGCTTCCTGACCGCAGAGGAGATCCAGGCGGGACACGACTCGATGATGAAGAAGCCGGGAGCCTGAAAGAGATGACGGGAAATCGCCGGAGGGGTGAATTCGAGCGAATTCTCCTCGCTGGCGATCGAGTTCGGAGGCGCTTCAAGTGAGGCGCCCCGGACTTCTCCTGCTGTTTCTGAGCATCGTCGGCGCTGTTGCATTCTTCGGCGCGCAGTTTCCTCCAGCCGCCTGGCACGCGAGCCTCGTCAAGCCGGCGTGGAATCCGCCGAATGCGGTTTTCGCACCGGTCTGGGGAGCTCTTTACCTTCTGATCGCGGTTGCGGGGTGGCGACTGGCGATCCGGACCGACGAGAGCTGGGCGCGCGGCGCGCTGGTGGTGTGGGGCGTGCAGCTCCTCGTCAATGCGTTCTGGTCGGTGCTCTTCTTCGGCCTGCATCGCCCCGGCGCGGCGCTGATCGACATCGGCATCCTGCTGGCGCTGATCGGCCTTTTCATCGCGATCTGCTGGCGCCGCGACCCGGTCGCATCCAGCCTGTTCGCGCCCTATTTCCTCTGGGTGGCTTTTGCCACCGCTTTGAACGTTTCCATCTTCCTCCTGAACCCATCCGTCGTCCCACCCTGACCTCCGGGCGGAAGAGAGGCTCCGCGCTCCGGTATCATCACGTGTCGAGACGTGAGCGAGGAATCGACCTCGCTGCCCGGAGGGTCGCACTTGAAGGCTGGCGGACGCGAACGAATTCTGACGACCGGTCTGCTGTTCGGAATCTCCGGGATCTTCGCCCTGATGATCGCGAACGTCTTCGTTTCGCAGTCGAGCGATCGCGACCAGCGCCAGGCGGGCAAATGGGTCGTGCATACGTTTGAGGTGCTCGCGAATCTTGACTCGATTCCCGGGCACATGGCGGAGGCCGAGGCCGCGCAGCGCGCGACGATTCTGACCTCCGACGAGGACTACCTTCCGGCCTACCGCGAAGCCACACAGGCGATCGAAAGCGCGATCGGCGGGTTGCGAGATCAGACGAAAGACAACGGCCTGCAGCAGGCCCGACTCGATCGCCTGCAGGCGACCGTGCAAAAGCGTTTCAAGGAGATGGAGGAAGCGCTCGCGGTCGCGCACGAGACGGGAATGCTGGCCGGACGGCAGTCGATCCTGACGAATCGCCACAAGGACACGATGCAGGCGCTCGCAGAACAGATCGCGAGCCTCAAGGCCGCCGAGAACGAGCTGCTGCAGAAGCGGCTGGAGGTCTCCGAATCGACCTACCGGCGGGCCCGCCTGTTGAGTCTGTTCTCCGGAGCGCTCGGTCTGCTGGCGCTCGCAGGGTTCGTCTTTCTCGTCGATCGCACGCTGCGCGCCCGCGAGGCCGCTGCTGCCGAGGTCGCGCGGCAGCGCGAGACGCTGCGGGTCACTCTGGCCAGCATCGGCGACGGAGTGATCACGACCGACACCCAGGGGCGCGTCGTTTTCCTCAACGGTGAAGCCGAGCGGTTGACGGGCTGGTCGACGGCCGACGCGGCCGGCCAGGCTCTCGAGCGGATTTTCCACATCGTCAACGAATCGAGCCGCGCCGCGGTGCCGAATCCGGCGGCTCGTGCGCTCGCCGATGGCGTCGTCGTCGGGCTTGCGAACCACACGATTCTGATCGCGAAGGACGGCAAGGAGCGGCCGATCGACGACAGCGCCGCGCCGATCCGCAATCCCCGCGGGCAGGTCGCGGGCGTCGTGCTGGTCTTCCGCGACGTGACGGAGGAGCGCGGATCGACGAATCAGCTGCGGACACTGGCGGCCGAGCTCTCGGAAGCCGATCGCCGGAAGAACGAGTTCCTCGCCATCCTCGCGCACGAGATCCGGAACCCCCTGGCGGCGATCCGCAACTCGGCGGCAGTCCTGAAGATCGCCGGTCGAGAACCCGCGACGACGGCCCAGGCGCAGGGCGCGATCGACCGCCAGATGGAACATCTCGTGCGGTTGGTCGAGGATCTGCTCGACGTCGCGCGGATCAGCCGCGGAAAGCTCGCGCTCCGCCGCTCGCGCATCGATCTTCGAACCGCCCTCGACCAGGCGATCGAAGCGAGTCGGCCGCTGTGCAAGGAGAATGAGCAGGCCCTGGAGATCGAGATTCCGGAGCGCCCGCTCTTCGTCGATGGCGACGCCACCCGGATCACGCAGGCGATCGGGAATCTGCTCAGCAACGCCTGCAAGTTTTCTCAGCGCGGCGGCAGGATCCGGTTGACCGTCGGTATCGAACAGGGTCACGCGATCGTTTCGATCCGCGATGACGGGGTCGGCATCGCCGCCGAACACCTGTCGCGGCTCTTCGACATGTTCTCCCAGGTGGACACCAGTCTCGAGCGGACGCAGGGCGGCCTGGGCATCGGCCTCAACCTCGTGAAGCAGCTCGTCGAAATGCACGGCGGGCGCGTCGAAGCGCGCAGCGCCGGCCTGGGGCATGGCAGCGAGTTCATCGTCCACTTTCCGCTGCTCATCGAGGATCCGGTTGCGGCCGTCGCGGCAGACGCGGCGCTCGCGGGGGGGACTCCGCCGCCGACGCATCCGATGGCGGCGCTCGCCGCGGCAGGAGAGTCCCGGGAAGATGTAGCCCTTCCCCTCGCTCCGGAGCCGCATCCGGGTCGCCGCGTGCTGGTGGTCGACGACAACGAGGACTCCGCCGATTCCCTCGCCCTGCTTCTCCGATTGCAGGGGCACGAGGTCTCGATCGCGCGGGACGGACTCGAGGCCGTGGATATGGCCCTGCGTCTGCAGCCGGAAGTGATCCTGCTCGATATCGGACTGCCGAAGTTGAACGGCTACGAAGCCGCCCGCAGCATCCGCCTTTCGCCGCAAGGCCGGACGATCCGCCTCATCGCGCTGACCGGATGGGGTCAGGATGAGGATCGCAAGCTCTCCCGGGCGGCGGGATTCGACGAACACCTCGTGAAGCCGGTCGACGCTGACCATCTCCTGGAGTTGCTCGACCGTCCCTGGGAGCCCCCGGCAAGCGCCTAGCCGCTCCCTGCCGAAGGGGGCTGGGGCTGCTTTCTACAATCAGCGCCGGCCGGATCGATCCCTGGCGAGCACGATCGGGTCCGGGCCTTGTAGAACGGGGCCTCCGGCCCTGGCATCCCGCTTGCTGTTTCTCCCTTGACCCGAGATCGGGTGCAACGCGGAAATCGAGCCACACCGACAAGAAGTCGATCGGTTCCGCTGAAATTCTTAAGACAACCAAGGGAGAAAAAAATGAACATCAAGACCATCGCAAAGGTCGCACTCGTCGCGGTCGCCATGTTCGGCGCCAGCGCAGCGTTCGCCGGTGACAACCAGGCGGACTGGACCACGACGCTCAACGTCAAGCTTGCGCTGCTCAACAAGCTCGGCGCCGACAGCATGCACATCGACGTCGACTCCGCAGCCGGTATCGTCGTACTCAAGGGCATGGTCGACAAGCGTGAAACCAAGGAGCTTGCCGAGACGGTTGCGAAGTCGGTGACCGGCGTGAAGAGCATCAACAACGACATCACGCTCGAGGCGAACATGGCCAACCCGAACAAGGCTGGCGTCGCCGCAGGCGAGGCGGAAGCTGAAGTCAAGGATGCGGTTCTCGAGACCAAGATCCGCATCGCGCTGATCGACAAGCTGGGATCCGACGGATTCAAGGTCGGAACCGAAGCCGCGAGTGGTGTCGTGACGCTCGAGTTCGACAAGGACATGAAGGCCATGCGCCGTGACGAAGTCACGAAGGTCGTCAAGGCGGTCGAGGGCGTGACCAAGGTCATCTCCGTCGACAAGAAGGGCTGAACTGGCAGCAGGTTCGCCATCCACTTCTCCGGCCCGCGCGGTTCATCCGCGCGGGCCGTTTCGTTTTCCGGGGTACGGCGCCGCGGTCGTTCCGCGGACACCGGCAGGTCAAGCGCCGGTCGAGCCGGCTTTCGATTTGGCGGTCGCTCCGTCCCAATGCCCGGAGGCCTGGTACTCCCGCAGCCGCGAGTAGAGGGTCTTGGTGCTCATTCCGAGCAGGTCGGCAGTCCGGGTCTTGTCGCCGCCGGCGCTCTCCAGCGTCGCCAGTACGAGCAGTCGTTCCGCGTGGGCGAGCGGCATTCCAGGCTCGATCAGGATCGCGCTGCCCGTCGTCGCGCGTTGGGCCACTGCCGCCGGCTCACGCCGCGCCGGAAGATCGGCGAGCGCTTCGACGCCGATCTCGTCGTCGGAAAGGATGAACGCGCGCTGCAGAACGTGTTTCAGCTCGCGCACGTTTCCGGGCCAGTCGTGAGCCCGTAGAACACCGAGCACCTCCGGAGTGAACCGCTTGTTCGATTCGTCTGCCCGATTCATCTCGCCGAGAAAGAACTCGGTCAGCAGGTTGAGATCGGTCGCGCGTTCCCGCAGCGGCGGAAGATCGATCGGAAACACCTTGAGCCGGTAAAGCAGGTCGGCGCGGAACTTTCCGTCGGCCACGGACTGCTCGAGGTTGCGGTTCGATGCCGCGATGATCCGTACGTCGACCTTGATCGGCCGATCGCCGCCGACACGGGAGAAGCTGCCCGATTCGAGAACGCGCAGCAGCTTGACCTGCAGCTCGTGCGGCATCTCGCTGATCTCGTCGAGGAAGAGCGTGCCGCCGTCGGCGCGTTCGAAGTGACCGCGGTGGGTGCGATCGGCGCCGGTGAAACTGCCGCGCTCGTGTCCGAAGAGCTCGCTTTCGATGAGGTTCGCCGAGATGGCGCCGCAGTTGATCGATACCATCGGCTTCGCGCTTCGCCGGCTGAGCTCGTGCACCGTTTCGGCGACGAGCTCCTTGCCGGTACCGCTTTCGCCGAGAATCAGAACCGACGCATTCGTCGGCGCGACGCGCGCGATCTGATCGAAGAGCTTCTGCATCGCCGGGGAGGCGCCGACCATCGATCCGAAGCGCCCGAGATCGCGCAGGCGGTCGCGCAGATGACGAATCTCGCTGCGGAACTCGTGCCGGCTCGACGACTGGAGAAGGACGGTCCGCAGGCGCGAGAAATCGAGCGGCTTGACGAGGTAGTCGACGGCGCCACGCCGCAGGGCGTCGACGGCGGTTTCGACCGAGGAGTGACCGGTCACCACGATGACGTCCGGCGGAACGGAGGACCGTGAGGCCTCCAGCGGGCTGTCGAGGAGCTCGAGGCCGCTGCCGTCGGGAAGCTGAAGATCGACGAGAACGATCTCGGGCTGAAATGAGGCTGCAAGCTCGCGCGCCTCGGCGAGGGTTCCGGCGGCGGTCGCCTGGAAACCTTCGCTCTCGATGATCTCGACGAGCGCCTGGCGGGAGTCCGGGTCGTCCTCGACGACCAGGGCCCGCAGTTGCACGGACTTCAATGCAGAGCTTTTGGCCATCGCTGGGCGCATCATACGAGAGCCGGCGCAGGGGTTCGCCGGAGCCACTCTGGCTGAGGTCTCCCGACGCTCCTAGCCGCCGCTGTCGGCTTCCGGCGCGCGGCCGAGGGGCAAGAGGCGCTGTTCGACCACTTCGCGGATCTGACCCATGGCGCGGCGCAGACTGGCGAGCGAACGTTCCCGCGAGGCGAGCTCGAGCTCCGTTCCGCAGCTGTTCCGGGACGATCGCTCGAGGAGCTCGATGTTGAGCGAAAGATTGTTGAGCGACCCGTTGATGTCGTGCGCGATCGAACGGACGGAAGATGAAAGCGCGCCCAGCGTTCTGCTTTCCGGCGTGAGGTCGCCCGTCGCCGTCTCGGCGTCGGCGGAGGATAGGGGATGAGGGTCGCGATCGGGCATGGTCTCGCTTTCGGATCTCCGGACAGAAGGAATCTCCGCCGGCGACTGCACGGATTCTAGACAAATCGCCCCCGTCCCGTTCCAAGCTCCATGCCGTCGCCCCGCGGCGTCCGGGCGGGAGAATTCTTCGAACGTCGCAACCCGGTCCTGGGTCGGGGGTGGGACGGCCCACGCCGTCCCTTGGAGGGCGGGCCTCCGGAGCGCATCCTGCGGTGGCATCTCCTTTGCTTTTCGGTCCTCGGCAACGCACACCGGACGGCAACCTGAACCCAGCGCGACGGGAGATGAAATGGCTAGCAAGGCGATCGAACCGATGGCAGCCCGGTGAACGGCTCCATGCTGCCGCCGGCGGTCTTGTCCGGAGAGAACGCGGGAGCCGGCTCGGGCTCGGCGGCCGGCAACGGCGGCCCCGTGCGCTCCGGTCGCAGCACCTCCTGGATCCTCCTCGCGGTCATCACCAGCGTCGGAGCGGTTCTGTGCTGGAAGATCCTCCAGCCGTTCGCCAACGTCATTCTCTGGTCGGTCGTTCTGGCGATGATGTTCTCGCCGATGTACTCCAGGCTTCTCCTGCGCACGCGCCGGCCGAATCTGGCGGCGGCGCTGACGCTCAGCGTGGCCGTCATTTCCGTTCTCCTGCCGGTCGGTGTCGCATCGCTCGCGGTCGCAGGCGAGATCGGTGATCTCGTCGACGAGGCGCCGGCGAAGTGGGATGCCTGGTTCGTGCATCCCCTGCCCGGATCCTCGGCGCAGCGTTGGAGAGCCGACCTCGAGGCGCGCTTTCCCGCTGTAGCGCGTCTCGATCCGGCGCGCATTCAGTCCCGCCTCTCCGAGCTCGGCGAAACCGTGGTCAAGCAGTCGGCGGGAATCGCCGGGCGCCTGTTGAAAGCATCCGTCGAATTCGTGTTGATCCTGTTCTGCCTGTTCTATCTGCTGCGCGACGGAGCGCTTTTCGAGAAAGTGCTCCGCGACTTTCTTCCCTTGAGTCTGCGCGAGAGCGAAGTGCTCATTCACCGCACCGTCGAGGTGGTCCGAGCGTCGGTCTATGGCGTCATCGCGATGGCCTTTCTTCAGGGCGCGATCGGCGGCGTCATGTTCGCGATCCTCGGGCTGCCGTCTCCGGTTCTCTGGGGAGTCGTGATGTCGTTCTTCGCCATGATTCCGATGATCGGCGCCGGAGCGATCTGGGTTCCTGCGGGTCTGTTTCTTCTCGTTTCCGATCACGCCGGAAAGGGGATTGCGCTGCTTCTGGTCGGAACCTTCATCATCAGCACGGTGGACAACCTGCTGCGGCCGCGCCTCGTCGGTGGCAAGACCGGTCTGCACGAGCTGGTCGTCCTTTTTGCCGTTCTCGGAGGCCTCGAGGTCTTCGGTCTGGTCGGACTCCTCGTCGGCCCCGCGGTTTTCGCCATCGCTTGGTCGCTGCTCGAGCTCTTCCGCGCCAGCGACCGTCGTGAAGATCCCGCGGATCCGAAGCTGACGGGCATCGCCCTCTCCTGAGCCGCCGGGACGCCCAGCGAAAGTACAGCGCTAGGGAGCCTGCGCCGCGACGGTTCAGCGCGCCGGCGGCAGGGAGTATTCGAGGTCGTAGTGATGGACCTTTCCGTCGATGGTGATGTGCAGGGCGCCGGAGATTCCGGAAAAGCCAGCGGTTCCCGAGTCGGGCACGATTGTGACTTCCATCGCCGCATTTCCCCCGCGCATCGTTCCGCGATGGATGAGGGCGAAGCTTCCCTCGCGACCGTCGAGCTTGCCGTTCACGCGCTCCGCCGCGACATAGGCTCCCGAACCTTCGATTGTGCCCATGGCCGAGAGCATCTGCCCCTGACCCGTTCCGACGAAATCGCCGCGGAACTGCTTCTCGATCAGCAGCCGTCCGAGGCTCGTTTCCTCGACGGGTCCATTGAGTGGCTGGGGGGTCACTTTCACTTCGAACTCTCCGCGAGCGTGATTCATGGTTGTCTCCTGGGAAGGGGTCGATGGCGTTGAAGATGCGGTTTGGGCGATGGCCGGCGATACGGCAGTTCCGACCGCGAAAAGAATCAGCAAGGGGTATGCCGTAAATCCGAGCGCTGCTCTGGCTCCGGTCCTGCGGGCGTCGACTTTCATTCTGTCTCCCGGGTTCGCACTTTCGTCCTGCGACGGGATGAATGTTAGCGTCCTCGCCGCGAGCCGGGATTGAACAAACGCGACACGATCCGACCCAAACTGGTTCCGCCGCGCGGCATCCTGCGCGCCCGCGCCGACCTCCCGGCACCCGGCTATGGCCGGTACTGGCCGGCGGAGGATCTGGCTCCGTTCGTCGAGCACTTCTGGACAGTTTCGTGGGACCTCGAAACTCCCGAGACGCGTGAAGTGCTGCCGCATCCCTCGGTGCAGATCGTGCTCGAAGCGGGAGCGTCGCGCGTTGCGGGGGTTCCTCGCGGCCGGTTCACCCGCCAGCTCGAAGGCCGGGGACGGGTACTTGGAACGAAATTCAGGCCGGGCGGATTTCGTCCGTTCATCCATGGACCGGTTTCAGCGCTCACGGGCCGAGTCACCACCTTGTCCGAGCTTTTCGGTCCACTGGCTCACGCACTCGAAGCCGAAGCTCTCGCCCCGCAGGATGCCGTAGCCGGCTTCGAACGGGTGCAGGAGTTTCTCCGCGGCCGGCATCCCGTTCCGGACGACAACATCGATCTCGTCTCCGGGATCGCCGAACGCGTCGCGAAAGACCGCGAGATCATGCGGGTCGAGCAGCTGGTGCAGCTCTCCGGTCTCTCCGTGCGCGCGCTGCAGCGCCTCTTTTCGGAGTACGTCGGCGTCTCGCCGAAGTGGATCATCCAGCGCTACCGCCTGCACGAGGCGGCGCAGCGGATCGTGGACGCGCCGGATCCGGGGGCAGAGAACTGGGCGAGTCTGGCACTCGATCTGGGCTACTCGGATCAGGCGCACTTCATCCGCGATTTCCGCCGCATCGTCGGGCAGACTCCGGCTGTCTATGCGAGGTCGATCGAGCGCTGAAAAGTCGTCTGAAACCGGCCTGGGTCAGAGACCGGGTCCGTGCGTCTCGTCGAGCGGCGATTCCGGTTCGGGCATTCCTGCGACGGCCGCCGGAAGGTGTGGCACGCGCTCACCGATCTGCTGGCGCCACATCGCGTAGTAGAGGCCGCGCTGCTCGACGAGCTCGTCGTGACTGCCGGTTTCGACGATTCTGCCGCGCTCGAGAACGTAGATCGTGCCGGCGTGGGCGATCGTGCTCAGCCGGTGCGCGATGAGGATCACCATGTGCTGGCGGCTACCCGAAATCGCGCGCACCGAATCGGTGATCTCCTGCTCGGTGATCGAGTCGAGTGCCGAAGTCGCCTCGTCGAAAATGAACAGCCGGGGATGACGCAACAGGGCGCGCGCAATGGACAGCCGTTGACGCTCGCCGCCCGAAACCCGCAGGCCGCTCTCACCGAGCCGCGTTTCGAGCCCCTGGTCGGAGCGTGCCAGCAGCGGTCCGGCGGAGGCCTGTCGCAGCGCCTCGAGCATCTCCTCGTCGGTCGCCTCGGGCTTGACCAGCTGCAGATTCTCCCGGATCGTTCCGGAAAAGAGCTGCGGATCCTGGGTGACGAAGCCGATCTGACGGCGCACGCGGTTATAACGCAGCTCGTTCGCCGGCACGTCGTCGATCGTGATCACGCCGCTCGACGGCCGATAGAGGCCGACGAGCAGTTTCACCAGCGTCGATTTGCCCGAGCCCGACGGACCGACGAAGGCGATGGTGTCGCCGAGCTCGGCGGCGAAGCTGATCTCATCGAGGGCGTCGTCGCTCGCGCCGCGGTAGCGGAACGACACGTGGTCGAAGCGCAGGCGCTCGATCTCCCCGATCTCGACCGGCTCCTCGGGGCGGGTCTCGACCGGTGTCGCCATCAGCTCGCCGAAGGCGCCGAGAGACGCCTCGACCTCGCGGTAGTTGAGCAGCACGTTCCCGAGCTGCTGCAGCGGTCCGAAGATCGTATTGAGGATGAACTGAAAACCGATGAGCTCGCCGGGGGAGAGCGCCTTGCGGAAGATGAGCCAGAGGAGGATGAACAGAATCGACTGGCGCAGCAGATTGACGATGGTGCCCTGAAGAAAGGCGAGAGCGCGCACTTTCTTCACCTTGGCCATTTCGAGGTCGAAGATCCGCCGGGTGTATCCGGTGAGCCGCTGGGTTTCCGCGCGGGTGAGGCCGAGGCTCTTCACGAGCTCGATGTTGCGCAGCGATTCGGTGATTGCTCCCGACATCTTCGTCGTCTCGCGCACCACCTGACGCTGCACCGTCTTGATCCGGCGGCTGAGCAGTCCGGTGAGCGAGCCGAGGATCAGCACGCCGACACCGAAGGTCGGAATGAGCAGCCAGTTGCGCGTCACTCCGTACCAGACGAGAAATCCGACGCCGACGAGAGACGAGAAGAGAATGGTGACGCCCGAGTTCACGAACTTCTCGGTATCCGTCCGGACCTTCGTGAGCAGCGCCATCGTCTCGCCGCTGCTCCTCTCCTCGAGCTCCTGGAAAGAGAGGCGGAGCGTGCGGCGCAATCCGTCGTTGAACATCTCCATGCCGATGCTCTGGACCAGAAGACGCATGACGTACTCCTGGAATGCCGAGGCGAAGCGCGCGGCGAGCGCGACCGCCGCAGCCACCAGCAACCAGAAGATCGCACCGCGATGGAGCGCGTGCTCCGAGAGGTCGCCCGGCGCGAGAACGAACCGGTCGACGATGTGCCCGAGAATCAGCGGGTCGACGAGCGTCAGAACCTGCGCGAGGCCGGCAAGCAGCAGCGTCGCCGTCACCATCCCGCGCCGCGGGCGGAGGTACGTCCAGAGAATTTTCACGTCGGCTTCAGGATCTCACGGCTGCGGCCGTTCCGCCGTTTGACTGATGCGAAATGTCACGGTTCCAGGGCGTCGGCGCCTGTCGCGGCGCGCGACGTCCCCCGTCGTCAGGTCACGGGAATGACGATCGACGAACGGATGGCGCCGATCTCGTCGACCGCGACGATCGCCAGCCGCCAGCCGCGGAAGGTCGCCGGCAGCTGGATCGTGTAGACGACGTGCTCGTGACGCGACGTCTCGAGCTTCTCGTCGGGGACGGTGAACTCGAGATTTTTCGAGTCGAGGCGCCGGAATTCACGGCTGGCATCGGCGATGGCGAAATGGAAGGAGATCTTCGCGCGATGGACGCCCCCCGCCTGTTCCGGTGGCGCGAAGACGAGATCGGAGAGCGGGAGCTGAACCTGGACGGCGATCGTTTTGGATTTGGACGTCCCCGCCGTAATTGCCGCCGAAACGTGCAGATTGTTGGTCGATGTCGAATCGAGCAGCGCGGTGAGTGCCGCGTCGGCTCCCTGCGCCCGGGCTCCGCGTTGAGCCACGCCGTCGCGCTGGTGTGCAACGAGACCCGGCCGTGTCATTTTCACTTTGACCCGGTGATATCCCTGCTTTTCGGACGACGGTTCGTAGGCAAGCGAGTAGTAATGATTGAGGTCCTGAGTGACCTCGAGAAGCCGCGTAGCGAGTTCGGGAGAGGCATGAAAGGCGCGCCCGCCCGTCGCGGCGGCAAGTGTCGAGAGCGGTGTGGACGAAGTGGCGGAAGCCGGCACCGCACGGGCTGCCTCGTTGGTCCCTGGAAGTCCGGCGTCCTCGACCGGGCTCACTCCAAAGGAACTGTCCGTCGCCGTGTCGATGGTGTAGAAGGTCATTCGGCCGGCATTCGCATGCTGAAGCACCGCGGAAACCTCCGGTCCCAGATTCGAGATGCGCTGCTGAATCGAGAAGAGCCGGACGTCGTCCGGTGTCAATCCGAGGCGCCCGCGGGATCGTTCGAACATCTCCTCGCCAGGGCGCGCAGGCAGATCGCCTCCGACCTGGATGACGACGACTCTCTGCCCCTCGAAGCCCGAGGCAAGTGAGATGAACTGGTCGAGGGCCTGCAGAGAGCGGCGGGCGGCGCGACCTTCGTCCTCGACGTAGATGAGCAACTGATCGAGATAGACCTCTAGCGGTACGCCGCTTCCGCTGAATCCGTCGCCGTTGGCGGTCTGTTGCAGCAACGAGAGAAGCTGGCCGGCGTTCATGCGGCGTGAGTCTCCGTCGCCCGATTGTCGGCGTATGGCACTGATCGACCGTTCGAGCTCCGCACGATCGGTCGCAAATCTGCCGAGCGGCGTCGGGAACATCAGGCGTTGGCCGTCGAAGGTCACGACCATGAACCGGTCCTCCGGCCGCGTGTTCGCCCCCAGAAGCGCGGCGACCTTCTTCAGCGCGTCGTTTTTCGGCCCTTGCGCGACCATTCCGCTGTCGACGTAGACGACCCACGTCACCGGGACGTCGCGCGATTCGACCGTTTCGGAAGCCGCGTCTGAGGCACCTGCGATCGCGCTCTTCCCGAGCACCAGCAGCGGATCGTCCGAACGCTCGGAGAAATTGCGGATCTCCGTCGCTGCACCATCGATCTCGAGGGCAAAGTCCTCGCGCGTCAGGCCGCGCACCGAGACGCCATCGGCATCAGTGACCACGACGTCGACATCGACGCGCCGGACATCAATGGATTCGCCGAAAGATCCTGCCTCCTGTGCCAGGACCGGAGAGGCGCAAAGGACTGTGAAAACGAGCAGCGCGCGGAGCATTTCGCGGGTGAAAAACGGGCTCATCGGAAGTTCCTCTTCTGAAACAGCTGGTGAATCGGATGAGAGGCATCGTCGGCAGATCGACGACTACCAGGCGATGCCGTAGTCCTCGCCGTGCTGGCTCGAGCCGCCCCAGAGGGTGCCGTGCTCGCGGTCGATGAGGATCGCGTTGATGGGGCCGGAAGTGAGGCGCTCGGTGTCGATCCGGTAGCCCATCCTGCGGAGCTCGTCGCGGACCCAGGACGGCATCGATTCGGCGACCGTGAGGCGCCCCGGCTCGCTCGTGTGATCGCCGAACGAGCTGTGCATCTGGTAGCTGGTGACATTCGCCGCCTCCGTCGCTTCCTGGACCGTCATGCCGAATTCGACGACGTTCAGGAAGAACTGAAGCAAATTCTGGTCCTGCGTGTCGCCCCCCTGCACGGCGAAGGCGAGCCAGGGGGATCCGTCCTTGAGCGCCAGGGTCGGGGTCAGTGTAACGCGCGGCCGTTTTCCCGGCTCCAGAACGTTGAATGGGCTCTCTCGCTCATCCAGGACGAAGCTCTGCATCCGCTGCGAGAGGCCGATGCCCGTCGACCCGGCGACGAACGCCGGCACCCAGCCACCGCTCGGCGTCACCGATACGACCCAGCCCTTGTCGTCGGCGGCCTCGATCGAGGTCGTTCCGGCACGGAAGGCGGCATCGAAATCGATCGCACTCGTCCGGACCGGCGCGGAGACGGTCGCCGCGATCGCCGACGGTGCTGGCGGCCATTGGGCGAGCAGGGCGGAAAAGGGGTTGGTGCCGTGCTGGAAAGGATAGGGATCGCCGGGCTTCACGGCAGCATCGTTCTTCGTCCAGTCGATCGTCGCCGCGCGCGAACGCGCGTAGTCCTTCGAGAGCAGCCCGGCGAGCGGTTCGAGCGGCGGGAACGCGGGGTCGCCGTAGTAGAAGTCACGATCGGCGAACGCGAGGTTCATCGCCTGATAGAGCGCGTGGATATACCGCGCGCTGTCGTAGCCCATGCTCTTCAGGTCGAGCGTCTCGAGAATGTTGAGCGCCTGGAGCATCGCCGGCCCCTGTGTCCAGGTGTCGAGCTTGTAGACCTCGATGCCGCGATAGCTCGTCGAGACCGGTTCTTCGATCTTCACTTTCCAGTCGGCGAGATCCTGCTCGGTGAGAAGTCCCCCCTCGGCCTGCGTGCCGCGGGCGAGCTCGCGGGCGATGTCGCCGCGGTAAAAGCGCTCGGAGGCGGCGTAGATCGCCTGCTTGCGGTCTTTGCCCGCCCGGCGTGCCGCAGCTTCCGCCTCGACGAGCTTGGCGAGCGTCGCCTTGAGATCGGGCTGGCGGAAAATCTCCCCGGCGACGGGCGATTCGCGGGGGGCACCGGCATGCGGCAGGAAAACGCCGCGCGAGGCCGGCCAGGCGGAGATCTCCTTCTTGAAGCGCTCGATCGAGTTCGCGAGCTGCGCTTCGATCGCGTAGCCGTCGGCCATCTCCTGCGCCGGGGCGAGAACGTCGGCGAGGGTCATGGTGCCGTACTCGGCGAGCATCGTGAAGAGGCCGCCCGGCGTACCTGGAACGACCGCGGCGAGCGGTCCGTATTCGGGCGGATAGTTCATGCCGCGACCATGGAAGAAGGCCGGAGTCGCCCCGGTCGGCGCCGTGCCGAGAGCGTTGATGGCGATGACCTTTTTGAGCCCCGGATGGTAGATGAGCGCCTGCGTCTCGCCGCCCCAGCCGAGCGTGTCCCACATCGTGCACACCGCCGCGAGCATCGCGCAGGCGGCGTCGACCGCATTGCCTCCGCGCTCGAAGATGCGGGCGCCGGCCGTGGCGCCGAGCGGTTTGCCGGTGATCGCCAGCCAGTGGCGGGCGTGAAGCGGCGGTTTTGCCGTTTGCGCGGCGCCAACGAAAGAGGCGTGAGCGACGGCCAGCAGCGACACGAGGAACGGTACGACCGGACGGCGACGCGGAGCTCGAGGCATGGAGTCCTCCCGAAGGGCCTTGAAGTGTAGCGGAACTCCTGGGGTAGTCCGTCAACTCGTTGACTGCATGAAGCCTGGGCGCTCATGCAGCGCTCACGCTGCGCCAATGGACGCGGGCGCGCCTTGAATCGACAATCGCTTCTTTCCAGAGGAGCAAGAAAAATGAACCCGACCCAGATCTCCCGCAAGCCCGTTTCGCAGTGCGCAGTCCACATCGCACTGGCCCTGGGAATGTTCCTGATCGTGAGCGGATGCGGCGGCAGCGACTCGTCGCCGACTTCGCCGCCGCCGGTTCCGCCAGCCTCGTCGCCGATCGCCGGGCAGTACGACGTAACGGTCAGTCTCACGGAAACGACCTGCGGCCCGGTGACCGTCCAGACGCAGCCGACTTCGATCGCGCACGCCGTGGGAGCGACACGGTTCACTCTCACGCACGGATCGAATACATTCGCGGCGACGCTCGCGGCCAACTCGAGTTTCCTCTCCGATCCGCTGCCGCTCCGGGATCAGGACGGCTCGACGCTCACGGTCACGATCAGCGGTCAGTTCACGGGGAGCACGTTCACCGCGACCGTTCGTGTCGACGTGCGCGGTCGGCCGACGAATCCGGCCAATTGCGGCTATTCGGTGGCCTGGAGCGGACGCCGGTCAGGATAGGCCGACACAGGCGACGACCTGCTGCAGCCGGGGATCCGCGCGCCAGCGCCGGAAGCGCGGATTCACCGAGGCGAAGAGAGCGTCACGGCCGGTGTGCTGACGGCAACCCTGCAGAAGGATCGCCATCGCTGCGGCGTCTTCGCCGAGATCGAGTCGCGCCACGGCGAGGCCGGCCGGTGAAGCGTCGCCTCCCGCGACGCTCAGGTGGTCGACGAAGCCTCTCCAATAGTCGCCGAGCGTCGCGACCCGGGGAGCCGGCCTCCCGGTCGCTGAGAAATAGGCTGCGAGATGCGCATTCGCCTGTTGCAGCGCGGCGGCTTCGTCCCCTTTTTCGAGCTCGGCGTAGATGATGTTGAGGTGCACCGAGGTGTCCGCAGGGTCGAGCTCGAGCGCTTCCCGGCTGGCGGCGATCGCTTCGTCGTAGCGCCGTGCGAGGAAGTAGTACCAGCCGAGATCGGCGCTCGCAGAAAGACAGACCGGATCGAGCTCGAGCGCCCGGCGCGACTCGGCGATCGCTTCGTCGAAGCGTGCGCTCGCGGCGAGAACGAGGGCGAGACCGCTGTGAGCCTTCGCGAGTTCGGGTTCCAGGCGCAGCGCGGCGCGATACTCGCGCTCGGCCGACGCCCAGTCGTAGCGCGCAGTGACCAAGGCGCTGGCCCACGCGAGGTGTGCGGCGGCCGAGTCCGGCGAGAGCGCGACAGCCTCGCCGGCGGCCGCGGCGCTTTCGTCGAGCAGGGCTTTCGAAGGCTCGTACCGATGCAGCGAGATGAGCGCCTCGGCGAGAGCGGCGTGTGGTCCGGAAGCGGCCGCATCGAGGCGGATCGATTCCCGCAGGGCCCGGATCCCGCGCTCGACGACATCGCGTCCCTCGCGGCGGCTGAGGTAAAGACCGCGATGGTAGGCGGCCTCGGCGGGCCCGCCGCGGGACGGAGACGACGTGGCGTCCGCTGGCCGCACAGTCCGGCGCAGATCCTGACCCTGACGCACTTCGACGCGCAGGATCAGTCCGCAGCCGACGAACGCCGCACAGAGTGCGCCGGCGGCCCAGAGCCGATGCGAAGGCATGCGACGGGAGCGATCGTGAGATTCCGCAGCCGGCAACCGGGCAGGTCCGCCGGGCGGGGTCGTCGCGCTGCCGGTCGCGGGAGAAAGCGCGGCGGGCGCGATCACCGGCAGAGCGCGAGGTTCCGGTTCCTCCACGGTCACCGGTGGCAGGAAGCGATAGCCGAAACGCGGCACGGTGCCGATCCAGAACGGACGCTCTGCGGAGTCGCGCAGCGCCTGCCGGAGATGGTGGATGCAGAAGTTGATGCTCTGGTCGAACTCGACGTGGATGTCGTCGCCCCACAGCAGGTGACGGATCTCTTCGCGGCTGACGACTTCGCCAGGACGGGCGGTCAGGAGCGCGAGCACGCGCGCGGGTTGCGGCTGCAGCGGCAGGCGGGATCCTCGCCGCCAGAGCTCGCCACTCGCGGGCGCGAACGTGAAGTCGCCGAATCGAAGCCGCGCGGCCGTATTCGCAGCCTAGCAGCGCGTCCGGCGAAGCGCATTCGAGGCGGTCGCGCGCCGGTCAGGCACGCAGCAGGCGGAGCGAGTTGACGACGACGAGCAGTGCGGCGCCGGTGTCCGCGGCGATCGCCGCCCAGAGCGAGGCCGCGCCGGCGAATGTCAGCACAACGAACAGCAGTTTGATGCCGAGTGCGAAAACGATGTTCTGCCGGATGATGGCCAGCGTCCGGCGGGAGTGCCGTACCAGCCATGGCAGGCGCGAAAGGTCGTCGGAAAGCAGGGCGATGTCGGCAGTTTCGATCGCTACGTCCGACCCGGCGCCGCCCATCGCGATTCCGAGGCTGGCGCTCGCCAGCGCGGGCGCGTCATTGATGCCATCGCCGATCATCGCCACGTTGCCGAAACGCTCGACCAGCTCGCGCACGGCTGCTGCTTTCTCGTCCGGGAGGAGCTCGGCGCGAAACTCTCCGACTCCCGTCTCCCGTGCGATGGCCTCCGCGGTGCCGCGATTGTCACCGGTCAGCATCACCGTCGTGCCGATTCCGAGCCGTGAAAGCTCGCTCAACGTCTCGCGGGCATTCGCGCGCACCCCGTCGGCCACCGCGACGATTCCGCAGACATGACTCTCGTTGCCGACGACGATCGCGGTCCGGCCGGAGCTCGAGATGGCCTCGAGCCGGGCGTGCACCTCCGGCGTCTCCTGTCCACGCTCTTCGAGATAGCGATGCGATCCGACCCAGAAGAGTCGTCCGCCGACGAGGCCCGCGGCGCCTTTGCCTTCGAAAGCACGGAACTCGTCGGCCGGCATTGCGACGATGCCGCGCGCGGCGGCGTATTCGCGGATCGCCGTGGCCAGCGGATGCTCACTTCTCGCCTCGAGGGCAGCGAGGCGTTCGAGCAGTTCGGTTTCGTCGTGTCCGGAGAGCGGGATGACCTCGAGGACCGAGGGCCGGCCATACGTCAGCGTGCCGGTCTTGTCGAAGGCGATCGCCGCGAGTTTCGCCGGGGCCTCGAGGAACGCGCCGCCCTTCACCAGAACGCCATGGCGCGCCGCTGCCGCCAGACCGGCAACGATCGCGACGGGCGTCGAGACGACGAGCGCGCAAGGGCAACCGATGACGAGCAGGACGAGCGCGCGATAGCCCCAGTCGCTCCATGCGCCGCCGGCGAAGAGCGGTGGGAGCGTGGCCACCGCGATCGCGATCGCGAACACCGCCGGGGTGTAGATCGCGGCGAAACGATCGACCCATTGCTCGGCGGGGGAGCGCCGCGACCGCGCCTCCTCGACCAGGCGGAGGATCTTCGCCAGCATCGTGGCTTCGGCGCCCGCCGTCGTTTCGACCTCGAGCGCGCCGGTGCCGTTGATCGTTCCGGCGAACACTTCGTCGCCAGGGCCTCTCGCGACCGGCTGGCTCTCGCCGGTGATCGGCGCCTGGTCGAGAGTCGACCGGCCGCTCACGATGCGACCGTCGAGCGGAATGCGCTCTCCAGGCCGGATGGCGACGCGGCTGCCGATCGCGACTTCAGCGGGGTGCACTTCGCGCTCGCCGGTCGCCGTGACGAGGCGAGCGGTGGGCGGAGCGAGATCGAGCAGCTTCGCGATGGCGCGGCTCGCGCGCCCGACGCTCCAGGCTTCGAGCGCGAGCGAAAAAGCGAAGAGAAACGCGACCGTCGCCGCTTCGAGCCACTCCTGGATGCCGATCGCACCCATGACGGCGATCGTCATCAGCAGGTTCATGTCCGGGCGCACGCGGCGCACGGCGAGCCATGCTTTGGGAGCGACCAGGGCGAGTCCGGCGAGAACTGCGAGCGTGTAGAGGGCGCACGCGAGGACCGGCACCGCTCCCGCGCCGCCGAGCCCCTCGCGGCCGATGGCTGCGGCCCAGCTGCCGGTGAGGGTCGCGTGCGCGAGGAACCCCGCGACCGTAAAGGTTCCCGAAAGAACGGTGAGCACGGTGCGCCTTCGGCGCAGCCGGACGGCAACGTCGCTCCGCGCCGCACCCGACTCCCGGAAACGCTCGCCGGTCAGGCCGGCGCGACGGACGGCGGCGAGGATCTCGGCGTCGGGAACCGTGGCGGAGGTATCCGCGACGGTCATTCGTCCTCGCAGCACGTCGAATCCGAGGTTCGCCTCGCCGCCGACCGCCGGGCCGACTTCGCGACGCAGGAGAGCGATCTCCTCCGCGCAGTCGAGGCCGGCGATATGAAACGAGCGTGCGGTTCGGGGCGTCATCGGTGTCGGGTCGCGCTCGTGGAAGCAAGACCCGTGGAGATATCTTGCCATTCCGCTTGCCATTCCGCGCGGACGATCGTGCGGAGGTCGTTTGTACAACCTTCAGACTGCGCTCTCCGTCCCTGTCGATCCCGGTCGCCGGAACGCGCGACAGGTCGCATCCCGCGCCGGCGAGCGGCTCGTCGCGGGAAGGCCCGGATCTTGAAGGTCGGCGGTGAGATGAAGGCGAGCGGGAATGGTCCGGTTCAGTCGACGCTAGAGCTCGCCAGGGAGTCTTCGATGCCGATATCCGTCAAGAGTGGACGTCCAGGGAAGTGGCTGTCTCGACTGGCGTTGGCGACAGCGCTCGCGCTCGTCGGCGCGCCGGCCGCTTTATGTGCCGAAGCGGAGCTCTTTCCGGCGGGTTGGGTGCGCCTGGGTGGGGGCGTGCTCACCAACGACACCAAGGTAGGCCTCGCGTCCGGCGCCGGGGATCGCGCCGTCGTCGACCTCGGCCGGGATTTCGGCCTGGGCGAGAGGGAAACCGTGGGATTCGTCGCCCTGGGATGGCTGCCTGCGAAACACCATGAATTCCGGTTCAGCTATTTCCAGGCCGGGTTCTCGGGCGGCGATGCGATCGGGCGTACGTTCCATTGGAACGGACAGACCTATCCCGTGGGCGCGTCGACCGAGGCGGACCTCGATGTGAAAGTGTACGAGCTCGATTGGACGTGGTGGATCCTGCGCCAGGAGAAAGCGGGCCTGGGCCTCGAGATCGGTGCCACGGTTCTCGATCTGGCTCTGGATGCCTCGGCGCGCTTCCAGTTGGGTGACATCATCGAGGTGCGACGCGAGACCGCATCGACGACGGCTCCTGTACCGACGGTTGGCATCGCGGGGAGGGCAGAGGTCGTGCCCGGACTGTTCCTGGATGCCAGCGCGCGCTGGTTGTCGGGAGTGCGCATCGACGAGGTCGAAGGGGACGCTCTTCAGATCCAGGCTGCTCTCGAGTGGATGATCACGCGGAACTTCGGCGTCGGCGCGGGCTATCAGCGATTCGCTTTCGATGGCGACCTCTCGCAGACAGGTTTCCGCGGAACGCTCGATTTTACTCTCGACGGCCTTCAGGCCTACGCGAAGTTCGCCTGGTAGTTCCTATTTCTAGCGAACGTATCGAACGAGACCGGAATCGCGGAGAGACAATGGCCGGCAGGAAGGACAAAGTGCGCTACGCGGTCGTCGGACTCGGCGACATCGCGCAGGCGAGCGTGCTGCCGGCCTTCTTCAATGCCCGACGGAACAGCGAGCTTGTCGCACTGGTGTCCGGAAGCCGCGAGAAGCTCTCTCGCCTCGGCGCGCGTTACGCCGTCGCTCAGCAGTACTCGTACGAGCAGTTCGCGGAATGCCTTGCCGAGGTCGATGCGGTTTACCTCGCGCTGCCGAATCACCTGCATCGCGAGTTCGCCGTTGCCGCCGCGCGCGCCGGCGTTCACGTGCTGTGCGAAAAACCGCTCGCACCGAGCGTCGCTGAGGCGGAGGAGATGGTCGCTGCAGCGGTCGAGAACGGCGTGCGTCTGATGACTGCCTATCGTCTGCACTTCGAGCCCGGCACCCTGAGCAGCCTGGAGATCGCGCGCTCGGGCGAGCTCGGCGATCTGCGCTACTTTCACGCTGCCTTCTCCATGCAGGTTGCCGAAGGCGACGTCCGGCTCCAGCCGGAGGTCGTAGGGGGCGGGCCGCTGTTCGACATCGGCGTCTATGGCATCAATGCGGCACGCCAGTTCCTCGGCGCGGAGCCGATCGAGATCATCGCCATTCCGGCGAACAACGGCGAGAGCCGCTTCGCCTCGACGCACGAGATGATCAGCGCGGTGCTGCGCTTTCCTGGCGATCGGCTGGCGAGCATCACCGCGAGCGCGGGCGCCGCGAGCTCGGGGTGGTATGAAATCGTCGGGACGCGCGGACGCCTGCGCATGGATCCCGGGTTCGGGTACGGAGTTGTTCTCCAGCGTGTCGTCGAGGCGAACGGCAGTTCGAGGCGGTCGCATTTTTCACTGCGCGACCAGTTCGCGCCCGAAATTCTTCACTTCTCGGATTGTGTTCTGGAGCATCGCGAACCGGGCCCTTCCGGTCTCGAAGGGCTCGCCGACGTTCGCGTCATCGCGGCCATTCTCGAGTCGAGCCGCACACGGAGCTCCGTGCGACTCCCCGAGCGGACGTTGGCTTCGCGACCGGATTTGACGCTCTCCAGCCGCCGCTTTCCGCCGCCGGCGAAAAATCTGAAATGACGAAGCGCGCTCGCCATTCCGCGAGCGAATCGCAGTGAGGTGACGAAAATGACGCGAAAGAACAGGATGGAAAACGCTCAGGATCCGATCGAGCGCGAGCCGAAGAGCGCCGATGCCGGACAGTCGGGCGATACCGAGGGACTCTCGACGGCGACCGAGGAAACAGAGGAGAGTCTCGAAGATCTCGTCGAGTCCGGGCAGGACTTCGAAGCGGAATTGGTCGACGGGATGGAGGACGCAGCGAATCACCCCGAGGAGCCCGTGCGCACGCATGAGGACCGGCGGCACCTCAAGAACCCGTGACGCCGGCAGGACCTGAAGCGTGATGAAGGTTCAGTGAACTTGGGCGGCAGAGGTGCCGGATCCACCCAGCGCCCGATCGCATTCCGCGATCCATTCCCTCATCTGCCGCGCCTCCGCGGCCTCGCCCAGGTTCTTCGCCAGCACACCGCGCGCCACAAGTCCTTCGACGATCTGGACGGCCGGTTCAAACTCCCGGCGGGCGCCATCCCAGTGGTCGCTGTGGCCGTGCAGACGTGCGCGGGCGAGAAGGACCTGTCCCAGCGCCTCGTGACCTTCGGCGACCAGTGTTTCCACGGTCACATTCGCAGGATCGCGCGCGAAGAGCGCGACGATCGAAGCGAGACCTTCGCGCGAGATCCGCTCGGCTTCGTCCAGCCGGCCGCTTTCGAGGAGGTCGATCGACCGGCGGTTGCGCAATTGGGCGAGATTGCGCTGGGACTCGAAGTCGTCGGGATCGACGGCCGCGAGCTCCTCCGCAAGAGCTACGGCCTGCCCGGAGAACGCCAGGGCCTCCGGGATGGCGCCGGCAGCGCCACGCAGGATCGCCAGGCGTCCGAGGTCGCTCATGACCGCGCGAAGTCGCGCCGGATGACGGGGCGACTCCGCGAGAAGCGCGCGATCGATGGCGAGCGACTCGCTCCACAACCGGTCGACTTCGGAGAAATTCTCCTCCTTCTGTCCGAGGATGGAGCCGAGCCGTTCGAGCGTCCGCGAGCGATCCGTTCGAAGACCCACGTCCGAAGGAGCCGTCGCGAGAAGCCCGGTCGACACGGCGAGCGCCGCGCGCAGCGAGGCCTCCGAAGCCGCGAGCTCGCCTGAAACGCCGTCGAGAAATCCATGCAGGGAGGCCGCGCGCGCGGCGAGACGCCGCTCTGCGGGCGGCATCGCGGCGTCGTCGAGCCCGGGCAGAAGGGCGCCCGCGGCGGCGGCTTCCTCGCGGGCTTCGGCGACCTTGCCGTTCTTGTACAGCGCGCCCGCACGAGCGAGCCGGGCGCCGGCGAGGGCGACACGACTCGCGCGGTCACCGGCCCTAGCAAAGACCGATTCGCGCAGCGCCACGGCACGATTCGCCGTTGCCAGCGCGTCGGCAGTCTCTCCGAGGTTCGCCGCGGAGAGGCCGGATTGGAGCTCTCCGAGGCGTTCGTAACCTGCAGCGAGCTCGGTCGCGAGGCCGGGATCGTCGCCCGCGGCATCGTGCAGACGATCGAGGTAGGTGAGGCCGGTCTTCACCAGAAGGCTGCGTGCCCCGATCGATCCCTGCAACGCTTCGATCCGGCCGGGCAGCTCGAAGAGGAAGACGTGCGCGAGGTCGCGCAGGTCGGAGAATCGCCGATCGGCGAGATCGCGCTCGCGCCGGGCGATGGTCGCCTGATGCAGGGAGAAGGCGGCTGCGGCGACGAGCAGCACAGCGGCGAATGCCACGGTGCTCACCGCCAGGCGGTGGCGAGCGAAGAATTTTCTGCCGCGCTCGAAGACGGTCGGCACCCGGGCCTCGACCGGGCGCCCATCGAGATGACGCCGGAGGTCCGCCGCGAGGGCCGCCGCCGACGGGTAGCGCGTACCGGCTTCCGCCGCGAGAGCCCGGCAGACGATGGCGTCGAGGTCGCCTTCGAGTGCCCGCGGCCGGATCGGAACGATCGGAACGATCGGAACGATTGGAACGATCGGAACACCTGAAGTCCGTGGAGCCGGTAGAGCGCGTCGGAGCGCGGCGCTCGGCCAGGGCACGGGAGCCGTCGAGATGCGGCGCGCCCGCTCCTCCGGACTGGTTGCGGCGGAGAGGTCGTACGGACGCGAGCCGGTCAGGAGCTCGAACAGGATCACCCCGAGCGCGTAGACATCGCTCGTCGTCGCGAGCGGCTCGCCGCGCAGCTGCTCCGGGCTCGCGTAGTCGGGCGTCAGGGGGCGCTGACCGAAGCGGGTGATTCCTTGGGATTCGGCATCGTCGGCGAGCAGCCGCGCGATTCCGAAGTCGAGGAGCTTCGGCAGTCCGTCGCGCGTGACCAGGATGTTCGCCGGTTTGAGGTCGCGGTGCAGCACGAGGCGGCGGTGGGCGTGCTCGACCGCATCGACGACGGCGACGAACAGCGTCAGGCGCTCGGCGAGAGAGTGCTGCGGAGCCCAGCGGTCCAGAGGTTCCCCTTCGACGAGCTCGAGCACCAGAAAGAGGCGCCCGTCCGCCGCAGTACCGGCGTCGAGAAGGCGGGCGATCCCCGGGTGGTCGAGCGCCGCGAGAATTCTGCGCTCCGCGAGGAAGCGCTCTCCCAGTGCCGGCGCCACGAGGTCGGGTCGGACCAGTTTGATCGCCACCGCGCGGGTGAAGGCGCCGTCCGCCCGCTCGGCCCGGTAGACGACTCCCATGCCGCCGCGGCCGAGCTCACCGAGGATTCGATAGGCGCCGATCGAATCTCCGCTCGCGAGATCGGAATCGCGCGCGTCGAGCAGGACCTCTCCGAAAACCGCTCCGGCGAAGTCGGGCAGCGCTTCCGCGCGCCGGTCGCCGGCGAGCAGAGCGCGAACGTCGCGTGCGATCGCCGGCGAGGAGCGATCGAGCTCGTCGAGGCGCGCTTTCTGCTCCGCGACGGGAAGGTCGACGAGATCGTGAAAATGCCGCGAAACGGCGGGCCAGATCTCCGGCGGGATCCCGCCGCTGGAGGTCGGGAAACTGCTCATGCAAGCTCGCGCGCGAGAAAGGCCTTTGCAAGCCGCCAGTCGCGCTTCACGGTGGGTGTCGAAATCTCGAGCACCTGGGCGACCTCTTCGATCGTCAGCCCGCCGAAGAAACGCAGCTCGACCATGCGGGCGAGGGAGGAATCGACGGCAGAGAGCCGGTTCAACGCTGCGTCGACCGCGAGAACTTCGACGATCGTCGCTCCCGAACCCGCGCCGGCGCGTTCCTCGTCGAGCTCCAGACGGCTCACCCCCCCGCCGCGTTTCGCGGCGTCCCGTGCGCGCGCATGGTCGACGAGAATCTGGCGCATCGCCTGGGAGGCCACGGCGTAGTAGTGGGCCCGGTCGCGATATCCGGCGGCCGGTCCGCCGCCGAGTTTCAGGAAGGCTTCGTTGAGCAGCGCCGTCGGCTGGAGCGTGTGCCCGGGGCGTTCGCGGCGAAAGACGCGCTCGGCGATCGCCTTGAGCTCCCCGTAGACCAGCGGCAACAATTCCTCGAGCGCCGCCGGATCGCCCTTCGACCAGCGGTCGAGAAGGCGGGTGACCTCCCCCGCCGCGACCGTCGGGGTTGCGGAGTCATCCATCGTCATGTGCGTTCTTGAGCGCCAATTCTAGTCGATGATCCGGTTTTTCCTCCGTTCCCGCTCAACCCGGATGGAGGCCTTCATGATCCCCGAACGAGCCCTGTCGTCGCGCCGCAGATTTCACCGTCCATTCATCGCGGTCGCCTTCGCGGTCCTCACGCCGGTCGTCGCGAGCGGCCAGCTCACCACTCTGGGAAATCAGGTTCTCGAGCAGGGGCGCGGAGACTTTGCCGGCGTCCTCGAGGCCGATGATCGCTTCGGCGGAAGTCTCGCCGTGGGGGATTTCGATGGCGACGGCTTCGACGATCTCGTGGTCGGATCGGATGGCGAGAGTCTCGAGGGTTTTCCGGAAGCCGGTTCCGTGCAGATTTTCTACGGTTCCGAGCGGGGTCTCACCGGCAGCCGCGACCTGGTCATCAGTCAATCGACGTCGGGTGTGCCGAGTGCGTCCGAGGCCGGGGACCGGTTCGGCTACGCTCTCGCCGCGCTCGACGTCGACTGCGACGGATTCGACGATCTCGCGATTGGTTCGCCGTTCGAGGACATCGGGACGACTTTTGCCGTCCATGACGCGGGCATGGTGACCATCGTGTTCGGGTCCGCGAGCGGTCTCTCGGGAACCGGCGCGGAAGGCTTCGACGGCAACGACTGGCCGCAGGACGACGGACCCGAGGCGAATGACCATCTCGGCTTCTCGCTGGTCGGCATTTCGAACGGCGCCGTGAGCCCGAGTCAGCCGGTGCGCAAGTTCTACGCCGGAGCCCCGGGAGAGTCGGTGACGTCTCCGTCGGCGGTGGAGCAGGGGGCCATCTTCGGGCTCGTCAGTTTCTGCAACGACACCGGACTGCGCGCCGCGGATCGACTGAGCCAGGCCTCGGGCGGTGTGAGCGGAGGCGCCGAACTGTTCGATGACTTCGGAGCGACGCTCGGCAAGGGAGACTGGAACGGCGACGGTGTCGACGATATGTCGGTCGGTGCGATCTTCGAGGACCTCGCGGAACAGGACGCCGGCCTCGTTCACGTCTTCTACGGCTCCGCCGCCGGTTCCTGGTCGGGCGCCGACGAGGAGTCGTGGTCGCAGGAGTCGACGGGAATCCTGGACCAGCCGGACTTCGCGGAACAGTTCGGGGAATCGCTCGCGAGCGGCGACTTCGACGGCGACGGCTTCGACGACATCGTCGTTGGTGTCGCGGAGAATGTCGACGATCTTCAGGCCGCGGGCGCCGCCGCAGTGATCTATGGCACGGCGAGCGGGCTCTCGGAAGTCGGGGATCAACTCTGGTCGCAGGACGGAGATATCGTCGGTGGTGCCGAGCTCGGCGACCACTTCGGTGCGAGCGTCGCGGTCGGAGACTTCGACGGCGACGGAGTTTCCGACCTCGCAGCCGGTGTTCCCGATGAAGCTCTCGGGGCTTTCGCAGAGGCGGGAGCGGTGAACGTCATCTATGGCGTCCGCTTCTTCGGACTCGACACTCCCGGAAATCAGTTCTTCAGCCAGGACACGACCGGTCTTTCGGACACCGCCGCCGAGGCCGAAGATCATTTCGGGAGCGCTCTCGTCGCCGGCGATTTCAATGGGGATGGACGATCGGATCTCGCGATCGGCGTGCCGAACGAAGATGCGGGCAGCAGTGCGGACTCCGGGCTGGTGCAGATTCTCTACGGCTCGAAGAACGGAGTGCTGAGCGACTTCCGGTTCACCAGCTCGAACGTCCTGGTCGTCACCGAACGAACGATCGTGCTGACGGTCGCCGTGGAGCGGATCGGCGCCACGAATCTCGCCGCTTCCGTCGCGCATCACCTCACCACGAGCTCAGCGACCTCCGGCGTCGACTTTCAGTACACGCCCGGAACGCTGTCCTGGGCGGCAGGAGAGCGTGGAACGAAGACGATCATCGTCCGCATCCTGGGTGACGATGTCGACGAACCCGCGGAGTTCATCCACCTGGCACTCGAAACTCCGTCCCTCGGTGCCGGAATCGTCGCGCCGGCTTCGCGGACGATTCAGATCGACGACGACGATGAAGCGGATCTTTCTCTCTTCAGCGATGGATTTGATACGGGAAATACGAGCCGCTGGTCGGCCGTCGTTCCGTGAATCGACGGCCGGCCAGCGGATGATGCGGGAACCGTTCCGGTCCGGCAGGCCTCAGATGGCTCGTCTGCCCTGAATGACGCGGATCAGGACGACGATGATCGCGACCACGAGGAGGATGTGAATCAATCCGCCCATCGTGTACGAGGTCACCATTCCGAGGAGCCAGAGAATCACCAGTACGACGCAGATAGTCCAGAGCATTTTCGTGCCTTTCGTTTGACTTCCCAAAGCGAAGCATCAGGCTCCGCTGGATAGCTGATTCCTTGCTGTTACCGGCGACCCGGAGGCTTATCGTTTTCCTTCGGCTTCTCTTTCTGTGCGGCAGCGGCCTTTGCAGCCCGCTTCTCCTGCGGTTTCGGCGGCGTCGCGGGCTTCACCTGCGCCTGAGGGGCAGGTCTTGACGCGGTCTCTTTCGTCGCCTGCCGGGCAATCTGCTGCCGCGTCGCCAGCTGCTGTTCGGCACGCTTGCGCTCCTGTTCCTGTGCCTGCATCTCGGCCGCATGGCGTTTCTGAAGCTCGGCCGCGCTGGCGCCATTCGTAAGCTCCGGCGAGTTCTTGGGACCCACCGGATTGGCGGGAGCTGCAGCCTTGCCTGCCGGTCGCGCTTTCGCTTGCGCCATCTCCTGCTGATGCATCTTTTCCAGGCGTCGCTGTTCGTTCATCTCCTCGTTGCGAAGCTTCTGCTGCTCCTGCTGGTCCTGCCGCAGATCGCGCTGCTCGGTGACCTTCGGTACCGCGATCGTGCGCGGAGCGACGATGACCGGCGGAGCGGGAGCCACTTTCGAGCTCCCCGAGGGAAGGCGCCCGTTCGGCGCGTCCGGAACCTTCGCATCGGGACGCCGGTTGCCGTTCATGTCCGGATTTCCCGGATTCGGCTGCGGTCGGCGAACGCCGGCATTGTTGCGCTCTGCGACCGCGACCGAACGCAGCTTCTCGGTCGATGGACGGTAGATGCGGATCTGATCGTTCTGCACGAGCGATTTTGTCGCCGACGGCGCCTGCGTTTCAGAGACCCGCAGTCGGCGCACCCGTTGCCCCGTCGCACGTTCGATGCGATCGACGGGAATTCCGCGATTGACCACATGATTGTCGACGTAGGTGTAGTTCGTGATGTTCGTGGTGTTGTGAATGATCGTCACGTTGCGCGCCGTTGGAACCAGATAGGTGGAAACACGAGGAGCGAGGAATTGCCGCTCTTCGACGAAGGTGTAGCGCGTCGGGCGGATGGAGAAGCTGAGGTTCAGCCCTCCGAGTCGCAGGCCCACGCCGATGTCGAAGCCGATCTCCGGCGGAAGCGGCGCCCAGCCGACGTAGCCGCCGCCCTGCTGCCATGCGACCCACGCCGGACCCCACACGGTTCCCGGAACCCAGACCCAGCCGATGTAGCGGTCATAGGCCCAGCGCCCGTAGTGGTAGGTCGCCCAGCCGAAGGGCTCCGCGGAAACCCAGGTCCAGCCGTAGTCGCTGTCGACCCAGCGGCCGTAGGCGTACGGCCGCCAATTCGCCGGAACGCGACGGGGAAACCAGACCCATCCGTACGGATTGCGGTGCACCCACTCGCCGTAAGGGGAAAGCTCATTGTAGAAAAAGCCCACGTCGACGCCTGGTCCACGCTGGTCATCGTAGTTGCCGTAGCTCGGCCGAGCGTTCTCGGAGTAGCTGTCGGAATTGTCCGGCTCGTAGGCAGAGTCGGCATCCCAGTCGCCATCCGTGTCCGAGTAGGGATCGTCGTACTGCCCGGAATCTCCGTCCTGATACGAGCCACTGGGCGGATTGGGCGGATAGGGATTGCTGTACGTGCCGCTCTGGGCGGACGCCAGCGAAGTCGTCGCGGCGGCCGCGACGAGGAGCATGGAAACGAGAGTATGGGTTCGCAAAGAAGACTCCTTCCGTTGGTTACTTCTGGGAACTGCGTCGTGCGTGAAGCGCATGCAGGTCCTATAGCAGCCCTCGTGCCAGCGTCGGGTCGCCCCCGTCTACCGGGGAGTGGCAGAGGAGTCGCCGTGTGCGGGCTGAAGGTGATCTCGGCTAGTCTCGCGCCACACGAGAGGTTGCGACGGTGCGAGAGCTACTGCTGGCCGGTCTGGTGGTGCTGGGAGTCTGTGGCTGGATCTTCGTCCTGCGGCTGCTGCGGGCCCTCCGTGTCAGCAAGGAAGAGTCGGCACGCCTCGGCGACCGCACGCGAAAGCTGGAAAAGCGCATCGAGGAAAGTACGGGCCAACTCGAGCGCATCGCCGGCACCGATGAGTTGACGGGAATACTCAACCGCCGGAGCCTCATGCAACGCGGCGACGCCGAGTGTTCGCGGGCGCAGCGTCACGAGCATCCGGTCTCGCTGCTGCTTCTCGAAGTGGACGACTTCCAGCAGACCTCCGCAGCGTTCGGCAAGGAGCTCGGCGACCGCGCGCTCAAGGCGATCGCCGACAACCTCGTGGACTCGGTGCGGGAACACGACGTCCTCGGACGCTACGGTGACGACGAGTTCGTTCTGGTATTGCCGCATGCAGGGGAGGAGCGCGCGATCGCCGCCGCCGAGAGGCTGCGCCTGCGGATCGGTCAGATGCGCCTGCCCTCGCCGTCGGGCGAGGTGCTACCGATCACCGCGAGCCTTGCGGTCGCCGTGCTTCATCGGCGCGAGACTTTTCAGGAGGCGCTCCGGCGAGCGGAGGCCGCAGTCAAGGAGTCGAGAACCGCCGGACGCGACCGGGTCCAGAAGGCCTGAGAGAAGCGCCGCTCCTCACAGTCCTTCGAGATACGCGGCTTCGCCGTGGAGCGCCTGATCGAGACCTTCGCGCTCTCCCGACTCGGTCACCTTCACCGCGGTGACGCGATCGATCAACCAGAGCATGCCGTACGTGAAGACGAATGCCCAGATGGAAGAGACGACAACGGCGATCAGCTGAACGACGAAGAAGTGGCTGTTGCCCCGCAGCAGGCCGTCGACTCCGGCAGGATTGAAAGCGGTGGTGGCGAAAACGCCACAGAGAAGGATGCCGAGAAATCCGCCGACGCCGTGCACACCCCAGACATCGAGCGCGTCGTCCCAGCCCATCCGGTTCTTGAGCGCGACGGCGTAGTAGCAGACGCCTCCCGCAATCAGGCCGATGAGGCATGCGGTGGCGGGTGAAACGTATCCGGCAGCCGGAGTGATGGTCGCGAGGCCGGCAACGGCACCCGTCAGGAGCCCGAGGAACTTGGGTCGTTTCGTGGTCATCCAGTCGATCGCAAGCCAGGCGATCGCGGCGAAGCTCGCGGCGAGATCCGTGTTGAGAAACGCTACGCCGGTGACCGCGTCGACGCGAAACTCGCTTCCGGCGTTGAAGCCGTACCAGCCGAACCAGAGGAGTCCAGTGCCGAGGGCGACGAGCGGGATCGAGTGCGGACCCTTGTCCTCGATGCGGCGCCTGCCGACGTAGAGCACCGAAGCCAGTGCGGCGATGCCGGCGATGTTGTGCACGACGATTCCGCCGGCGAAGTCGAGAACGCCGATCTTCGCCAGGATGCCGCCTCCCCAGACCATATGGACGAACGGGAAGTAGACCAGCGTCAGCCAGCCGGTGAGAAAAACCATGTAGGCCTTGAACGTGACGCGATTGGTGAACGCGCCGGTGATCAGAGCCGGCGTGATGATCGCGAACATCATCTGGTAGGCGCAGAAGACGATCATCGGAATTCCGGCGTTCAACGGCGAGGGTGTGTCGAGGGTGATGCCGCGCAAGAACGCCGAGTCGAAGTTGCCGAGGATGCCGGCGAAATCGGTGCCGGACTTCAGATCGCCGCTGAAACAGAGCGAGAAGCCGTATGCCCACCAGAGAACCGTCGTCCATCCCATGGAGACGAAGCTCTGGATCATGATCGCCAGGACGTTCTTCCGTCCGACGAGGCCGCCGTAGAAAAAGGCGAGGCCGGGCGTCATGAGCATGACGAGGCTCGAGCAGAGAAGCATGAAGCCGGTATCGCCGGTATCGATGGTCATGTGCAGAGTCGAACACCGACCGGATCGGGCGTCAACTCCGGTCGGTCCGGAACAGGCTCTGCCGGCGGGATGGATGGATGGCCGGTCGGATTCGATTGACGCCCAGGGAGTCCGCTTCTATTCTGATCGGGTGCTTCCCTCCGTCTCTCGCGCCGTGAGCGCCGGCTGCTGGGTGCTCCTCTGCGCGTTTCCGGCGCTGGCCGACGGTTTTCCGGATTGCCCCGCGGTCTTCGAGGCGCTCGACGGCATCGCGACCTACTACTCCGCCGACGGCAGCGGCAACTGCTCCTTCGCGCCGACCGGCGACCTCATGGTGACCGCAGTCGCAGCGCCCGACTGGAGCAATTCCGCGCAGTGCGGGCGCTGCCTCGAAGTCTGGGGACCGCTCGGAGAGATCGTCGTCCGCGTGGTCGATCAGTGTCCCGAGTGCGCGGCCGGACACATCGACCTCTCCGCCGAAGCTTTCGCGCAGATCGCCGAGCCGGAACAGGGCATCGTCCCGGTCTCATTCCGCTCGATCCCCTGTCCGGTCACGGGAAACGTCAGGATCCATCAGAAGGACGGCGTCAACATCTGGTGGTTCGCCATCCAGGTACGGAACCATCGCTACGGAATCGCGGAGGTTGAGCTCAAGGAGAACAATTCCTCGCTCTGGCAGCCGATGGCGCGACAGAGTTACAACTACTTCCTGCTCACGTCGGGTCCCGGTCTGCAGTTTCCCGTCACTCTGCGGATCACCGATGTTCATCAGCAGAGAATCCTCGAGACTCTGGGTTCGGTCGTCGAGGACAGCGACACTGCGGGCGCGCATCAGTTCGCTCCCTGCGCCGGATTGTTCGATGACGGGTTCGAGGCCGGCAGCGCATCGCCCTGGTGGAGTCACCTCGAACCCTGACGCGGCGCCCGGTTCGGGTCGCCGATCACCGCCGCTCTTCCGGGCCGCTGCTAGGCTCCCGCAAAACCCAGTGCACTTCAGGGAGAGCGCGTGCCGAGCGAACTTCGAATTCGAATCCGCGATGTCGTGGCCGGGATCATCTCCGTCTGCACCCTCACCTCTTTCACGCCGGTCATCGCGAGCGAAGGCGCGCCGGAAATTTTCGCGCCGGCCGCGCGTGTCGACGGCATCGCAGCGCTCGACGCCCTGCTCGGATTTCCCTCCGGCGAGCGGTCGGCCACCTACGGCGAGATCTCCCGTTGTCTCGACGCCTGGGCGGCGACCAGCGATCGCGTGCGCCTCGTCGAACATGGACAGACCTGGGAAGGCCGCACGATGCGGCACCTCATTGTCTCGTCGCCGGAGAACCTCGCGCGCCTCGACCAAATCCGCGCCGGATGGGACCGGGTAGCGGATGCGCGTCTCGCCGGCGCAGCTGACGCCGAACAGCTGGCGTCGACGCTTCCCGCGGTCGCCTGGCTGGCTTTTTCGATTCATGGCGACGAGGTTTCGGGCGCCGACGCGGCACTCGTGCTCGCCGATCACCTGATCTCGAGTCGAGATCCGGAGGTCGCGGCGATGCTGCGGGATCTGGTGGTCATCTTCGATCCCTCGCAGAACCCCGATGGGCGGGATCGCTACCTCGCGCGCATCCGCGAAACGAGCGGTCGGGTGCCCAACCTCGACGGCCAATCGGTGCAGAAGCAGGGCTCGTGGCCACAGGGGCGGACCAATCACTATCTTTTCGATCTGAATCGCGACTGGGTCTTCGGAACCCAGCCCGAAACGCGTGGCCGAGTCGCGGCGCTCGCGGGCTGGCGCCCGCTGTTCTTTCTCGACGTGCACGAGATGGGACTCGACAGTCCGTTCCTCTTCTATCCCCCGCGTCCGCCCTTCAATCCCTTCCTGCCCCGGAACGCCGTCGCCTGGTGGGGCAAGTTCGGCCGCGACGAAGCCACTGCATTCGACCGGCAGGGATGGCGCTACTACACCGGCGAATGGGCCGACTGGTGGTTCCCCGGCTACTCCGACTCGTTCGGAACCCTGCGCGGCGCCATCGGAATCCTGCACGAGCAGGGGGGCGTGTCGGGCTCGGCGCGCCTCGACAATGGCGAAATCATCACCTACCGCGAGTCGGTCGCGCATCAGGCGACCGCGGCGTGGGCCAACCTGCGCACGCTTGCCGCAAACCGCGTCGCCATCGCTGTCGACTTTTCGCGCGAACGGCGGCGCGCCATGGCCGACGGCGGGCCGCTCGCCGGTCGTTCGCTCGCGGTCGTTCCGGACCGGAATCGCAGTCGCCTGCAGCGCTTCGTCGAGACGGTGACCCGCCTCGGCGGCGAGATCGACGTCCTCGGACAGGCACAGAAACTGCGGGCTCGCGATCCCCTCGGAGAGACCGTCGAGAAAGAGTTTCCCGCCGGCACCCTGATCGTACGCGGACGGCAGCCGAACGGCGCGATGATCCGCGCGACGCTCGATTTCGACCATCGGCTGCCGCGCGAGGTGCTGGAGAAAGAGCGCGCCGCCCTCGTGGCCGGCAAGGGTACGCTGCTCTACGACATCAGCGGCTGGAGTCTGCCGCTGCTCTTCGGGCTCGACGCCTTCGAGATCGACAGCGATCTGCCCGGTGTCGCGACGACGCGCCTCGTTGCAACGGCGCCGGCAGCTGCCGCCGCGGGCGCGCAGGAATCCGGCAGGACCGCTGTCGCGAATCCCGTCGCCTGGGTCATCGACGGTGCGGATGACGCCTCGGTGAGCGTCGCGGAGCGCCTGCTCGAATCCGGAATTCACCTGCGCTTCGCCGACAAGGCGTTCGAGCTCGACGGCATCGCATTCGCGCGGGGCTCCGTTCTGGCCCTTCGCGACGACAATCGCGCGCGAGCCGGAGAGCTCGCGACGGCCGTCTCCAGCGCGACGGCAGGTCTCGACCTCGAGGTTCGCGCGCTGGCGACCGGGCTGGGTGAAGACGAGCTTCCGGACCTCGGCGGCGGACACTTTCTGCGGCTCGAGCGCCCGCGGGTGGCGCTCGTCGGCTATGGCGAGGCCGAGGTCACCGCGTTCGGCGCGCTCTGGTACGCCCTCGATCACGAGATCGGCGCCCCGACTTCCCTGCTGGAGGCCGCGGGAATCACCGAACACGATCTGCGGCGCTACAACGTGATCGTCCTCGCGCCCGGAATCGACGTCGACGAAGAGCGCGCGAAAGCGCTTCACACCTGGGTCGAGAGCGGTGGCACTCTGATCGCCGTCGCCGGTTCCGCCGACGCGATCACCCGTGACAAGTCCACGTTGACGAGCGTTCGCCGGCTCGCCGACGCCGGCGACGACCTGCCGGCGTTTCGCTCCGAGCTGGTCGCGGGGTGGAGCGAACAGATGCCGGCGATGCGCGATACGGCGATCGATCGCGCCCTTGCAGGGAGGATCGCCGGCGCCAGCGCACTTCCCGCGATCGATGACGGAGCGGCTGCGCTCGACAAGGCGGAGCGGCAGCGCCGCGAGGCGTCCGCCGAACGGTTCGCCCCGCAGGGGACGCTGCTTGCCGGGCGGATCGACCCGGACCACTGGCTGACGGTGGGAACGTCGGCGATGTTGCCGCTCTTCGTCGCCGGCGATCCGGTTCTGCTCGCGAAAGCCCCGGCCGAGGCGCCGGTGCGACTGGGGATTCTGATGCCCGCCGCGGCTTCGCCGGGAGCCCCGGCGAAGAAGTCCGGCGGTTGGCACGGCCTCGGCTGGAGCGCTGTGCCGGACGGCCAGGAGCTCATCCTGCGGCTCTCGGGCCTGCTCTGGCCGGAAGCGGCCGAGCGCTACGCGAACGCCGCCTATCTGGTGCGAGAGGCGCTCGGATCGGGCCAGGTCGTTCTTTTCGCCGGCGATCCGGTCTGGCGCGGGGCGGCACTCGGCTCGCAACGCCTGTTCGCGAATGCGGTCGTCTACGGGCCGGGGTGCGGTGCGAGCACGGCGGTGATTCCTTAGCCGCCTCTGGCCGGTTTTTCGCGCGTTCTGCGCCAGCTGAGGCCTCGACAGGGGGCCGGGCCTCCTTCAGTCGGCCATCATGACCGGACCGGCGGCACCGCGCGGACGGCGCAGCAGCACAACCAACGGCACGAGCGCGAGCGCGATCCAGCCGAGAATCCGGAATACGTCGAGGAACGAGAGCAGCGCCGCCTGACGCTGAACCATTCCTGCGATCGCCGCCGTGGCGCGCGCGCTCGCCGTGACCGCATCGGCGCCGGCTGCCGCGAAGCCGTGGCGCAGGCGCTCGAAGGTCTGGACGAATGCCGGGTTCCACGGCGATGCGTTCTCGGAAAGGATCGTCGTGTGTGTCGTGCGATGGCGCGCGAGCAGCGTCTGCACGATCGCGATGCCGATCGAACCGCCGACGTTCCGGGTGAGATTGAAGAGGCTCGTCGCGTTGCCCATCGCCTGCCGTGAAATGGCATCCATGCTGATCGTCGTCAGCGGGACGAAGACCAGTCCGAGGGCCGCACCCTGCCAGAACTGCGGCCAGAAGAGATTCCAGTATCCGGCATCGAGCGTGAGATGCGAGAACGAGAACATCGTCGCGGCGGTCATCAGGAAGCCGGCGGCGAGCAGCTTCCGCGGATCGACGCGAAACGTCACGAGTCCGACCAGAGGCATGGCGATGAACGACCCCAGACCGCGCGGAGCGAGCGTGATGCCGGCGGCGATCGGCGGGTAGCCCATCAAGGTCTGGAGCAGCACCGGCAGCAGCACGAGGCTGCCGTAGAGCACGAAACCGAGCAGCGTCATCAGCACGACGCCGGTCGCGAACGTGCGCTCCTTGAACACCGTGAGGTCGACGACCGGATGCTCCGTCGTGAGCTCGCGCACGATGAGCGCCGCGGTGGCGACGACCGCAATGACGAGCATCCAGGAGATCATCCGAGAAGCGAACCAGTCTTCTTCCTGCCCTTTGTCGAGCGCGATCTGCAGAGTCCCGATCGCCAGAGCCATGAGCAGAATGCCCCACGAGTCGATGCGCGTGCGGATGCGCTTGAGATACGGCGGGTCGAAGAGAAAGAGCTGGATCATCACGAGTGCCGCGATGCCGACCGGGATGTTGATGTAGAAGACCCAGCGCCACGACAGATGGTCGGTGAGCCACCCTCCCAGGACCGGACCCAGAATCGGTGCGACGACGACGCCGAGCCCCCAGAATCCCATCGCTTTGCCGCGGTCCTGCGGCGGAAACGCTTCAAGAAGGACGGCCTGCGACAGCGGCTGCATCACGCCACCGGTGAGGCCCTGGATGACGCGGAAGAGAACCAGCATCGGCAGGGTGACGGCGAGGCCGCAGAGAAAGGAGGCGATCGTGAAGCCGACGACTGCGCTCATCAGCAGACGCTTCCGTCCCATCAGTTCGCCGAGCCAGCCGGTGAGCGGCAGGACGATCGCATTCGCCGCGAGATACGACGTCAGTGCCCAGGTCGTCTCGTCGACCGTGGCGGAGAGGCTGCCCGAGATGTAAGGGAGTGAGACATTGACGACCGTGGTGTCGAGAACCACCATGAAGGTGGACGTCATCACCGCGATCGCGACCAGCCACGGGTTGACGTCGGGCACCGCGCCCGTTCCGCCGGTTTCGCCGGTTTCGCCGATTACTGCGGTCGCCGCTGCGCCGGCGCCCGAGCTCATCCGACGATCACGGTTGGAACGACGGACATTCCCGGACGGAGCGGGCGCTCCGGATCCGTCGGCGAATCGATCCGGAGACGGACCGGGATGCGCTGCACGACCTTGACGAAGTTTCCCGAAGAGTTGGAGGCCGGGAGGAGACTGAAACTGCCGCCGGTCGCCGCGCCGACGCTCTCGACGTGCGCCTCGAGATCGAGATCGTAGGCGTCGACGTGAACTTTCGCTTTCTGCCCGGGGCGAAGCTTGCCGAGCTGGGTTTCCTTGAAATTGGCGGTGACCCAGATACTGCCGGGAACCAGCGCGATGAGAGGCTGGCCGGGGGCCACCGTCTGCCCGGGTTCGACGTTGCGCTTACCGACGATTCCCGACTGCGGCGCGTGAATCGTGGCGTCCGCGAGTTGCGCCTCGGCGTAGGCGACGGCGACGCGACTCTGGGCGACGCGCGCTTCCGCGACCTGCTCTTCGGCGCGGCTGGCCGAAACCTGCTGCGGGCCCGCGGTCGCCTGCCGGGCGCCGGCGCGGGCCTGCGCGGTTTCGGCATCCGCCTGCCGGCGGCGATTGGCCGCGGCTTCGACGCCCTGACGGGCTTCCGTCTCCGCCGCTCTCGCGGCCGAGGCCGCGGCGACGGCGTGGTCGTACTCTTCGCGCGTGACCTCGTCTTTGGCAATCAGTGCGCCGAGACGAGCGACGTCCTGCTGCGCGCGCTCGTTCTGACTCGCCGCGGCGGCGAGATGTGCTTCGGCCGCTTCGACGGTATCGCCGGCGGCCGCCGCAGCGGCCTCCGCTCGATCGACCAGAGCTTTGGTGGAGGAGCTGCCGAAGGCGGATTGCAATGTCGCGATCGGCACTCGTGCGTGCGCCGCGGCGAGCCCCGCCTCGGCCGCGGAGAGATCGGCATGAGCGCGGTCGACAGCGAGCCGGAAATCGCGGGGATCGAGCTCGACCAGTACGTCTCCGGCGGCGACGGTCTGGTTTTCCTCGACGCGCACTTCGAGAACCGTACCCCCGGCGCGCGCGGCGATCGCCTGAACGTGGGCCTCGACGAAAGCGTCGTCGGTCGAGATGCGGGTCGACAGGCGGTGGGCGACGAACCAGATTCCCCCGGCAATGACGAGAGCCACGAGAATGACCGCTGCCTTGAGGGCCGGCCTCTCCTGAATCGCAGTGACCATGCGGCGGAAGGCCGGCGGCTTGCGGGTCGGCGGCTCGGCTCTGGAGTCGCTCGTGGCAGCAGAGGATGCAGGCGCGGAGCGCGACGGATCTGCGGTCATTTCGAACCTCTCAGGAATCGGGCGGTGGAATCGGCAGCGACGCCCAGCGCTCGTGCCAGAACGATCTTCGCGCGGTTGAACGCCTCGAGCGCGGCGACGGAACGCTCGTCGGCGAGCGCCTGCGCCTCCTGCGCTGCGGTGACTTCGATGCTCGACGCGACCCCGGCGGAGAAGCGGTCGCGGGCCTGAACCAGCTGCAGCGCCGAGAGATCGAGTGCCTGCGCCGCGACTGCGACGCTGCGCGTTGCAGCTGCCGCGTCGAGCAGAGCGCTGCGGACCTCGACTTCGACGCCGACTTCGAGATCGGCGAGCCGCGCCCGACCTGCAGACGTCCGCGCTTCAGCTGCGGCGATCGCGCCGGAAATTCTTCCGCCGTCAAAAAGCGGCAAGCGCAGCGCCGCAGTCGCGTCGTAGGTATCTTCCGCCGTGTCGAAATCCGGACCGCTCGGGCCCCAGCTTGCGCGGAGGTCGAGACGTGGCAAGCGCTCCCGACGGACCGCTTTCTCCGCCGCCGCGAGCGCCTCGACAGCGGCGCGCGCCGCCGCGAGGTCGGGCCGCTGTCGCTGGGCCTCGGCGAGGGCCGCGGGAAGAACCGGGAAGTCGAGTGCGACGTACGGCAGCGGATCGAGCGCCAGGACTTGCCCGGGCGGAACGCCGATCGCTCGCGCGAGCGTGAGCTCGAGCTGCTCGGCGGCGTTTTCTGCGGCGATCGTCTGCTGCTCCGCGGAAGCGCGTTCGACTTCGGCGCGCAGGACATCGATTCCTGCGGCGCGTCCTGCCTCCTTGCGATCGTGGGCTTCGACGGCTACCGCCTGCGCGGTAGCGAAGCGCGCATCGGCGCTCGCGATGCGCGCGCGTGCGGTGACGTTGGCGAGGTAGAGCTCGGCGACCGCGGCGGCGACTTCGTCGTGCGCCGCGACCGCATCGAGGTGCGCCGATTCGAGCCGCAGACGCGCGGCCCGGGCGCCCGCGTTCGCCCGCGCGTCGAAGAGCGGAGTGGAGAGCGCAACCCTCCCGTCGAAGACGTTGAACGGACCGATGAGCGACGATTCGCCTGCGGGAGCTGGAAGTCCAAACGATGCCAGGTTGATCTTCTCGCGGCTCTGCGACACCGCGAGGTCGATCTGCGGAAACAGGCGTGCGAGCGCTTCGCGCCGAGCGCCGGCAGCCTCGCGCTCACTCGCGCTGGCGAGCAGCGCCTGCAGATTGGCCGCTTCGCCGCGGGCGATGGCGTCTTCGACCGTGAGGTGAAGCACCTCCGCTGGCGCCGTCTGGGCGCGGGTCGTCGTCGCACAGCCGACGGTCACGCCGAGCGCGATCGCGGCGGCATTCCGGAATCGGGTCAGGTCCACGGGTCTCCTCCGAGGTGAGCGGCGATCTTGCGAAACGTCCGCAGGCAGCTTTCGAGCTCGGTGTCGTCGACGCCCGAAAGGATTTCGGCGCGCAAGCCTTCGACGACGGAATGGATGCGCTCGAGTGTCGGGGCGGCGCGCTCCGTGAGGTGGAGCGATTTCGCGCGGCGATCGCCGGCCAGCCTCTGCCGTTCGATGAATCCCCGCCCTTCGAGCCAGTCGAGCGTGCGCACGAGCGTCGGTCCCTGAACGCTCACCACTTCGGCGAGCGCGCGCTGGGTCACTGGCCCTTCGATCCGCGACAGGTGGAGAAGTGTCATCCAGCGCGCTTCCGTCAGGCCGTACGGCGAGAGCCTGCGATCAATCTCGACCCGCCACATCCGGGCGAGCTGGCCGAGGGTGAAACCGAAGAGCTCGCGCGGCTGGGATCCGCGGGGGTTCGCCCTGGGCGTCGGCATGGGCGGAAGCTAACATATCGATAGCTAGCTATCTAAGCATCCGCACCTGCTGGCGATCATCATGGTGGTTCCGGCTCTGGAAGATGTGGCGCCGGAGGTCAGCGCCCCGGTCGGCGCTCTTCGAGCAACGTCTCGTGCAGATGGATCGCTGCCTTCGCGCCTTCGGCGGCGGCGAGCACGACGAGCTGCAGGTCCCGCGATGCGTCGCCGACGGCATAAACGCCGGGAACCGAAGTGCGTTCGTGCTCATCGGTGCGAATACATCCTTGCCTCGTTCGTCGACAGCCGAGCTCGATCGCGAGATCGGACTTCAAATCCCATCCAAGAGTGAAGAAAAGCGCCCTGCGCGCCAGCTGCGAGCCGTCCATGAAGCGGATGCTCTCGAGCTTCGTTCCCGGGCCTTCGAGCTGCGCGATGCGCCGGCGATGGACGGGAATGCCGAGGCGGGCGAGTTCCTGCACCTGGTGTGCGCGCAGTCCGGTCGGACCGTCCGTGCACAGGGCGACGTCCGCTGACCAGTTGTGCAGCTTCTTCGCCACCGCGAATCCGGCGGCTCCCCGTCCGTAAACCGCCAGAGCCTGGTCGCGATGCTCCCAGCCGTCGCAATAAGGGCAGTGGTGGACGCTTGTGCCATAGCGCTCCTCGAGACCGGCCACATCCGGCAGTCGATCCCGGACGCCGGTGGCGAGGATGAGTTTCACCGACCGCACGCTTCCACCGGAGGCGAGCTCGAGCGCGAATCCGTCCGGATCCCCCGTCGCGTGCACGACGCTGTCTTCGCGCACACTCACGTCGTAGCCCGCGATCTCCTCCCGGCCGAGTCGTCGCAACTCAGCCGGGGGCACGCCGTCGCGGGACAGGAATCCATGCAGTCCGCGGGCGCGGGAGTTGCGGCCCTCGCCGGCGTCGACGAGCAACGTCTTCCGGCGACACCTTCCGAGCCAGAGCGCAGCCGAAAGACCGCCAGGTCCGCCACCGACGACGACCGCGTCATAGTCGAGTCGATTCATTGCGTGACGATACCAATCGCGCGGCCATCTCCTCCGGCTCTCTCGCAACTGCGATCGCTCCCGGTGCTCTAGAACGTCTCTTCGGGCTCCTTGCCCGTCGCTTCAGCGTAGGCCGCCATCGGCAGCGCGCTCGCGACGTAGTCAAGGAAACGATTGTGAAGAAAGGGATCGCCGTGCGTGAACCGGCCCTCGACACTGGAGAAGTCGATCCTGGTTACGGCGTCGTCGACGGAAAGTCCCTGTGCGACGAGAGCCTTCATCTGCGTCGTGACGGCATGGAACGTGTCGACGAGGAGGCCGATGTAGCTCGAATCGCGTTCGACGAGGCCGTGGCCCGGGACGAGCGTCGTGAATCCGAGCGCCTGGATGCGGTCGAGAACGTCGACGTACTCCTTCGTGTAGGCACTGGGCAGAAGTGGAATCGGGGCGGTGACGATGTCGCCGGTGGCGACGATCTTTTCCTGCGGCAGCCAGAGGACGATGTCGCCGGCGGTGTGGGACTTGCCGAGGTGCAGGAGGCCGATTTCCCGCCCGCCGAGGAAGAACGTCAGATCTCCGTCGAGCGTTTCGTTGGGGACCACGAAAGTCGTGCGATTGTTTTCGCGATCGAACTGATCCGTGATCGTGAGGCCCTGCTCGAGCCAGGCGCGCTCGGCCGGAATGAGCGCGCGCCCCGCGAGATCCCGCCCCTGGCTCAACGCGGCGTTCACCGCCTTGCGGACGTTGGGCACCATCGTGACACGGCGCTTGAGCCAGCGCTCCTGTGTCGCGGCGATCCATTCCCGCGAATGAGGATGAGCGAGGATCCGAACGTGGGGGAAAGCGGCCTGGATCGCCTGGAGACCGCGCATGTGATCGGCATGCCAGTGGCTGAGGACGACCTGCGTGATCTCGCGATCGGTCACCGACCGGACTTTGGCGACGATCGCTTCACCCATGGCCGGAGAGCCGCCGGCATCGAAGAGCAGGACGCCGGCGTCGGTGACGACGAAGAGAGCGTTGCCTTCCTGCGGGAGCTCCAGCGGATCCTGTCGGATTGCGGCCCAGACTCCCGGCGCAAGCTCCTGCCAGGAGTATTCGAACGGATTCGCGCACGCCGCCCGTGCCGTCGCGAGCAGAGTGAGCAACAGCAGCGCGACCTCGAAGCCGCGCCGGAAAAGCGATGGCATGTTCATCTTCATCTCTTCCTCCAGTGGATTCATCTCGCGTGATGAGCGGATGGCGGCGGAGCGGCTTGCCGGTATCGCCCCGCGAGTGAATCCTGCGGCGAGGTCCGCAGGCTGTACAGATCCATTTCTCGACATCCGGGGGTGCCAGTTGTCGACGCCCCTGTAAACTCCGGCACTCTTGTCTCTTTCGGAGGGTTTCTCGCGCCCGCTGCTGGCCTACCGCGATGGCCGCCTGGCCATGGACGGAGTTGCCCTTGCCGATCTCGTGGACCAGCACGGCACTCCCTTCTTCCTCGTCAGCGAACGGCGCCTCGTCGAAAATTTCCGGGCCCTCGAGGCCGGACTGAGCTCGGCTGGAAGCGACGTCGTGCTGCGCTACTGCGCGAAGTCGAACAACGAAGCGGGAGTTCTGCGGGTTCTGGGGCGCGAAGGCGCAGCGCTTCTCGCAAGCCACCTTGCCGAAGTGGATCTCGCCCTCGCCTGCGGCTTTCCGCCGGAGCGCATCGCTTATCAACGCCCTGCGGCGCCGGCCGCCGAGATCGCCGCAGTGCTCGATCGCGGGGTTTCGTTTCTCCATGTCTTCCGGCCCGAAGAGATGGTTCGCCTGGCGACGATTGCCGAGCGCGACGGGCGGGCGGTGCAGGTCTCTCTCCGCCTCCGCGATGATCCGCCGCGGCGCCCCGTCCCGCGCGCCCCGCTCGCCTCGCTCAACGCCCGGCTCGGGCTGTCGCTCGCGGAGGCGGTGGCGGTCGCGCGCGATCTGCGCAAGTGGCGCAAAGACCGCAGAGGCTGCGACGTCCGCATCGTCGCGCTCAATGCCTACATCGGGACGCAGCAGCGCGGCGCCACGGCCTTCGACGGCGCCCTTCGCCACACGTGTGAGCTGGCGCACACGTTGCGCCGTGAAGGACTGGCCGAGATCGAGGAGATCAACCTCGGAGGAGGCGTGCCGAGTCCGACGATGCGTCGTCTGGGCCTTCGGGATCTCTGGGCGCGATGGCGCGATCGCCCGCTCGCCACCGAAACGCGTCGCTTCGCGACCGGAGCCCGTGGCGCGCGACGGGAATTCGTTCCCGCGGGCGGCGATGCCCCGGAGCACCTGGCAGCCTTCGGGCGCCAGCTCGCGGAGCGCTTCCGCATCGCCGGGACCCTGGCGGGTCTCGCAAAGCTGCCGCGTCTCGCTGCGGAACCCGGACGATCGATCGTCGGCAACGCTGCCATCGTTGTTTCACGGGTCGTCGATGCGCAGGGGCGCTGGCTGTTCCTCGATGCCAGTCGCAACTTTCTCGGCGAATCGCCGTTGCTCTTCAGCCGCGCGATCCTGCCGCTCCGGCGCGACGATCGTGTTCCGGCCGAGCGCTACTTTCATCTTTCGGGCTGCACGTTGAATACGACCGATGTGCTGGACCTTCGCCGCCGCCTGCCTGCGCTCCACGCGGGCGACGCGCTCGCATTCTGCGACGCCGGCGCCTATTCGATCTCTCGCGCGACGCGCTACGCCGGGATGGCTCCTCCGGTTTTTCTGCAACGAGCCGACGGCTCGGTGCATCTGATCCGCCGGGCGGAAGGAGTCGCCGAGCTTTCCGGGCCGATGCTTCCGGCCCTGGCCCCTTCTGCGGACGACTCCAGGACATGATCACCGCGGACCTGTCCGCGACTTTTTCGCCGGGAACCCCGGTTCTGGTCACGGGTGCCGCTGGTTTCGTCGGCCGTCATCTGGTGAACGCGCTGCTCGCCCGCGGCTTCGAAGTCGTGGCGCTTTGCCGCAGAGCCGCGGACCTCGAGAACCTTTCACACCCGGCGCTCAGGATCGAGGTCGGCGACCTTCGGGACGCCGCGACGCGGGCGCGCCTCGTCGCCGGTCGTGAGACGGTGATCCATCTGGCGGCTGCGCGCAGCCGCCTGCGCGGCTCCCGTGCCGAAATGGCTGCGGTCAACGAAACGGCGACGATCGATCTCGCGCGGCGGGCCTGCGATGCCGGAACGAAACGTTTCGTCTGGCTCTCGACGGCGCTGGTGTTCGGCCCGTCCGCGACACCCCTCGATGAGCTGGCGCCGCTGGTCGAAGACACTTTTTTCAGCGCCTATGTCGTCAGCAAGGCGCGCGCGGTCCGGGAGCTGCGGGAGCTCGCTGCGAGGGGAGCTCCGGTGGTGATTCTGCATCCATCGATCGTCTACGGACCGGATCGACCGGAGCGCCCGAATCGCGTGACGGCGCAGATTCGCCGTCTGCTCGAGCGTCGGATCGACTTCGTGCTCGATGGCGGGACCGCGCGCCGCGACCTTGTACATGTTGCCGACGTGGTCGAGGCGATTCAGTCCGCCGCGGCCATGCCCGCGGCTCTCGGGCAGGAGATACTGATCACCGGCGAACCGATCGGTCAGCGCGTGTTGGGTGAGCTCGTTGCGCATTGCGCGTCCCGTCCCCGGCCGCTGGTAATCTCCGCTCCCTTGCGTTTCAGTCGATGGGCAGCGACGATCGGCGATCGCGTCGGCGGAATCGACGCGCGGTGCGGACTCACTGCTGCAGTGGAGATGCTCGCCGGCGAGTGGTTGTTCCGTTCGCTCCGCGCACGCGCGATGCTGAATTTCAATCCGCGACCCCTGGCTCAGGGCATTGCGGAGACGGTCGAGTGGATCAGGAGCGGAAGAGATGACCAGTGAGACGATTTCCCAGATCAAGGCGTCGTTGAGCGCGAGCGGCGAAGAGAAAGCGCAGCCCGGGCGGCTTCGCGGGCGGCAGCGGCAGGCGTGGGATCGCATCGCGGCATCGGTCGGCGACCTCCGTGGCGCGCCCTCGACGGAGTACTACCGGCGCTGCGAGATCGCATTGATCGGGCGCAGCTTCGGCGATCTCCGCGGCAAGCGGGTGCTCAAACTCGATCTCTGGAACGAGGCGTTCAACACCCGGATCCTCCACTGGATGGCGGATCAGGGCGCCGAAACCTACGGGCTGGATCTGTCGAACGTGGTCGCGCACCAGGCACGGCGCAATACTGCGCAGGCCGGACAGCCGGTGCGCCTGATGCGCGCCGACATCCGGGAGCTGCCGTTTCCGGACAACTCGTTCGATGCGGTTTACACGATGGGAACGATCGAGCACATCGACGAGTACGTGCAGGCGATCGACGAGGTCCGCCGGGTTCTTCGTCCGGGCGGCCGGGCGATCATCGGCGTGCCGCATAAATGGAACATTTTTCTCCGCCCGGCGCTGGTCTGGTTTCTCGATCTGTTCGGGAAATACGCGTACTCGCCGGAGAAATCGTTCAGCGCGCCAGAATTCCGGCAGGTGATCGAGCGGACCGGCCTGGTGGTGAACGAGCGGACGGGGATTCTGTCGATTCCGGGTCTTCTTCGTCTGGCCGACGTCTTCTGCTTCACGCGGCGGATCGCGCTCTATCGCCTTTCGCCGATCGCGCTCTGGCCCTTCGAGCGGCTCGAAACGCGATTCCGCTGGCCGGGCCGGTTCGGCTACCTGATGGCGATGGTCGTCGAAAAGCGGGCGTCGACAGACGGCGCTCGACCGGTGGCCGCGACGAATTGACCGCCCTGCTCTTCCTCGGAGCGCAAGGTCTCGTCCTGTGCCTGTTCGCAGCTGCTGCGCTTCTGATCGGACGACTGGCGCTCGGCGCGCTCTTCGATCGCGGCGAGAGGCAGATTCGCGACGGCGAGACCGGGCTGCTCCGGAACGGATTCGCCTTGACCTGTGGACTCTTTCTGCTGGCGACGTTCGGCTGGGCTCTCGGTGCGGTCGGCCGGCTCGATCGCGCGCACCTGCTGTTCGTCGCCGTTGGCATCGTCACCGCCGGGATCGGCTGGCGGAAACGGATCGGTGGGAGATCTCTCTCGCGAAGCGAACCGCGCGCTCCCCGGTTTGCGGCACTGAGGTCGCTCCGCGTCTCCGGCTCGCCGGCCGGGCGGCCGGCCCACCTGCCCGGAGTTGCGCTCGCAGCGAGTGCGCTCACGGCGCTGGCCCTGGCCGGACTCGAGCTCGTGCTGGCGATCTATCCGCCCATCGCCTTCGACGAGACGCTGTATCACCTGCCGTTCGTCCGGGCGGTGGCCACGTCCGGTGGGTTGCCTTTTCTCGCGGAGCTGCGCTTTCCGGTCTTTCCCCAGCTCTCCGAAGTCCTGTCGGCCGAGCTGATGATCTTCGGCGGCGACACCGCGACGCATTTCGTCGCACTCCTCGCCGTCCTGGTCACCGCGGTCCTTCTCTGGTGCTGGGGGACGGAGTGGGGCGGTGAGGCGGTTCCGGGATTGGGTTGGATGGCCGCGGCCCTCTGGCTGGGAAACCCGCTCGTCACCTATCTGAGTGGCACCGGCTACGTCGAGCCGACGCTCGCCCTCTTCGCGACGGCGGCCGCCTACGCGCACTGGATCTGGCGACGGAGCGGGATCGCCGGCTGGCTGATGGTCTCTGCGGTATGCGCCGGTGCCGCGGCGGGAACGAAGTATCTCGGGCTGTTCGTCGTTGCGGCGCTTGCTGTCGCAACGCTGCTGCCGCGCCTGCGGGCGAATTCGTCGACGAAGAGGTCGGCGAATGCCGCAGGGAGTTCGTCAGCCAAGCCCGCCGCGCGGGAAGGCGGGCGCTCGCTCGGTGTGGATCTGGCACTCTTCGCCGTCATCGCGACCATCGCCCTCGCGCCCTGGTACGGGCGGCTCGTCGTTCAGACGGGAAACCCTCTTTTCCCCTATCTGTCGGCAATCTTCGGGAGGAACGACTGGACGCCGGTCCATTTTCGCGGCGGCGGAGGCGCGAAGTCGATGAACGACTGGATCGCCGGGACCATGCAAGCGGTCCAGCGCCTGATCACGCTGCCGTGGGATGTCGTCGCCCGCCGGCAGCGGGTCGGCGGGCTTCCACCGCTCTCGCCGGCCTATCTCGTCGGCATACCGCTGCTGCTCCTCGGGATGCGGCGCGATCGCGCCCTGCGCGGACTGCTGGCTGCGATCGTCGCGTACCTCGCGTTCTTCCTCGCCTTGCCAGCGGACGCGCGTTACCTCGTGCCCGTGCTGCCAGTTCTCGGCCTCGGTATCGCCGTCGCAGCTTCGAGTCTCTTCGGCGGCGACCGCTTCCGCCGCCGCCGATCCCTCACCGTCGCCGTCGCGCTGCTGCTCGCGATGCCGGGATGGCTCTACGGAATCTACCGCGTCGCGCTTCTCGGTCCGCCGCCTCTATCGCCCTCCGCGCGCGAGGAATTTCTCCACAGCGCGCTGACCTACTATCCCGCGGTCGCCGCCGTGAACCGGCTCGTGCTTCCCGGGCAGGCGGTCTACGGACTGCATCTCGAGGAGAGTCGGTACTATGTCCACGGCACCTTTCTCGGCGACTGGTACGGGCCGCATCGCTTCTCGCTCGTGCTCGATCGATTGCAGGATCCCGCGGCGCTGCTCGCGACCTTGAGGTCCTGGCAAGTCGCCTACCTGATGGTCAACCGATCGACGCCGGCGGCGGCGCTCCTCGAGGGGGCAGGACCATCCTTCGCTCCGGTGTTCGAGAATCGAGCGGTTCGGGTTTACGCGCTGAGAACGGAAAGCGGAGGCGGGTGATGGGAGTGGCAGGGGGAATCGCCAGCAAAATCGCCGGGAAACCCGAAGGCTTCCGGCACGTTCGCGCGTTTCTGGCGGACGAAGAGGTTCAGGCGCTCAACGAACTGATCGCGCGCAACGACGGGCTGTATACCGAAGTCCATGGCAAGGGCGGACTCGGGCCCAAATACCGGGTCATCGACGGCGACCAGATTCTTGCCCGGCTGCCGGCGATCGCCGCACTCGGCGCGAGTCGAGTGCGGCCCCTGGCCGAGGATTTTGCGGGTCATCCGCTGCAGCCGCTGACGAGCTCGAAGCGAGCGCAGCGCGTGCAGTCCTATTCACGCCGCGAGCACGGTTTTCGCTGGCACTTCGATGGTCATGCCTTCGTCGCCCTCGTCACGCTCGAGAACGGTAACGAAGGTCAGACGCATTTCATCTCGCCACGGCTCAGCCGCTGGATGCGCTTTCTGCTCTATCCCCTCTATCCCTTTCCGCAGCTCTTCTCGGCGCTGCCTTATGAGGTCGTCACCGCCCGTCCCGGCGATCTGCTCGTGATGCGCGGGGCGCGGGTCCTGCATCGCGGTGTGAGCAGAGCCGACGCCGGTCGTCGCGTCCTGCTCGCTTTCACTTTCGACCCTCCTGGAAAGAAGGCCAATCCCTTCCGGGACGCCGTCGCCCGAAGGCTCAACTACTGAACAGGCGGAATTTCCCACTCTCGCTACAATGGCGGTGGCCATGAAAGCGCACACCTCAGGCCCGCCATGACGAACGCTTCGGACCCGCCAGGTTCTCCCCCCCTGCAGACCGACCTCGGCGAGTTCCTGCGCAAGAGTCTGCCGGAGAATGCCGAGTGGACCGCGCCGGTCGAGGTCGCGCATCCCCAGGTCATCGGGCAGTACAAGATCCTCGAGGTTCTCGGCCAGGGAGGAATGGGCACGGTCTACCTCGCCGAGCAGACCGAGCCGATCCGCCGCCAGGTGGCGATCAAGCTGATCCGCTCGTCGCGACGCGACGCGCAGTTCACCCATCGCTTCGAGTCCGAGCGCCAGGCCCTGGCGCGGATGAGCCATCCATGCATCGCGCAGGTCTACGAAGCGGGCGATACGGCGGACGGGCAGCCGTTCTTCGTCATGGAGCACGTCCCCGGAGAACCGATCACGCGCTTCTGCGACCGCGAGAAGCTGACGATCGACCAGCGGCTCGACCTTTTCATTGCGGTCTGCCGCGGCATTCATCACGCGCATCAGAAGGGAATTCTCCACCGCGACATCAAGCCTGCGAACATCCTCGTCGCCCAGGAACAGGGAGTGCCGGTTCCCAAGATCATCGACTTCGGCGTCGCGAAGGCGCTGGACTCGAAGGTCGCTGGTCCGCAGGAAACAGTCTTCGGAGTCGTGGTGGGAACGCCGGAGTACCTGAGTCCGGAATCGATCGCCTCGGCCACGGAAGCGGAGAGCGCCGATCCCGATACCCGGGCGGACGTCTACGCGCTCGGCGTGCTGTTGTTCGAGCTCCTCGTGGGCGAGCTGCCCTTCGGCCGGCCGGGAGAGAGCCTGCTGCAGATCCTGCGACAGATCTCGGAGAAGGAAGTCCCCGCGCCCACTTCGCGCTGGCGCAGCCTCCGAGAGAAGGATCGTGTCGCGCGCGCGGCCCTGCGCGGAACGACCCCCGCCGCGTTGCTCCGCCAGGTGCGCGGCGACCTCGACTGGATCACCGTCAAAGCGACCTCGCGCGAGCGAGAGGCGCGCTACGACTCCGCGGCGGAGTTCGCCAACGACATCGAGCGCCATCGCCGGTTCGAGCCGGTGCACGCCGGTCCTCCAGGTCGCATCTACGTTCTGGGCAAGTTCTTCCGCCGCTATCGCTTCGCCGTCATCGCGACCGGAGTCGTCATCCTGGCTCTGGCAGCCGGTGTCGCCGCGCGCACTCTCGAGGCACGACGCGCCAATCGCGAAGCGAGCGCCGCACGTCAGGCGCAGAGCGAGACGGCTGAGGTCGTCGAGTTCCTGGTCGATCTCTTCGAAGTGAACGATCCCGGGAAAGCCCGGGGCAATACGATCACCGCGCGCGAGCTGCTCGATCGCGGCGAAGAGCAGATTCGCGCCAAACTTGCGGGACAGCCACTCTCGCGCGCCCGCCTCCTCGACACGATGGGGCGGGTCTATCAGCAGCTCGAGTTGCACGAGCGCGCGGAAACGCTGATGCGCGAGGCGCTGGCGATCCGCGAGTCGAGCCTCGGAAAGGAAAGCCCGGAGGTGGGCACGAGCCTCGATCATCTCGGAGATCTGCAGTGGGTTCGTGGCGACTATTCCTCGGCGGAGGCGACGCTGCGTCGAGCGCTCGCGATCCGCGAGAAGAACGTCGGACCGGACGACCTCGCGGTTGCGGACGTCCTCGACGATCTGGGGTCGGTATATGAAATCCAGACGCGCTACGCCGAGGCGCAGCCGGTTCTCGAGCGTGCGCTGACGATTCGCGAGAATACGCTCGGGCCGCAGGCTCTCCCGGTGGCGGCAAGCCTCGATGATCTCGCGGTTCTGGCTCTCGATCGCGGGGATTCCCAGGCTGCGGAGCCGCTTTTTCGCCGGGATCTTGCGATCCGGGAGGCGAACCTCGCTCCTGACTCCCCCGAGATCGCCACTGCCGCGAACGGTCTGGGCATCGCGCTTTTCGGCCTCAAACGCTATGACGAGAGTGCCCGCGTGCACGCGCGCGCGCTCGCGATCCGCGAGAAGATCCTCGGGCCCCAGAGCTCTTCGGTCGGCCAGTCGCTGATCAATCTGTCGTCCGTCTACGTCGAGCTCGGCCGGTTCGACGAGGCCGAGGCTCTGATCCGGCGGACCGCGGCGATCTGGGAGAAGAATCTCGGACCGGACCATCCGCGCAACGGTATCGCGCGCCAGAGTCTCGCCGATCTCTATCTGCGGCGCGGCGAGCCGGCGCGAGCGGAGCCGATTCTCCGCGACTCGGTGACGTTCTTCGAGCGCACGCTCGGCACCGGACACCAGCGCGTCGCCGGCGCTCTCGAGTCGCTCGCCAGATGTCTCGCCGCGCTGGGCCGGAAAGTCGAGGCCCGGCCGCTCTGCGCCCGGGCGCTCACGATCCAGGAAAAGGTGCTCGGAGCGGACGATCCCGAGACTCTGGCGACGCGGGAAACCTGTGCCGCGATCGACAGGGGCTCCGCGCACTAGCCGGCTGCTTCCTTCGTCGCGGAGCTCCCCGCGAGGTTGACAGATTCGTGGAAGGTGAGGTCATGCCCATGGTGAAACGGCGACGCTTCGCGACTGTTCTGCTGCTCCTTTCCGGACCGCTCCCGGTGTTCGCCGCGATCGCGCCACCGGCGGTGACCCCCGCCTTCTTCGCCGCGCATCGGCAGAATTTTGCGGCGAAGTTGCCGGCGGGCGCCGTCGCCATCGTGCGCACGGCGCCGGAGAGCTCGGTCGAGACATCGCCCGATCCGTACCGTCAGGACTCCGACTTCTGGTACCTGACCGGATTCGGAGAGCCCGATGCCGTCGCGGTGATCCGTCCCGGTGCCGCGGAAGGCTTGCGCTACGTGATGTTCGTTCCGCCGCGCGATGCGGCGAAAGAGACCTGGACCGGACGGCGAGCGGGAGTCGACGGGGCCAAGTCCGACTTCGGCGCCGAGGCGGCCTATTCCATGGAGGAATTCGACAAGAAGCTGCCAGAGCTCATGATCGGAGCGACGTCGCTCGTCTATCTCGATGGTGGCGACAATGCGTTCCGCGGTCGTCTGCTCGACCTCTGGAACGGACCCAATCGAAACGCCACCGCGTTGCGAACCGCTGCCGACGCCGGTCCCATCGTGCACGAGCTTCGCTTGATCAAGGACGCGACCGAAGTCGGTTTGCTGCGCCGTTCGGCGGAGCTTTCCGCCGAGGCCCACATCGCAGCGCTCTCGAGAGTGCGCCCGGGCGGGAACGAGATCGACCTCAAGGCGGCGATGGTCTCGACCTGCCTTGCAGGTGGCGCGACGCGGATGTCGTATCCGCCGATCGTCGGCTCAGGGCGCAATTCGGTGATCCTGCACTACGATCGCGCCGACAAGCCGCTCGACGATGGCGCCATGATCGTGAACGACACCGCCTGCGAATATGCGATGTACGCCGCCGACGTCACGCGGAGCTACCCGGTATCGGGGAGGTTTTCGGCCGACCAGCGGGCGATCTACGAGATCGTGCTCGCGGCGCAGAAGGCGGCGATCGCGGCGGTCGCACCCGGCGTTGCCTACCGGAAGATGAACGAAATCACGATCGGCGTCGTGGTCGACGGACTGCTGCGGCTGGGAATCCTCGAAGGAAATCGCGACGAGCTCATCGCCAGCGGCGCGCAGCGGAAGTTCTATCCCCACGGCTCCGGACACTGGGTCGGATTGAACGTTCACGATCCCGGGAGCTATGGCCTGCCCGAAGGCGTCACCGGACCCGAACGCTATCGTCAGGCGGCGACGACGCTGCAGCCGGGAATGCTCTTCACGGTCGAGCCGGGGATCTACATCCCCGAAGGATCGACGGCGGACAAGCGCTGGTGGAACATCGGGGTGCGGATCGAGGATGAAATTCTCGTCACTGCGACGGGAGGCGACTGCCTGTCGTGTGCCGCGCCGCGTGAAATCGTGGAGATCGAGAAAGCGATCGCTGGCGGGCGGCAGAAAATCAGATAGTCAAGCGTGCTTGACAAACAGTAAAGGAAACTTTACAGTGCGGGACGTCGGGGAGATGGCCTCCCCGGTCTCGAAAGAGGAGCCCGCATGTTCGCCCGCCTGCTCGGTCTGAAGACTGTCGATCCCGCCACGCTCCAGCGTCGCATGCTGTCCGAGAAGCTCGCGATTTTCGACGTCAACGCTCGCGCCAGCTGGCTTACGGCACGAGTTCCCGGCGCTCGTCACCTCGACGGCGAGAGATTCGAACGGGGAAACCTGCCGCCGGAGCTCGATGCGACGCTGGTCTTCTATTGCTCGAATCCGCTCTGCCGCAAAGCTCCGCTCGCCGCTCGCAGAGCGCGCAAGATGGGTTTCGACGACGTGATGGTCTTGTCGGCCGGCATCTCCGGCTGGCTCGCCGCGGGGCTCCCGGCCGAGTCGGGAGCCTGATTGTGGCGGGAGATCCGCCGGTTGAAGCCGCGAAGCGAGCTGTTCCCGAAAGCGCTCCTGCGGAGAGAGGCTGCGCCCATTCGGCGAGGGACGCCCGCGCGCAGCGCCGGTTCCGCAATCTCGCCGCGCTGTTTTCCATCGTCTACCTCGGCGCGGCGGTGGGAATGCGCTGGCGTTATTCGCTGCCGGTGCTCTCCTATGGGCTCGTTGCGGCGGCGACCCTGGCGGCGGTTTTCGCCACGTGGAGCTACCTCCGCTTCCTGCGCGGAGCCGATGAGCTTCTGCGCCGCATCGAGACCGAAGCGCTGGCGCTCGGCTTCGGCGTCGGTCTGGTGCTCGCGATCCTGACCCCGCTTTTCGAGAAGCTGGGCGCGCCGCGGCTGGGCGGATTCTGGGTCGCGCCCGCGATGATGATTGCCTGGTCGTTCGGCTCATGGCGCGGTTCGCGGCACTTCGCGGGCGGGCGCGACGGCGACGGCGCTTGAAGAATCGCCTTCGCCAGCTGCGTGCCGAGAGGACCTGGTCGCAAGGCGATCTCGCGGAGCGGCTCGGCGTTTCGCGCCAGACGGTGAACGCCATCGAGACCGGGCGCTACGATCCGAGTCTGCCGCTCGCGTTTCGTATCGCGCGTCTCTTCACGCTGGGAATCGAAGCGATCTTCGAGCCGGAAACCGGCGTCGTCGACGAGTGGCGCTGACTCGTTGAGACTGCCGTTGAGCTGGGCGACTGCCGCTCGCCCGCCGTCAGTCCGCCTTACGGCGCGGTGAGCGACCAGTGACAGGAAGTCGGGTGCGTGAACCCGTCGCCGAAGATGAATCCGGGGCGGGCGTAGAAGTAGGCACCATCGAAGTCCGCAGCGACGCTGCCGCCCGCCTCGTTCTTCATCACGCGGACCGCCAGGCCGGCGCTCAAAGAGCCCGCCGGTGCGATCACCTGGTCCGCACGCACGTGGACCCAGGTTCCCGCCTGCGTCGTGTCTGGCTGAAGGTCGCCTTCGTCCGTCATGCCGGTGATTCCGTCGCAGGTACCGTTGGGGAACCAGGCCACGACGAGAGTGGCGTACCCGGTGCGCGTCTGCCCGGTGAGAAACCGGATATCGACGCCGAACGAATATGTGCCGCCGGAAATGATGCCCGTCACGCAGGCTCCCGAGCCGCGCTCGGACGAGGCATTCGCCGCTGAGTTGGAGACCAGTGCAGCGCCCGAGATCGTCGAGGAGCAGCCGGAATGATCGATCGCCGTCCAGCTGACAGCGCTGTCGCCGGTTCCGACGTGCCAGGAGGTGATGTCCGTGTCGAACTCTCCGTTCGGCGCGAGATTCTGCGCCGCGACCTGCGACGAGCTGCCCATCGCGAAGGTGAAAGCGATCGCCGCGATCAGGCAAGCCTGGAAGTGCCGAAGAGGCTTCAATGTCCGGATCATGCGAACCTCCGACTCCGACAAGCGGGCGCCGATGAGTGAGTGGAGAAAAGTCTACTTTAGCCAGAACGATCGCAGCGGCGGTTGCCTTCCATCGCGAACGGCTGGCGCGGCCTACATGTTGCGACGGTACTGGCCGCCGACGAGGTAGAGCGCGCCGGAGATCTGCCCGAGCGTGCACACCTTGCAGGCTTCCATGAGGGCGCCGAATACGTTGCCTCCCGCGAGAGCCGCACGCTTCACCTGCTCGAGGGCCGCCGGTGCCGTCTCCGCGTTCCGCTCGTGGAAGGCATCGCGCGCTGCGATCGCATAGTCCTTCTCCGCGGGCGTCGCCCGGATGACTTCGGGTGGCGAGAGCGTGGGGGAGCCGGCGGGATCGAGAAAGGTGTTCACGCCGATGAGCGGTAACCGCCCGTCGTGCTTCAGCGTCTCGTAGTAGAGCGACTCTTCCTGGATTTTCGAGCGCTGGTACATGCGTTCCATCGCTCCGAGGACGCCGCCGCGTTCCGAAATGGCGCGGAACTCGGCGAGAACGGCTGCCTCCACCAGATCGGTGAGCTCTTCGACGACGAACGACCCCTGGGTCGGGTTCTCGTTCTTCGCCAGCCCGAACTCCTTGTTGATGATCAGCTGAATCGCGAGCGCCCGGCGCACGCTCTCCTCCGTCGGTGTGGTGATCGCCTCGTCGTAGGCGTTGGTGTGCAGCGAATTGCAGTTGTCCTGAAGCGCGAGAAGCGCCTGCAGAGTGGTGCGGATGTCGTTGAAGGCGATCTCCTGCGCGTGCAGGGAGCGGCCGGAAGTCTGAATGTGGTACTTCAGTTTCTGCGAGCGCTCATTGCCGCCGTACTTGTCGCGCATCGCCAGCGCCCAGATGCGCCGCGCCACTCGCCCGATCACGGTGTACTCGGGGTCCATTCCGTTCGAGAAGAAGAAAGAGAGGTTGGGCGCGAAGTCGTCGATCTTCATGCCGCGCGACAGGTAGTACTCGACGAACGTGAAACCGTTGGCGAGAGTGAAGGCGAGCTGCGAGATCGGGTTCGCCCCGGCCTCGGCGATGTGGTAGCCGGAGATCGACACTGAATAGAAGTTCCGGACGTTCTGTTCGATGAACCAGGCCTGGATGTCGCCCATGACCCGCAGCGCGAACTCGGTCGAGAAGATGCACGTGTTCTGCGCCTGATCCTCCTTCAGGATGTCGGCCTGGACGGTCCCGCGCACCGCTTTCAGTGTCGCAGCACGGATGCGCTCGTAGATGTCGCGCGGCAGGACTTCGTCGCCCGTGACGCCCAGCAGCAGCAGCCCGAGTCCGTCGTTTCCTTCCGGAAGCGCGCCCTGGTAGCGCGGGCGCGGTACGCCGCGGCGGGAGTAGATGTCGTCGATACGGCGCTCGATCTCGTCGACTTTGCCTTCGCTGCGGATGTACTTCTCGCAGCCCTGGTCGATGGCGGCGTTCAGGAAGAAGCCGAGCAGCATCGGCGCAGGGCCGTTGATGGTCATCGACACCGATGTCGACGGATCGGCGAGATCGAAACCCGAGTAGAGCTTCTTCGCGTCGTCGAGGCTCGCCACGGAGACGCCCGAGTTCCCGACCTTGCCGTAGATATCTGGCCGGACGTCCGGGTTCTCGCCATAGAGCGTCACGGAGTCGAACGCGGTCGAAAGGCGCTTCGCCGGCAACCCCTTCGAGACGTAGTGGAAGCGGCGGTTGGTTCGCTCGGGTCCGCCTTCGCCGGCGAACATCCGGGCCGGGTCCTCGCTCTCGCGCTTGAGCGGAAAAACACCGGCAGTGAACGGGAAATGCCCCGGCGGGGCCTCGCGCAGAAGCCAGGTGAGCAGATCTCCCCAGTCTTCGTACTTCGGCAGCGCAACTTTGGGGATACGCAGATGCGAGAGCGACTCGGTGAAGAGGTCGAGCTCGATCGTCCGGTCGCGCACTTGATACTGATACTTCGCGGCGGCGTACCGGCGGCGGGTCGCAGGCCACTCGTCGAGAAGCTTCCGATGGTCGCTGTCGAGGCGGCTCTCGTAGGCGACGCGCAGCGCGTCGAGCTCGCTGGCGAGGCCGGAGACGCTGGCTGTCCTCTCGGTGACCTGTACCGTGTCGGCGGGACTCGCCGGTTCGACGATCTCGAGCCGGCGTTGTCCGGCGCTCTCGCGCAGCGCCTGGCTCGCGCCCTGCAACTGATAGATCGTGCGCGCGATCGCTGCCTGGTCGCGGACATGTTCGTCGTACGCCTCTCGGGTCTCGGCGATCTCCGCGAGATAGCGGGTGCGGTCGGGAGGAATGATGAAGCGACGTTCCGTCGCGAGCTCCGCCGCCGTCGCGGTCTCCTCGCCGGGTGATTCCGAATCCGGCGCGGCCGGATCCATCTTGCGTCGCAGCACGTTCATCACCGCCGCATAGAGCCCGTTCATTCCCGGATCGTTGAATTGCGATGCGATCGTGCCGTGCACCGGAACGGTCTCCTCGCTCACGGTGAAGGCGTTGTGATTTCGCCGCCACTGCTTCCTGACGTCGCGAAGGGCGTCCAGGGAGCCGCGCTTGTCGAACTTGTTGATCGCGATGACGTCGGCGAAGTCGAGCATGTCGATCTTCTCGAGCTGCGTCGCGGCGCCGTACTCGGCCGTCATGACGTAGAGCGAAGCGTCGGAGTGCTCGGTGATCTCCGTATCGGACTGTCCGATACCCGAAGTCTCGACCACAATCAGATCGAAGCCGGCGGCGCGGCAGATCTCGATCGACTCGCCGACGTGTTTCGACAGCGCGAGATTCGCCTGGCGTGTCGCGAGCGAGCGCATGTAAACGCGCGGGTCGTCGATCGAGTTCATCCGGATGCGGTCTCCGAGGAGCGCACCGCCGGACTTCCGCTTCGAAGGATCGACGGAGAGGAGCGCGATCGATTTGCCGGAAGTTTCGGCGAGGAAGCGCCGAACGAGCTCGTCGACGACGCTCGACTTGCCCGATCCGCCGGTCCCGGTGATGCCGAGAACGGGAGGTCTCCGGCCGGACGGAGCGCGCGCGGCGAGCTCCTTGCGCAACCGGTCGCCGGCTTCGGGGAAGTTCTCCGCGATCGTGATCAGTCCGGCGATCGTCGCCGGGTCGCGGTCGGAGAGACGCTCGAGAAGCCCGTCGAAATCGCTCGTTCGCTTCTCGAAATCGCAGCGGGAGAGGAGATCGTCGATCATCCCCTGGAGGCCCATCGCCCGCCCGTCGTCGGGAGAGTAGATGCGCGCGACGCCGTAGGCCTGAAGCTCCGCGATCTCCGCCGGCAGGATCGTTCCGCCGCCGCCGCCGAAGACCTGGACCCGCGCGTTCGCCGCGCGCAGCAGATCGATCATGTACTTGAAGTACTCGACATGCCCGCCCTGATAGGAGGTGATCGCGATGCCCTGAACGTCTTCCTGGATCGCGCAGCGCACAATCTCGCCGACGGATCGGTTGTGACCGAGATGTATGACCTCGGCACCCGACGCCTGCATGATGCGCCGCATGACGTTGATCGCCGCGTCGTGTCCGTCGAACAGCGAAGCGGCGGTGACGATGCGGACGTGGTTCCTGAGTCCCGGGCTGGAGGTTCTCGAAAGCGGCTTCACGTGGTTGTCTCGATCTCCGGGTGAGTGACCTGAAGTTCCGCGTGCGCGAGCGCCGGCAACCCGAAATCGGCCCCACCTCGCGAGCCACCACTCTCCAGAGGCACTCGCCAGGGGCACTCGCCAGGGAGAGTCGGGTGAGCTCCTGAGCGGAAGCTGCGAGAAGGAGCATACAAGAGCCGCATTGCACAATTCTTCCGGTCGGAAGGGCCGAAACTCGGGAGCCATCGGGGACGGAGCCCTAGATCCAGCTGCATCTGCGCTTCCTGTCTGGCACTCCGCTTGCTGACTTCATCGTTCATGACCATCACCGAGTTTTTCCGCGCCCAGCTCCCGCGAGAATTCGCCATCTCGCGCCGCATTCTCGAACGCGTCCCCGCCGGCCGGTCCGACTGGAAGCCGCACGAAAAGTCGATGCCGTTCGGATATCTGGCGACGCTGGTCGCGACCATGCCCACCTGGATCGCGATGGCCGTCGATCGCGACGAGCTCGACGTTCGCCCGCAGGAGGGTCAGGGCATCCAGCCCGAGGCGTGGACGACGAACGCGGATCTCCTGAAACAGTTCGAAGCTTCGGTCGTGCAGGCCGAGAAGGCAGTTGCCTCAACCCACGACGGGTTCCTGGCCACTCCCTGGAAGCTTCTCGCGGGAGGCAAAGTCGTCGACGAGCGCCCCCGCCACGAGGTCATCGCCGACACGCTCTGTCACGCCTCCCATCATCGCGGCCAGCTGAGCGTCTACCTCCGGCTCCTCGACGTGGCGATTCCGTCGATCTACGGCCCCAGCGCCGACGAAAAGGTTTTCTGATCGCTGTTCCCCGGACCGGTTCTGGCTGTCTCTCCTTCTGCGTCGATGTCGCGTTCTCGACCGGCGCAGGCTTCGACTGCAGTCCTTCTCAGAAGGGGAGACTTCGATGACGCTCGCGATCCGCAGGTGGCCTTTGATTCGTTCACTCCTCCGTCCGGAACGAACGACGCGTCTCGCGCTGTACATGGCAGCGGGACTGGTTGCGCTCGCACCGGCAGCTCCGGTCCGAGGCCAATGGACCACGGAAAGCGCGCTTCCCACGCACCTCCAGGTCCGGGGTATCGCTGCGCCGGCGCCGGGCAGAGTGTTTCTCGCGACCGACAACGACTCGGGGGACGCGGGCGGTGCTCTGTTCGAATCGCAGGACGGCGGCGGCAGCTGGATTCAGCGCGCCGTCCCGGCGAGCCTCGAGGACGGACTGAGCGGAGTGTTCTTCCTCGACTCCCAGCGTGGGTGGGTGTGGGGAAATGCCAACTACCGAACAACCGACGGTGGCACCACCTGGCAGGCGATGCCTGTCCTCGGGTCCGCTGCCTTCATGGAGTTTTCGACCGCGGACTTCGGCCTCGCCACGGGCAACTTCGGTGCGTACGTCAGCCGCGACGGCGGAGCGAGCTGGGCGCCGTCGCCTCAGGGGATGACCGGGTTCTCCTTCACCAGCGCTTCGACTGGGCTCGGCCGCAGCGAGAACGGCATCTTCCGGACGACGGACGGCGGTGCGAACTTCACTGCCGTCCAAGCCGGTGCCGCCGACAGCGTCGCGTTCCTCTCTCCGACGGTCGCCATCGCGATCGTTGACGGCACCTTTCTCCGCTCGACGGACGCCGGACTCAACTGGACTGCTGTCGGGACCGCTGTCGGCCGAAGCCGCCTCTTCGCCATTTCGGCCAACGTCGCGCTCGCCTGGGGCCGCACGGGCTCGGCTGGGAGCTTCGACGATCGCCTGCTGCGGACGACGGACGGAGGTTTGACGTGGAGCGATCTCGGAGAACCGATCGATCCGGGCGAATCTTCGTCCGGCCTCGGTTTCTCGAAGCTCTCCTCGACGACGGTCGTTGCCGCAGACGGAGCCGGGAATCTCTACCGCTCGACCGATGCCGGACTGACGTGGGCGAGGGTTTTCTCGACCCCCGGTCCGTTTCCCGGGTTTTCCGGCAATGGCACTCCGGTATTCACCGGCGCACTGACCGGCTACGCCGGCTTCGGCCCCGGCTTCGTAATCCGCACGGCCGATGGCGGCGCCACCTGGAGCCAGATCTCCAGCGGTTCGGGATCGGAAATTATCGCCATGGATCGCTTTGACAACGGCGACCTCATCGCGGTCGGCGAAGCCGGACAGGTTCTGACGCGGACGGCTGCGAGCGCGCAATGGCTCGTGCGCGCCACGCTGAGCCCCTTCGCGCTCGAGGCGGTGCAGGTTCTCGGTCCTCAGGATGTCGTGACGGTCGACCGCGAGGGTCGTGTCTATCGCAGCGCCGATGCGGGAGAAACCTGGACGGCATCCGCATCGACCCCGGGCGGTGTCGTCGTCGCGGACCTCTACTTCGAAACTCCCCTCGCGGGCTGGGTCGTCGGCCAGGGCTTCGACGGCGGAGCGCTGTTCCACACCGTCGATGGCGGGTCGACCTGGAACGCCGCCGGAGATTTCGCCGGAACCTACGTCGCCGTCGATTTCGTTGGCGCGAGCGGTTGGGCAGCGGCGGTCTATGGCTCGTTCTATCGCACCACGAACCATGGCGGGAGCTGGAGTGAAATCCAGCTGCCGGGAGCGCCCCAGGCGCTTCTCGACATGGACTTCTGGAACGCGAGCGTCGGATATGCGGTCGGGGATTTCGGTTACGCCGCGCGAACGAACGACGGCGGCCTGACCTGGCAGCTCCTTCCCACTCCGAGCGATTCCGATCGCCTCTCCGACATCGTGCTGGTCGGCCCGGACGAGCTCTGGCTCAGCAGCGCCGACGGCGTTGTCCTCTATTCGGCGACCGGCGGACAGAACTGGGCGGTGATGAATGCAGGTCCTGCGAGCTTCGGCGGCTACTCGACGATCACGGCGACGCCTGCCGGCGACGCCTGGATCGCCGGCTACCGCGGCATCATCCGTCACTTTTCGGGACCTCCGCCGGCGCCGGTGAATCAGCCGCCGGCGGCCGCATTCAACTTCGTCACGACCGGACTCTCGGTTGCGTTCAGCGACGGGAGCAGCGATCCGGACGGGAGCATCGCGAGCTGGGCGTGGAGCTTCGGTGACGGCGGCGCTTCGAGCGCCAGCGACCCGTCGCACCTCTATGCGACGGCCGGCACGTACCTCGTGCGGCTGACGGTGACGGACGACGACGGCTCCACGGACCTTGCAGGCGAGGCCATCGTGGTGCAGCCCGGACCGGGTGGAACGTTCGGCGAATTCTCCGAGGTCACGCCGCTCGATCCGCTGTTCGTGACGCCGCAGAACGAGGATTTCTGGGTGACGTCCGCCGCCCCCGCCGACTACGACGGAGACGGCGATCTGGACATCGCGGTGCTCGGGTACTACGTGGTCTACAACGAGAGCGTGGTCGATCACCTGGTCCTGATGCGGAACGACGGGCCGGTCAGCGGAACCGAGTGGGAGCTCTCCTACACCGAGGTTCCTCTCGGGACCTTGACTGCCGGAGCGTCGGACCTCGCCTGGGGCGACGCCGATGGTGACGGCGATCCGGATCTCGTGGTCGGCAGCGACGGTCAGACGGTGCTGTATCTCAACGACTCCGGCACCCTCCTCGCGAGCGACACGGTGCTGCCCGGCTACTGGGAGGACAACGGCCAGGCCGACTTCGACCTGCATTCGATCTCGTGGGCGGACTTCGACAACGACGGCGATCTCGATCTTCTTCTACCTTCGGTCTGGGATGAGGAGAGCTCGACCTCCCGCACCGCCCTGCTGCGCAACGACGGCTCGAACGGAAGCGGCGGGCGAACGTTCACCGAGGTCGCGGCAGGTTTCGCGGCAACGGATCATGCACAGAGCACCTGGGCCGACTTCGACGGCGACCAGGACCTCGACCTCCTGCTCGTCAATCTCGCGCCGCTCACCGGCGAGGGCTTCATCCGGCGCTATCGCAACGACGGCGGCGGGGTGTTCGTCGGCGAGGACATTCTCGGCGCGCTCACGGTCGACCACGGTGAAGCGCAATGGGGGGATTACGACGGTGACGGCGATCTCGACATTCTCGTCGCGGGAAATCTGCATGAGATCGACGATACCTATGACACGGCTCTGCGCATCTATCGCAACGATTCGGAAAGCTACGTTGCGCTCGATGTCCTCGATTGTCCCGGCTGCGAAGGCTGGTTCGACCTCACGGCGGCCACCTGGGCCGACTACGATTCCGACGGAGACATCGACATTCTGCTCGCCGGCAACTACAACCCGGGTTCCCAGATCGAGGGTCGTGCCAAGGTGTACGACAATCAGGGAGGCATCTTCGTCGACTCGGGAAATCAGCTGCCGGCGCCGCGGGCGAGCGGATCGCAGGGCGGATCCTTCAGCTGGCTCGATCTCGACGCCGATGGCGATCTGGACTACTTCATCGCCGGCCAGTACTTCGTGCCGGGCGGCAACGGTCTGGTCGAGGCGCAGATGCACCTCTACGTCAACGACGCCGCGGCAGAGAATCGCGCTCCCTCGGCGCCGTCGGGACTCGCCGCGCAGGTCGAAAGCGATGGCTCCGTCCAGCTGGGGTGGCTGTCGGCGAGCGACGACCTGACGCCCGCTCCGGCCCTGACCTACGAATTGCGCCTCTTTCGTGGCGGCGTGCCGCTCGCGGGCGAACGGCATCTGCCCGAGCCGGGAAACCTGAGCGCTGCGACTTCGTGGAATCTGGCGGTTCTCGCCGACGGCGAATACGACTGGACTGTGCAGGCGGTCGACAGCGCCTTCAACAGCGGACCGGCGGCGACGGGTTCCTTTCTCATCGGAGCTCCTCCGGTGCCGATATTCGAGAACGGCTTCGAGAGCGGCAACGTCAGCGCCTGGTCGCAGGTTCGTCCCTAGGAGGCTGCTGAAAAACCTCACCCATGGCCCGGATTTGGCAAGTTCATCGAGCGACCAGCCAAGGAGGCACGATGCGCGGCGATACGAGCGGGCAGGGTGGATCGTTCAGTTACGTCACTTTGGAAGAGCGGGTGCCGCAGGACCATCCGTTGCGTGCGATTCGACGAATGACGGATGAGATTTTCAGGACACTGTCTCCGGCTTTCGACGCGCTCTATTCGAAGAATGGCCGGCCGTCGATT
>JBDTQG010000011.1:0-71540 GCA_039932315.1 Thermoanaerobaculia bacterium
GCGACCGCCCTTCTCGGCTTCGTTGCCGTGGAGTCCGCGCCCGCGGCCTTCGCTGCGCAGCCCGTCGCGATGAGTCCGGCGCAGCTCGAGGTTCTCCACGCCAGCGAGGCGCGCCAGCAGGCGTTCAACGAGCGCGATCTCGCGACCTACAGGAAACTGACCGACGCTACGTTCCTTTCGGTCATCGACAACGGAACGGGACTCACGCTGGACGACATCGTCCGCGGGACCTTTCCGTCTCCGCGCGACAACGAGCAGCAGGTCGGGCATCACGACGCGAGCGTCCGGATCTACGGCGACACCGCGATCCTGATTTACACCCTCGAAGACACCGAGAGCTTCGACGGCTCGCTGGCGGTGCATCAGCAGCGCCGAACCGAGGTCTGGCAGCGGGGCACCGCCGGCTGGCGCGTGATCGCTTCGCACTTCAGCAACCTGCCGGTGAACATGCGGCCGCCGATCGTCGTCGTCGGCGAGAACGTGCAGGACTACGTCGGGAAGTACCAGTGGCGGAAAGGCCTCGTCGACACGGTGACGGTCGAGGGCGGAAAGCTGTGGAGCCAGCTCACCGGTGCGGCCTCGAAAAGCGAGAACCTGGCCCTCGCCAAGGGCGTCTATTTCCTCCGCGACGATCTCGGGACGGCGATCTTCACCCGCGACGCGCAGGGCAAGGTCGACGGCTACATCTACCGCGGTCCCGACGGGCAGGAGATCCGGGTCAAGAAGATCTCCTGAAGCTTCGAGGCCGGGATTGGATCAGGCTTTCGGCTTGCCGAACGAACGCTCGAAGAGAGCTTCGATGGCGGCTTTGCCTTCGGGCGAGAGATTGCGCGTGCCGGTTCCGGCGAAGGCGCGATTGCCGATCTTCGGCTCGTCCGGATTCCAGCGCCCGTCGCTCCAGTTGAACCACTGCAGGCGCCCCTGGTCGTAGACCCAGACCTCGCGGTTGAAGAGCTTCGCGAGCTCGACGCCCCAGCCGGTGCCGCCCTTCACCGTGTCGTCGGGCTGGATCCAGCCGAGCGCGAAGACCTGGTAGCTGTCGTTCACCAGGAAATAGAGCGACTGGATCACGCGGCGAATGAGGTCGGCCTCGTGGTACGTCCGGCCCATGCGCTTCGAAACGATCTCCATCGAGATGTCGCCGGCAGCAAGCTCGGCGTCCGAGAGCACTTTGACGTTCACCGGCCACTCCATCGCGTGACCTTCGAACGAGAGCGTCGTCTGCTCGATCCCCCAGCGCTTCGCGGAGCGGCCGAACTCGGCCTCGGCCCCGCGATGGCCGCCGGAGATCAGACTGGGTCGGGTCGTGTTGGTCACGGGACGCTCCTTGGCCGGCGGCGCTGGTTGAGACGACCGCAGGCCGGAAAGGCCGCCGTCGTCGATCGCCGACGTTCTCAATCCTACCCGAGCTCTAGCCCTTGAACTGCGCCAGGACGTCGAGGACGAAGTCGATGTCTTGAGGGGTGTGGTCGGCGGAAACCTGGAAGCGGATGGTCTCGTCGCCCTTGGGCACGACGGGGAAGTTGAGTCCGGTGGCGAGGATTCCGTGCCGCAGGAGGTGACGGACGAGCGCGGTCGTCCTCGCCGTGTCGCGGACGAGCAGGGGAACGACGGGATGGGTACCGTGAAGCGTCTCGAAGCCGAGCCGGATGAGCCCGTCGCGGAACCGCCGGGTCACCGCCGCGAGGTGATCGAGGATCCCGCGGCCGTCCGGACCGTCGAGAATTTCGATCGCCTTCTTCGCCGCTGCGGCCTCGGCCGGGGTGATCGGATTCGAGTAGATGTAGGTCGGGGATGACTCGCGCAGGAAATCGATCAGCCCCGCGGGGCCCGTGACGTAGCCGCCGTTGACGCCGAAGGCTTTACCGAGCGTGCCGATCAGGATGTCGGCCGCTCCCGAGCCGGTTGCCTCTTCGGTGCCGCGACCGGTGACGCCGAAAGCACCGACGCCGTGACTGTCGTCGACGATGACCACGACGTTTTCCGGGAATTTCGCGTCGTGCCGGCGCGCGACGTCGAGGATCGCCGGCAGGGGCGCTTCGTCGCCGCGCATCGAGAAGATGCCGTCGGTCACCACCAGCGCACGACGGCAGCCTTCGACCTCTGCGAGCTTGGCGTCGAAGTCGGCGACGTCGTTGTGGCGATAGACGCGCTTCTCCTTGGGTCGCGCGAGGCGGATCGCGTTGATGATGCAGTTGTGATTGAGCGCGTCGGAAACGAGCGCGGTCTCCTCGGTCACGAGCGGTGTGAAGACTCCCAGCATCGAGGCATAGGCGGAGGAGAAGATCATCGCCGACTCCCGGCCGTGGAAGCGCGCCAGCGTCGCCTCGAGCTCGACGTGCGGAGCGTAGGTTCCGCTGATGAAGCGCACGGCGCCGGGACCGGCTCCGTACTTGCGAGAGGCCGCCTCTTCAGCCTCGACGACCTCGCGCCGGAGTCCCATGCCGAGATAGTTGTTCGAGTTCATCTTGAGAAAGAGCTCGCCTCCGCGTCCGGCGACGCGATATCGCGGACCGAAGCCACCGGCGGCCGCGACGACGCCCTCGATGACCAGCTCGTGGCGCTTCGGATTGCCGCGCGCATCGAGCGTTGCGAGGTCGCTGGCCAGGGCGGTGAGGAAACGATCGACGGGCATGAGAGAAGCTCCTTGGGTCGAGGCGGCAATGGGGCGATGAGGCGACTCCGAACGGAATCCGCGAAGAGGCCGTCGCCCTCGCGTAGACTATCGAACGATTCACATCGCGTCGCGCCGACCTGCGCTTCTGCGCGCCGGAGGCAAAACCTGACCTTGCTCGAAGAGCCGCCCGAGATTCCGAAGACTCCGCTCTGGCGGGGCAGCGATGCCCGTCTGTTCGCCGCGGCGCTCCGGATCCGTCTCCGGCAGGAGAGCCTGCAGGGGAGTTTTCCCGATCCGGACAGCGAAGAGTTCTATTTCTGGGTGATGAACCACGGATTGCGCGAGCGGCCGAAGGAAGTGAAAGCGTTCATGCCGCAGCTCCCCCGACGGTCGGCCCTCCGGCGCACGTTCGGTAACCGGGACTTCGCCGCCTTTCTCAACGTCGGTTCGGAGACGACGAAGAAGCTTCTCGCGCTGTTGCGCAGCGCAGGTCTGGATCCGTTCGCGCCGCGGCGGGTGCTCGATTTCGGATGCGGCTGCGCCCGCGTCCTGCGCTTCCTGGCCCCTCTCGGGGACCGGCTCGATCTCTGGGGTTGCGATATCGACCGGAGGGCGATCGCCTACTGCCGCGAGGAGATCGGACGGGCGCGCTTTTTCTCCAATCGGCCCGAGCCTCCGCTACTGGTCGCGGACGCCTCCTACGACTGGATGTATTCGATTTCGGTTCTGACCCATCTCAGCCGTCCGCTCCACGACGCCTGGATCGGCGAAATGCGCCGGGTGCTCGCTCCCGGTGGATTCGCGACGATTTCGATCCATGGTGCGCGGGCCTGGGAGCGAATGCGGTCGGATCCGGCGCTGCGCCGAGAGATGCTGATTCAGGAGCGGGATCTGGGCGCGGCAGATGAGCAGTGGAGTCGCGAAGGCTTCGCATTCCTCTCTCACGTCACGCCGAAAGCCTATGCCCACGATGAACCCTACGGTCTCGTGTTTCTGCGCCCCGAAGTTTTGCCGACGCTGTGGCCGGGATTCGAAGTCATCGGTCAGGAAAGCGGCGCTCTCTCCGACTGGCAGGACCTGATTCTGGTGCGGCGAGCCGATCTGCCGGCGGCGACGGGTGCCTCTATGGAGCGGCGATCCGAAGTTTGATGCGCAGCTGCTCGAGCATCTCCGCGACCATCGCCGGCAGGTCGTAGCGCGGGGCCCAGCCCCATTCGGCGCGCGCCGCGGAGTCGTCCAGAGACTCGGGCCAGGAATCGGCGATGCGCTGGCGCACCGGGTCGATTTCGTAGTCGATGGTGAATCCCGGCAGATGTTTCACGATTTCGGCCGCGAGCTCGGTCGGGGTGAAGTTCACCGCCGCGATGTTGAAGGCATTCCGGTGTCTGAGCCGCGCAGGGTCGGCTTCCATGAGCTCGACCACGGCGCGGATCGCGTCCGGCATGTACATCATGTCGAGTCGCGTCGAAGCACCGAGAAAACAGGTGTAGTGACCGTGACGCAGCGCCTCGTAGAAGATCGTGACCGCGTAGTCCGTCGTTCCGCCGCCGGGCGGAACGCTGTGGGAGATGAGCCCGGGGAAGCGGAGACCGCGGACGTCGACCCCGAAGCGTGAGGCGTAATAGTCGGCGAGGAGCTCGCCGGCGACCTTGGTGACGCCGTACATCGTGTTCGGGCGCTGGACCGTGTCCTGCGGAGTTCCGGTGCGCGGAGTGGAAGGTCCGAAAGCCGCGATCGAGCTCGGGAAGAAGAGCGCGCAGCGCTCCTGCCGGGCGATCTCGAGCATCTTGTAGAGCCCGCCCATGTTGAGCTCCCAGGCGACGTGCGGCTTCTCCTCGGAGGTCGCCGACAGGAGCGCCGCCAGGTGGTAGATCGTGCCGACGTCGTGACGCCGCACGAGATCGTGCGCCTGGCGGGCGTTGGTCGCGTCGAGAACCTCGAAGGGCCCGTCGGACCGCGCCTCTCCCGGGGGCATGCGGATGTCGGAAGCGATCACATTCTCGCCGCCCTTGAGACGGCGCAGTTCGAGGACCAGCTCGGAGCCGATCTGGCCCAGAGCTCCGGTGACGAGGATTTTTCGCATGTGCCTCGGGATCGTACCGGCTTTCCCGACCGAAAATCGAGCCGGTCGAGCGGTGAACCGGTATCGACGCCGGCGCCGGTACCGCCGCGGGTCAAGCTGCCGGACTCAGCAGTCCTTTCCCCATTTCAGACTCGCCCGCGGCCATGGGCCCCGAAACCGGGGCAGCGGGATGGGCATCGCCGTTGCACCGACTCCGGCATGAACTTCCATTCCTGTTTCTCGAACCTGTCGCTGAGCCTGATCTGCGGGCTTTCAGTCTTCGGATCGGCGAGCGCGCCGGCCTCCGGATCCACGAAACCTCCGGCTCTCGCGCTCGATGATGCGCCGCGCGCGGTGGCGCTGGCCGGCGCATTCACCGAGCTGCCGCTCGAGCTCTACGCCAACAAGCCGGTTCTCGCCGTCCGCATCGACGGTCGCGGCCCTTTCCGGCTGTTTCTCGATACCGGGGCCGGGGCGACGGTGCTCGACGCCGGTCTCGTGCGCGAGCTCAGGCTCAAGAAGGTCGGGACGACGAAAATCGGCGATCCTGCCTCTCCGGAAGGTCTGTCCGCGGATCAGGTGCGCGTTCCGCGTCTCGAGATCGGCGGGGTACGGCTCGAGGAGTTCTTCGCCGTCTCGTTCGATCGCGCCGATCTCCATCGCCCCGGTTTGTCCAGCGAAGGCGCGCCGCGGGGCGTCCTCGGCATGCCCCTCTTTCGCACCCTGCAGCTCACGATCGACTATCCACGGCAGAAAGTGCGAATCTCGCAGGAGCCCTTGCCCGAGACGGACGGGCGTTCGATCGTCGCGTTCGAAGTCGCGGACGGGGGCACCTTCTCGGTTCCGGTCCGGGTCGGCGGCGTCGATCGAAACATGACCGTCGACAGCGGATCGTCCGGAGGTCTGACGTTTCCGGAGGAGCTCCGGAGCGAGCTCGGGCTTGCGGCGCCGGCGCGCGAGATCGGGCGCGGGCGCACGGTCGCCGGAGAGGCCGTCGTCTACGGCGGTACGCTCGCGGGTGCCGTCGAGCTCGGCGAAATCCGCCTCGAGAATCCGGACGTGCGCTTCTTCGGACGCCTGCGCGAAGGCAACCTCGGCTACGCCTTCCTTTCGCACTATGCGATCTCCATCGATCAGCGGAATCGCCGGATGCGTTTCGTTCCGGGTGCGGCGGCGGAGACTCCGTCCATCCGCTCGCCTGGGTCCGCGTCTCTGGATGCGCTGGCGATGAAAGCCGACGGACTCGGACGCTACGCCGGGCTCTACGGCATCCGCCGCGTCACGGTCGAAAACGGAATGCTCACCCTCCAGCGCCTCTCCGGGCCCCAGGGAGAAGGGGCGAAGCTGACGCTGCGTGAGGTTGCGCCGTTGCGCTTCGCACCCGAAGGGCAGACCGAGGCCCGCCTCGAGTTCGTCGAAGGCGCAGCGGGGGAGATCGTCGCACTGCGCGTCCAGACGCCTCAAGGCGAATGGGAGCGTGCGGAGAAGGAGTTGAGAAAGACGCCGTGATGGTTCGCTAAGGCTTGGGCGGCGGCGCGTCGGAGATCTTCGTCCAGCGGATGTCCTCGCCCTCGCGGCGATCGCCGAAGCCGGTGACGGCACCCGTCGCGTCGCGGAAGAAGACGCGCCGGCTGCGCGGCTGACCGGGCGCGAAGAACAGGTCTTTCACTTCCGCCTCGTAGGTGACCGCCGGCCGTCCGGTGCGCTCGGCGGAGAGACCGCCGCCGGTGCAGCGCAGGACAGCGACGATGTCTGCGGTGAGCCGATAGGTTCCGGCGTATTCGCAGAGCTCGGCGGGCGAAAGAGCGATGGCCGGCGGGTCCTTGAGGACCGCTCCCGTATGCCGCGCGAGCAGCAACCATCTGTCCCCTCGTTTCACCCAGGTGTCCATGAAGCGGAAGCGGGTATGGAGCCGTTGGCCGTGGTAATCCAGCTGCTCCTGGATCTCCCCGGCGACGATCGCGATGCCCGGCCGGTCGTCGGTTGTCACCATGCGAAATCGATCGACGGCGATGGTGCCGAGGAGTCCTGCCGGCAGCGGCGTGAGATCGGCGAGCATTTTCGCCTTGTCCGCGATTTCGCCGTTCTCGTCGAGAAAGAGAGCTTCGTCGGCGACGTACTTCTTCCACGGCTCCGGCTGCCCCGGCGCGATGGCGTCCATGAGCTCCTGCGTCTGCCGCCGGAGCGTCGCCGCGAGAGCGGTGTCGGTGCTCGCGGCCGGTTCATCGGCGCGCGCGATGGCGGAGAGGAGGAGCAGCGCCAGGAGTGCCAGGAGGAATGTCTTGATGATGGATCTCATGGAGACTCCGGATTCTGAGAGCGGCGAAAGTGCAGCTCGATCTCGAAAAAATCTCGCTCCGGCCGCGCGACCGCCCGGCCCCGCGGGAATACGTGCGTACGACCCTATCGCTCGGTGCGCCGCGCCGTCATCTTTCGTCCGCGCGATCTGCGGGAGCCTGGAGAGTCGCAAGGATGAGCTCGTTCACGCGTTCCGCCGCCTCATGCTGTACCCAGTGGCCGGCGTGCGGAATGAAAGTGAGGCGGCCGTCGCGGCAGAGGGGCATCGACGCCCTCGCCATGTCGGCGCCGAGGGCGACGTCGTCTTCGCCCCAGAGGAGATGGACGGACGGTTCGACGATCCGCTGCGTCGGGCGCTGCGGCGGATACCAGAGCGCCGCGCGATACCAGTTGAGCATCGCCGTGATGGCGCCCGGCTGTGCAGCGGCGGCGGCGTACGTATCGAGGTCGCCGGCGCTGAAGGTTCCTTTCCGGCTCGTGCGCCTGAAGATCGAGCGGAAGGGCTGAAAATCTCCCGCCCGGAGTTTGCGCTCCGGAAAAAATGGCAGCTGGAAGTAGAAGAGGTAGCGGCTGCGCCGGCGCTGCGCTCGATTCGTGCGCAGGAATCGGCGCATCACGCTCGGGTGCGGAACGTTGAGGATGACGAGCCGGGCAAAGCGCTCCGGAAAACGGAGCGTTCCCCACCAGGCGACGGCTCCGCCCCAGTCGTGCGCCACGACATCGACCGGAGCGGAGCCCAGATCGTCCATCAGTCCGGAGAGATCGTCGGTCAGTGCGTCCAGACCGTAGGCGCGCAGGCCCTTCGGTTTTCCGCTCCGGTTGTAGCCGCGGAGGTCCGGAATGACGACTCGCCGTCCGGCGTCGACGAGCGCAGCGATCTGTCGGCGCCAGCCCCACCAGAACTCGGGGAAACCGTGGAGCAGGAGCACCGGTCGGCCCTCCGCCGGGCCGGCCTCGACGACATGCAGGCGGACTCCGGGAAGATCGAGGAAGCGTTCACGCAGCGCGAGATCCGGCTGCTGCGCGGCGAGCGCTGCGACGAGCGGATCGCTCTCCGCCCCGGGTGCTGGATCCGGCTTTCTCAAGGGGTGAGATGGTAAAGCAAAATGTACAAGGTCCGCCCGGGAAAGAGCTTCCGATCGGACGGGAACCCTCGTGTTCATTGGGCCGGCGTCATGGAACGGCGGTTGCACTCCCGTCGAGAGTCTGAGAAGTGCGGCAGTCGTCAGCTCACCCTCAACCGGAGGACCTCCATCATGAACACGACCACCGAAGTGAAGAATGCCGATGTCGATCAGCTGAACTCATTCCTGCGCGGCGAGATTTCCGCCGTCGAAACCTACAACCAGGCGATCGACAAGCTGGGCGAGGAGCCCGCGCTCAGCACCAAGCTCGCGAACTGCCGCAGCTCGCATCAGCAGCGTGTAACCCTGCTCAAGGACGAGATCAAGCGGCTCGGCGGCACGCCTGCCGACGGCTCGGGTGCTTGGGGATCTTTCGCCAAGCTCGTCGAAGGGGGCGCAAAGGTTTTCGGCACGAAGGCAACGGTCGCCGCGCTCGAAGAGGGCGAGGACCATGGCCGGGACGAGTACAAGTCCGAGCTCGAAGGCCTGAGCGCGGACGTCCGGCAGTTCGTCGAGCATCATCTGCTGCCCGAACAACTGACCACGCACAGCACGCTGTCGGCCCTCAAGCACGCGCTGTAAATCGCTTCCGTTTCCGATCTTGGCGCCGCTCGGGTCTTCCTGCCGGCGGCGCCTTTTTCATGCCTCGCCGATGCCGCCTGTGCCGGTCATCTGGGCGGGTACGCTCAGGGTTCCGGCGCCTCAGCCGGCTGCGGTCCGTCGTCGAGATAGCCGAGAGCCTGAAGATCCTCGCGCAGGCCTTCGTCCGAGGACTCTCGGGTTTCGCGGTCGGGAGCGCCGGGGTGCGCCTTCGTCCAGGTGACCAGCTGTCCACGGAGACGCCGGACTTCATCCGGCATCTCCGTCGCGAGATTGTGCTTCTCCCCGGGATCGCGGGAAAGATCGTAGAGCTCGGTCGAGGCCGGTTGCGCCGGATGGAAGATGAGCTTGTACTTTCCTTCCACCACGCCTCGTGCCCGCGGTTTCGGAGGATCGAGCTCGAAGAAGACCGGCGCCGCCGCGGTTTCCGGAGCGTCGGCGCTCCAAACGGGGATCAGCGCGTGTCCGGCGAGGTCGTTGCCTGGCTTTTCCCCGAGCAGGGCGAGAATCGTCGGCAGGATATCGAGTGTGCTCACCGGCCGTTCGACGCGGACGCCGGCGGGAATCCCGCGCGGCCACCAGAAAATCATCGGCACGTGAACGAGCTCGTTGTAGAGGTTCTGCGAGTGCCCGAGGAGCCCGCGTTCCGCCATCCCTTCGCCATGATCGGCGACCAGAATGAACAGCGCGTTTTCGTCGAGCGCAAGCTCCTGGAACAGCGACTCGACGAGCTTGTCGGTGCGGTGGATCTCCGAGTCGTAGAAAGGGCGGATGCGCTCGGCGAGAGCCGCATCGGGTGCCGGAAAGAGCGACTTGAGCTCGAGCATCACCTTGAATGCCGGTGAATCGGGCTCGTCGCCGGTCACGCCCGGCGCCTGCGCGGAGATCCATTCCGGCTCGGGAATGTACGGATCGTGGGGGTCGAAATAGTGCGCCCACAGGAAGAGCGGCGGCGGAGGTCCGCCGGCAGCGCCTTCTCGCGGTTGAGGCTTCTGCCGGCCGCCGGCCCCGAACTCCTGCACCAGCAGGTCATGAAGGTTCCGGTTGACGGCGACGCCGGCGAGAAACGCCTTGGCGTCGGCGAAGCGGTCGAAGCCGCGAGCGAATCCGAGATCCGCGGTCAGGTGGCGGCTCGAAGAGGCACCGAGAGTGCGGAAGCCGAGGCGCTGCAGACGTTCGGCAATCGTCGGCAGCGATCGCGGCAGGATGGGCTGCCGCACTTTGCGGCTCTCGGACATTTCGCCGGAGACGACGCCGTGCGTACTCGGCGGAACGCCGGTGAAGATCGAGGCCATGGTCGGCGGCGTCCAGGAGCTCGTCGCATAGGCATTCTCGAACACGACCCCCTCGCGGGCGAGGCGATCGAGGAAGGGCGTCGTGGGCAGGCGATAGCCATCGAAGGAGGTGCGGTCGCTGCGCAGCGTATCGACCGTCACGAGCACGATCGTCGAGGGTCGAGGCGGAGTCGCCGGATGACAGGCGAGCGTGCAGGCGGCGAGAACGGCCATACCCGAAGCCGAGAGGAGCGGCCGGCGAGCGGGCAGGAGTTGCCGGAGGTCCGCGAGCGCGCGTCTCATGGCGGGCCTTCCATCCCGGCAAGCTCTCTCGCGGCAGAGGCTCCTGCCGTCGAATCCGGCGCCTCGCGAACCAGCTCCGAGTAGATGGCCCGGCTCTCTTCGACGCGGCCTGAGAGCGCCAGAAGTTTCGCGCGATTGAACCGAGCCAGCGGCTGCGCCGGATCGATCCCGAGCGCGCGCTCGATCGCCGCGAGGGCGCCGGCACTGTCGCCGCTCGCGAGACGCGCGGCGCCGAGGTTATTCCACAGACTCGCGTCGAACGAGTCGCCGCGCATGGCGCCGAGATAGAGCGCCTCGGCATCCGCGGCTCTCCCCGCGGCGCTCAGCAGGCCCGCAAGCACTTCGACGGCGCGAAGGTCGCGCGGGCGAAGGTCGAGATAGCGCGTGTACGAAGTGACCGCCGCCTCCCTGTCGCCAGCGGCGCGATCGATCTCCGCCAGGTTGAGCCAGGGATCGGGATAGGTCGGCAGGCGCTCGACGAGATCGCGCAGGACCGGCAGAGCGAGGTCGACATGGCCGGTCGAGCGTTGAAGGAAGGCGAGGTTGTTGAGCGCGAGGGAGTTCTTCTTCTCTGCGTGCACAACGCGCTCCTGGATCGGCAAGGCCTCGGCATAGCGACCGGCGAGCGTCAGCCACTGCGCGCGCACGGCGAGCACCCAGGTGGCCTGCGGCATCAGCGCCTCGGCGTGCCGAATCGATTCGTTCGCGGCGACCGGGTTCCCGGCGCGCATCTGCGCCTGGGCGAGGTTGGTCCACAGGAGAGGCGCGCCGGGAGTGCGTCGGGCTTCCTGCTCGAAGAACCGGATGTCGTCCTGCCAGTCGCGATTGCGGGCGATGGTCTGCGCCGAAAGAATCGTGCTCACGCACAGAAGGAACACCGCGACGAGGGCCGCTCGCGCGCGCCGGACGGGGAAGCGCTGGACGAGCGCGTCGCACGCCAGAACGACGAGGAGGAGGAAGAAGAACGACGGCATGTAGGCGAAACGCTCCGCCATCACCGCGCCCATATCGGGCGGACCGGCGATGCGGGCGAAGTTGAGAATCGGCAGGAAGGTCAGCGCGAGCATGGCGCCGGCGCCGGCGACTGCTCGCGGCTGGTTCGAGCGCCGAGCCCAGCGCAGGAGAAGCGCTCCGATCAGGATGAGCGCGACGAGAGCGACTCCCAGCCGCGGATCGGCGAGGCTCGTCACGTACGGATTCTGCACATACGCGGAGCGTTCCCGCGGCCAGGCCATCCAGGCAAGATAACGCACGATCGTCGAAGGGGCGCTCCAGAGAGCGCGCGCGAGGGTGTGTTCGGCCGGCGCCGCCGGTGGAGGGACGCCGAGCAGGGCGAAGCGGGTGACAGCGTAGAGCGCGAGAACGGCGAGCCAGGGCATCGCGCGGCGGAGGGCAGTCGCGATTCTCTTCGCGAGCGGCCGATCGGCGGACTTCATGAACGCATCGCTGGCGATCCAGAACAGGACGGCCGCGGCCATCTCCTTCGCCAGCAGCGCCAGGGCGAAAGAGATGAGCGAACTGACGAACAGCCCGCGACGGCGTGCGCTGCTCGTGGCTTCGTCGGACATGAGGTAGAGACCGAACGCGCCGCCGCCGAAGAGGAAAGCGAGGATGTCCGTTCTTCCGGCGATCCACGCGACGTTCTCGGTGTGAATGGGATGCAGCGCGAAGAGGAGTCCGGTCGCCCAGGCGATCGCGCGGCGGGCGCCGAGGCCGAGCGCGAGTCCACAGGCCAGCAGGGAAGCCGCGGCATGGAGCAGGAGATTCGTGAGGTGGAACCCCCAGGGCCGGGCTCCCCAGAGGCTGTAGTCGAGGGCGAGGCTAAGACTCGAAACAGGGCGGAAGTAGCCGTACGCGAGATCGGTCTCCGCGACGAAGACGTAGTCGTGCGTCAGGAGCTCGGGCAGGTGAGAAAGCGACTGTACGCGCGGATTGTCGACGATGAGAAAGCGGTCGTCCCAGACGAACCCGTTGCCGAGAGAATTCCAGTAGACGATCGCAGCGGCGAGAGGAACGAGCGCGAAAAGCAGAATGTCGAGCCCGCGCCCGCGGCTCGTCAGAGGAAGTGGAACCTCACCCCGACGGGCGCTCGCGACCTCTTTCGAGGCGGGCGAGCGACCGGCGGAGCGGTTCCGAGGCGGCGCTTTCCGTGCTGCGGTCAGTGCTGCCGGCGCAGAACCAGGAAAGCGGCGCCGACGAGCAGCAGGGCGAGCGATGCGAGGCCGTACGTCGACATCGTCGGGACCTCGACGATCGGCGGCGCGCCGCCGACGAGCATCGAGAAGCCGCAGGTCGCAGTGAGCGTTGCCGCATCCGTCGCCGTGCAGTTGACCGGCGTCGTGCCGGCCGGGAAGTTCGATCCGGAAGGCGGCGCACAATCCACGGGCGGCGGCGCCGTACAGTTGTCGGTCGCCGTGGGCGCCGGATAGTTGAGGACCCCGGGCGCCGGCGCGGACTGGTTCGCCGGGCAGGAGATCGCTGGCGGCTCGGTGTCAGCGACGTTCACATTGAACGTGCAGGAGGCGAGCGGCTGGCCCTCGACGAGCGGCGGCGGCCCCTGTTCGGAGCAGGTGACGAGGGTCGAGCCCAGATTGAACGAACCGCCCGAGACCGGAGTGCAGACGACCGAGCCGCACTGTCCGCCGATGGTCGGCCCGGGGTAGTTGACCGTGGCGCTGCAAAGCCCAGGCGCGGTGCCGACATTCTGATCCGCGGGACAGGTCAGCGTGCACGCTCCACCGCCGCCGGGAGTGGCGGTGACGACGACATCGTCGACCTGAACGTACCAGTCAAAATCGCCTGTAGTTGGGTCGTAGTAGTGGAACCGGAACATGACATTTGCCTGACCCGCGACCGAACTGACGTCGAGGCTGACGGGAGCTCCCGGGGGAGCATGGTCCCCGCCATGATCTTCGTTCCAGCTCTGAAGAGTCGTCCACGGCCCGGCAGCGCCGTTGATCGAGACGTCGACGTCGAAGAAGTCGAAGTTTGCGAAGTTCTGGTAATTGGCGATGAACGTCAGCGTGGCCGGTGCGGTGAAGCCCGTGAAGTTCAGGACCGGAGTTCGCAGCTCCGTGTCGTACTCCGCGAACCCTGCGAAGTCACTGCTGGCGCAAGCGACGTCGCCCGTGGCGCCGGTGTAGTTGCTCGTTTCGCCGCAACCCGCCAGATTCGTCCAGACGACCCCGGATCCGGTGTTGTCCAGAACGGCCCAGCCAGCCGGAATGCCGGCGCTGAACGACTCGTTGAGGAGGTCGGTTCCGAAGGGGGTCGGAAGGCCCGGAGCCCCGACGTGGTCGTGAGAATAGTTCTTAGGCCGCAGATGTTCGTTGGCGCGGTTGTGCCGTGCGTCGCGATTCGCCAAGCGCGCGAGCTTCTTCGCACGCTTGGCGGCTTTCGGGTGCGTCGCGAGAAACTGTGGGCTCCGGGGCTGCGCTGTGCCGGCGGCGATGGCCGCGGCACGGGCTTTCAGCTTCGGTTTCGGTGAAGCGGGAGCTCCGGGAGTCGCTGCCTGCGCCGCCACACTGCACAAGGCGAGCAGACCAATGACGAGGGCGTGACGGCGCATTGCGGCCTCCTGTGAAGGAATTCACGGTTTCAAAGGAGAATCATACATAGCCCGCGAAAAGACTCAAGGGGCCCCTCAGGCCTGGGGCAGAGGCTTCAGGCGGACCCACCGGCCGCAGGTCGCTTCGAGCTCGTGGGCGTCTTCCGAAGCCAGCGCCTCCGCCAGGAAGAGGTCGATCTCCTGCCGATCCTTCCCCGCACGGCGCAGGGCCTGACGGATCGCCGAAGCGACCGCCCACCGGTTGCGCGTGCGCAGGCTGACCTGGACTTCGGGAAAACGCGGGTCCGGCGGCGTCAAGATAGGAGAACCTCTCGTAGGGAACTACTCACGGCACGGGAAAATGTTACGTCGGGCGGCGCCTCACGGCGCGAATGTCCGGAGAGGACGCCGCGTCAGTCCGGAGGGGACTCCGAGTCAGTAGAAGCCGAGCTGCAGCCGGGCGGCCTCGCTCATCATGCTCTGGTTCCACGGCGGATCGAAGACCACTTCGACCTTGGCGCTCGCGATCTCCGGCAGACGCTCGAGCTTCTTCTGGATGTCCTGGGCGAGAACATCGCCCATGCCGCAGCCTGGCGCGGTGAGGGTCAGCTGAATCGCCGCCGCCTGCCGTCCGTCCTCTCCGGAGGGCGTCAGCTGGCAGCTGTAGACCAGACCGAGCTCGACGATATTGACCGGAATCTCCGGGTCGAAACAGGTCCGCAGCTGATCCCAAACGCGCTCCTCGAGCGACTTCGCGGCTTCGTTCTCGTCCACCGGCGCGGCCGCAGGAACGTCCAGGCCGAGGGCGTCGAGGTTCTCCGGCTCGATGCGATAGAGACCGCCATGCTCGGTCGTCACCGTCACGGTACCGCCCAGCTTCTGCATGATCTTGACCTTCGTGCCGTTCGGGATGCGGGTGGCGGAGCCGTGCGGAATGACGACGGCGTCGACTTCGCGAGTGAGAACGACATCCGGGCTGTTTGCGGAGCTCATGGGCGGCTCATTCTATCAACCGCTATCGCCCGGTGCGGCTCGCTGCCGATCGCCCGATCCCCGGTCGCGCGCCGACCGTCGCCGCTGTCGCCGCCGTCGCGACTGTCGCCGCCGTCGCCACGCGACTTCTCTTGGCAGCGCCCGAGGGGTAGAGTTTCCGCGCGCCGCGTTCACGGCGGAACCCCCAACCCTCTTTCGCTCTCTTCTGGAGGACCGGATGAAGCTTTCGATCGCGCTGTTCGCCCTGTGTTCGACCGCTGTGCTGGTGACCCGGCTCTCGGCGCAGGCGGTGGTCGCTCCGCCGCCCACCCGCATCGAAGCGGTTCGCGAGACCCTGCACGGGGTCGAGAACGTCGACAACTATCGCTGGCTCGAGGGCGACAACTCGAATCCCGACCACATGGGTCAGGTGACGCCGGAAGTCGGTGCATGGACCGACGCGCAGGACGCCTACACGCGCTCCGTGCTCGATCATCTGCCGGGGCGGAAGGCGCTCGAAGATCAGCTTCGGCCGCTGATGGAGATCGGGTCGGTGACTCCGCCGACGATCCGCGGCGGACGATATTTCTTCGCCAAGCGCGAAGGGACGCAGAATCAGGCCAGCTGGTTCTGGCGCAGCGGCTCGAAGGGCGAGAATCACCTGCTGCTCGATCCGGCGGTTCTCGATGCTTCGGGTCTCACGACGATCACCTGGATCTCGCCGTCGGAAGACGGCAAGTCGGTCGCCTACGGCACGTACAAGTCGGGTGACGAGAACACGACGCTGCACCTTCTGAACGTCGACAGCGGCAAGCTCGATCCGCTGCAGATTCCGAACAAGACGCAGGCGCCGAACTGGATGCCCGACGGCTCAGGATTCCTCTATCAGAACCTCGCCGACCCCAAGGATCCCTACAGCGGTCGTGTCCTCTATCACCGCATGGGAACCGAAGTGGCCAAGGATCCCGTTCTCCTGCGCCAGTTCACCAAGGCGGAGAACGAGAAGCTCGCGACGACCTGGGGTCCGGGCGGAAACCTGTCGCGCGACGGTCGCTGGCTCGTTCTCGCCTATGCGACCAGCACACGGTCGAACGACCTCTGGGTCGCCGACTTCGCTCACTACCTCTCGACCGGCGAGCTGGTGAAGCACGACATCGCGACGGGAAAGGACGGCTCGTCGAACGGCTTCGTCGTCGGAGACACGCTCTTCGTCCAGACGAACGTGGGCGCGCCGAACGGGCGCATCGACGCCTACGATCTTTCGGCGATGGGCCCGGGACGCGCTCGCACGATCGTGCCCGAGCGCCCCGGCATGGCGCTTCAGACGGTGAGCGCGGCGAAGGGATTGCTCGCGGTCGAGTACCTGAAGAACGCGGCGAGTCTCATCGAGATCGTCGACTTCGCGGGTAAACCGCAGGGCGAGCTCACGATGCCCGGCATCGGCTCGGCTGGACTTTCCTCTGAAGAGGACCGCACGGAGGCCTATCTCAACTTCACCAGCTTCAACTATCCGACGAGCATCTTCCGCGTCGATCTCGCGCAGCCGAAGGCGGCGCCGCAGCTCTGGGAGAGCCCGGCGGTGCCCGTCGATCCCTCGACCGTCGAAGTGAAGCAGGTCTGGTATCCGTCGAAGGACGGCACCAGGGTCAGCATGTTCGTCGTGCACAGGAAGGGACTTGCGCTCGACGGCGCGAACCCGACGATCCTCACCGGCTACGGAGGCTTCAACATCTCGGAGACGCCGAGCTTCGTCGCCACGATGTTCCAGTGGTTCGAAGCCGGCGGCGTGATGGCGTTGCCGAATCTGCGCGGTGGCGGTGAGTACGGTGACGCCTGGCACGAAGGCGGGATGCTCGAGAAGAAGCAGAACGTCTTCGACGACTTCATCTCCGCGGCGGAGTGGCTCATCGCCAACAAATACACGAGCCCGGCAAAGCTCGCGATCGCCGGCGGATCGAACGGCGGACTCCTCACCGGTGCGGCAATCACGCAGCGCCCGGAGCTCTTCCGCGTCGCGCTGGTCGCCGTGCCGCTCCTCGACATGTTGCGCTACCAGAACTTTCTGATGGCGCGGTACTGGGTTCCCGAGTACGGCTCCGCGGAAGACGCGGCGCAGTTCGCGTTCCTCAGGAAGTACTCGCCCTACCAGATGGTGAAGGCGGGCGTCGCCTATCCTGCGGTTCTGCTGACCGCAGGCGAGAACGATTCACGGGTCCACGCGCTGCATGCGCGCAAGATGACCGCCGCACTGCAGGCGGTCGCCGCCGGCGTTCCCGACGCCAAGCCGGTCCTGCTCTGGGTCGATCGCGAAGCGGGTCACGGGCAGGGCAAACCGCTCAACCTCAAGATCCGCGACGCAGCGGACCAGCGGATCTTCTTCATGTGGCAGATGGGGATGTTGCCGAAGGGCTGAGGACGGCGCGACGCGAGCCGCGGTCGGTCGGGCGCGACGCATGCGTCGCGCCTACTGCAGATACCCGAGCGCCCGCAGATTCTTGATCTGCTCCTCGGAGAGCGCCTGATCGGCGGCGGCGGCGCGCGGGCGATGATCGTAGCCGGTCTTCAGCCGGTTCAGCAGATCGCGCAGAAGGTCGGTGCGGTCGCTCGACAGGTCGTGGGCGGCGAGGGGATCGGTGCTGAGATCGAACAGCTCGCGCCGTTCGAGAGGCGGACCGTAGAGCTTGAACGACAGGCAGCGGCCGTCGGCCCCTTCGCCGAGCTCGAGCGGCGAGGCGCAGCCGGCGGTCGTGAGCCGCACGCGGTGCTTGCGCGCGCTGCCGGGCAGATCGAGGTGAAAACCCGTCCAGTCGGTTCCGAGCATGAATTTCTTTTCCGGCTGGCCGTCGACGGACGCTTCGACCTCGCGCGGCTCGTGAAAGGCGACGGCGCGGAAATCGAGCGCCGGCGGCAAGGCATCGAAGCTCGTCTCTTTCGAAACCCAATGCCCGTCCGACTCCATCACCGCGGCGGCGAAGTTCGCCTGCATCAGCGCTCCATCGCGTTCGGCGAGCAGGGCCTGGCCGTTGAACCGCATCATCTTCAATTCGGCGTAGGCCTCTCCCGAAAGCGCCCGATCCGGCGAGCCGAGCAGCGGTTTGAGACTCACTCCGGAGAGTTTCGGCGGCGGTGGAATGCCAGCGAGATCGTAGAGCGTCGGTGCGTAATCGATCGTCTGCACCAGGCGGCCGATGCGCACGCCGTGCGTGAGGCCGGGATGGACGATGAGCAGCGGAATGTGCAGGCACTCGGGATAGATCTGCGTGTGGACGAGCCGCCCATGTTCGCGGAACTCTTCGCCGTGATCGGAAGTCAGGATGATCGTGGTGTCGCGCGCGAGTCCAGCGCCTTCGATGTCGGAGAAGAGCTGCCGCAGTTGATCGTCGGCATAGCGGATCGAGGCGTCGTAAAGCGCTTCGAAGTAGGCAACGGCTTCGGGGGAAGCCTGCGCCTTGCCGTCGTTGATCGCCGCGAAGTGCGCACCGCTCGCTTCGCCAGCGCCCGGAGGCGGCGGCCCGGGCCAGAACATCTTCCGATAGCGCTCCGGTGGAGCGTACGGGTCGTGCACGGTATAGGTGTGGAGAAAGAGGAAGAAACGGTCCGTGGGCGACAGCGAGCGCAGAAAGGCGACGCCCTTGCCGAACGTGCGTTCGACATCGGTGTCGTCGGCGTAGGGCGTGTCGGTCCAGTCGCTGAATCCGCGGGCGAAGCCATAGCCCCCCTGAACGTAGCCGCCTTCGCTGTGCCCGGAGGTGCGGAAACCGGCGTGGAGGAAGATCTCGGGCAGCGTGCGGATCTCCGGAGCGAGCACACTCGACGGCGGAAAGACGCCGTGCTCCGCCGGATAGAGCCCGGTGAACATCGACATGTGCGACGGCAGCGTTGAAGGAATCTGGGCGAATGCATGGTCGAAAACCGCTGCGCGCCGGGCGAGCTCGTCGAGAAAGGGCGACGTCGGCTTCGCGTAGCCGTAGACCCCCAGATGGTCGGCGCGCAGGGCGTCGATCGAGATCAGGATGTACCCGCGAGTGGGTGCCGGATCGAAACCGCTCTGCTGCGGCAACTTCGCGGCGGCCGCCGGCTGCGCGGATCCCGAGGCCGCATCCGGAGTCGTCCCCGGCGCCGGCGGGCCAGGGGCGCGGCTGCATGCGGTCGCACTGGCGAAAACTGCGAGAAGCGGAAGAAGGAGAAGGGCGGAGCGGTGCATTCGGAAGGCGATCTTAGCCCCTGCAGATAGAATCCCCGTTGACGGCAGGACGAAAGGACTCTCCTCCATGCGCGTACTCGTCACCGGACATCACGGCTACATCGGCTCGCTTCTGATGCCGCTTCTCGCGGAGCGCGGCATCGACGCCTGCGGCCTCGACAGCGACCTCTTCGCCGCCTGCACTTTCGGCACCCGCGTCGACGAACGCTGGCCGTCGATGCACAAGGATCTGCGCGACGTCACGGTCGGCGAGCTCGAAGGATTCGACGTCGTGATGCACCTCGCCGCGCTGTCGAACGATCCGCTGGGCGATCTGAATCCGAATCTGACCTACGACATCAATCTCGACGGGTCGCTACGCCTGGCGCGGCTCGCCAAGCAGGCCGGCGTCTCGCGGTTCCTGTTCTCCTCTTCGTGCAGCAACTACGGCGCGTCGGGCGACGGCCTCCTCGACGAGAGGGCGGAGCTCTCACCGCTCACGCCGTATGCAGTCTCGAAGGTGAAGCTCGAAGAGGAGCTCACCCGGCTCGCCGACGAGAACTTCTCGCCGGTCTTCCTGCGCAACGCGACGGCGTACGGCATCTCGCCGCGGTTGCGCGTGGATCTCGTCCTCAACAACCTGACCGCCTGGGCGGTGACGACGGGCAAGATCGTTCTGCAGAGCGACGGTACGCCGTGGCGTCCGATCGTGCACGTCGAAGACATCTGCCGCGCCTTCCTGCTTCTTGCGGACGCGCCGCGCGAGAAAGTCCATGCGCAGGCTTTCAATGTCGGCGCATCGAGCGAGAACTACCGCATCCGGGAGCTCGCGGAGATCGTCGGCGAGACCATTCCCGGCTGCGAGGTCACGTTCGCGAAGGACGCCGGTCCCGACGCGCGCAACTACCGCGTCAGCTCCGACAAGCTGACGGAGACCTTTCCCGACTTCCGTCTCAAGTGGAACGCCCGCACGGGAGCGCGTGAAATCTACGAGGCCTATCTCGCTGCCGGCCTGACGAAGGCCGAGTTCGACGGTCCGCGCTACAAACGTCTGGCGCACATCCGGCAGCTCCTGGACGCCGGCACGCTGTCGAACGATCTGCGCTGGACGTCCGCCGCGCAGCCCGTCACGGCCTGATGTGGGAGAACCTGGTGGCCGACACGCGGCGACTGCGCGAGATCAAGAACAAGAGCGCACCCTGGTACGTGCTCGAATCGCTGCTGTTCGAGAACGGCTACCAGGCGGTGGTACTCCATCGGCTGGCCCATTGGTTCAAAGCGCACGGAGTGCCGGTTCTGGGCCCCGCGATCGCGCGCTACAGCCACTTCCTCACCGGTGTCGATATCGCGCCGGCCGCCAGGATCGGGCCCGGCCTGCGGATCGCGCACGGAACGGGCATCGTCGTCGGTAACGCCGTCGAGATCGGCGCCGACTGCCTGCTGATGCAAGGCGCGACGCTCGGAGCTCCGACGCAGGCGCGCATCGGAGAGATGCCGAAGCTGGGCGATCGCGTGACCCTCGGAGCGCACGCGAGCGTCATCGGACCGGTGACGCTCGGCGACGACATTTTCATCGGCGCCCATGCACTGGTGATGCAGGACATCGCGAGCGGGTCGAAAGTTCTGGCGAAGGTCGAGCTCGATATCCGCGCGCGTGCCGGAGCCCCGACGGCTCGCGGCTAGCGACTTCACGTTCCCGAGGATCCGCCGGCTCTACTTGCCTGTTCGGGAGAGGCCAGAAGCAGGGTGTTCCCGGGACTTCGTCTCCGAATCGGGTGGTGCCAGCGGTCCGAGCGGCCGGGGAATTCGCACAAACCGCACGCGCGGATCCTGGATGCGCGCGACCCGCGCCGCAAAACGGCTCAGCGGTCGATGTGGATGTTTTCCTTCGCTCCACTGTTGGCGACGGAGATCATGATGCCGAGTCCGACGGCGATCACGACGCCGATCGCGGTCCAGAAAGTGCCGATCGAGGCCAGGATTCCGAGCTTCCACAACGCCGCGAGAATTCCGCCGATCAGGATGACGTAGCCCACGAGAAACATGCCGGTCCATTTCATGTCGATGGACAGAGCAAGGGAGATGCCACGGAGTGAGCGGTGGACCGGTGGGATCGCTCCGGCTGCCGGGTGCTTGCGGGGGCTTCGGCCGGCGCCGGCCTGAAATCAGACCGGCGCCAGCAGCCGAGCTTCGGTCAGCGCTGCAACCGCGTCGCGGATCGCTGGCCCGGGGATGCCGCTGCGCTCGCAGATGTCCTCCACCGAATGTTCCCCGTCGGAAAGATTCAGCACCCAGAGGAGCGCAAGCTCGCGCTCCCGGCCCGCGTCGTCGCCGCCGATCGAGCGATAGAGGCCGCGCCGGCCGAGCTGCGGCTCGCCCTGAGGTGAGAGATTGCGATGGCACTCGCGATGTTCGAGCGCGTCGACGATTTCGATCAGGGCAGCGACGGAGTCGGCAAGAGTTTCAGCGCGAATGAAGTCGAGATCGTCGGCCGACGTGTGGTACTCGGGGTAGCGGCCGTAGGGGGTGCGCGTGAAGGAGCCGACCGGCAGCGCGATTCCAGGGGAGTTCCACTGACGTTCGTCGTAGCCGAACGGCACGAAGTCTTCCATGACCAGCCCCTCCCCGCGGCGGACGAGGGCGCGGCGCACTTCACGATCGATCGGCGCATCGCCATCCCGGCTCTTCTTGTAGTGAAAAGTCCCGGGCGCGCCGAGGCCGGCGAGAACCAGGCCGTGCCGGATGGAGGCGAGCTCCGCCGGATGAGTGGCTGCCCAGGCGATCGCCCCGATCGTTCCGGGAAGGAAGAGAAAGCGATAGGAAAGGCGGCGCCGTGGCCGTGCAGCGAGCGCTTCGGCCAGCGCGGCCGCGACCACCATGCCGGAAAGGTTGTCGTTGGCGAGCGACGGATGGCAACAATGCGTCGAGAAGAGGACCTCTTCGGAGCTCTCACCGGCCATCGCGAGCTCGCCGAAGGTCAGGCTGCCGTCGAACAGCTCGGTGTCGACGACCACTTCGTAGTCGCCGTCCGGGAGCCGGTTCTCCTCCTCCCAGCGCCGGTGCGGCAGGCAGAAACCCCACCGTTCCTTGTAGTAGCTGGTGCGATAGGGGATCCGATCGGGCTGCGCGGGCAGGGTGAAGATGTGCGGTGCGAGCTCCGCGCGGCCGATCTTTCCGCGGAACGGCATGCTGTAGCCGAGAACCGACAGGTTGTTCTCCGCCGCATCGGCGAGGCGCCGCCCGTCGGGCGCGACGATGTACGCCGCCCGCTGGCGCCATTCGCGCGGCACGTGCCAGTCGAAGACCGGCGTACCGGACGGAATCTCGCCGATCTCGAGCGGAATCCGTTCACCGAGAATGGCAAGGCTTTCGCGCACGCCGGCACCGGTGAGACTGCGCGAGATCGGGAAGAGGCGCGCCGCGAGCGCATCGAGCTCGGCGCCGGTCACGTGGCTTTTGAAGCAGGCGGTGACGGCGAGGGATGCAGCGGTGGCAGGAGGTCGGGGTAGTTGGCGTCGCGGTCCGAGATCATCCGGACGGGTTCGGGCAACACGATGCCGAACGCCGGGTCGTTCCAGCGCACGCCGCGTGAGGACGCCGGCTCGAAGAACTCCGACATCGCGTAGTGCACTTCGCAGTCGGGAGTGAGCGTCAGGAAGCCATGAGCGACGCCCGGCGGCACGTAGAGCGCGGAGCGCTCGTCGGCGGAAAGCTCCAATGCGAGGTGCTGCCGAAAAATGTGCGATTCGGGCCGGAGGTCGACGAGGATGTCGTAGATCGTTCCGCGCACGCAGCGCACCAGCTTCGCTTCATCGTGCGGCGAGGCCTGGTAGTGCAGTCCGCGGAGGGTGCCGCGCTGCGGATTGAACGACAGGCTGGTCTGCACGAGTCGCGATTCGAGTCCGGCGGCGGCGAACTCGCGGGCACAGAAAGTACGCGCGAAAAAGCCGCGGTCGTCGGCGAGCGGCTCGGAGAGGACGAGAAAAGCCCCGGGAATTCCGAGGCGGACGAACTTCACAGCAGCTTCACTTCGGGTATGGCGACGACGAAGCGTCCGCCCCATTCGCGGATCGCCGTCATCTGTTCGACGATCTCGCTGCGCAGATTCCACGGCAGGATGAATACATAGTCCGGCCGGGTTTCTAGAATCGCTTCGGGGGCGCGAATCGGGATCCGCGTTCCGGGGAGGAAAAGTCCCTGCTTGTGGGGGCTGCGATCGACCGTGTAGTCGATGAAATCGCTGCGGATGCCGCAGTAGTTGAGCAGCGTATTGCCCTTGGCGGGCGCGCCGTAGCCGACGATCGATTTGCCGCTGCGCTTCTCGCGGATCAGAAAATCGAGGATGTCGCGCTTCGTCGCCCGGACTCGTTCGGCGTAGCCGGCATAGTAGTCGAGCGTTTCGAGGCCCTGCGCGCGCTCGCGGGCAAGGAGCTCGCGAACCCTTACCCACCCTTCGTCCTGCGCTCCGGAGTGCTGACCCGTGCGGCGGGCGAAGATGCGAAGACTTCCGCCGTGCGTCGGAAGCTCTTCGACATCGAAGAGCTCGAGGCCGTGCGCGACGAAAACGCGCTCGACGGCGACGAGAGAAAAGTAGGAGTAGTGCTCGTGATAAATCGTGTCGAACTGGTTCCCGGAGATCATCCGCTCGAGATGCGGAAACTCCATCGTCAGAACGCCGGAATCCTTGAGCAGGATCTCGAGGCCGCCGACGAAATCGTCGAGGTCCGGCACGTGCGCGAGGACGTTGTTGCCGAGCAGGAGATCGGCCGCGAATCCGCGGGCGACGAGATCGCGCGCCGCCTCTCGGCCGAAGAAGCGAACCTCGGTCGGAATTCCCTGCGCTCGCGCCGCCTCGGCGACATTCGCCGCCGGCTCGACACCGAGCACGGGGATGCCGCGTTCGACGAAGTTGCGCAGCAGGTAGCCGTCGTTCGACGCGATCTCGACGACCTGGCTTGCCGGTCCGAGACCGAGGCGCGGCACGATCGCCGCAACGTAGGCGCGCGCATGTTCGAGCCAGCTGGTCGAGAACGAGGAGAAGTAGGCGTAGTCGCTGAAGATCTCCTGCGGCGTCGCGCACTCGGGCAGCTGGCAGAGCCAGCAGCTCTCGCAGACGAAAACGCACAACGGCAGGTAGGTCTCGGCGCGGGCGAGCGCCGCCGCCGTCAGGTAGGAGTTCGCGAGCGGCGAGCTGCCGAGGTCGACCATCACGCGGGAAAGGGGCCGGCCGCAGGAGCGACAGCGGAGCTCCGGCTCCGGGGGCGCCGGACTCGGGGACATTGGCGAGGTGGTTGGGGTCGTTGGGGTCGTGGAGGTCGTGGAGGTCATGGTCCGTGGCCCGGCTGAAACGCGAGTGACGGGACTCTAACAAAGGCTCGCCCCGGGCGGACGGCGTCCCGTGCTATCTTCTTGTCGCTGCGAGTCTTGCGCCGATGACCCTCGACCCCGAACTGCTCGCCATCCTGGTCTGCCCGAAGAGCCGGGGCGCGCTCGAGAAAGTCGATCTTCCCGAGTCGGTTCGCCGCAATCTGGTCGAGCGTTACCGCGAGCACTTCCGCGACGAGACGCCGGTCGTCGAACAGGGCCTTCTGTGCCGCGAATCGCAGCTCGTCTACCCGATCGTCTCCGACATTCCGGTCCTGCTCGTGGACGAAGCCCTGCCCGCGTCCGCTCTCGCCAGCTAGGCCGCGCGGCGACGTGCGGTTCCCCGCCGCGTTGCGGCCTGCCCGCTTCAAGGCTGCGTTGACGCCGCAGGCTCCCATGAGCCGCACGCGCGAGCGCCTGCGATTCGGGCTCTATGCCGCGCATCTCCTGACGCTTTTCGGCATCGCGCTGTCGAATGTGACGCTCGGTGTCGCGCTGCTGCTGTTCCCCGCGCTGCGGGCGAAGCGCAGCGCCCGGGTCGCGCCGTCGCGGGTCGCGCCGTCGGAGGATGAGGGCGACCTCGCCGCCTTCGCGCGCGCGCGGCCTCTGCTGATCGCCGTTCTCGTCTACGCCGCACTCCTCGTTGTCGCGGTGATCTTCTCCCTCGACTCCGCGACCAGCGTCGACGCGTTGCGCGAGCTCTTCACGCTCGCGGCGCTGCCGCTCGCCATCGGTTCGATCTCCGGCGAGCGCCGGCTGCGCTGGCTGCTGGATGCGGCCATTCTCGGCGCCGCGCTCACGGCCCTCTTCGGCCTCGCCCAGTTCTGGATCGGCTTCGGCGACCTCGACCGCCGGATCCGCGGACCGTTCTCGCATGTGATGACCTTTGCCGGCATCCTTCTCCTCGTCGATCTGGTGCTCATCGCCCGCCTGCTCTTTCCACCGTCCGGAGAGATGGCGGGGAATGTGAGCCGCCGGCGCGGCATCTTCGGCCAGGTCTGGCTCGCCTGGGGTGCGTTGCTGGCGATCAACCTGGCCCTCGTCGGCTCGCTGACCCGCAACGCCTGGCTCGGACTCGCCTTCGGCGGCGCCTGGCTCCTGTGGATGCGCCGTCCACGCCTGATTCTGCTGGCGCTGCCGGCGACCGTCGCCTTTGTCGCCTTTGCGCCGGTGCCGATCCTGGCGCGCGCGCTTTCCGTCACCAATCTCTCCGACGAGTCGACGTACGACCGACTCTGCATGCTCGAAGCGGGTGCGCGGATGGTGGCCGAGCATCCGCTCCTCGGCGTCGGTCCGAACATGGTCGAGCGCCTCTATCCGATCTATCGCCACGCCAGCGCTTCGCGCCTCAACGTTCCGCACCTGCACGACAGTTACGCCCAGATCGCCGCGGAGCGCGGGATTCCCGCGCTGGTGAGTTTTCTCGCGCTGATCGCCGTTCCGATCGTGCGCGCGTGGCGCGGATACCGGACGGAGAAGTCGGCGGCGGAAACAGGACGAGCCCGGGGGACGCGCGCGGATCTCTGGCTCGGAGTGGCGGCGGCGCTCCTCGCGTTCTCCCTCGCCGGTCTGTTCGAGAACAACTGGGGGGATACCGAAGTCCAGCGCATTGCGCTCCTTCTGCTCGCGGCTCCGTTCTGTCTCGAGCTCGGAGCGGCAGCGCCCGAAGAACCGAGCGGGAAGGCGGCTTGAGCGCCGCCACCGCTGGACCGCAGGCCGGCGGGGGCTTTCCCGGATATCTGGACGGCGTGCGTCCGGCAATCGACGCCGAGCTCTCCCGTCTCCTGCCCCCCGCTGCGACAGCGCCTGGAAGGCTTCACGCCGCGATGCGCTACAGCGTCCTCGCGGGCGGCAAGCGCCTGCGTCCCGCCCTGGTGCTCCTCGCCGGCCGGTCGTTCGGTGCGACGCCGGAGCTCCTCCTTCCGGGAGCCGCGGCGATCGAAATGATTCACACCTACAGCCTGATCCATGACGATCTCCCGGCGCTCGACAACGATGACCTGCGGCGCGGCCGTCCGACCGCGCATCGCGAGTTCGACGAAGCGACCGCGATTCTGGCCGGAGACGCCCTGCTGACCCTCGGCCTGACGGTCCTCGCCCAGTCGCCGGAGGCTCTTGCCGGAGAGGTCCGGGCGCGCGCGGTCGCCCTGGTGGGGACAGCCATCGGGACGGGCGGAATGATCGGCGGACAGGTGGAGGACCTTGCCGTCGAAAAGGCCTGGCCCGAGCCGCCGGCGGCGGCCGAGGCCGCTCTGGAACGCATCCACCGCGGGAAGACGGGGGCCCTGATCGCCGCGAGCCTCCGTCTGGGGGGCGTCTACGCTGCCGTCAGCGCGGCGGAAGATCTGATTCTGCGAGACTTAGGTGAGCTCGTCGGCCTGCTGTTCCAGGTCCGCGATGATATTCTCGACGTCGAAGGCAGCGCTTCGAGCCTCGGCAAGACGCCGGGAAAGGATGCCGCCGCGAGCAAGCTCACCTATCCTGCCCTCTTCGGGCTCGAGCGCAGTCGCGAACGCCTGAAGGAGCTTGGCGAAGAGGCGTCGGATCGCATCGCGGCGTTGCCGCGACTGGAGCGCGAGATCTGGATGTCGTTGATCTCGTTTCTCGGCCATCGCGGCCACTAGTCGCAGAGTCTGTCCGGAGAATCCATGAACCTACTCGATCGTGTCTCCAACCCGCAGGAGCTTCGACAGTTGTCGCGCGAAGATCTGCCGCAGCTCGCCGATGAGCTGCGCGCAGAAATCGTCAGCGCGGTGTCGGAAACCGGCGGTCATTTCTCTTCGAATCTCGGCTCCGTCGAGCTGACGATCGCCCTGCATTACATGTTCGACACGCCGCGTGACCTGCTGGTGTGGGACGTGGGTCACCAGACCTATCCGCACAAGATTCTCACCGGCCGCCGCGACCGGATGTCGACCTTGCGGCAGTTCGGCGGGCTCTCCGGCTTCTGTCTGCGCAGCGAATCCGAGTACGACGTCGTCGCCGCAGGACACGCTTCGACATCGATCTCGGCCGCGCTCGGTCTCGCCGTCGCGCGCGATCTGCGCAAGGAGTCGCATCATGTCGTCGCCGTGATCGGCGACGGCTCGATGACGGCCGGAATGGCGTTCGAGGCGATGAATCAGGCCGGGCATCTCGGCACGAAGATGATCGTCATCCTGAACGACAACTCGATGTCGATCTCGCCGTCCGTGGGTGCGCTGACGAAGTATCTCGAAGCGCTGATGGCCGGCCGTCACTACGCCAAGCTCAAGGACGACATCAAGAAGGTCCTCTACAAGATCCCCGGCATCGGCGACGGGATGGTCGAAGTGGCGAAGGGTCTCGAGGAAGGGATCCGCCAGGTCTTCACTCCGGGAACTCTCTTCGAGGAGCTCGGCTTCCGCTACGTCGGACCGGTCAACGGCCATTCCGTCCCGGCTCTTCTCGAGGCGCTCGAGGCCGCGAAGGCGATCGACGGCCCGGTCCTGCTGCATGCCATCACGCAGAAGGGCAAGGGCTACAAGTACGCGGAAGACGAACCGGTCGAGTACCACGGGCCCTCGCCGTTCGATCCGGTCGCCGGGATTCAGAAGAGCAAGTCTTCGTCGGCGCCGTCCTACACGAGCATCTTCGGCAAGACGGCGATCAAGCTCGCCGAGCACGATCCACGCATCGTCGCGATCACCGCCTCGATGCCGGACGGCACCGGCCTCATTCCCTTCGCCGAACGCTTCCCGGACCGCTTCCTGAATACCGGCATCGCCGAACAGCACTCGGTGACGCTCGCGGCCGGCCTCGCTCTCGGCGGAGTGAAACCGATCGTCGCGATCTATTCGACGTTTCTGCAGCGCGGCTTCGACCAGATCTTCCACGACGTCTGCCTGATGGACGTTCCGGTCGTTTTCGCTCTCGACCGCGGCGGCATCGCGGGCAACGACGGCTGGACGCATCACGGACTCTTCGACTACGCCTACTTCCGCATCTTTCCCAATGCCATCGTGATGGCGCCCAAGGACGAGAACGAGCTGCAACACATGCTCGCAACCGCGGTCGAACAGCCGCACCCGACGGCGGTGCGGTATCCGCGCGGCAACGGCGTCGGCGTCGCTCTCGACGCTGAATTCCGGCAGCTGCCGATCGGCAAAGCCGAGGTCCTGCGCCGCGGGCGTGCGGGCCTCGTCTGGGCGATCGGCTCGACGGTCTATCCGGCGCAGGAGGCCGTCGACCGGCTGGCTCGCGAAGGAGTGGAGCTCACGCTCGTGAACGCGCGCTTCGTCAAACCGCTCGATCGCGAACTGCTGGCGCTGCAGCTCGAGCAACTCGGCGAAATCGAAGGCGGCGCGCGTCTCGTGACGGTCGAGGAGCACGCGCTCACTGGCGGCTTCGGCAGCGCCGTTCTCGAAGCGATTTCCGAGATGGAGATCACGAATGTCGCCACGCTGACGCTCGGCGTACCCGACAAGTTCGTGCCGCACGGTTCCCAGGACGTGTTGCGCAAGATGCTCGGCCTCGACGCCGACGGGCTGTACTTCCGCTTCCGCTCCTTCTTCGCGAAGTCCGCTGGACTGCGCGATGCCGGCGCTCCCGCGGCGTCAGACACCGCGGCAGCTTCGAACTCGACCGAATCGACCGGAGTCCGGGATGCCGCCGGCGCGTCTCGACCAACTGCTGGTTGAGCGTGGCCTCTTCGCGAGTCGCGAAAAGGCGCGACGCGCGGTGATGGCAGGTCAGATCGAGGTCAACGGCGTCCGGGTGGACAAGCCGGGCCATCCGGTGCGCGCCGATGCGCGGCTCGAGATGACCGGGCAGGTCAATCTCTTCGTTTCGCGAGCTGGCGGCAAGCTGGCGGCGGCGCTCGAAGAGTTCGCGGTCGATCCCGCCGGCTGGCGCTGCCTCGATGTCGGCGCATCCACCGGCGGGTTCAGCGACTGTCTCCTGCAGCGCGGCGCGGCGGAGATCGTCGCGATCGACGTCGGGTACGGTCTGCTTGATCTCAAGGTGCGCAACGACCCCCGTGTCGAAGTCCGCGAACGCATCAACGCGCGCTATCTCGCGGCCGACGCCTTCGATCGTCCTTTCGACCTCATCGTCGTCGACGTATCCTTCATTTCGCTGAACAAGGTCGTGCCGGCACTGCTGCCGCATCTCGTCGCCGGTGGGCTTCTCCTGCCGCTGATCAAGCCGCAGTTCGAAGTCGGGCGCGGCGGAGTGGGAAAGGGAGGTCTCGTGCGCGACGAAGAACTGCGCCGGTCGACGATTGCGCTCCGTGCCCGGGAAATCTCCGATCTCGGCCTCGAGCTCATCGGAACGTACGACTCGCCGGTCGCCGGCGCCGAGGGCAACCGCGAGGCTTTCGCTCTTCTGCGCCGCCCCCTGGCCGGCGCCGCGAGCGCTGTGTCCGAATCCGGCGACGTGGAGTCGGCATGATCGAGCCACGCGGGGCGCGCCGGGTGGGAGTCGTCGCGAAAGCCGGCAGCGTGGAAGCCGCCGGCGTTGCGCGGGAGCTGATCGAATGGCTCGCCCGCCGAGGGCTGGAGGTCTTCGTCGAGGAAGGCACCGCGCGCGAGGCGGGTGCCGGCGGAAACGGACCGCTCACCGAAGCGGCTCGATGCGATCTCGTAGTTGTTCTGGGTGGCGATGGAACGCTGCTCTCGGTAGCGCGCAAGGCCGCCGGCGGCCCGCCGATACTCGGCGTGAATCTCGGCCATCTGGGCTTTCTGACGGAAGTTCCGCGCGCCGATTTCTATCCTGAGCTCGTCGAAGTGCTCGCCGGCCGCTATGCCGTCGAACCGCGCTCTCTGCTCGAGGTGGAGCAGACCAAGCCGTCCGGCGAACGGTTCGGCTTTCGCGCCCTGAACGACGTCGTCCTGGCGAAGAGTGCACTGTCACGGATGATCGAGCTGCTGCTGACGGTCGATGGCAAGCTCGTCGCGCGCTATCGTGCCGACGGTCTGGTGGTGTCGACGCCCACCGGTTCGACCGCCTACAACCTGTCGGCGGGAGGCCCGATCCTCCATCCCCTCCTTCCGGTCTCGGTGCTCACGCCGATCTGCCCGCACACGCTGACACTGCGGCCGCTCGTCGTGCCGGACTCGAGCGTCATCGAAGTCACGATCGAGACGCGCGCGGACGCCAACCGTTCGCGCGCCGATCGGGTCTACCTCACGGTCGACGGACAGGAGGGCGGGGAGCTCGCCTTCGGCGATCGCGTCCGCATCACTCGTGCTTCGCAGCCCGCCTATCTGGTTCGCACCGGCGAACGCGGTTCGATTTTCGAGGGCCTGCGCAACAAGCTGCACTGGGGAGAGTAACCACCAGTGGTTTGGATGCGTCTGCGCCGTTGGGTGGTGCGACCGTTTTTCTGGTCGCTGGCAGCGATCACTCTCCTGCTGCTCTGTCTGCGGGCATTTCTCTCGTCGGACTTCGCGCGTTCGGAGGTCCGTAGCCGGCTCGAACAGCAGCTTTCCCTCATCCTGCATCGCAGCGTGACGATTCGACGGGTCGACTTCGAGCTCCTGCCATTCACGTTGCGCATCGAGGACCTCGCGATCTCGGGTCCGCGCCCCGTCGATCCGCCGCTCGTCACCGTTCATCGACTGAGCGTCGAAGCCGACCTCGACTCGTTGCGCAAGAACGTGATCGACCTGCAGACGGTCACGGTGCAGGGAGTGCGAGTGCACCTCGAGCTCTACGCCGACGGCACCGACAACCTGCCGCGGGTGAAGATGGGAGCGGGCGACGGGCGATTCACGCTGCGCATCGGCAGCTTCTCCGTGCGCGAAGGCGAGCTCGAGCTCGCGGATCAACGGGTGCCGCTGTCCGTCGATGCTCACGCACTTCTCCTGCAGCTTTCCGGACTCGGTGGTACCGAGCTCTCGGGCACGGTGACGGCGCAAGAGGTCGTGACGACGCTTCCGAAGGCGGTTCCCTGGGGCTCGACCCTGACCGCGAAGGCGCGTCTTCACGACGACCGGATCGAGGTGGTGGCTGCGGAAGTGCGGGCGCCGGGATTCTCCGCGCACGTCACTGGCGACGTCGGCTGGCGCGGAGGAACGCACGCAGAACTCAAGACCGTCGTCGATGCGAGCGGCAAACTCGTCGACGACCTGGGCTACCTCCACGGTGAGATTGCCGGGCCGCTGCACTTCGACGGCGGCGTTCGATTCGCCGGCAAGAAGGTGCATTTCGACGGTCAGTTGACGTCTCCCGGCGTCGACGTTTTCGGCTTCCATCTCGATGACCTCTCGGGGAAGGTCGAAGGCTCTCCGCCGCGCCTTTCCCTGGCGATCGAGCGCGCGCAGTACGCCGGAGGAGGAATCACCGGAAATTTATCCGTCGATCTCGACCAGCCCGGGCCGTTCGCTCGCCTCGCGGTGGTCACGGAGGGCGCGCACCTGCGGCGGGTGCTCGAGAATCTCCATCTTCCGGCGCCGGCTTTCGCCGTGGGTGCGGTGGGCAATGTCGACTACGAATTCCGGTTCGACGACGCGCGGCGGGGATCGGGGTCCGCCACCTTGCTGCTGCAGCCGGCCGCCGCCGATCGGCCGGGAGAAATCGCAGCGGAGGGGAAAGCGCTCCTCAAGCTCGTCGACGGGCGACTGGAGCTCGAAGAGGTCACGCTCGATTCGCCGGCGCAGCACATCACGCTGCACGGTGCCTACGATCTCATCGGGCGGCGCGGTGACCTCGACGTCGCCGTGACGACGAGCGATCTCGGGGAGCTCGGCCGCCTGCAGCCGTTCGTCGAAGCCGTCCCCCCGCCGATCTGGCTGCCCGTCGCAGGCGCGGGCGCCGTTCACGCGCAGGTTGCTCTGGCGCCGGGAACGACGGATGTCGATCTCGACCTCGAGCTCTCCAACGTGCGGGCTCCCGGTGGATCGGCGGCGACGGCTCGCGGTTCGCTCACGATCGGACGGGACGCCGTGCGCGACCTCGATCTGCAGCTCGCACGCGGCGGTTCGACGCTCACGGTTCGCGGGCTGCTGCCGCTTGCCTCGACCGGAACCGCGGCCGGAGCTCCCGTCCTCGCCCTCGACGTGGATTTCACCGCCTGGCCGGTGGCGGAGGCGAAACCGTGGCTTCCCTTCGCGCTACCGCTCGACGGCAGCGCCACCGGCAAGCTGCGGCTGGGCGGATCGATGGAAGCGCTGAGCGGCGACCTTCAGGCGACCGTCGCTCCGGCGACTCTTGCCGGAATCGCCTTCGATCGCGTGGAAGCCGATCTCGATTGGAATCCGACCCGCGTCGCGGTGACCTCCGCGAAGCTCTCCGCGGCGGCGGGCACACTCGTCGGCAAAGGCGAGCTCATTTCTTCCGGCGACCGGCTCAACTTCGACTTCCGCGCGGATCGGCTCGATCTCGAAAAGCAGCCGCTTGCCGCGCTGACGGCGGAGCACGTCGCCGGAGCGCTCGCGGCACGCGGCACGCTCACGGGTACGCTCGCCGAGCCGCATCTCGTCGTCGACAGCGATCTCGCCGGCTTCGGGCTCGTGGCTGCCGGGAGCCGCCGCTTCACCGGCAACGTCCACGCCGAGCTTGCCGATCGCCATCTCGACCTCCGGCTCGAGCTGCCCGAGCTGCTGCAGATCGCCGGCGGCGGACCGTTCGTGCCGGGAGAAAACGGCGACCTCGCCTTCGTCGTGACGAGCGATCATGTCGAGAGTCTCGTGGCCCTCGGTGTCGGGCGACCGTTCGATGGGCTCGGAGGCACGATCCGCGCCGACCTCGCGGTGCATCTCGCACCAGCGGAGCCGCCGACGGCGACCCTGACGATCCCCGAGCTCGAGCTCGCCTACGAGGCGCATCGCCTGCGTCCGCTCGAGCCGATCGTCGCGCGTCTGACTCCTGCAGGTCTCGTGATCGATTCCTTCTATCTCGGCGAGCCGGCGAGCGGCGACGAGCTCTTCGCCTCGGGCCGGATCGACTTCTCGAGTCCCGGTGCGCCGATCGACCTGCGGCTGCAGGCGACGACCTCGGTCGACTGGGTGGAGCAGTTCGCGGGCGTCGACCTCTCCGGCCAGATCGATCTTCTGGCAACGGTCAAGGGGTCGGTGGATCGGCCGGAGTGGAACGGTCAGGCCGATCTGCGCGACGCACGGTACATTCCGGCGCACTTCCCGCACAGCCTTGACCGGCTCGACGGGCTGGTCCTGCTCTACCCCGACGCACTGGTGCTCGATCATCTGCGCGCGGATCTCGCGGGTGGCACGCTTGCCGCCAGCGGGCGGATCGAGCTCGCGACCGCCGCGCAGCCGTTGTCCTATCGCCTTCAGGTCGCGACGCGCGGAACCTCGTTGCGCTACCCGGAAGGCTGGCTGGTCCGCGGCGACGGCGACTTCACGCTCCAGTCGACCGTGGAGGGCCGCCAGATCACCGGTTCCATGAATCTCGACCGGGTGTTCTACCTCCAGGACATCAACCTCTCGCCGCGCCAGCTCGCGGAACGTCTCCTTTCCCGCACCCGTGTGCAGGTCGACGTTGCGGACGAACTGCTCGGCACGACCTACCTGAACGTCTCGCTGCAGGCGCCACAGGCGGTGCGGGTGCGCAACAATCTGGCGAAGATCACTGGCAGCGCGAATCTCGCGCTGCGCGGGACGCTCGCGAACCCCGTGCTGTTCGGTGACGTCACTGCCGATGCCGGGGGCACGATCGACTACAGCGGCTCGACCTACACACTCGATCGCGCCGTCCTCACCTTCGCCAATCCGACCCGGATCGATCCGCTGCTCGACGTCGTCGCACGGACGAAGATCAACGAGTATCAGGTCACTCTCAGCATTCTCGGTTCGCTCGGCCGCCCGACGACGACGCTCGGCTCCGATCCGCCGCTGCCGGACTACGACGTTCTCTCCCTGCTCGCGACCGGTAGCTCGACCGGCCTGTCGGATCTCTCCGCCAGCGCGCAACCCGGCACGACGCCGGGGCTGGCGGCCGAGTCGCTGCTCTACGGCCAGGCGGCGTCCCTCGTGAGCCAGCGGGTCGGCAAACTTTTCGGCATCGATCGCCTGCGGGTCGATCCTCTCGCCGGGGGCGACAGCCCTTCCGCGGCGCGGGTGACGATCGGCAAGCGCCTGTCGAGCCGCATCTACCTGACTTATTCCGCCGACCCGTCGTCCACCGCGCAGCAGGTGTTGCAGGTTGAGTGGAAGATCTCCGACGATCTGACGCTCGTCCTGACGCAGAACGGCGACGAGTCCTATGCCGTCGACGCCCGCTGGGAGCGGAGGTTCTAGGCCGTGCGCTTCCGTCGCGGGTTCCTCCTTGCCGGAGCGCTTTCCTGGAGCGCACTTTCACTCCCGTATGCGGCGGCTGCGCAGTCGGTTGCGCCGGCGGTAGCGCAGCCGACGGCGCCGGTCCCGATCGTCCGGGCGATCGAAATCCGCAGCGATGCGCAGGTGAACCTCGCCGAGGTACGAGAGCTGCTGTCGATCGCCGTCGGTCAACCGCTCGACGAATCCCGGACCCGCCGGACTTTGCGCAGCCTGCGCTATTCCGGACTCGCTTCCGAGGTCGCCATTTATGAGCGCCCGGCGGCAAGCGACGTCGCGGGTGGCGAGAAGACCCCCCTCGCGGCCGTGCCCGGCGCGGCAGTCGGGGAGGGCGTCGTCGCGATCGTCGCTCTGTGGACCGATGTCCAGGTCACCGCGGTCGACGCGGTCGGCGACCTCGGCCTCAGGAAGAGCCGCTTGTTGCAGGAGCTGCCGCAACGCTCGGGTCAGCCGTTGCGCGAGGATCGTCTGCTGCGCGGCGTCTATCGCCTGCAGGACGTGCTCATCGGTGAAGGATTCCTCCAGGCGCAGGTGCGACTGGAGGTGGCGACCGCGGCGAGCCCAGCGACCGGAGCGACCGGAGCGGCCGGAGCCAGCGGAGCCAGCGGAGCGAGCGCAACGACCGCGGCGGCGGAGTCGCTCGCGTCGCCCCCGGCTTCGACCGCTCAGGTGACCTACCGGATCGCCGCCGGGCCGCGGACGCGGATCCGCAAGGTGACCTTCGCCGGCGCCAGTCCGCAGTTCCGGGATGCCGAGCTCCTGAAGGCCACTCCGTCACCTCCGGGCGCGCCGTTCAAAAAGAAGTCCGCGAGCGAAAGCGTCGAGCGCCTCCAGTCGTGGCTCTTCGCGCGCTCCTATCGTGAAGCGACGGTCGAACTGAAGGCGCCGGTGCTCGACTCCGCAACGGCCTCCGCCGATCTCGCCTTCGACATTCATCTCGGGCCCAGGATCGACTTCGAGGTGCAGGGCGCGACCCTGCGCGAGCTCAAGAAGAACGACCTCGTTCCGTTCCTCGGAGACAGCGGCTACGACGAGGCGCTGGTGCTGCAATCGATCGATCAGATCCGCCGCTACTTCCAGGAAAAGGGGCACTATCGCGTCGCCGTGACGAAGACCGAGACCCGCGAAGCCGATCGTGTCCGACTGCTCTTCGAGGTCGTTCCGGGACCGCGATTCACCCTCGATGAGCTTTCCTTCACGGGCAATGCGTCCTACGACAGCGACCGTCTCCGGCGACTCATGTCGACTTCGCCGCGGCGATTCCTCCTGCCCCGCAGCGGCCGTCTGGTGGACGAAGAGCTTTCGGCCGACCTCTCGAACCTGCGCTCGTTCTACCTGCTCGAAGGATTCGACCACTCCCAGGTCGGACCGGCGCGGATCGATGAGCGCGGGGACCGGCTGGAAGTCGTCGTTCCGATCGTCGAAGGCCGCCGGCGGATCGTGACGGAGCTCACGCTCGAAGACATGACCCCGCTCGACGCGGCGAAGGTGCGCGAAGCGTTGCCGCTGAAGTCCGGAGGTCCGTTCCATCGGCTGCTCCTCGAGCGCAGCGCGGACACGGTTCGCGCCCTCCTCGAAGACAAGGGCTACGGAGCCGCAATCGTTTCGTCGGATGTCGTCTGGAGTCCGGACGACCTGCAGGCAAAAGTCACGCTGCGCGCATTCGCCGGCGAGCAGTGGGTCGTCGACCGGACGCTGTTGCGCGGGCTGCGGAAAACGAAGCCGAAGATCGTCCGGCGATTCCTCGGAATCCAGCCCGGCGATCCCGTCCGGCGGACGGCGATTCTGGATCTGCAGCGTCAGCTTTACGGACTCGGCATCTTTTCGCGGGTCGACGTTCGCGTCGCGCCGGGATCCGAGGGCGGAGAAGCGCGTGAGCTCCTCGTCGATCTCGAAGAGGGCCGATCGCGTTCGATCTCGACCGGTATCGGCTACGACTCCGAAACCGGAGCTCGTGCGCTGCTGCGTCTCTCGCAGGGCAACCTCTTCGGGCGGGCTTCGTCGATCTCGCTCGACCTTCTCGGCAGTCGGGCGGAGCAGCACTTCCGGCTCATCTACCGCCAGCCGTACATCGGTCCGTTTCGCGCCGAGCTTCTCGGATCGATCTACGACGAGCACGAGGACCGTCCCGATTTCAGCGTCGATCGCCGCGGCGGGCAACTCGTGCTCGGCCGCGAATTCGGACACTGGTCGCTGCAGACGATCGGTTCGTTCCGTCTTGTCGAGCTCGATCCCGGACCCGAGGACGTCGAGATTCCGCGCGACAGCCTGAACGCCCGCGTCGCGAGCGTCACGCCGACCGCGAGCTACGATCGCCGCGACGATCCGATCGATCCGACGCGCGGGTGGAATTCGACCCTGCAGCTGGAGTACGCCTTTCCACTCCTCAGCGCCGATGCACATTTCCTCAAGCTGTTCTCGCAGGCGACGGGGTACCTGCCGCTCGGCCGCTTCGGCGTTCTCGCGGCGAGTGCGCGCGGCGGGGCGATCGAGCCGCTCAGCGCGGGATTGTCGCCGCGGGATGCGCTCCAGAGCAGCGTTCCGGCGGCGGAGCTCTTCTATGCCGGCGGACGGACCACGCATCGGGCTTATCGCCGCGACGAGCTCGGCATCCGCGGCGACACCCTGGACGTCGCCAGCTCGGATGGCAAGCCGTTTCCAAAGGGAGGCGGGGGCCTCGCCCTCCTCAACCTCGAGCTGCGCTTTCCGGTGGCCGGTCCGGTCGGAGGAACGCTCTTCCTCGACGGCGGCAATGTCTGGAGCGACTATCGCGACGTCAATCTGGACGAGTTCAAGTGGGGCGCCGGGCTTGGCGTTCGCTACCTCTCGCCGGTCGGTCCGCTGCGGCTGGAGATCGGCTGGAAGCTGCATCGGGAGTCGTTCGAAGACCCGTTCGTCTGGTTCATCAGCCTCGGCAATCCGTTCTGAAACGATGCCGGACGACGAGTGCGCTACCATGGGATTTCGATGACCGACTCGCCTCAGGGATCTCCGCGTTCTTTCGCCACCGTGGAACAGGCGATGGAGGATTTCCGCCGTGGCCGCATGGTCATCCTGGTCGACGACGAAGACCGCGAGAACGAAGGGGACCTGGCGATCGCTGCCGAGCGGGTCACCCCCGAATCGATCAACTTCATGGCCCGGTTCGGGCGCGGCCTCATCTGCCTAGCGCTGACCGAGGAGCGTTGCGACGAGCTCGATCTGCCGCCGATGGTGCGCGACAATACGGCTTCCTTCGGCACGGCGTTCACGGTTTCCATCGAGGCCCGCGGCAAGACGACGACCGGCATCTCGGCCGCCGACCGCGCGGCGACGATCCGCACCGCGGTCGAAGCGGGAACCCGGCCGCAGGATCTTCTCCGTCCCGGACATGTTTTTCCGCTGCGGGCGAAGCGTGGCGGCGTGCTGAAGCGCGCCGGACAGACGGAAGCATCGGTCGATCTCGCACGCCTTGCGGGCATGAATCCGTCTTCCGCGATCTGCGAGATCATGAACGACGACGGCACGATGGCGCGGGTTCCGGACCTGCTGCGCTTCGCCGCGCAGCACGATCTCAAGGTGCTGACGATCGCCGACCTCATCCGCTATCGGCTGGCGAACGAAACCCTCGTCCGCCGCGTCGCTTCGCCGCGACTGCCCTCGCGCTGGGGCGACCTGGTGATTCACGCCTACCGCTCCGATGTCACCGGCGAAGAGCATCTCGCGCTGACGCTGGGTGAGCCCGGCGGCGGTGAGCCGGTGCTGGTGCGGGTCCACAGTCAGTGTCTGACCGGCGACATCTTCGGATCGACGCGTTGCGATTGCGGGCTCCAGCTTGAGCTCGCGATGTCGCAGATCCAGGCGGCCGGGCGCGGTGTGCTGCTTTACCTGCTGCAGGAAGGTCGCGGTATCGGTCTCTTCAACAAGCTGCAGGCCTACGAGCTCCAGGACGCCGGGCACGACACCGTCGAGGCGAACGAGCGCCTCGGTTTCCGCCCGGACCAGCGCGAGTACGGGGTCGGAGCGCAGATCCTGCGCGATCTCGGAGTCGAGCGCATGCGGCTCATGACCAACAATCCGAGCAAATACGTGGCTCTTTCGGGCTACGGTCTCGAGATCGTCGAACGCGTGCAGCTCGAGGTTCCGCCGAGCGACGCCAGCCGCGACTACCTCCGAACCAAGCGCGACAAGCTCGGCCACCTTCTGCAGCTGGTCTGACGCGCGGAGCACTGCGCTTTGCGCCTGCTGTGGATCGCGACCAAAGCCCCCTGGCCGCCACGCGACGGCGGAAGGCTGCTGCTTTTCCAATCTCTCGCGGCTCTCGCGGCGCGCGGGACGCGCGTCACTCTCGTGGCTCCCGTCACGGGCGCGGAGCTCCCGACGGCGCTCGCCGCGCTCGCACCGGTGTGCGATGCCCGACTCGTCGTCAGTCGCCCCCGGGCGCGCATCCTCGCCGCGCTCACGGCGGCGGTCTCGCGCCGGCCGTATTCGCTGACCCGGCATGCTCGCCCCGCGCTCGAGCTCGCCGTCGCACGCGAGCTCGACGCCGGTGGCGTGCGCCTCGTCGTCGCCGAGCAGCTGCAGGCATTTCCGCAGACCTCGCCGGCTGCGGTGGCCGGAATTCCGCGACTGTTGCGGGCGCAGAACGTCGAGAGCGATCTCTGGCGGCAGGTCGGCGAGTCGAGCCGGGGGTTCGCTCGATCCCTTCTGCTGCGGGAGTCTGCGCGCCTCGCGGACGCCGAGCGTGCGGCGGTGCGAAACGCCGCCATGACGCTCGCGCTGTCGCTCGCCGACGGTGAGCGCCTGCAATCGCTCGCCGGCGCGGAAGCCCGCGTCGAGGTCGTTCCGCCGCCGTTTCCCGGCGAGCTTCCCGTTGCCGAGCAGCGGCTCGCCGGGTCTCCGGCGCTGGTCCTCTTCGGCAGCGCCGGGTGGGAGCCGAACCGGCGTGCCGAGGAACGCTACGTCTCGGAGTACTGGCCGCGGATCCGCGCCGCGAACCCGGCGGCATCGCTGCACTGGTTCGGCGGAGCGGGGCCGGCGCGCGCCGGTGTTTTTCTCCACCCGCCGCCGCGTTCGAGCGCAGAGGCCTTTGCGCCCGGCGCGATTCTCGTGCTGCCGCTCGATATCGCGTCGGGAGTCCGCATGCGGATTCTCGAGGCCTGGGCGCGGGGCGTGGTGATCGTGGCGACGCCCGCCGCGGCGTCCGGACTGAACGCGCACGACGGCCGCGAGCTGTTGCTGGCGAGAAACGGTGAGGAGTTCGCGGTCGCGATCGAGCGGCTCGCGGCGATCCCCGGGCTGGCGGAACGCCTCATCGCCGGCGGCCGCGCGCGCCTCGCGAGCGATCACTCTCCGGAGCGCTTCGCGGCGCGCTTCGATGCCCTTGCCGAGCGCTTCGCATGAGGCCGCGCGCGGCGATCGCGGCATGAAAGTCCTTCTGGTCTCGACCGCCTGGCCCTGGCCGACGCGTAAGGGTTACCAGCTGCGTCTCCTCCAGCTCGTCGCGGCGCTCCGCGGCGAGCACGAGGTCACACTCCTTCTTCCGGAGCCCCGCCGAGGCAGCTCGGCTTCGGGCATTCCGGCTGCGGACAGCTCGCCGCCGCGAATCGAGATGTACCGAAGGCCGCGCTCGGCGCGCCCCGGGGGCGTCGGCGCCGCCCTCTTCGGCGGACGCTCGCTCGAAAGCGGACTTTTCGAATCCGCGGATCTGCGCCGACGCCTGGGCGAGCTGGGAGCCCGGTTCGATGTCGTCGTTCTGCAGCTGGTGCGCCTCTCGGGCGTCATGGCAGCGATGCGCGAAGTGCCCTGGATTCTCGATCTCGTGGACAGCCTGTCGCTCAACCTCTCGCGCCGCGCCGCTTTCGACCGCTTCTGGATGCGGCCGCTCCTGCGCTTCGAGGCGCGACGCCTCGCGGCCGATGAGCGGCGGATGATCGCCGCGGCGACCTCTTCGCTGCTGGTCTCCGAACGGGATCGCCGCTACCTTGCGGCGAGCCTGCCGGAGAACCTCGCGAACCGTCTCGCCGTGGTGCCGCTCGCCCTCGCGGCGAATCCGCAGGCGGCCCCGCGTGCGGTCCGGACCGACGGCGCGATCGAGCTCGCGATCACCGGGAATCTGGGCTATTTCCCCACCGCTCGCGGGATTCGCTGGTTTCTCGACGACGTCTGGCCGGGAGTGGCGCGGCAAGTGCCCCGCGCTCGCCTGATCGTCGCCGGCGCGCGTCCGCCGCGCGGCCTCGCGCGGCGCGTCCGCTCCGCCGGTGGCGAGGTCGTCGGCGATCCGCCCGACCTCGCGCAAATTCTCGCGCGCGCGGACCTCGCCCTGGCGCCGCTCCTCGCCGGTTCGGGAACTCCGATCAAGCTCCTCGAGGCGCTCGCGGCCGGTGTGCCGGCGGTCGCAACGCCGGCCGCCGCGGAAGGTCTCGACCCGGCTCTTGCGCGCTGTCTGGCGATTCCCGAGGACGCCGTGGGCTGGGTGACGGCCATTCGCGGACTGGTCGCGAATCCGGTCGCGGCCCGTGCGCGCGCGGAGGTGGGTCGGCGGTTGGTGGCGGAGCTGCACGATCCGGTGCAGGTTGCGCGGGCCCTCGAAGGGGTGCTTCGGAGGCCACAGCCGCCGAGATGAGCTGGATGTACACTCGGTTTCTCCAACAGCGGGCTGTGTCGAACGTCCACGGGGGTACCGCCTTGAGAAGAGTCCTGCGAAGTCACTTTTTCCTGACGGTTTTCGCCCTCACGGCCTCCGCCGCGATGGCTGCCGGCGTGGGATCCGCCGCCGCCGCGCGCGCGGTCGCTCGCGAGGTTCCAGAAGGCGGCAGCCTCGTGCTCACGGATGTGCTCGACATCGGCACCGGTGAGTCGATCTCCCTCGATCTCGTGCGCTTCGATCTGCTCGCTCCCGGGGCCCGAATGGTCGTTCACGAAGATTCGGGCGACCGCTGGCAGGAGCTGCCGCAGCACCGCTATTTCCGCGGCACGGTCGCCGGTCATCCCGAGATGCGTGTCGCGCTCGCGCTGCATGCCGACGGCGAGATGCGCGGCATCGTGATGGCGCCCGGTGAAACGCGGCTCCTGGGCGCGAGCTCCTCCGCGGCACGTGCCGCCGGCCGCCTCGAGGCGCGGACGGTCCTCTCTCTGGAGCTCGCGACCCGTCACCCGTTCACGTGTGCGAATCCCGAGGATCCCGGTCTTTCGATCTCTCGCGCGCTGCTGTTCGACACCGTGGCAGCGACAGGCGCCATTCCTGTGTCGCGTCCCGAGGGCGCATCGCATCGGGTCGTTTACGCGGTCGAGACCGACTTCGAATTCCGCCAGAAGTTCGGCAATCTCAACGAAGAGGCGGACTATGTCAGCGACCTGCTGGCGTTCATCTCGACGATCTACCAGTCCGAGATCGACAGTCAGGTTCTTCTCGGGCAGCTGTCGGTCTACAACACGGCGGCAGATCCCTGGGGACAGACCACGTCGACCTGCGCGCTCTTCGAGCTCGGTCGCTACTGGAATGCGAACCGGGGCACGATCGACCGCGACGCGACGGTCATGCTTTCGGGGAAGAGCACCGGCGGCGGCGTCGCGTGGCTCGGCGTGCTCTGCTCCGGCGGCTTCTCCTACAACCGCGGCTCTTGCTCGGGCCTCTCTCCCGCGACCGACAACTATGGCGGCGCCTACGCCTTCGTCGGCAATCTGGACGGCCACTTCGACATCAACAGTCCGCAGGTTGTGTGGGATCTCGTGGCCACGGCGCACGAAATGGGGCACAACTTCAACTCGCCGCACGCGCACTGCTACGGCAACATTCTCGGGAACCCGCTGCCGATCGACGGCTGCTACGCCAACGAATGCGGAACGAACTGCTACTGCACGGCGGGACCGCCGGCATCTCCCCCCACCGCTGGGCTACCGGGAGTCGGAACGGTCGTCGGTGGAGCCCAGGGCCAGGGAAACGGCACGATCATGAGCTATTGCCACCTGCGCAGCGGCGGATTCTCGAACATCTCGCTGACCTTCGGCACCGGACTCGCCTACGGCGTCGATGCGGCGCGGGAAGCGATGCAGATGTCGACTTTCGTCGCCGGCCGGGGAAGCTGTCTTCTCGATCAGGCGGGAATCCATCTCTTCGCGGACGGCTACGAATCGAACAATTTCCTGCGCTGGACGCTGACCGAACCCTGATTTCCGCGCGGAGGGCTGAGTTGCGCGATCAGGCGGAGCGCCGCAGCGCGCGCGTCAGCGGTGCTTCGATCAGATCGCCGAAAAGCGCTGCTTCGACGCGGCGCGCGACGGGCGGAGGATAGAGCCGGCGCGTCGCGCCGGCGAGGAATCCGAAGCGGAAAAGTGCCTGCAGAAGTGGTGCAGCGTCCGTGTCGGACCCACCGTCGAGGTCGTTGGCTGCTGCCAGCGCTTCCGCGGTCCGCGCCGGAAGATCCAGACTCAGTCGGCGCAGACGTCCACGGCCGATTCCGGCGATCAGAAAGCTTCGCCAGCGGAAACCGCTCAGCACCCGGAGGTCGATTTCGCGGCCCGTTTCCGGATGCATGCGGAGCAGCAGGTGCGCCATCTCCCCGCAACGCTCCTGGCGGGCGAAAAAAGAGCTGGCATCGTAGTGGTGCCAGTGCCACGCGCGGGCGCCGGCAAGGTAGCGCAACCGCAGACCGTGGCGCGCGAGCCGGAAGGCGAGCTCTGCGTCTTCGAAGGCCGCCGCAGGAAACGCCTCGCTGAAGAGCTCGGGCTCGCGATCGAGCAGCTGCCGCGGGATCGAGACGTTCGAAGTGTAGAAGTGACGGTAGTCGTATTCCCTGCCGTCTTCGAGATAAAAGAAGCTGAACTGCTGCGCGCCACGGCCGGTGATGTGGCGCATGGTTGCGGTGGTGGGCAAGGCAGAGGGCCAGTCGATGCGGCCGAAGTAGGCGGTCTCGCCGTTCGGGCTCGCACGCTGGGCCTGCTCGTGGCGCAGCAGGAGGTCCTCCGCCGGTTCGATGTCGTCGCCGGTGAAGAGCACGACCTCGCCGGAGGCGACCGCGAGCGCCCGGTTCCGCGCGGCTGCGGGGCCGCGATTCGACTGATGTTCCACGCGCAGGACGAAACGGTCGGAACGCCATCCGTCGAGAAGCTCGCCGGTATCGTCCGTCGATCCGTCGTCCACGACCAGCACTTCGAACTCTGGAGTCGATGAATCCTGACGCTCGTAACCCGCAAGCGTTCGCTCGAGCGCCTCGCGCCGGTTGAACGTCGGCACGACGACCGAGAACCGCGGACGTCGCATCACGCCACAGCACCGGCGGAAGAGCTCCGCCAGCCGAAGAAGCCGCGCAGATAGGCGTGGCGGCAGTGGCGGTCCCATTGCCGGAGCGCGGGTGCGATCGGACGCAGACCCGTTCGGCGGGCCAGCTCGACCGCGAGCGGACGCGCGAGCGCCCACCAGGCGAGCGCGGGATGGCGGCTGACGCCGTAGCGAGCGGCCTCGCCGGCGCGCTCCTGCCGCGTCAGGAAGGGCTCGATCGATTCATAGGCATGGTCGTGCCAGCAGATCGCGGCCGCAGAAAAGCGGCTGCGGTAGCCGCGCAGCCGGAATCGCCACGCGAGCTCCGTGTCCTCGAAAGCGGCGTCGCGGAATCCCTCGTCGTAGGGCTCGGCGCGGAACCAGGCGGCGGGCGCGGAGTAGTTCGATCCGAGAATGCCGGTGAAGGGGATCGGTGCTCCGTCGACGAGGCCGGCGAACCAGAATTGCGGCCCGGCCGGAGCGAGGAACTGCATGACCGGCGTCACCGGGTTCTGCGGATCCCACTCGATGCGTCCCTGCAGGCCATCGCGGGCGCAGGCATGGAGTTTCAGGCAGCCGGGAGCGGGCCGTGTGTCGTCGCCGAGAAGGAGGATGCGCTCGTGGCGCGCGCGCGCGATCGCGAAGTTGCGCGCTGCCGCGGGTCCGAGCGCCGGTCGGCGAAGGATGCGGACATCGAAGTGCGGATCTGCAGCCGATGAAAGCTCGCCGGGCGCGCTCGCCGACCCGTCGTCGACGACGATGACGTCGAGAGCGGGAAGTTCGGCGCGCAGATCGCGGAGGGCGGCGAGCGTTCGCGCCAGAATCGCGGCGCGGTCGCGCGTCGGAATGATCACCGAGAGTGGCTGCGCCCGCGCGGCCTCTGCCGTCCGTTCCTTTCCTGACGCCATTCGAGAATTCAAGGCTACCACCCGGAGCGGGGAGACTCCGCGGCAGCGGCCAGTTGCGCGAGCGCTTCGCGCCGGAACGGATGCTCTGCGCCGAGCAGCGCGCGATAGGAGGCCGGCGATCCGAAGGCGCTTTCGGCGAGCAGCCTGTGCGCGATCTCGAGACAGCCGAAATGCGGGAGCGAGCGGGCGAACCGGGCGCGCAGGTCGTTTCTTCCGCGGTCGTCGCGCGCCGCTTGCGCCAGCAGCTCCGGCGCGTGGCGCGCGATCACCCAGAGAATCTCGTAGTGCATCCGGGCGATTCCCGATCCACCGGCGGCGCCTTCGCGCAACGTGTTCTCCGGATGAACGCGGTAGCGGACCAGCGGCTCTTCGACGACCCGGAGCCCACGCCGTGCGAGCTGGAGCGCGAGGTCCCAGTCGTGGCAGTAGCGCAGCGGAAGCAGCTCGAGGTCCGGCAGAACGGAGCGCCGGAGCGCCAGGTTCGACGTCGTCGAAACGAAATTTCCGGCGAGCAGCGCGAGGTCCGCGCGCCCGAGGTCGTTGAGCCCGGCTCCCGGAACCGGTTGCGGCCACGGCGGGAGAGTGTGCCACGCCTCTTTGCGGCCGATGATCTCGCCGGCGTCGTCGATGATGTCGATCCAGCTGCAGGCGGCTGCCGCGGTGGGGTGATTCTCGAGCTCCGCGACGAGCCGCTCGACACGATCCGCCGAAAAAATGTCGTCCGAGTTCAGGATGAACAGGAACTCGCCGCGAGCGAGATCGAGGCCGCGGGCGATGGCAGCGTCGGCGCCGCGATTCTCCTGCTCGAAAAAGCACAGTCGCGGATCCGTCGCGAGCGCACGGACGACTTCCCGACTGCCGTCCGTCGAGCCGTCGTCGACGACGACGACCTCGAGATCGCGCCAGCTCTGCGCGAGCGCGCTCGCCACGGCCGCGGCGATGAACCGCTCATGGTTGTACGACGGTACGACGATCGAGACGCTCGGCGCGGCGGTCATCACGCAGCGGGTCCGAAGATCGCCGCTGCCGTCTCGGCGACGAAACGCGGCAGAGCGTGTCGCTCAAGCACCGTGCGCCGGGCAATCTCGCCCGCGATCTGGCGCACGGATGGATCGAGCAGCGCCCGGAGCGCCCGTTCGAGTCGGTCGAGGTCGCCCACCGGCGCGGTAAGACCTCCGCCCGCAAGAAGAAGGTCGGGAATCTCGCCGACGGCCGTCGCGACCGCCGGAATTCCGCGGATCATCCCTTCGAGCAGAAACAGCGGCAGCCCCTCGTACGCCGAGGTCAGTAGGCAGAGGTCCACGGCGTCGAACCAGCGGTCCGGATTCGCTTCGAGCGGACGTCGTGCAAGCTGCGGAATCGGCTCGCGGGCGAGCTCGGCATCGATCGCGCCGGTCAGTGGCCCGCCGCCGATGAGCAGGAACCGCGCCTCCTCCGGCGCGAATCTTCGCGCGAGACGGAGAACGTCGAGTGGACGCTTCTGCTCGTGCAGGCGAATGAACGTCGCGATGACCGGCACGTCGGTGGGAATTCCGAGCTCCGCTCGCAGGGCATGCCGACGCTTCTCGGCGGTCGCCGCAGCGTGCGCTCCGCCCGCATCGGCTTCCGGCTCACGGATCCCGTGCCGAACGAGAGCGATGCGTTCCGGCGGCACGCCGCGTGCCTCTTCGAGCTCGCGCGCGATCATCGGATTGACGGCGATCTGGCAATCGATCGCACGGCGTTGCGCGGGAGTGAGCCGGCGGATCCAGCCCGCGCGATGATCGAAATACTGATTGACCAGGCGGAGATGCGGAAAGCTTCGCCGCAGCTCCACCACTGAGTCGTAGAACAGTGTGCAGCCGTTCCAGCACGCGAGCGACGTCGCGTGGTAGCGCTCGATGAGAGTGGCGAGAGCGTCGAGCTGTCGCTCCCGCGCCAGCAGCTCTCCGAGCGTGAAGACCGGCGCGAGGCGCTCGAGCTCCGCGAGCCGGTCTCCGAGCTCGGGCCGATGGCCATCCGTCGTCACGACGACGAGCCGTTTTCCGGCCGGGAGATGGGCGGCGAAGTCGAGCAGCAGTCGCTCGGCGCCGCCGACGGCCACGAACGGAAGAAGCAGGATCGCCGTCTGCGCTGCCATCGCGGGATGAGCCGGTAGGCGATGGCGGACGCGCCGCACCGGAGGATGGATCACGCCGCTCGCCGGGGGCTCTCCGAGCAGCCAGGTGTCGCCGGCGATCGTCCAGGGAGTCCCGCGCGTGGTCCTCGCAGAGTTCGCAGGCATCGCAGGCAGCCCGGGAATCGCAGGCATCGCCGACATTTCAGATGGCCTGTTGCGGAGCGGGATCTCGAGCCAGCGGCCGAGCCGTGGACCTGGAGCCGCGCCACCGGGGGAACGCAGGAGATGGAGCGCGTTCCTGCCGGCTCCGATCGCAACCCAGTCGAGGGCGGCGCTTTCGCCGGCGAGGAGCAGCGATTCGAGCGCGGTCGCTGGAAGTGAATCCGGCGGCGAGCCGGCGAGCGTCAGACTCCAACCGGCCGGCGACGTCTCCGATGCGAAGCTCCACGACGATTCGCTCTGCCCGGCAAGCCAGGCAGTCCACGCGGCGGCCTCGGCGCCGGCGGCAAGGTGCGCGGCAATTGCCGGGGTCGTCGGCATGGCACGGGGCGCGAGGGGCATTCCAGATCGCTCGCGACGCGGGGCGACCCGGAAGGCCAGCGTTCGCGGCGGAGGAGACATGCGCCAGCGTGCGATCGAGAGTGTCGCGCGCAGCTCGCGCAGTCGGGCGCGCAGCGGCCCGGTGAGCTGCCAGAAGAGACCTTCGAGCTCGCCCTGCACCCGGCGCAGGCTCATTCGGGATCGCTTTCTCCAGCGCTCTCCAGGAGCGGAAACGGGAGGTCCATCGAGGTCGTCGCAGCCATCGCAGCCATCGAAGCCAGCGCCGCGCGAAAGACCGCCGCATATTTTTCGGCGCAGGCGGGGACGCCGAACGGGCCGGCGGCGCGAGCGGCGGCGGCTCCGGCCGCGCTGCGCGTCGTCGGATCGAGCATCGCGACGATGGCCCGTTCGAGCGCATCGAGGTCTCCGGGAGGACCGGCGACGATACCGCCGCCCGAAGGATTCAGTGCCCGCGCGATGTCTCCGACGTCGGTGCTGACGAACGGGCGGCCGGCCTGCAGCGCCTCGAGCAGGAAGACCGGCAGCCCCTCGAACTCGGAGACCAGGCAGGCGAGATCGGCGGCAAGTAGAAGCTCGGGAATGTCGGCACGGAAAGGCAATCGCCGCGCATGGCTCAGTCCTGCCGCCCGGAGCGCGTGGTCGAGCTCGCGTTCGAGATCGCCGCCGCCGACCCAGAGAAGCTCGACCGGCCGGTCGCGCAGGCGTTCGGCGAGGCGCACCCAGTCGAGGGGCCGCTTCTGAGCGTGCGCTCGCGCCGCGGTGAGCACCAGCATCCGACCGTCGTCGATGGCGAGCTCGCGCCGCAATCGTCGCCGGATCTCCTCTCGCTGCTCGAGCGGCGGAAACGCTCCGGGTGGACGACCGCACGGCCAGATGACTGGCGCGCGGTCGATCGGAAATCCATGTTCGCGATCGAGCGCGAGGGCGATCGGATGATTCTCCGCGACGCATCGGTCGACGACCGCGGCGAGATCGGGCGTGTACCACTCGATGTAGCCGACACGATGGTCGTAGAGATGGTCGACGATCGGCAGCCGCGGCCGGTCGTGGCGCAGACGCCGCGCGAATTCGTAGAACAGCGTCGAGCCGTTGGCGTTGTAGATCAGGGCGATATCGAGCGTGTCGATGAGCGACAGCAACGCGCCGTACATCGCCGCGGGATGCATCAGGTCGCCGAGGGAGTAGAGCCAAGGGGCGAAGTCCGCGAACGCGCGCCGGCGGTCGCCGAGCTCATCGCGATGCGGGGCGAGAGTGGCGAATGCGAACTCGAAAGCACCGGTCTCGACGAGATATCGGCAGGTCGCTTCGAGCGTCTGCTCCGCACCGCCGCGGGCGAGAAAAGGCGCGAGAACCAGAATCCGGGGCGCTCGCGGCGGCGGTCCGCGCCGGGAATAGCGGGCGGCATCGAAGACGTCGACCTCGAGCGGCAGGGGAAGTGCGCGGTCGCTCTCGTACGGTCCGCGGCGAGAGCTGGTGCCGCCGGATTCGCCGTTCTGCGGAACGGAACGTGATGCCGGAAGGCGCTTCGTCAGCAGCCCAGGCCGGACAGGTATCAGTTCGCCATTCACGGGATTGCGGCGAAAACGATCGCTGCGATAGATCTCGATCGGGGGGTCCGGTCGCGAATCGTCGTCGAGCGCGAGATCGCCGAGGATCAGGCGATCGATCCCCTCGCTCGCGACGACGAGGAACGCCTCTTCGATGCGCGTCGCGGTGGCGGCCGGCAGTCGTGTTGCGGCCACCCGCCAGCGGCCGGCGGGGACCTGCGAAGGTGAGACGCTCTGGCCCGCGGCATCGAGAAGCTCTGAAACCTTGCCTCGGTCGTCGAGCCGGGCGAGCCAGAGGGGACGGAACGACTGCGCGGCGAGCCAGGCCCGCGCCGCCTCGAGGTCCCAGGAAGCTCCGGCGGCAAGCTCGACGACGAGAGGCGTCGGGGTGCCGCAGTCGCTGGCGTCGACAATGTCCCTCCAGCGCCAGCGGACCGGTTCGACCGCGGCAGAGGAACGTCGAATGCCACCCCGGACGAAGCGGCCAAGCGCCTTGAGCCAGCGGAGGGATCGCAGGGAGCTCAGCAAGCTCGGCAAGCTCAGCCAAGGAGAGCCGGCCTTCATCGTTGCGGGGCGCCAGGCACCGTCGCGGCCGGCGACTTCGCCAGGACTTCGACGATGGCGTCGACCGTCAGCTCGTAGCCGCGTGCATTGAGGTGGCAGCAGGAGTCGGCATAGAGCGGCTCTTCGCGTTGGCGGAAGATCTGCGTCAGGTCGGTGAAGGCGGTTCCGGCGGAAACGAGGTCCGCCCCCGCGGCGCGCAGCAGAGGGTAGCCGCGCACGATGACCTGGCGGTTCCGTATCTCGGAGAGGGCGAGCTGCGCTTCCCCGGACGACATCGGTTTCGAGTCCAGGACGAACTGGTTGGGTTGCAGGAAGTGAAAGTAACGCCCGCCTCTCGATTCGACGAACGACTGCAGGACCTGTGAAGAGCGACTCCAGATCGAGACGAAATCCGCCAAGGCCTGATCGGCGGAGCGGCCGCGATACGGGGGGCCGGCGACGAAAGCCGGCGGCGGCGCGGTCGGGTTCGCGGCGCGCCACGCGACCCGGCGATCGATCGCGACGCTCTGATGGTCGGACCGCGTCGCCAGCCAGCGATCGGAAAGGGACCACAGCAGGCCGGCAAGCGGAGACCAGGAAACGGCTTCCGCGCGCGTCGCCAGACCGCGGCGCAGCTCATCGAAGAGCGCCTTGCGTGCGAGCAACCGCGAGACTTCGGGATCGGGAAGCTGTGCGAGGTGAAAGTGCCACAGGCCGGAATAGAACGGAAAGACTCCAAGCTCGAGATTCTTCTGCGACAACATGAGCTCGTTGTATCCGTCGACATTCAGGACGAGGTCGAATTCCGCGCCGAGGCTTTCGAAGTAGGTGAAGGTCGCGAGCTGTTGCGGCTCCTTCATTCCTCCCATCGCCAGATTGAAGACCTGAACCTGCCGGCCGTGGAACTGTGGAAGCCGGCCGAGCCCGGCAGCAAGGTGCGCTCCGGCGACGCTCGTCATCTGCGCCGCGAAAGAGCCGCCCACGACGGCGACGAGGAGGGTGCGATCGTTCCGCGCTACGGGCTTGCCGTCGATGATGGGACTCGGTCCGTAGAAGCCGTAGTCGTTGATCTCGGGCGGCTCGGGCGAACGCACGAACCCGAGAAACGGGTGCAGCATGTGCTCGGAGCGCCAGCCGGCGGACTCGAGCGAAGGAGGTGCGGGTGCCGCGCCGTCGCTCTTTGCCGCGCCGCCGGTGATTTCCTGGCGGCGGGCGCGTGGCTCCGCGACGGAAAAGGCTTTTCCCGTGGCAAGGCGGAAAAGAGGCAGGCTGAGGAGCTCGAGGAGGAGCCAGGTCGCGACGAGCAGAGCGATGCGACCCGCGCACCCGGCGCGCTTTCCGCGAACGGGCGGGCCGACGCTGCGTGCCTCTTGCGGCATCTGCAGCGATCGTAACAGAGGGCGCTGTCCGGTGGCCTCGCGCGCTGCCCGTACCCGCGACCTGCACCCGCGAACCGTGCTCGCGAGCCGTGCTCGCGAGTCGACGGCGAAGCGAGGTGACTGCGGTAGGCTGCGTGCGGATGATCTGTGGCCCGCCCAGACGCTCTCGCGGCCCGTCCGAACAGCCCTCGCGCCGCACTCGCTGCCGCTGTCGAAGGCGCCCAGGAATGAGGCGCGGCATCTCCGGACTCCGCGCGGCGAAGGGCGGGATTCCAGCGTTCGCAGCGCTTGCGGTGCTCGCCGCGAGCACGATGATCGCGGCGGGCGTCGCGGGTTGCCGATCGCAGGCGGGGGGAGATTTCGTTGCGCTGCGCTGGATCGACGAGCCGCCCGGCGATGAGCTTCTGCTGACGCAGCTGCAGGCCCTCGACTGCGTCGTTGCCAGCCACTTCGAAACCGGCGTCTCTCCCTCAGGCATGACCGTGGGAGAGGGCGCACGGCCGCTGGCTGCAGCCGGCAGAGGCCTGACCCTGATCGGCTGGACGACGCCCCCGCGAGTCCGACTGACGCGCGTCTTCGGGCCGGGAGAGGTCGATGCCGCCCGTTTCACGATCGCGGGGTTGCGCCGGGGAAGCGCGCGTCTGCGCTGGTTCGCTCCGGGTTCCCGGGAGCCTGCGGGCTTCGTCGAGCTGGCTCGCGATCAGGGCGGCGGCACCCTGCACGACCGGTTCTCATTCGATCTGCGAGATCGGATGCCAGCCGACCGACCGCTCGAGCTCGAGGTCGAGCTCACGTCGGTCACGGGCGAGATCGTGACGCTCGGCGATCTCTGTATCGGCCGGGCGCGCATCGATGCGGCGCGACTCGCCACCATGAGCCGCGTTCCGTGGAAGGTGACGCTCGCCGACGAAACGCGGGATGTTCTGATCCAGCCTGCCGGCGAATCGTTGCGCAAGAGTTTCGTCCTTCCCGGTGCGGCTCGACTCTCCGTCGGATTCGGCCGGCTTGCCGGAGGCGATGCTCCGGTGCGTCTCACCGTGCGAACGGAAAGTCCGGAGGGAACGACGACGCCCATCTTCGAGCGCGTGGTGAGCGCGGCAGATCTCGCACGCGGCTGGACCGATCTCGAGGTCGATCTTTCACCGGCCGGCGCAGGCGATCGAGTCCTCGTGCTGACGGCCGAGACCCAGCCGCCGGGAGATCCGGCGCTACTCGGTGTCTGGAGCGCGCCGCGAATCCGGCCGTCCCGCGGGCGATCGGAACGGCCGAACATCGTCCTCATCTCGCTCGATACCCTGCGCGCCGATCACCTCTCGCTCAACGGTTACGGCCGGCCGACGTCGCCGCGTCTCGATGGCTGGGCCCGCGCGCGGAACGCGGCCGTTTTCCGGCATGTGGTGCCCGCCGCCGGCTGGACGCTGCCATCGCACTTTTCCCTCTTCACCGGTCTGAACGCCTTTCGCCACCCGGCGAACCACGACACGGTCGCGATCGATGCCGGCGCTTTCAGTTTTCTCGCCGAGCGGCTGTTCCTGGCCGGCTACCGGACACAGGCCTTCACCGGTGGCGGATTCGTTCATCCGGTCTACGGACTGGCCAAGGGATTCGAGGGCTTCTCCTACTGGACGGCAGCGGAGCGCCGCCCCGTCGAACTTGCAACGCATCTCGAGCAGGCGGGTCGCTGGCTCGATCGCTTCGCGGATGGAAGTCGGGACGCGCCGGCGTCGGGAGAGCCCTTCCTGCTCTTCCTGCACACCTACGAAATTCACGCGCCGTACACCGCGCGCCAACCGTACTTCAACGAATTCAGCCAGCTGCCTTCGAATCTGGCGGTCGACTTCGTCGCTGATTCCGAGCGTGTGGCGCGCGGATTTCTCGGCACCTTTCACATCAATACGCGGAGCTCGCCGGAAGCTGCCGGAGAGCCGTTGAGCGCCGAGCTCTCGGCCCTTCCCACTGATCTCTACGACAGTAAAGTGGCGTACGTCGATGCGCTTCTCGCTCCGCTCCTTGCACGGCTCTCGGCGCCGCCCTTCGCCGCGAACACCATCGTGGTGGTGTTTTCCGATCACGGCGAATCGCTGGGGGAGAACGGGCTCGCGAGTCACGCGAATCTCGCGCTCGAGAACCTGCAGGTACCGCTGATTCTCGTGACGCCGGGTGCAAAGACGGCGCGCGCGATCGAGTCGCAGGTGCGACTCATCGACCTTTACCCGACGCTCCTCGAGCTCGCTGGAGTGACGGTTCCGGAAGGCATCGATGGGGAGAGTCTGGGAAACCTTCTCGCCGGAAGCGTTGAACCCGCGGGACGCCCGGCCTGGGCCTATGGCGCATCGACGAACTTCGGAGTCAGCCTGCTCGCGCCTTCCGGTCTCAAACTCGACTGGCGCAACAGTCTGTGGAAGCCGATCGCGGGCGAGCTCCGTTGGTCGACCCGCGACGGATATCGCGAAACGAACCTCGCCACGCCTCCGATGACTGCCGAGGCCGAGCGGATGAAGCGCGAGATCCAGCAGGTCTACGCGCGCGATGGGAACGGTCTGCGATTCGAACTGCGCAATGTATCGCCGCGTGCGGTGCACGTCACGATCTCGTCGAGCCTCGTCGATCCGGTCGCGGTGAAGAGTCCGCTGGCTGAGGGCGTGCGTCTCGACTGGGGGCACATGGGTTTCATGGAAGCAGCGATCGCTCCCGGTGCGACGCTGGCGTTGCGCTTCGAACGGACGGAGCGCCGGCAGATCGAGCTCGAGATCGGCGCTGCCTTCGAAGGCTGCGCGACGGAGAGTGTGACCACGGCCATCTCGGAGAACGCCGATCAGCTGCGACAGCCCGTGCGCCGCATCATCGGACTTCCCGCGTGCGGCGGGCGCGATCCCGGCAGCTCGGCGACGGCCGCGACGGCCGCGACGGCCGCGACGACCGCGACGATCGCGACGACCGCGACATCCGCAGCGGCCGCGGCGCGCTCCAACGGAGCGACTCCTGCGGGAGCGCTCGAGCTCTCGTTGGTCTGGCACGGACCGCTCCCATCGGCCGGGGGTGTACGCGTCGATGCCGATCTGCGCCGCGATCTTCAGGCGCTGGGATATCTCCATTGAGTGAAGCGAGATCCTTTCCGCGGTGTGCGCCGCGAGGAGTCTGGGCGCTGCGCTCGCGGGTGCTGATGTGGGCGTCGACAGCGCTCAGCACAGGCATATTGGGAGTGCTGCTGGGGGGAACCGTCGGCTGTTCGCCGTCCCAACCCGGAGGCCGCACGCCGCAGAACTGGCTCTTCGCCGGCACGCCGGGCGAGCTCGTCGATCCTGCCGACCGGACGCCGTCCCAGAGCGCGGCCTTAATGGAGTTTCGCCATGGCTCGGTACTTCCACCGGGCTGGAAGATCGAGGGCGGAAGCGACACGGCGAGCGGGCGCTGTCTCGCACCGCAGGGCGGCAGCATCGAGCTCGACGGTCCGGCGTCGGCGGCGATGGCGGGTGCGGCGCGACTCCAAATCGAAGTGCAGGGTCTGATGCTGATGCCGATCGTGCTCGGCTGGAACGAACCGATCGAAGGCGCTCCGCCCGCAGCGCGCCGTTTTTGGGCGGACGCTCTCGGTCCGACACGCTCGCGCGTCGTCTACGAGCTCGCGACCGTTGCCCGCGAACGCCGAGAAGGCGACCGGGTGCGCCTGCGCTTTCTCGCGGAGGCAGACCGTGAGTTCTGTCTGGTCGACGTCCGCGCCGTCGGTGATCGGAACGGGCCGCCGGAATCTCAAGGGGCGGAGGCGCTGGCAACTACGCCGGTGCGCCTCGACCTCGACGGCGAAGTGCGCAGCGCGTTGCTTTCCCGTCCCGGCAGTGCCATCGAAATTCCAGTTCCCGCCGAATGGAGCCAGCCGGGCTCGCCGGCCGCCTCGTTGCGTCTGGGCTTCGGTCGTGCCGGTACGGCGGATTCGCCGTTCGTTTTCCGGGTCGTGCTTCTCGCGGGTGGCCTGCGGCGGGAGCTGCTCGCCGAGCGCTGGGAGAAGGATGCGCCGGAGGGCTGGCGCGATCGCGAGATCGAAATGACCGGCCTTCCGGCGGATTCGCGTCTGAGTCTGGAGTCGGAGATCGAAGGCGAGCCGGGGTCCGCCGTTTCAGCGTGGTCGAACGTGACCGCCGTGCCGCGCGTGCCCGACGCTTCGCGGCGCCCGCGGATGAACGTCGTGCTGATTTCGATCGATACCCTGCGCGCCGACCGCTTGTCGATCTACGGCGCCGAACGTCCGACCTCTCCGGGTCTCGACGCCTGGGCGCGACGGCGCGCGACCGTCTTCGAAAATGCCATCGCTCAGGCGCCCTGGACGCTGCCTTCGCACGCGTCGATGCTGAGCGGTCTCGACACGTTTCATCACGCCGCGATCTTCGCCAAACCGGTTCCGGCGGGGGTGACGTTTCTGCAGGAGCGGCTTGCCGCCGCGGGCTACCGCACGCGGGCGGTGACGGGTGCGGCCTATCTCGATCCTCGTTACGGTTTCAGCCGCGGATTCGAACGCTACCGGCACTGGCAGGCGTCGGCGAGCGGCAGCGAGATCGAGCACGGCGTCGAATGGGCGAAGCGCTATATCGGCGAGCTCGGCGACGAGCCGTTCTTTCTGTTCTTCCATACCTACGAGGTGCACGGTCCGCTGCGGGCGCACCAGCCGTATTTTTCGCGCTTCAGCGCGCTCCCGTCGGACCAGTTCGTCGTCGCCTCGCCGACGCCGGAACGCGCGCCCGGGGCGCGCGAGAACAAGCATGTGATGGTCATGTTTCCGCCCGGACGCCGCGAGCTCCAGGTGCCGCTGCCGCCGGCGCTTGCCCATCTGCCGCTCGATCTCTACGACAGCGGGGTAGCGAGCGCCGCCGCGCAGATTTCGCGGCTGCTCGATTTTCTCGAAGCGAAGGGCCTCAGCGAACGCACCCTCGTCGTCGTCACCGCCGATCACGGCGAAGCGCTCGGCGAACATTCCGTCGGCGGCCACGGATTCCTCTACGACGACAACCTCCGGGTGCCACTGATGATTTCGCTTCCGGGAGTCAGCGGCGGCGGCCGGCGCGTACCGGATCAGGTGCGTTCGATCGATATCGTTCCGACGATCCTCGACCTCGCGGGGCTGGCGGCGCCGCCCGGACTGGACGGCAAGTCCCTGTCGCCGCTTCTCGCCGGACGGTCCGAGTCGGAGGGCCGCGAAGCCTGGACATATTCCGGTGCCCTCGGCGTTTCGTTGCGGCTGACCAACGGTGCGAAGTTCCTGTTCTGGGACGGAGTCGTGCCCGGACGCTCGATGCTCGATCGCTTCTTCGATCTGCGCCACGACCCCGCGGAGCTGCACGACATTCTGCCGGCTCTCGCGGCCCGCGGGCGACTCGAGAGCCGGGTCCTCGCGCGCGTCCGGGCGCAGGCGGGCGGCCTGCGGATCGGGTTGCCTGTTTCTGCCGCAGCTGGACGCGAGCTTCGCCTCGAAGCCCCCTGGCTGGACATGGAGGTCGCGAAGTGGACGGCGACTCCGATCGACGAGGTGCGTTGGCCGGGGCCGCACCGGCTGGCCATTCCCTTGCCCAGCGGTCGGTCGAGCGAGCTGCTGGTTCTAACCCTGGCGCCACCCGTCGAAGAGCTCGCCGTGGAGCTCTTCGCGAACGGCGAGCTCGTTCGCGGTGCGGTCGATCCTTCGCGAGCGATCCGGCCCGGTAAAAAGCTCCTCGGATTCCGCGCGGGGAGCCGGCTGATTTTCGCGGAAGATATTCCGCCCGGCGCCGAGCCGCAGCCGGTCGTTACGTTCGAGTGGGTGGGAGCGATCCGCGAGGACTCCGTCGACCCGGCGAAGGAGGACGCGGAGCTGCGGAAAGACCTCGAGGCGCTGGGCTACCTCAACTGAGTCGCTCGGGCGTCGCTGCTCCGAGGTAACCCTCTCGTTCGAGGTAGAGGAAGATCGACTGCGCCATCTCCTCCGGCGTCAAGGAAGTGGCGTCGAGAGTGAGGTCGGCGTCCGCCGGCGACTCGTAAGGATCGCTGATGCCGGTGAAGGCCGGCAGCAGACCCGCTCGTGCCTTCGCGTAGAGACCTTTCGCGTCGCGCTGCTCGCAGGTCTCGATCGGCGTCGAGATCCAGACCAGTGCGAATCCTCCGTGGGCCGCAATCGCCGCGCGGACCTCCTTGCGCGTCAGGTCGTACGGTGCGATCGGAGCGCAGAGCGCGATGCCGCCGGCCTTCGTGATCTCGGATGCGACGTAGCCGATGCGTCGCACATTCAGATCCCGGTGCTCCTTCGAGAAGCCGAGCTCGGAGGAGAGGTTCTTGCGCACCAGGTCGCCGTCGAGCAGTGTGACCGAACGGCTCGCGACTTCCTGCAGGCGCATCGCCAGCGCCCGCGCCGCTGTGCTCTTGCCGGCGCCGGAAAGACCGGTGAAGAAAACCGTGAACCCCTGGCGATCGCGCGCCGGGTGCCGGCGGCGCAGCTCCGCTCCCACTTCCGGAAAGGTGAACCAGGAAGGGATCTCACGGCCGGTCTCGAGACGTTTGCGCAGATCGGTTCCGGAGATCGACAGGATCGTCTTTGCCGGTGTCAGTGCGCGCGCTTCGCTGTCGGGAAGGTAGCGATCATCCTCGGCGAGATAGACCATCTCTTCGAAGCGGACGGTTTCGATGCCGATCTCGGCCTCGTGCTGCGCGACGAGCTCCTGCGCCGCGTATGGCGAATAAAACGGCTTGCCGTCGGCGCCGTTGCCCGGACCCGCGTGGTCCCGGCCGACGATGAGGTGGGTGCAGCCGTAGTTGGCGCGGATCAGCGCGTGCAGGACCGCTTCGCGCGGGCCGCCCATGCGCATGGCGAGCGGCAGCAGCGAGAGCAGAGCGAGGCCGTTGGGATAGTGCGGCAGGAGGTGGTTGTAGCAGCGAACCCGCGTGAAGTGATCGACGTCGCCTGGCTTCGTCGCGCCGACGGCGGGGTGGATGAGGAGATTGCCCGAGACCCGCTCGGCGGCCCGCAGAGTGAGCTCGAAGTGGGCCCGGTGCATCGGATTCCGGGTCTGAAAGGCGACGACCTTCCGCCAGCCCCGACGGGCGAACTCGGCGCGCAGCTCGCGCGGCGAGTGGCGCATGTCGACGAAATCGAAGTGGGTCGGCAGTCGCAGCACCTCGAGCGCCCCGGCGATCCGCGGCTTGCCGTCATCCTTCAACGTACTGGCAACGCCCGGGTGGGTGCGGTCGAGCGTTCCGTAGACCGACTCCGCCTCGATCTCGCGATCCGGCTGCCAGATTTCGATGGCCTGGATAACGGCCAGCGGAAAGCCTTCGGGATCGCGCAGGACGAGTGCGCCGGCGCGCGCGGCGAGCTCGGCGGTTGCCGCACTGACGTCGAGCGTGACGGGAATCGGCCAGAGCCGGCCGTCCGCGAGACGGAGCGTCGCGGCAACCGCTTCGCAGTCGCGCTGCCCCATGAATCCGTTGAGCGGCGAGAAAGCACCGACGGCGAGGAGCTCGAGATCGCAGAGCTGACGTTCCGTAAGGTCCCAGGAAGGCAGGGTGGAGATGGTCTGCCGGAGCTCCCGGGCGCGTTCGGGAGAGGCCTGAAGGTCGACCAGGGTGCGCTCGGAGCGCGTACCCGAATTGCCCTGCGACGGCGATGAACCGGTGGTCATGAGTTGCCTTTCATGCGCTGCCAGAAGCTGGCGCGCGGAGCGGTTGTTCGGCTGGCGAGCTGGGTGCTGAAATCGAGTCCACCCTCGGTCCAGGTAGCCCCGATCTGGGCGAGGCTGATCGCCTCGCGCATGAAGTCGGGGTTTTCGAGGCGCCGCGGGGCGACGTCCCGGTGATCGTCGTCGCGGCCGAGAAGCGTGAACGCGTCGATGAGATCGTCGCCGCCCCAGTTGACCTTCTCCTGCACCAGCACGCGGAGTCCGGCGAGTGCGGCTTCCTTTTCGACTGCCGCCGCGGAAACGCCGGGATCCCGCCAGTGAAGGTTTTCGATGGTCGCCTTTCCGGTTTCCGGATCGAGGAAGCTGGCGAAGTTCGAATGGTGCAGGAAGGCGACGCCGCCCGGCGCGAGCACTCGGCGAATCTCGTCGCAGTAGGCACGCAGGATGGAGAGGTCGACATGGACCAGCGAGTCGAAGCTGAAGACGAGCTGCACGGAGCGATCGTCGATGCCCGGCAGTGTTCGTCCGTCGTTCAAACGGGTCTCGACGTTCGCCCGGCCGGCGAACCGTTGCTGGCATAGCTCGATGCACCGGGGTGTCACGTCGACGAGAATGAGACGATCGGTCCAGGCGCAGAGATACTGCGAAAAACGGCCGGCTCCCGGCGCGATCTCGACGATCGTTGCTGCGGGGAGATGACCGGCAAGGCGAAGAAAGAGGCAGCCCCACCAGAGGTTCGCGCTCCCTCCCCAGGTTTTCGACCATTCTTCGCCGCTTTCCGCCCAGTTGTGCGCGGTCCACGTCTGCAGGTTTTCGTCGAGGTTTCCCATGGCGGTCCAAACCTTTCGATCTCGCGGATTGTGCTGCGCTGGATGAAGCTGAATTCTATCGGGCTTCGGTTCCGGCCCACTCGCCCGAGGTTTCGTAGCCGTAGCGGCGGAGCAGACTCCCGAACCGGGACTCGAAGGCCCAGCGCACGGCGGGCGGCATTTCCGCTCGCCAGTCGCCGGCGACACCCTTGCGATAGTGATTCGAAGGATCGGATTCGCCACGCCCGCGGCCGCCGGAGAGCGCTTCGAAGCGGTGGCGATGGACGAGGTCCTCGAGCGCATCTCGCGATACCAGGCGGTCGAAACCGAGATGCTCGAACATGCGCTCGAACTCGCGCCACGGCTCTTCGATCAGGGTCTCGTATCGAACCTCGAGAATCCCTTCGACCGCGGGCGGGAATGAGGCCATCGCGTCGAAGACGTTGGCGCAGAACTCGAGCTCGAGCAGCAGGCCGGTCGGCTGATCGACGCTGGCGAGGAGAGAACGGAAGGCCGCAAGCTCCGGCCAGTTGTCGGTCGGGTGGCTGAGCGCGTGGGCGAAGTAGGCCGAAATCAGCAGATCGCGCGGATCGCGCACGACATGCACGGCCCGGAGAGGCGTTCCGCGCAGGCTGTCGAAGTCGGCGTTGACGAGGGCCATGAAGCGGAAGCCGTCGCGCCTCTGTGCTGCGGCGAGGTCGCCCTGAAAGGCGCCTGCCCCCGGAGCGTGCAGCATCTTCCAGCCGAGCTGGTCGACTACCAGCTCGCGGAAGACGCGGAAGAGCCACGTCGAACCGCTGCGATGGTGACCGAGGTAGGCGAGGAGCGGCATCGGGGTCGGGTTCGTCATACGAAGATCGGCCTCAATGAAGATATCCGAGCGCGCGCAGCTGCGCCTCGAGCTCCGACTCGCTCCGGCTCGTGACCGTCGGAGGCATCGAGTCGGCGCCGACGCTCCGCGCCGTCACGCGGATTCGAGTGTCCGGATGGGGAGTTCCGATCCAGTTGTCGCCGACCAGGGAGTAAGTGATCGCCGCCGCCCCGGGTCGATCGATTCTCAGCGGACGAACGTGGAGTCCCGGCTGGGGATCGACGCTCACATCGACCGGCGATCGCGCCGCCGTCTGCAGGATCAGCGCGAGCCTGGATCCTGCGGCCAGGGTGAAGCGGGCGCTCTCGCCGTCCCGCCATTCGCCGGCCGGAGCGGGGAGCGCCGCGGCCGTCAGGCGCAGCGGCTGGAGGCCGGTCGCATGAATCGTCACCGTCGCCGAAGTCGACAGACGGTTCTCGACGTCGATGTGCATGCCCGACCCGTCCCTGGCCAGACGTTCGCTGGCCTGGGCCCGGAGCGCTGCCACGGAAGCGTCGGAGAGCGCGACGGTTTTCGTCTCTGCCGGATCGGAGCGGAGATCGAAGACCTGCTCGGCCGGCAGTTCGCTGTGGAGCGCGGAATCGAACAGCCAGTACTTCAGGCGGCCCTGAAGGCGGAGCGAAAGGCCGAAGCCCGAATTCGCGGCGTACGACCACGCATCGTCGGGAAATGGCGCCGACGGATCGGCGAGCAGCGGGCGGAGAGAAGAGCCGTCGGCCTGCGCGATCGAGCTGCCGATCGCGAGGTCGAGAATCGTGGGAGTGATGTCGATCGACCGCACCTGATGCAGAACCCGCTTGCCGCCGTCCTGCGACCCAGGAACGGAGACGAACAGCGGGACGTGGAGATTGTCGTCGTAGAGATAGCCGTGTCCCGCGAGATCGTGCTCGCCGAACGATTCTCCATGGTCCGACGTCAGGACGATGAGTGTGTTGGCGGCCAGGCCGTCGCTCTCCAGCTCGCGGAACAGACGCTCGAGCTGGCGGTCGACGTAGGCGATCGAGCTGTCGTAGCGATCGATCGCCGACTGGAGAGTCGCCGGACCTTCGGCCGGCGCCGAGGGATCGGAGGCGCGGTACTCGAAGCGCGCGGCATGCTGAAGGCGATAGCCGGTCGCGGCCTCCTGCGTCGGCGCTCCCACCCAGACGAGCGAATCGCGCCGCTCCTCCCGGTTCCAGCCCGAAAACTCCGGTTCACGGGCGCGCAGCGGCGCGTGCACTTCGTAGGTATGAAAGAAAAGGAAGAAGGGCTGCGCGGGCTGCCGCGCGAGCTCCGCCAGCGTCCAGTCCATGTTCGTCGGCAGCTCCTGGCCGCGCTCGAAACCCCAGACCCAGCTGCGGTAAACGTCGAAGCCCTGCGCGAGGCCCATCGCCGGGCTCGTGTAGGCCCCTCCCGTCACTCCCCATGTCGTGTACCCGGCAGCGCGCAGCTCTTCGGCCAACGTCCTCCAGGACGGTGCCAGCGGATCGTTCTGCGCGCCATGACGGAAGGCTTCGACGCCGGTCAGCATCGAAGCATGCGAGGGCAGCGTCGACGGCGCTGCGGCGATGGCGTTGTCGAAAACGGTCGCCTGCCGGCGGGCCCAGGCGTCGAGATGCGGGGTCGTCGCCCGGGAGTAGCCGTAGGCGGAAAGATGGTCGGCGCGCAGCGTGTCGATCGAGATCAGAATGACGTTCCAGGGCGCCTTCTGGGCGCGCACCGCGACGACGCGCGGATTGGCGAGCAGTGGAAAGCCCGCCGCCGGATCGTAGGCAACCGCAGGATCTTCGGAACGGCTGCGGATCGAGATGCCGACGTGGCGCCCGCCCCAGGCCTTGAGGTCGACCGCGGCATCGTGCCACTCGGGGGCGGTTGCGGAGGGCTTCGCCTCGATCCGGGTTGTCGCCGGAGGAGCGCTTCCGTCGAGCGCGGTGACCTCGACGTCGATCGGAAAGCCGCTCCGGAGCCCGCCCTCGAGGCCCCAGGAAAATCTCAGCTGCGCCGCCGCGGGAACGTCGACCTCGAAGCGCTGCGGATGGGCCGGCAACAGCAGGAATCCGTTCCGCAGGTCCTGTCCGAGCGCGAGCTTCCACGGCGTCGACACCAGACGCGCGATCTCGCCGGAGCGCGGAACCCGGCGGAAGAGCTCGAGCCCGCGGGCCCGGACCTGGGCGCGCTTGCGCTGCTCAGTGTAAAGCCGCAGGCCGCGGATCTCGCCGCGCCACTGCGGGCTGTCGACGACGTCGAAGCGCGCCGTCCCCTGAGGGGCGCGAGAGCGTTCCATCTGGATCTGGATCGAGGCGGCGGGAGAGTAGTCCTCCTGATCCGTACGCCACCACAGGGACAGCGTCCCGGCAGGCAGATTCTCGACCCTCGCCGTGACGAGCTGAAGCGTTGCTGCCGATACTGCGAGCGCCACTTCCGCGAGGGGCGGATTCGTCGAGGGATCGGCGGGCGTTCCCGCGTCTGGAAAGTTCCAGGACCTCAAGCTCTCCTCGGCGAAGGCCGGCCCGCGATCGAGCGTCGCCGGGTCGTCGGAAATGGCTCGCCAGACGACGGCTTGCGGCGGAGCGGCAGAGGCCGCAGAGATTTCACGGGGGTGGCCCGGATTGCACCCGCAGGTGAGAACCGGAGCGAGCGCCGCCAACAGCGTGCTCAGGATGCAGCTCCGCGTCGGAAGGCGCCTCGGGATCCGTTGCTCGCGGGGTTTCGTTTTCATCTTCCGCCGGGCCTCGGGGCAGGGCGGCTGGAGAGCACCGCGAGCCTCGAGTCCCCTGCGGTCCGGGCCGCGCCAGAATGGCGCAAGGTGCACGCCGGGCCGCGGAGAGAGGCCGGTAGAAGGGGCGTCGCGAGCTGTCTGCGGACGGGAAAAAGATTTTTCGAGGGCGATGGTCTCCTCGAGGCGGTTTCCGCATCCACGACAGGGAGAATAGCTCTCGGCGAGTTCAATTGACAGGTATCGGATTGACAGGTCTGGGTGGGTCCGGTAGGTTGTCGAAAAGTCTCGCTGTCAACGACAAGGAGAAGCGGAAATGACCAAATTTGTGAAGGTAGCAGCGCTGGCGCTCGCGATGCTGATCTGCGTCGCCGGTCTCGCGTCGGCGAGCTCGATCGCCGTCAACAATGCCGCAGCGATGAACGCCACGACGTTCGGCATGCAGACCAACATGACGGCGGCCGCGACGGATGCGTATGTCCGCAGCGACCATCCCGTCTCCGAAACTCACTACCTGATGCGCTTTTGGGTGAACCCGTCCGGTCTGCCGCTCGCCGAAGGCGCCGCGGGCACCAACAGCATCCGTTTCTTCCGTCTGAACGACCAGAACGACGGTGGTGATCCGCAGCCGCGTGGCACGTTCCTCGTCGGCTTCTTCACCAAGTCGCCGGACGATCACCAGTACCACATGATTTTCTGGGCGAAGCAGAACGGCACCACGGCCTTCACCAGCATCGGCAACCTGTTCATCGGTTCCGGCGCCAGCCAGATCGAAGTCGAGTTCACTGCGGCGAACTCCGGAACGACGTCGGTCGTGATGAAGAAGCTCAGCACGGCGCAGTCGATCACGCGCAACAACCTCAACCTCTCCGATGCAGATGTCGATCTCATCGACATCGGCTCGTTCACCAACAGCAACCCGTCCGCGATCAACGGCAACTACTTCTTCGACGAGTTCGAGTCGTACCGCTGATTTAGCCGGAAAGCAGGAGAGGCCGCGGAAAGTCTCCGCAGTCGATCGAACGGGTGGTGCTTCGGCGCCGCCCGTTTTGTTTTTTGTGCCGCAGTTGAGGATTGACAATCCAGGTTCGGCGAAGGAGCGCGCTCGCCAGCGCAGGGCTGTCAGAGTTTCGAGAGGATGTACCAGTTGTGCTGCGGGCCGAAGCGCGTGCCGAAAGGATTCTCGCCCCGGAGCCCGGCCTCAGCGAGGAGCTCCGAAAATCGGGCAGGAGGAAGGAAGAAACCCAGACCGTCGCGCGAGCTCTCGCCGTCGAGATGAAAGACCGACACATACGCCCTCCCGGCGGGCGCCAGCCAGCCGTGGATGCGTTCGAGATACGCGCGCACGTCGTCGACGTCGAGATGGGTGAATACCGACGAGGCAACGATCGAATCGAACTCCCCGTCCGGGAAGGGGAAGGCGAATTGCTCTACCGTCTGGCTGCCACCGACGCCATCGATCTCTTCGTACGCGCTGGCGAGGTCGAAACAATGAAAGCGGAAGCGGTCGGCGAGCGGGGTGAACGCTTCCTGGCACCAATCGATCATTCCGGGATGGCGATCGAATCCGTCATAGCCGCCGAGCGGCAGATCGACGAGAAATCGCGGCAGGCGGCCGCAGCCGCAGCCGATGTCGAGGAGTCGCGCGCCGGGATCGAGAAATCCGAATTCGCGCAGCATCTCGAACAGGCCGCGGCCGTGCTCCTCGAACTTCTCCCAGTCCTCTCCGCAAACCAGGCGCCGGTAGCTTTCGGGAGGAAGCGGAATCGACATGCGTGAATCTTCGCATCCTTTCGAACCCGGGGTCGAGCTGACGTAACATTCCTCTGCCGTGAAACTTCTGATCCTCTGCGCGCAGGTCGCGGGCGAATCCACTGCATCGCGGCGTGAAGCGCGCACGCGTGCGCTTCTCGACGCCGCTCTCGGCGCGGGGCACCGGACGCTCGTCGTGCACCCGCGGAAGCCGCAATCCTGGCTTGCTTGTCCGCCGCTGCCAGTAGCGGTCGAGCTTCTCAGCGCCGACCCCGACGCGCTCATGAGTCGCGAGTTCCTCGATGGCGTCATCGCGGATTGGGCCCCCGATGCGATCCTTGCGCTCGGGCTCTCGGCTGCACTCGCCGTCGGTCAGCTCGGGGCGGGAACGCCCTGTGCGATCGACATCGACGACGGCCCATGGCTTCCCGGTTTCCGTCCGATCCTGCCCTGGGGAACGGATCGGGAGATCGATTTCTGGCACCGCCTGCTCTGGGCGCTGGATCGCGCCGATTTCGTCTCGTGCGCCGACTCCCGGACTCAGGACGCGCTGGCTGGAATGCTGGCGGTCCGGGGGAATTTCGCGGCGTATTCCGCGGACCGTTCCGGGTCTGCGGCCACCCCCTGCCTGATCCCGAACGTCGCCAGCGATGGAGCCGCACGGCTCGACTCCCAAGACTCGCCCGACTTGTGCAGATGGCTCGAATGGTTGCGCCAGCCGGCGCAGCGGCCCCGGAAGGCACGAGTGATGGGCTTCGCCGAGATCGCGGATGCCGTGCGCGCCGCAGGAGCGGCAGCGCAGGTGGCCGCGCTCGAGCGCCGCGGGACCGTGCGATTCCAGACCGCCGTACGTCGCACCGCAAAAGCAGCGATGCGGAAGGTCCGTCGCGGCCTGGGCCGATTGCAGGAAGCGCTGACGCTCCCTTGGCTCGCGATGTCGACTGCGCGCCTCTGGCTCACGGGAGGGCGGCCGCCGGCGCGGCCGCTCGCCGGCGGATCCGACGTCGAGGCTCTCGAGAGACAGCTCGGCCGGAGGCCCCGTTTGCTGCTCGTGATGCCGTACCGTATTTTCCCGCAGCGTCACGGCGGCGCGGCGCGGCTCCTCGGCCTTCTCCGCAATCTGAGCGCGAAGTGCGACATCTATCTGCTGCGTTTCGATCAGCGCGGTGAGTGTCGACTCGAGCGCCAGGAGCTCGAGAAGTACTGCAAGCGGGTGGAGTACCACCACTGGATCGTGCCGCCGACAGAGAGGCCGGCCGGCGTCATCCTGCCGCACTATGCCTGGCTCTTCGCGGACGAACGCGCCGCCTGGCGGATCCGCCGGCTCGTCGCGAGCGAGCAGATCGACGTCGTGCAGCTCGAGTACGTCGAGATGGCTCAATACGAAGCTGCGGCGGGTGAAGCGCCGGTGATCCTCGTCGAGCACGATCTTGCGTATCGCTCGACGGCACGGAAGCGCCGGCTCGACCTCGCCGCGCGATTCGCCGACGCGCGCTATCACGCCTCGACGCGACGAGATCTTCTGCGCTTGCTCCGCTACGAGCTCCGGGCCTGCCGGGCCGCCGACGAAATTCACTTCATGTCGGCCGACGACGCCGGGCGCATGGCGCAGCGGCTGCCGTCGAAAAGCCGAATTCGCGTCGTTCCGAACGCCATCGAAACGGCGCGCTTCGCGCCACCCGATCCGCCACCATCGCGCGCGGAGGCGCTTTTCATCGGAAATTTCGAAAATCTCCCGAATCGGGATGCACTCGAGTGGCTGCTCGAAGAGATCTGGCCGCGCGTCCGAACGCTGCTTCCGAAAGCCAGCCTCACGGTGATCGGTGCGCGCATGCCTCCGGAGCTGAGGGCGCGGGACGGCCAGAACGGAGTCCGGATCGTCGGCGAGGTCGAAGATCCGATTCCCGCGTATCACCGGCATCGTGCGCTGCTCGTACCGTTGCGGGCGGGTTCCGGAACGCGTCTCAAGATCCTCGAAGCCTTCGCCGCAGGCTTGCCGGTGGTCTCCACACAGCTCGGTGCAGAAGGGCTCGAAGTCGAAGCGGATCGCCATCTCCTCGTCGCGGACGATCCGACCAAGTTCGCAGCTGCCGTCGCAACGCTGCTCGGCGACCCGGATCTCGGAGAACGCCTTGCGGGCGAGGCGCGCCGGCTCGTGGTAGCCGGCTACGACGCGGCACGCTCTGCGGACTTGAACTATGCCGCGGTGCTGGAGCTCGCGGTGGCCCGCGGCGCACTTCCCGTCGACGCTCCGTTGCCGTCGCTGCCGCCGGGGTCGGCGGCGGTCGAGATCTCGGTGATTCTCCCGACGCGCTCCGGCGGCCCGCTTCTCGAGAGAGTTCTCACGGCGATCGCCGGGCAGCAGACCGATCGCCGCCGGGAAGTGGTCTGCATCGATTCCGGCTCGTCGCCGGCGGAGCTCGAGCGCATGCGCGCCCTTGGAGCGCGGGTGATCGAGATTCCTCCACAAAGCTTCAATCACGGTAGGACGCGCGATCTCGGCGCAGCGCATTCCATCGGAAAGGTCCTGGTGTTCCTCAACCAGGACGCGCTTCCGGCAGACTTCCAGTGGCTCGATCGGCTGACGGCGCCGCTCTTCGCCGCCGTTCCACCCGCCGCGGTGCAGGGGGGAATCGGTGAATTTCCACCTGGAGACGCTTCGGTGCCACGAGGCTTCTTCTGGAACTCCGGCGGTCCGAAATTCAATTTCACCCGCGAGTCCGCAGGCTGGATCTCGCGTTTCGGCGGCATCGGCTTCTCGACCGTGAACTGCGCGATCCGGCGGGAGGTTTGGCAGGAGATTCCGTTCGGCCGGCTGGCGATCATGGAGGACAAGCTCTGGCAGCAGACCGCCGTGGAGCGTGAATATCGCATCGTCGCCGTCGAAGAGGCGGCGGTCCTGCACACGCACGGGTACGACCTTCGGACACTCGTTTCGCGCAGCGTCGCCGAGGGTTCGGGCTGGCGCTGGATCGGCGAGCGCTATCGCTTGCGCCAGGCGCTGGGCGACGCTTTCGGTCGACCGGTGATGCGCGAGTGGTGGCGCGCGCTGCGCCACGGTCGACTGCGCGGTGCCTCGGAGCTATTCTTTCCATGGCTTCGTAGCCTGGCGCTCTGGTGGGGGAATCGCGGCGCCATCCGGGCGCTTCATCGGAGAAGGCTCTGACGCGGCGCGAATCGAAGGCCGGTCTCCTCGCGGGAGCGTTGAGGCGCGAGCTCGTCGCGCGCTGGAGAAGCCGGATTCGCCGGGCGCCGCGACGTCCGCCGCCGCTCTCTCCGGCGAACGAGGTTCGCGCCACCGGCGGTCGACCGCGCGTGCTCGTCGTGGCGCCCATCTACCCCTATCCGCCGATTCACGGCGGGGCCGTACGGGTCTATGAGCTTCTGCGCCGTCTGGGCGAGACGTGCGACATCCACCTCCTGATCGTTGGCGGCGGAACCGACGATCCGCTGCAACGGCGAGAGCTCGGGCAGTTCTGCCGTGGCGTCTACTTCCATCTGCGCACCCAGCCGGGCGAGATCTCGACGATGCCGGACGCTCCGGTTGCAGCGCGTCCATTTCTCGCCCCGCGGCTGGGCGAACGGATTCGCAGCCTCGTGTCTGCGCACGACATTGAAATCGTGCAACTCGAGTTCACGGAGCTCGCAGGCCTGGCCGGTTTCGCCCATCCGGCCAAGGTTGTCGTCGTCGAATACGACATCGCGTTTCGCAGCTACCGCAGGCGCCTTCTCGCTTCGAAGACTCTGGGCGAACCGGCAGATGGCCTGGAGTGGCTCCGATGGCACCGTTACGAGCTCTCGAATCTGCGATGGGTCGATCAGGTTCAGGTCATGTCCGAGGCGGACGGACGCTTTCTCGCGGCTCGCCTCGACGATGGCGCGGCGCGGGTGCGCGTCGTTCCCAACGGCGCGAATCTTTCGCCCCTCGTTCCTCCGCTCCGTGACGGTGTCCCCGGCGCTCGCCCGCCGAAAACTCTGCTTTTCCTCGGCAGCTTTCCGCACGCGCCGAATCCCGAAGCGTTGCGCTATTTCGTCGACAGCATCTGGCCGCGGCTGCGCGCTGCCGATCCGCAGATTCGCCTGCTCGTCTGCGGATCGCGCCCGCCGGAATGGGTCACGGCGCTGGATGGAATCGACGGCATCGAGGTTGCCGGCGAAGTCGTCGATCTCGCGCCGATTTTCGCGCGCGCGACGATGATGGTCGTTCCGCTCCTCTCGGGATCGGGGACGCGTCTCAAGATTCTCGAAGCCATGGCCTGCGGTCTACCGGTCGTTTCGACTCGGCTCGGTGCCGAGGGATTGGAGCTCAGCGACGGACAGCACCTCCTCCTCGCCGATGGTGCGAAGCCCTTCGCGGATGCCACACTGCGCCTGTTGCGCGATTCCGGCCTGCGCGAACGTCTCGCGGGAGAGGCCGCCGCGAGAATCGCCGCGGAGTACGACTGGAATCGGATCGCCGAACTGAACCTCGCGGCCTGGCAGGAGCTCGGCGCCGGTGCGAAGGTCGGCGTCGGCCGCCGCCTTTCTGCAGAGATCGGGCTGGAGGCTTCGGACGCGCCGACCGGGCTGGTTGCGGAGATCGTCGTTCCCCTGATCGACGATCGGCGGCCGTCGTCAGCATTTCTCGACGCACTGGCCGCGCAGGATTTCCATCTTCCATTCGCAAGCAGCCTGGTTTCTTCCTCGGCGCCGGCCGCACAGCTCGCCGCAGACCTCGCGCGCCGGGGCCTGTGCTATCGCCGTCTGGACGTCGGAGGTCCGGGTGCAGGAGAGCTGCTGGACGCCGCCGTTGCAACGTCGCCGGCGGAGATCGTCGCCGTACTCGACCCTTGCGATGTGCCCACCTCGCCTTACTGGCTGGCGAATCTCAGCTGGGCGCACCTCCAGCCGAGCCCCCCGGCGGCCGTCGTCGGAGAGGTTTTGCAGGGAGCGCGCGAGCCCTCGTCGCGGGACGTCGCGACGGAATGGGGGTTCCCGCTCCGGAACTCGAACTTCGCCGTTCGCCGCTCGGTCCAGGAGGAGTTTCCCTTCGGCCCGGGCGGCCATGCGATCGCGACCTGGCGCGAGCAGCTCGGACGTGGCCGGCGCTTCGTCTTTTCGAGCCCCGATGCCCCCGTGCGGCGAAGCGAGGCGCATCGCGGATCTTGGGGGCGCCTGGCCACCGAATTCGCCGCGACGGTCGTCATCTGCACGCGCGAACGGGGCGCATCCCTCGAAGCGACCGTGCGAAGCCTCGTCCGGCAGGAGGCTCCCTTCGACTGGGAGATCGTGATCGTCGACAACGGTTCGCAAGACGGTTCGCTCGAGCTTGCACGGTCTCTGGAACGTGAGCTCGAAGCTCGTGTGCGCGTTGCCGAGGAGTCGACGGTCGGCCTGTCGGCGGCGCGGAACCGGGGCATTCTGCTGGCGCGCAGCGAACACGTCCTGTTTCTCGACGACGACGCTTTGCCCGCGGACGGATGGCTCGCGGCGCTCGTCGCAGCGCTCGGGGAGCCCGGCGTCTTCGCCGCCGGGGGACCGATCGATCCGCTCTTTTCCGGCGAGCGTCCGGGCTGGCTCGATGATCGCTACCTGCCGTATCTCTCGGCGTGGGACCGCGGCGGCGAAGCGCACGACCTCTTCTACAACGAGCTGCCGCGGGGCACGAACATGGCTTTCCGGCGCGCGGCCTTCGAGCGCTTCGGTCTTTTCAGCCGCCACCTCGGACGCCGTGGCCGGTCGCTGCTCTCCTGTGAGGAGACCGAGCTCGGCCTGCGGATCGAGCGTGGGGGCGGACGGATCCGCTATGCCCCGGCGGCGCGTGTCCAGCACCGGGTCGAAACCGCGCGACTCAAGCCTGAGTTCCTCGTCGCGCGTTTCGCCGCCCAGGGACGATCCGAAGCGATCGTCGACTGGATGCATGGTGGCCTCTCCGGTCTCCGGCGCGGCCTGGCCGCCGAACAGGCGCGGGTCCACCAGGCGGCTGCGGAATCCGGCGCGGGGGCGAAGCTCTACCAGAGCTGCCAGCGGGCGAGCGCCGCGGGGTATCGGCGCGAAATTCTCCGCGCGATGCTCTGGATTCCGCGCCTGTGAACTAGCCATCTCGCCCTATCTCTTGAAAACAAAGAAGTTTCGAGAGGAGTCGGCGCTGCAACAAAATCTTCGCAGGAGAGACTCAGATTCCCCCGGGAACCCCTTGACAGCCGCCGAGTCGTCGACTACTCTGTTAGCACTCTCCGGCGTGAGTGCCAATGGGCTGGAGAGCCGTTGAACAACCGAGCCACTCGAACTTCTCGAAGGAGGATCCCGCAGTGAACATTCGTCCCTTGCACGACCGCGTTGTGGTCAAGCGCCTGGAGGCCCAGGAGCAGATCCGCGGAGGCATCATCATCCCCGACACCGCCAAAGAGAAGCCGCAGGAAGCCGAAGTTTTCGCCGTCGGACCGGGCAAAGTGAACGACGACGGCAAGCGCTCGCCGATGGACGTCAAGAAGGGCGACCGCATCCTGATCGGCAAGTACTCCGGCAGCGAGATCAAGATCGACAACGAGGAGTACGTCATCCTGCGCGAGGACGAGATTCTCGCGGTCGTCGAAAAAGCCGAAAAAGCCGAAAAGGCTGACAAGAAGTAAGCGCATCGGCTCTTTACCGAGCCCCAACTTTTTTCGTCAAGGAGAATCGAATCCATGGCAGCCAAGCACATTACCTACTCGGAGGACGCGCGCGGCGCGATTCTCAGAGGTGTCAACAAGCTGGCCGATGCGGTGAAGGTCACCCTCGGTCCGAAGGGCCGGAACGTCGTCATCGAGAAGAAGTTCGGTTCGCCGACGATCACCAAGGACGGCGTCACCGTCGCCAAGGAGATCGAGCTTCAGGATCCGCTCGAGAACATGGGCGCGCAGATGGTGCGCGAGGTCGCTTCGAAGACC
>JBDTQG010000012.1:0-70338 GCA_039932315.1 Thermoanaerobaculia bacterium
ACGTAGTCGTTGAACGAGGCGTAGGTCTCCCACATCTCGCGGCCGATCGACTTGGGCTCGATCTCGCGATCACCCACCCACGGGTGCATGCGAGCGAAGCGATCGAAGTTGCCGAACAGCCACTCGGCGAGCGGCTTCGGATAGGAGATGCCCTCCAGCTTCTCCATCCGTTCTTCATACTGCACGCCCTGGGATTTCATCTCCGCGAGCGCGGCCTGCTTCGCACGGTCCGTCTGCTTGCGCAGGACGATCTCGGGATTCTCGAGCACCGACTCGACGAGCGTCAGGAGGTCGCCGACGTACGTCGGATGTTCCGCTTCGAGAAGCGGAACCATTTCGACGAGAAAGAGCGAGAGCGCGTGGTAGAGCGAGAAGTCGAACTGCAGATCCGGATTCACGACGACCCAGTAGTAGTCCGTGCGGGAATCCCGGCGCAGCACGAGGATACGGGCGCGCACCAGCGATCGCACGAGCACGGAGGCATGCCGGAGATGACGCTTCTTCGCCGCATCGTCCTCATGACTGCCGGAAATGAGCTCCCGCAGCGAAGCGAAATTCTTGCGTGACGGATCGTTCAGCTCCTCGTCGCGCTGCAGCAGGTTGAGAACCATGCCGTGAGAGATACGGAAGCGCGATTTGAGCGTTTCCGGCGCTTTCGAGATCAGCTTCTCGAACGTCTCCTTGGTCCAGTTGACCTCGCCCTTGCCCGAACCGCCGGGACCGCGGCCACCGCCCGAAGGTCCGCGTGCCGGAATCCTCGGCGCCGGCCCCTTCTTGCCCTTCTTTCCCTTGAGCGCCGCCTGCTTGCGCTCGATCGCCTCTTCGGGGGCCTGCGCGACGACCCAGCCGCGATCGTCGAACCCCTTGCGCCCGGCTCTTCCGGCGATCTGCTTGAAGTCGCGCACCGACAGGATCTGCACCTTCTCGCCGTCGTATTTCGACAGCTTCGAGAAGACGACGGTACGGATCGGAATGTTGACACCGACGCCCAGGGTGTCGGTACCGCAGATCACCTTGAGCATCCCCTTCTGCGACAGCTGCTCGACCAGCAGGCGGTACTTCGGCAGCAGGCCGGCGTGATGGATGCCGACGCCGAACGTGAGGAAACGCCGGATTTCCTTGCCGTAGGGCGTGTCGAAGCGAAAATCGCCGAGCTCGGCGCGGATCGCGTCGCGCTCGTCGCGCGTCGTCATTCCCATGCTGGTCAGAGACTGCGCGAGCTCCGCGCATTCACGCTGCGTGAAGTTGACCACGTAGACCGGAGCGCGATCGGCGGTGAGAAGCGATTCGATCGTCTCGTGCAGCGGCGTCTCGCGATACTCGAAGTCAAGCGGAACGGGCCGCACGGCGGATGTCACGAGGGCGACCGGAACGCCGGTCGCGAGCTCGATCTTCTCGGCGATCGGCTTCATGTCTCCGAGAGTCGCCGACATGAGGAGAAAGCGCGTGTGCGGCAGCGTGACGAGCGGCACCTGCCAGGCCCAGCCGCGTTCGGCGTCGGAGTAGTAGTGGAATTCGTCGAGTACGGCGTAAGGCGCATCCAGACGGTCGCCGGAGCGCAGCGCCATGTTGGCCAGCACCTCGGAAGTGCAGCAGAGAATCTTCGCTTCCGGATTGATCGAGGCGTCACCGGTCAGCATGCCGACGTTCGCCGCGCCGAAGTCCTCGCACAGGGCGAAGAACTTCTCGGAGGCGAGCGCCTTGATCGGGCTGGTGTAGAAGGAGATGCGCCCCTCGGCAAGGGCCTTGAAGTGAAGGCCGAGCGCGACCATCGACTTGCCCGAGCCGGTCGGCGTGTTGAGGATCACATGCTTGCCGGCGAAGAGCTCGAGAAGCGCCTCTTCCTGATGCGCGTAGAGCACGAAGCCGGCATCCGCGGCCCAGGTGACGAAGCGATCGAGCAGCTCCTCCGCCGATGTCTCCCTGCCGGCGGGCAGTCGTTCGGAAAGCAGCGGTCGCACGTTCACCCCGACATTCTTTCACCTCGATCGAACCGGGAACCGGGAGCGGAGTACAATCGCGCCGAATCGGAGATCCGGGCCCGCGCGGGTCCGGCAAAGGGAGACCGGCGATGAAGTGGCGAGGCGAACGGCAGAGCGATCAGGTGGAAGACCGCCGGGGAATGACTCCGGCTCGTGGTGGAATGGCGATCGGCGGCGGCGCGGCACTCCTCGTGCTGCTTTTCGCCCTGTTCACCGGCCAGGACCCGCGGCAGCTCCTCGATGCGATCGGCGGCGGCCAGGCGACGGTCGATCCATCGGCCGACGCCCAGGCGCCGACCGGCGCTCCGAGCGACGAAACGGGCCAGTTCACCTCGACGGTGCTCGCATCGACCGAGGATGTCTGGACGCAGATCTTCGCCGAGCAGGGTCAGCAGTATCGCAAACCGACCCTCGTGCTCTTCTCGGACGGCGTGAACTCCGCCTGCGGAACCGCCTCGGCCGCGGTCGGCCCGTTCTACTGTCCGGCCGATCAGAAGCTCTACGTCGATCCGGCGTTCTTCGACCTTCTGGCGCGCCGTTTCTCCGCGCCGGGAGACTTCGCGCAGGCGTACGTCATCGCGCACGAGATCGGGCATCACGTGCAGCAGTTGCTCGGTCTCGCCGATCAGGTCACGGCGGCACAGCAGCGCGCGAGCGCGGAGCAGGCCAATGCGTTGTCGGTGCGGCTCGAGCTGCAGGCCGACTGCCTCGCCGGGGTGTGGGGAAATCACGCCAACAAGACGCGCAACCTTCTCGAACCGGGCGATGTCGAGGAGGGCCTGCGCGCCGCCGCGGCGATCGGCGACGACATGATGCAGCGACAGGCGGCGGGAACGGTGCGCCCGGAGTCGTGGACGCACGGCTCGTCGGAGATGCGGGTGCGCTGGCTGAAGCGCGGCCTCACGACCGGCGACCCCGACCAGTGCGACACCTTCAAGGCCAGCGAGCTCTGATCCGCCCGGGCCATCCGGGCCGTCCGGAGATGATCGCAGCGGCGACGAGCAGCACCAGTCCCAGCGCGCTCGCCCAGAGGCCCGGAACGATCCCGTCCGGCAGATAACGCAAGACGAGCCGGCCGGAGCCCGCGCCCGGCCGCACCGAAAGCCAGAGATCGTCGGCAGCTTCGACGACGAGCGGTCGTCCGTCGAGCGTCGCCCGCCAACCCGGATCCCAGGTCTCGGCGACGACGAGACGCGGCGAATCCAACGCCTCCGCGCCCCGCCATTCGAACTCCCATCGCCCCGGAAGACGCAGCGCGAGCGCCGGCAGATCGACCTGCGGTGCCCTCTCGAATCGCACCAGCGGCTCGGCGGTCGCGCGCTCGAAGATCGTCGCGTCCGCTCCGGAGTAGACGGCCGTCCAGGAGGCGACCGGTGGAGCTGTGCCCGGAGCTGCAAGGACCCAGCGCACGCCGAGGCGATCGAGCCACGGGCTCGTCCAGTTCGTGATCGCACGGAAAAAAGTCGGATGCGGCGTCGCGAGCTCGCTGCCGTAGACCTTCTCGTAGCGCGAGAGCTTGAGTGAATCGTCGCCCCGCACGTCGTAGAGGCCATGAACCATCGCCGCGTTGGGACGGAACGCATCGCCGATGGCAGCGATCCGTTCCGGGCGTCCGGCGAGAAATTCGATCGCCGGAGTGCGCGCCTGGAGCTTCTCGACCGGCAGCACCGGGTTGATGAGGCGATGCGCCCAGACCAGATCGGCAACCGCTATGCAGAGAATCCACGGGGCGAGGCGCCGGCGGCTCCGGGCCGATAGGCGCAGCGCTGCGATGAGGAGGAGCGGCAATCCGAGAGCGAGCGCGGTCGCGGCGAGCTCTGTGCTCGTCTGACCGCGAACCTGCCAATCGTCGCGAAACGCCGCCCATCCCGCGACCACCGCAAGAAGCGGCAGCAGCGCGCCGGCGACGAGGCCCCGGCCTTCGCCCGCAAGCCAGCGCTCGAGACCGGCGCCGGCGAGCAGCGCGAGCCCGAGCTCGACACCGAGCAGCAGATAGTGATGCAGCATCTTCTGCACGATCGGCGTCGCGAAGAGCAACTCCCGGAATCCGGGAAAGTGATACGACGCGAGAAGACAGACGAGCGCCATGCACGCGAGCGCACGCAATTTCACCGCGAGCGCAGGGTCATTTTCGAGTGCGACCGGGTTCGCGCCCGCACGGCGACGACGGAACAGGGCGGCGATCGCGAGCGGCAGCGTGAGCGCTCCGGCGTAGACCGTCGTCGGCACGAACAGGTACGGCCCCCAGAAGGAGCCGTCGGCGAGCTCACCGAAAGCGTTGGGAAGCACGAAGCGCAGCCAGAGTCGAAAGATCACCGGGAGGCTCGCTTCGCCGCCTCCGGTCCACTCGCGCCAGCGATCGGTCGCCGGCAGCGTGAAAGCGAGCGGGACGAGCGCAACGCCGGCCAGGAGCAGGCCGACGATCCAGGCGGAAACGACCTCGCCCCAGACGCGCATGGCCTTCATCTCGAGAGCAGCAGCTCCGCGGCCGAATCCTCGTCCGAGAAGATAGACACCGCATGCCGCAGCGGTGAAAAACGCGGTCTCCGGATGCCCGGCGAGCAGCTGCAGTCCGGCGAGCACCGCCAGGAGAGTCCAGGCGCGCTTGCCGTTCGCCAGGCGTTCGACGGCGAGGAAGATCCACGGCACGAGACAGAGCGCGTTCGCCATGGGGAAGAGGAGAAAACTGACCAGACGTCCGGAGAGCGGATAGATGACTGCGGACAGGCGCGCTCCAGCGACACCGATGCCCAGCTCGCGCGCCAGGAAATAGGTACCGAGCGCGCCGGCGACGATGCGGATCCAGGGGAGGAGAAGGAACCCGAGGTCGATCGGCAGAAGGGCGAACAGGAGGTGCAGCGGGAAGAGCGGCGCGCTCGAGCCGTTGCTCCAGTACGGCGCTCCGGAAGACTGATAGGGATCCCAGAACGGCAGACGGCCGGCGCGAAACTCGGTGCGGAGAAAAAGGAGCCACGGCTCGACCTGAAACGTGACGTCGCCGAGCTCCGGGTTCCCGGCCGTCGCCCTCGCCGGCGAGGGCGGAGATGCCGCAGATAGCGGAGATGGCGGAGATGCCGACGTCTGCCAGGGCGCCAGCCGTGAGAGATTCGCCGACGGACTCGGAATTCCGTGCGGGACGAGAAGAGAAGGCGCGAGCAGCGCGGTCGCGACGCCGCACGCGAGAAGCCAGGCGATGCCCCCTTCCCTCCGGGCCCTGCCGAACGCCAGAAAACCTCCTGCCGCGATTCCCAGGAGCAGAAGGAGACGAAGGCCGGGCACTGCATCCACTATACTTCCGGCCGATTCAGGATCGTTGTTGACCGGCTCCGCGCCCCCCTCCTCCGCCGCGCTCGAACGAGCGCCATGTCTGCTCTGTGGCGCGCCGCCACCGGAGCCGGCCTATTCGTTTCCGCCATTCGGGGTCGTTCGTTGTCCGTCCTGCGGACTCTGGTACCTCTCGCCGCGGCTGAACGAGGCGGAGATGCTCGACGCCTATCGCGAAGTCACCTACTTCGAGGGCAGCGAGGGTCCCGGCTACTCGAGCTACCTCGCGCAGGAACCGACGTTGCGTCGCACCTTCCGCCGCCTGCTGCGGACGATGAAGCGCCGCGGAATGACCGGCGGACGGCTCCTCGAAGTCGGCTGCGCCTACGGTTTCTTTCTCGACGAAGCGAAACCCTACTTCGACTACCGCGCCGGAACCGAGTTTTCGGAGGCCGGCGCCGCGCTCGCCCGGACGCGCTCCGACGCGGTCTATCTCGGCGGCCTCGAAGCCATTCCGGACCTCGGTCCGGCGGACCTCTTCGACGGCATCGCGCTCATCCACACCATCGAGCACATCTACGATCCGGTCGCTCTCCTCCGCGGCCTGCTCTCCCATCTCGCTCCCGGCGGCTTTCTTCTTCTCGCGACGCCCGACATGGGCGGCTTCTGGCGCCCGCTGCTCGGGCGGCGCTGGCCGTTCTTCAAGGCGCCCGAGCACGTCGCGTACTACTCCGCCGAAACGCTCGCCGCGCTGCTCACGGCCGCCGGCTGTGCCGAGATCGAGCCCGTTCCCTACGTGAGCTACTTTCCGCTCTCGCTCGTGGGCGAGAAAATCGCACCGCCGGCCGCCGCATCGGACGCGCAAGGCACGAGTGCCCCGAGCTGGTGGCGCCGGCTCGCAATCTGGATGCCGGCGACAACCGTCGCGGTGGCGGGACGCTCTCCGCGACGGGCGAGCGGCGGCGGCGGCGGCGGCGGCGGCGGCGGCGGATAGACTTCGCGCGTGGCCGACGAACGCGAGCACCTGCAGTTTCTGTCGATGTTCTTCTACGCTGTCGGCGCGCTCGCCGCGATGCTCTCGCTGATCCCGGCGCTCGCCGTCTTCGTCGCGGCGATGCTCCGCGAGCCGGGCGAAGCGCCGCCCTCTCCTTGGCTCGAAGCGATCGGACTGCCGCTCGCGACGGGGATCGTCATGGCGCTTCTCGTGGCGGGATTCGCGCTCGGAATCTCCATGGCGCGTGCCGGCTACTGTCTCGCCCGCTGCCAGCGCTTCAGCTTCTGCCGCCGGGTCGCGATGGCGGCCTGCAGCTTCATCCCGATCGGGACCTTCCTCGGCATGATCACTCTGTCGATCCTCGCGCGTCCGGCGACGCGCGACCTCTTCGCCGACGGCTCCGTTCAGAATCCGCAGAGCCCGCCGAAACCGCCGAAACCGGCCATCACCTAGGGCGACGGACCGCTCGATCGTGGCTTGCGGCTGAAGACACGCTTCAGCCAGCCGGAGATCCCGCTCTGCGAGCGCTCTTCCTGGATCTCGGCGCGCATCTGCGGATCGATCGGCAAAGTGCCGCGTCCGCCGTGGAGATGGCAGACCACCAACGGCTCGCGACCGACCGGGAAAGCCTCCGAGAGAACTTCCGGGCAGCGATCCGTGGCGAGCTCTCCCGTCGCAGGATCGATCAGGACGACGCGGATTCCGCTCGGCGTGGCGAACCGGGGATAGCCGTCCGCCGGGCGCACCGCGACCATGAACTTCGTCCACACCGGCAGAGCGGCTTTCGATCCGGAAAATGGCGTCGGCGAGTCGTCGTCGAATCCCACCCAGACCACGGTCGCACGATCCGGCGTGAAGCCGACGAACCAGTTGTCGCGCCGGCTGTTCGAAGTCCCCGTCTTGCCGGCGACGGGATCCTTGAGTCCGAGCGTCCGCATCGAGCGCGCGGTGCCGTAGTCGACGACCCCCTGCAGGAGGCTGGTGACGAGAAACGCCGTCTGCGGCGACATCACCTGCCGCGGTGCGGGCTCTTCCCTCGAGGCGAGCGGCGCACCACCCGGAGAAAGCACGGCGTCGAGCATCCGTGCCGTCGGGCGCACACCGCCGCGCGCGAATGCCGCGTAGGCGACGGCGAGCTCGACAGGCGCCACTTCGAACGAACCGATGGCGATCGAAGGGACCGGCTTGAGTCCGGCGGCGATGCCCAGATCGCGCGCCATCTGCACGATCTTCGGCAATCCCGTCGCGAGCGCGAGGCGGATCGTCGGCAGGTTGTAGCTCTGCTCGACCGCGGTCCGCGCCGTGACCCAACCGTGAAATTGATCGTCGTCGTTCATCGGCGACCAGCTCTTGCCACCCGACTCGAGCGTGAGCGGCGAGTCTTCGATCAGCGTCGCCGGCGTCGCGACACCCTGCTCGAAAGCGGTGGCGTAGACCAGGGGCTTGAAGGCGCTTCCAGCCTGGCGGCGCGCCGAACCCGCGCGATCGAACTGACTCTGGTGGTACTCGCGGCCCCCCACCCAGGCGCGGATGGCGCCGCTCGCCGTGTCGAGCGAAACCAGCGCCGACTGCAACGGAGTCGTCTTGTTGCGCACCCGTTCGCTCTTGTCGGCGAGCTCCGCCAGACCCTCGAGGACCGCCTTCTCGGCGCTCTTCTGATCGTCGAGATTCAGCGTCGAGAGCAGTGTGAAGCCGCCATCGGCGAGCTCGGAGACGCCGAATCGCCGTCGCGCCTCGGTCACCACCGCGTCGGCGAAATACGGCGCCTGACGCCGCGACAGCGCGGGTATCGGCACCGGCAGCGGCTCTTTCTTCGCCGCGTCGGCGGCGGCGCGATCGGCCCAGCGGAGAGCGACGAGACGCTCCAGAATGAAGTCGCGCCGCTCGCGCGCCGCGGCCGCGTCTTCCACGGGGTGGTAGGAGCCCGGAGCCCGGATCATCGCGGCGAGAAGCGCGCTTTCGGCGAGCGTGAGCTCGCGCGGCTCCTTGCCGCAATAGGCCGCCGAGGCCGCACCGATCCCGATGAGATTCGCCGAGCCGCTGCGGCCCCAGAAGATCTGGTTGAGATAGGCCTCGAGAATCTGCTCCTTCGAGTAACGCCATTCGAGCATGACGGCGAGCAGAGCTTCGCGAAGCTTCCGGCTCATGGTGCGTTCCGACGTGAGATAGATGTTCTTCACCAGCTGCTGCGTCAGCGTCGAACCGCCCTGCATGACGCCGGAGCCGCGAAGATTCACCCACACGGCGCGGAGAATTCCGGTGAACGAGATGCCGGGATGCTCGAAGAAGGAGGAGTCCTCGGCGGCGAGCACCGCGCGCACCGTCGACGGCGCGATGTCGGCAAGCGGCGTCGGTCGACGCTCGAGCAGGGTGTCGCCGTAATAACTCGCGAGGAGCGGCGGGTCGATCCAGGCCTCGCGAACGGGATGCTCGGCACGCATCAGCGCGGTGATCCTGCCGTCGACGAAGTCGACGACGAGAAGATCGCCTCCCGTGTCGGCGGTCGCCGACGGGAAATGCCGCCGGAAAACTCCCACCTGCAGCGGCGTGGAGCGGAATCTCCCCGGCTCGAGCTCGCCCTCGTCGGCGGGGAGGTAGTGAAGCTCCACGAGCCTCGCGACGAGCGCCTCCGGCGTCAGGCGTTCGCCCGGAAAGAGACGGAACGGCTGCGCATACAGCCGTGACGGCTGCACGGTGGGAAGCGTCGCGAAGTGACCCGAGAGCTGCCAGTAGGGCCAGATGTACCAGAGCGCACTGGCGAGGAGCAGCAGCCCGGCACCGACGAACACCTTGACGAGAAGACCGTCGCGCTGGCGCAGGGCCATCGTCAGGGTCTGGCCGAGAGAGCGCTGGGCAGGCGACTTCTTCACCCCGGGATTGTACTTGCGGAACGCGTACAATCGGACGGATGGCTGTCGACCGCCTGGACGTTCTGTGGAGCGACTTCCTGCGCGATCTGGCGATCGCCTGGCGCGCGCTGGCCTCCTACCCCAGCGGGCACCCGACGATCGCCGGCAGCCTTCAGAAGGCGATCGGCGCGTTGCAGAAGCTCCTCGACGAGACCGGTTCGATCGAAGTCACCGCCGCTCGCGAGGCGCTGCACTGGGGGGACCGCCGCTTCACTGCTCCGACCGCGGTCCAGCTCGCACGGCTCCTTCGCCGACGCCGGGCGGCCGCCGTCGCGCTCGATCCGGGCATCCACTCGACGGAGCTCGAGATTTTCCTGCGCGCGCTCGGACTCGACGCGATCCGGGCCCGCGAAGCCGGCTCGCTCGCCGCGGAGCTCGCCGCCGCCGGCCTCGTGCATCTCCGGGTCGCCGACCTCGATTTCTCCGCCCTGGCGCTGATCGAAGGCGAAGAGGCGCTCAACGCGCCCGAAGCCGGTGCGTTCGCGTCGCGGGTGATCCGTCGACTGCTCGCGAACGGGAGCCTGGCTCCGGATCAGCTGGCGAGCTGGATCACCTCCGGCAAGAGCGCCGCGGAGCTTCTGCAGTACCTCTTCGACACCGGCGGAAACGGGCCGGCGACAGGCACCTGGGGACCCGCGGCTTTCGCCGCCGCGCTCACCGGGACCGCCGAAGAGCTCTGCTCTGCGGTGCCGGTGAGCTCGGTCCAGGCGGGCGTTCTGGGCGCGCTCCATCAGCGCCTGCGGGCGGAGGATCGCGATCGCCTGATGCAGGAGGTCGCAGCCGCGGCCGGCCGGCAAGGTGCGGCGCGGGAGTCGCTCGAGCAGCTGACTTCCCTGCTCTCGCCGCAGATCGCGGGCGAATTGCGGCTGGCGGTCGGGCGCGCGGCGGCGCGCGGCGCCGGCAGCCCGTCCACTGCCGAGGCCGGTGACCGCAGGAGCGACGGCGAAACCGCGGCAGCTCCGGCGGCGCCGCGCATCGCTCCACAGCAGCTGGCGAGTCTCCGCCGCGCCTTCGCCGGTGAGGACGTCGATGCGCTGGACAACACGCCGTCCGGGGCCAGCGCCGCCGCCACGGTCGAGGTCCTGCTCGAGCTGCCGGAAGATCGCACCGATCTGCCGCTCCCGGCCGCGGCCGCCGAAGTCGCCCGCGAGCTTCTCGAAGCCGCCCACGAACGGACCGTGACCGTGGCGCTGCTCGAGCTCGTGGACTCTCCGGACGTGCCGCCGGAGACCCTGGCTCCGCTGCTGCATCGCCTCGAGATCGGCTACCGTCGCCTGCTGACGAGCGGGCGGATGCGTCAGGCTCTCGCTCTCGTCGAACGCGTTCAGGCTCACGCCGCAGCGGAGGGCGCGAGCGGAACCGCGTTCCGGCGTTCCGCGGAACGGCTTTCCGGGCGCGATTCTCTCGAGGCTCTCGTGACGGCGCTGCCGGAGCTCTCCGAAGAATCGCTGAAACTCGTCCCGGCGCTCCTCGCGCGGCTCGGCGCGACCGCTTCGCGGCACCTCCTCGGCGTGCTCGCCGAAGCCGACAACCGCCGGATGCGCCATCTGTTGCTCGACCTGCTGGAGAAGCTGGGTCCCGCCGTCGTGCGCGACGCGACGTCTCTGCTTTCCGATTCGCGCTGGTACGTCGTGCGCAACATGCTGCTCCTGCTGCGGCGCGTCGGCGACCCGGGATCGGTGCCGGCGGTGCGCAAGTGCGCCGACCATCCGGATCTGCGCGTCCGGCTCGAAGCGATCCGCAACCTCTTCGCGTTCGATCCGGACGTTCCGCGAGAGCTGCTGCGGCGCGCGCTCACGCACCGCGATCCGCGCCAGGCGGAGGCTGCGATGGAGCTCGCTGGCGAGCACGGCATCGTCGAGGCCGTCGAACCGATCGTCAGCTACCTGCGCGCACGCGATCCGTTCGGAGTGCGCCGCGCCATCCGGATCAAGGCAATCCGTGCGCTCGCGGCGATCGGCAATCCCGCGGCGCTCGACGGTCTTGCGCGCTACCGTGCGCGCTTCCAGCTGTTGCCGCCGGCGATCGAGGAACGCCGCGAGGTCTACCGCACGCTCGCCTCCTACCCGCCGGAGTCCCGCGCCTCCTGGATCGAGAGCGGCGTACGATCTCGGGACGCCGAAGTCCGGCGGCTGGCGACGGCGCTGGCTCGTCAGCAGAATGTTCCGGCCGGAGAGAAGCCCGCATGAACGTGCCGACGTCACCGAATCGCTCCCAGCTCACCGAGCGCCTGGTCGTCGAGCTCGGCGCGGCCTTCCAGCAGCGCGCGGTCTATGCCCACGACCATCCGCAGGTCGAGCGTGCGCTCGCGCGAACCGTCGCCGCGTTCGAGGCCTGGCGGGCGCTCGCAGGAACGAACGAGGTTTCCCTCATCCTGCTCGAGGATCAGCTGATCGTCGAGCACCAGGCTCTGCCCGAAGACGCGATGTGGGGGCGAGGACTTCTGCAGGCCTTCCACCGCTACGAGATCCGCGGTCTGTCTCTTCTCAGTGGACTCTCGACGACGGAGCTCGGTCGGTTCCTCGACGCCGTGCAGGCGGCGAAGGGGGCAACCTCGACGCGCCACATCGCCGTCGGCCAGGCCGGCTATGCCGCCTCCGACGGAGCGACAGAAGGAAGCAGCGGTCCGGCGACGAGCGCGCCCGCGAGCTGGTTGTCGAGCGAGCAGTTCGAGTCGGGGCGGGCGGAGCTCGTCGCGATGGCGAACGGCGCGGCCACCCGCGTCGATCGCCTGCGCTCGCTGGTTGCGCGCCTTGCCCGCAGCGCCGAAGAGGGCGCTCTGGCCCCGCTCCGGCTGAAAGCCGCGGACGCGAACGACCGCGCTTTTCTCCATGGACTGAGCGTCGCGCTCGGAACTCTGCGGCTGGGCCGCGCGCTGCGCCTCGACGGCGTGGTGTTGGAGGAGCTCGCTCTCGCGGCTCTGGTACACGACGTCGGCTACCTCGAACCGGGGGCGCCCGACGGGGATCCCGGGGCCCGGCGCCGCAGTCATCCCGTGCGCGGCGCCGCGCGCCTTTCGGCCCTCGAAGGCATGCCGGACCTCGCGGTGCTGGTCGCCTACGAGCACCATCTGCGCTTCGACGGCGAACAGAACTATCCGCGGATGGCCGTGCCGCGCCAGCCGGTCGCCGCGGCGCGGATCGTGGCCGTCGCGGATACCTGGGAGACGCTTCGCGGCCAGGGCGACGTCGGTCCGGAAGACGCCATCGCGACGTTGCGCGCGCGCGCCGGCACCTATCTCGATCCGGCGCTCGTCGAGCTCTTCGCGGCGCTCGTCCTGCCGCAACCGTCCTGAGCCGGACTCAGGCGCTCCAGTCGAGGGTGGGCAGAAAGCGCGGCGCCTTCCGCGCGCGGCTCGCCTGTTCGAACGCGAAAGCGAACCCCACGAGCTTCGCTTCGCTCCATGCCGTACCCATGATGGAAAGACCCCACGGCAGACCCTGAACCGCACCGGCGGGCACGGTGATGTGAGGATAGCCCGCGACGGCGCACGGCGAGGTCGCCGAGCCGCCGTAGTGATCGCCGGTCAACCAGTCGGTCAGGTACGCCGGGCCCATCGTCGGCGAGATCAGCGCGTCGAGATGCTCCGCGGCGAGCGCGGCGTCGATGCCCTCCGCACGCGACAGACGGGCGTTGGCGGCGATCGCCTTGAGATACGCCTCGTCCGTGAGAGGGCCTTTGGCCTCGGCCTGTTCGAAGATCTCCTGGCCGAACCAGGGCATCTCTTCCCGGGCGTGCTGCCGGTTCCAGTCGATGAGCTCCGCGAGCGTGCGCGGCGCGACGCCAGCGGGCAGAGCGCTCAGGTACCCGTTCAGACCGTGCTTGAACTCGTAGAGAAGTACGTCGTACTCCGTCGCGTCGTACTCCTTTGCGTGCGGAATCTCGGCGACATCGACCAGCACCGCCCCCCGGCTGCGGAGGAGATCGAGGACTCCCTGCATCTCGCGGTCGACTTCGGGATGCCAGCCGAAGAAACTCCGCACGACACCGAGCCGGGCCCCGGAAAGAGCATTGGGGTCGAGGGCCCTGGCATAGTCCGCGCTCCGGCCGGCCGAGGCGGCGGTCGCGGGATCGAGAAGGTCGACGCCGGTGATCGCGCCGAGCAGAATCGCGGCATCGGTGACGGTGCGGCAGAGCGGACCCGGCGTGTCCTGCGTCGCCGAGATCGGAATGACCCCGCCCCGCGACACGAGTCCGACCGTCGGTTTGATCCCGACGAGTCCGCACATCGAGGCCGGCGCGGTGATCGAGCCGTCCGTTTCCGTGCCGATACCGGCTGCCGCGAGGTTGGCGGAGATCCCGGCACCGGTGCCGCTCGAGGAGCCGCACGGGTTGCGATCGAGAACGTACGGATTGTTCACCTGCCCGCCGCGGCCGCTCCAACCCGAGCTCGCGCGGGTCGAGCGGAAGTTCGCCCATTCGGAGAGATTCGTCTTCCCCAGCACGACCGCACCGGCCGCGCGCAGGCGCTCGACCAGGAATGCATCCTTCGCCGCCGTCGACCCCGCGAGGGCAAGCGAGCCCGCGGTCGTTTTCATCCGGTCGCCGGTGTCGATGTTGTCCTTGAGGATGACCGGAATGCCGTGCAGAGGACCGCGTATCTTTCCTGCCTTGCGCTCGCGGTCGAGCCCGGCGGCGATTTCGAGCGCCTGCGGATTGGTCTCGGCCATCGCATTCGTGCCGCGCTTCGCATTCGTGGCGCGGTCGACGTCGGCGATCCGTCCGAGGTAGAGCTCGACGAGCCGCTGCGAGGTCCAGCGACCTGCGGTCATGCCCGCCGAAAGGTCGCGGATCGTCAGCTCCTCGAGCTCGAACGGTGCCGGCGAGGTAGTCGATACCGCGGATGCCGCGGCCGGCGCCGCCGCGCCGATCGCCAGCCCACCCACTCCCGCGAGCGCCGCGCCGCCGACCGTGCCCAGCAACTCCCGGCGATTCATTCCGCTGACCTGGGGCTGGTCGGACTCCGTGCGTGGAGCGCCAGCGGATTTCTTCGCGCGATGCATGGGGACCTCCTGGTCCGGGCGTTGGTTGGCGTTCGAGTCTACGCGCCCGGCCGGCTCATGCGGCCAGACGATCGAGAGTCGCGACGAGGAGCTCCCAGAACCGCCCGACGGAGGGAATGAGCACCCGCTCGTCCGGCGAATGCGGGAACTCGATCTGAGGTCCGAAGGAGGTCATGTCCATTCCCGGAAACTTCTCGCCGATGAGACCGCATTCGAGTCCGGCGTGAATCGCCTTGATCTCGGGCTCCTTGCCGGTGATGGAACGGGAAACCTCACGCAGTGTCGCGAGCAGCGCGCTCTTCATATCCGGTTTCCAGCCCGGATAACCTTCGCTCTGGGACGCTTCGCCGCCAGCGAGATCGGCAAATGCCGCGATGCGCTGCTGCGTCGCGCGGAGAGACGACATCACGGAGCTGCGGTTGCTCTGATGAATGCGCAGGGTCTCCCCATCGCTCCGCACCCGGGAAAGGTTCGTGCTGGTTTCGACGAGTCCGGCGATGTCGTGACTCATCGCGAGCACTCCGTGCGGCAGTGCGACGAGCAGCGCCAGCACGCGCAGCGTCGTCGTTTCCGACCAGGATTCGGCGGGCAGCCCGGCGGCCTCCGCGGCGGCGACATCGACGCGCACTCCCTCTTCGATGCCGGTGAGCTCTTCACCGATGGCGGCAACCTCCGCGGTGAGCGCAGCGCCGAAGCGCGAAATGTCTCCGGTCGCGACACGGACGATCGCCGAGGCTTCGCGCGGAATGGCGTTGTGCATGTTGCCGCCCTCGAAGCGCAGCATCTCGAACTGAAATGCGGGCAGCGTCGCACGCAGCGCCCGAGCGAGGAGCGAGATCGCGTTTCCGCGCTGAAGATGAATGTCGACGCCGGAGTGCCCGCCCTTCAGACCCGAGAGGCGGATGCCGAGCGCAGTGCGCCCATCGGCTCCGAACATCGTTTCCAGCGGAATCGCGAGATCGGTCCCTGCGCCGCCGGCACATCCGACGTAGATCGCCCCTTCCTCCTCGGTATCCAGATTGAGCAGGCGACGCGCCTTGAGACTCGTCGGGTCGAGATCCGCCGCACCGGTGAGGCCGGTCTCTTCGTCGATCGTGAAGAGAAATTCGAGGGGGCCGTGCGCGACGTCGGTGGCTTCCATCAGCGCGAGCATCGCTGCGACGCCGATTCCGTTGTCGGAACCGAGCGTCGTTCCGGTGGCGCAGAGATAGTCCCCGTCCCGCCGCGGACGAATGGGATCGACGGCGAAATCGAAGGCGACGTCGGCGTTCTTCTCGCACACCATGTCGAGATGCGACTGGAGCGCGACGACCGGGGCGCTCGCTCGTCCGGCGGTGCCGGGCTTCCGCACCACGACGTTGCCGGCGGAATCGGTCGACGCCTCGAGTCCGTGCGCGAGCGCGACCTCTTTCACATAGGTCCGCATTCCCTCTTCGTTCTTCGATCCCCGAGGAATCGCGAGAATCCGGTCGAAGTGGCGCCAGAGAAGGTGGGGTTCGAGCTCGCTGACGAAGGTCGTGGGGCGGGGAGTCGAGGTCGGCATGGCGGCATTCTAGACAAGCTTCGCGGCGCGGGACAGCCACTTTGAACCCGTCCGGTAGGCTAGCCCTCCATTCACTTTTCCGGAGATCGACATGTCCGAACCGATGATCGCGCAGAACTTCGCCACTCACTCCCGCCGCACCCCGCTCCCCTTCATGGCGGCTTTCGTCGTTCTGGCGCTCAATTTCCTCTGGACGCTCTGGATCTTCTTCCACTTCCCGTCCTTCGCTACCGGACTCGCGATCCTCACCGCCATGGCCCTGATTGTCGTCGCCTTCTACGCCCGCATCAACGCGCAGATCGTTCAGAACCGTCTGATTCGGCTCGAAGAGCGCCTGCGCCTGGCGAACATCCTGCCGGCCGACTTGCGTGCCCGCATCGGCGAGCTCTCGACGTCGCAGCTCGTCGCGTTGCGCTTCGCGAGTGATGCCGAAGTCACCGACCTCACCCGCGAAGTGCTCGCCGGAGACATTCAGGACCGCAAGATCATCAAGTCGAAGATCCGCGACTGGCGAGCCGACTGGCTGCGCGTCTGACGCCGCGCTAGGGCCGGGCGGCGGGAACCGGCGGCGCCGCCGCTTCATCCACGGGCGCCGGAACCGGCGTATTCGGGGGCGGCAGGACTTTCGGCCACAGGAGCCATAGGCGCCCGGGCTGCTTCATCCGGCCGGCAATCGCCTCCGCTTCCCTGCCGGCGCCCCAGAAAACGTCGCCGCGCACCGGACCCTTGATCGCCCCGCCGCGATCCTGCGGCACGACGAGGCGCTGCAGCGGAACGCTCTCCGCCCGGCCCAGCTCGGGCAGAGGCGGCAGCGTCGCATCGAGCCAGAGAGGCAATCCGAAAGGCAGAAACCGGCTGTCGACCGCAAGCGACCGGCCCGGAGTGAGTTCCACTCCGGCCGCGCCGACCGGCGCTCCCGGCAGCACGCGAAAGAAAACGTACGACCGGTTCGTCCGCATGACCTCGTCGGCGCCGTCCGGATGAGCGCGCAGCCAGGCGCGGATCGTCTGCAGTGAGACCTCTTCCCGCGTGAGCTCGCCGCGCGCGATCAGCACCTTGCCGATCGCGGTGTAGTCACGGCCGTTCTGTCCGGAGTAGCCGATGCGGACGATCTTCCCGTCGGGGAGGACGACTCTCCCCGAGCCCTGGATCTGGAGAAAAAACAGCGCCACCGGGTCGTCGACCCAGAGCATCTCGAGACCCTTTCCGGAGAGCGCGCCGCCCTCGATCTCCGCCCGATCCCAGTACGGGCGGAATCTGCCGCCGCGCACCAGACCCGTGATCTTCCGGCCCGCGAGGTCGGTCTTGAATTCACCGAGGTCGACGATCTGCTGATCGCGCGGCGTGAGATAGAGCGGGTGAACGAAGGGCTTGCGCTTCGTGCGCGATCCCGAAAGCTCCGGCTCGTAGTAGCCGGTGAAAAGGCCTTCGCGCTCACCGTGGTTGGTGATCTGCCAGGGCGAGAAGTTCTTCTCGAGAAAGTGGCGGGCGGTGGCATCGTCGCCGGCAGGAAGTGCCGCGAGCGCCGCGCAGACGTCGCGCAGCGCGCTCGCGCTGTGCGTGAGGATCGCTCCGAGATCTCCGCCCGATCCCTCTCTGGCGGCGCTGATGCACGATCCGGTGAGTGCCGGCAGCGCCTGCGAAAGCCGATCACTCTCCCATCCCGGAAGGTCGGCGAAGCTTGCCGGAGAAACCGCGAGCCGGTCTTCCGGCGGAGCCGCCGGGGCCAGGGCGGAAGGTAATGTCGACTGGACCGCGATCGCCGTCGGCGATTCGCGAAGCTGCGAAAGCGCCCACAGTGCGAGCGCGAGGCTGGCGATGGCGATAACGCTTGCGCTCACGGCCAGGCGGCGCCAGCGCACGATGGCGTTCCCGTTTGCGGCAGCGCGGCTGCCGCCTGGCGCCGGCGGCGAATATCTGTCTTCGGAAAGCGGCAACTAGAGCTTCAGCACCATCAGCGTCATGTCGTGCTGATTGCCGTCGGGATCGGTGCCGTAACCGGCGATTTCGTAGGAACGGAAGCCGAGCTCGACCAGCACGCGGATCGCATCGGCTTCGAGGTCGCTGATCAGCATGCAGTTGAGGTGCTTGAGCCCGAGTCCCTTCGCGGTATCGATGAAGTGATTGACCAGAAGTGAGCCAAGCCCGACGCCGCGGAACGCCGGATCAATGGTCCACTTGATCCGTCCAGTGAGCCGCAGCGGCCCCTGCTCGCGGCGATGCAACGTCGCATCGGCGACGATGCGCGAGCCGTCGATCGCGAGGAGCGGCAGAACTTTTTCGTAGTCGAGATCGACGCCCCAGCGCTCGACGACCGAGCGATCATCGAGCCGGTCCCAGGCGAACCGCCGGCTCTCCTCCGGAAGGCGCTGGAAGAACTCGTACAGCGCTCCCACGTCCCTCTTCGCGAACGGGCGCAGAATGACGCGTCGCCCATCGCGAAGTACGGCCTCCTGCGGGAAACGATGCGGCATGAATCCTCCTCGTAGAAGCGACCGGCGCCCTCTTCAACTCCCTCTCCGGCCCCTTCTTCGAAAGCAGGGTCGAATCTCCGGCCACAGGGTTCTCCAACACTACCAAACGAGCGCAGGAGCTCAGCCGCTGGAGACGGTCGCCCGAGGGGTTGTTCGCGGGGACACTTTGTCGGCGCCGGATGCAACCCACTTCCTTCAGTGTCGCCCGGTCGACCTCTGTGACAGAAAGTTCGCGTGCGAATCCCCGGACTGAATCGCCTCGCCCTGCACTTCGCCGGGCACCGCGGCATGCACCCGACGGAACGACACTCGTCGGCGGAGAAGCCGATCGCTTCAGCAGCGGATTCACGAGCGGAGCCGCACTCCCGAAGTTTCCCCGAAACTTTCCTTGAACTGGAGGCAGGAATGAAGTCGAAGCCAGCATTCACCATCGCACTTTTCGCAGGGCTGCTCTGCACAGGAAGCTCATGGGCGGACGGGCCCGAGCCTGGAATCGATCCGTCGGAGCTCTCCACGATCAGCCCATTCGCGGGCAACAGTTTGATCAACCCGGATTTCGACATCGGCGTCGCGGGCTGGTCGGCACCGACCGGTTCGCTGACGTTCTCCGCCAGCGGCGACGTCGACGGTTGCGCCGGTTCCGGCGTCGCTCACCTCGCGGCGCCGGTGTTCGTGAACAACCTGTGGCAGTCCGAATTCGCCGGCACCGGCTCCTGCCTTCCGGTCTTTCCGGAAAACCGCTACCGGCTGGTTCTCGGTCTCCTTCCCGGCTCGGCATTCGACACCACGACGGTCGGCATCCTCGCCTACACCGACAGCACCTGCACCGCCGGGGAAACATCGACGCTCTTGGCCGGCTTTAGCCATCTGGCTGTCGCCTGGCACAACTTCCGGCTGGGGGGTCTCGTCGGATCCGGAGTCCATTCGATTCGCTACTGGCTGCGATTCAGGGATGCCGACGACCCGTCGTTCGCGGTCGACATCGATCGCATCTATCTCGGCATCGAGGAACCGGTGTTCGTCGACCCGCTCGAAGCCGGCTCCCTCTGCCGCTGGAGCTCCACGGTTCCTTAGCGCGCGCCGCGGCGCTGGCGTCAAAAAAAACGGCCCCCGCCGATTCCGGAGGGGGCCGTCCTTCACCGGCTTGAGGGCGCCGTGTCAGCGACTGCGACGTCGGCGCAGCATGACGAGCGCTGCGCTCGCCAGGAGAATCGACAGCCCCGCGAGTCCGGCCGGAGACGCCACCGGAACGTCGACCACTCCGCCCCCGCCCCCCGGCTGCACGGTGACGTTGAACCCACAGTTGCCACCGTTTCCGGCAGCGTCCTGCGCACTGCAGGCGACCGGCGTCGTCGCGACCGGGAAGACCGACCCGGAGGCCGGGACGCAGGAGGGCGCCTGCGCACCCGGGCAGTTGTCCGTCACCGTCGGGGCAGCAAAGTTGACCGCCGTCGGACCGGCCGCCGGCTGGTTCACATCGGCCGGACAGGCGAGAACCGGCGCCTGCGCGTCGCTCACCGTGACGTTGAACGAGTCGCTTCCGCCGGCGGTACCGCTGCACGTCACCGGTGTGACCCCGACGGCGAAGAACGTACCCGAAGCCGGAGAGCAGGTCACCGTGCCGCAGGACCCGCCTGTCGTCGGCGCCGCGAAGTTCACCACGGCACCACACTGGTTCGCATCGGCGGCCACCGCGACGTCGGACGGCGCCGTCAGCGAGCAGGAGCAGAGGTCACCGACGATCGACAGCGTGTAGCTGCAGCCCGTCTCCCCGGGATTCGTGGTGTGCACGACGAACACGGCGTCGGCGCTCGCCGGCAACTCGAACGACATCGTCGTGGCGGTCTGCGGATCGCCGCCGCTGCTCAGACCCGGATCGGCCAGATACGAGGTGCAGATATTCGCCGGAACGTAGGTGTCGAGGTAGGCGTTCACCTGCAGATTGCACGTCGCCAGGGGATCGACGTCGAGCTGTGCGAACAGGCACTGCGTCGCGCCCGAATCGTTGGGAACGGCATAGGAGTCGAAGGCGCGACTGCCGGTGGCGTCGAAAATCGCACAGGTCTTCGGAACATCACAGCTCGAAGCGATTCCGTTGCGATTGAGCCGGCCGGTCTGATTTCCGCTCGTTCCGGGAAAATCCGGACTGCCGGCGCCGAGCGTTCCGTCGATCTGGATCAGCGGACAACCTCCGCCCACGGCGTCGAAATGGAAGACCATCGCGCCGAAATCGCCTTCGAATCCGCCGGCCTTGATGCGGACCGTCTGTCCCGCATCGACGACGAAGGTGATCGAGGACTGGAGCCCGTCGCCGAAGCCATCGTCGCCGCAGGCCACGCTCGTCAGGCCGACGCCGCACGTTCCGGTGAAGGCTTCGATCGCCGTGTCGAAGTCGCTGCCGATGGTGTCTGCGGTCGCCAGGACCGGGTTCGCCTGGTTGTTGGTGAAGACATACCAGATGGTCGCGCCGTCAAGGGTGCAACTGGATGCGGGTTCGTCGCCCTCCGTCGTCGCCGCCGTGGTGTCGACATTGTCGGTGAAGGGCAGCGCCCCGACGACGGTCGCATTCGCGCAGTCGTCGTTCGCCGGAGCCGGTCCCAGCACGATCGGGTGCACGACGTGCGTCTTGCCTGCCGCCGGCGGCAGATCGGATCGCCGGCTTTGAGCGAGCGCAGCATGGGTTCCGAGGGCCAGAATCAGCCCAGCAAAGGCTCCGGCCACCTTCTTCGAGTCGGTGAAATTCATGGATCTCCCCCCGTGGAAATTCAGATGAAGCATCCGCACTGCGCGGCTCCGGCGACAACAGGATTTCCTCGATACTATTCCCCCGAGCGCTTCCGCGCCAGCGCCTTTCCAGGAGCCTCGGAGGGCTCTAGCCGGTCGTCGGCCCGGTTCGTTATTGTTGCCCTCCGGCGCTGGCGCGGCTGGCGTTCCAAACCCACCCTTCAGGAGATCTTCATGAAACTTGGTCTGCGCACGACGACTCTGATGTCGATTTCTGCACTCGCCTTGATGACGCTCGCGAATCCCCGGCCCTCGTTCGCGACCGATGACCCGGCGAAGCCGGCGGCGAAGCCAGCAGCCGCGAAGCCGGCGGTCGCCACCGCGGCCGCCTCGACTGTTCCGGCGGCCTCGTCGGCCACCTCCGCCGCCATGACTCCGGAAGAAGAGAACAACACCATCTACGCCCTCGGCCTCATGCTGGCGCGCAACCTCCAGACGCTGGACCTCACACCGGCGGAGGTGAAGCGTGTGGTGGAGGGAATCAACGACGGCACTTCGGGCAAGGCCACCGCGATCAAGATCGAGGACTACGCCCCGAAAGTGAAGGCGCTCGGAATGGCGCGGCAGGAGAAGCGTGCGGTCGCAGAGAAAGCCAAGGGCGCGTCGTTCCTCGCCGCCGAAGCCGCCAAGCCCGGCGTCGTCAAGTCCGAAAGCGGCATGCTCTACACGGAAACGCTCGCCGGTACCGGTGCGTCGCCGGCGGCGACGGACAAGGTCAAGGTTCACTATCGCGGCACGACCATCGACGGCAAGGAGTTCGACAGTTCGATCGCACGCGGAACCCCGGCAGAGTTCCCTCTGAACGGCGTCATCAAGTGCTGGACGGAAGGCGTTCAGAAGATGAAGGTCGGCGGCAAGGCCCGCCTCGTCTGCCCCGCTGAGCTGGCCTACGGCGACCGGGCTCAGCCGAACATTCCCGCCGGATCGACGCTGATTTTCGACGTCGAGCTTCTCGACATCGTCAAGTAAGACGGCCACCTCCTGAACCCGATGAGCGAACCGACGAAAACGCTGCGCAGCCATCTCTCCGGCAACTGGTACGAAGCCGGGCGCGATTTTCAACCACTGGTCAATCCGGCGACGGAAGAACCGATGGCGCGCGCCTCCTCGACCGGAGCCGACTTTGCGGGTGCCCTTGCCTGGGCCCGGGAACGCGGCGGTCCGGCGTTGCGCACTCTGACGTTCGCTCAGCGGGGGGAGATTCTCAGAGGTCTCGGCAAGAAACTGCGCGAGCAGCGGGAGGAGCTCCTCGCGCTCTCCCTGCTCAACAACGGAACGACGGAGTCCGACGGCGCCTTCGATCTCGATGGCGCGGGCGGCTCGCTGGCCTTCTACGGCGGTCTCGGAATTTCATTCGGTCCGGAACGGTTGCTCGCCGACAGCGAGAGCGTCGCCCTCGGCAAGGGGGACGGCTTCTGGTCGGCGCATGCGCTCGTACCGCGTCATGGCGCCGCGATCCACATCAACGCGTTCAATTTCCCGGCCTGGGGTTTCGCCGAGAAGTTCGCCTGCTCGTTCCTCGCCGGCGTGCCGACGATCTGCAAGCCGGCGACAGCAACAGCGCTCGTGACGGAGCGCATCTTCGAAATCCTTCTCGCATCCGGTCTTCTGCCCGAAGGCGCGTTGCAGCTCATCGTGGGATCGACCGGGGATCTCCTCGACCGGCTGACGGCAGAGGACACGGTCGCATTCACCGGTTCCGCGGCCACGGCCCTCGCGCTGCGCAGCCGCCCCTCGGTCCTCGCCTCGGGCGCGCGATTCAACGTCGAAGCCGACAGCCTGAACGCCGCCGTGCTCGCGCCGGACGCGCATCCCGGATCCGCGACCTTCGAGCGCTTCGTGAAGGACGTCGCTCGCGAGATCACCCAGAAGGCCGGGCAGAAGTGCACCGCCGTCCGCCGCATCATCGTGCCGCGGGAATCCGAAGAGGCCGTGACCGAGGCTCTGGTGGCGCGCCTCGCCAAGGTCGTCACCGGCGATCCGGCCGACCCGCGCGTGACGATGGGTCCGCTCGCGAACGGCGCTCAGCTGCGCGACGCTCTCGACGGCATCGCCGAGCTCCTGGCGACGAGCCAGCTCGTGCACGGCAGCGGAACGCGGGCCCAGGGCGTCGGCGCGCCGCAAGGCAAGGGGTTCTTCCTCGAACCCACTCTGCTGCGCTCGGAACATCCGCTCGAGAAAACTCCCGTTCACTGGCGCGAAGTCTTCGGTCCCGTCTCGACGCTGCTCGCCTACTCCGGCGCGGCCGGCGACGCGGCGGCGCTCGTCGCGCTGGGCGGTGGAATGCTGGTGAGCTCGGTCTACACGGACGATGCCGGGTTTGCCGGCGATTTCCTCGCCCGGGCCGGCTCGTCCCAGGGTCGCGTCTACTTCGGTTCCGCGGACTCCGAAGGCTACGGCTCCGGCGCTGCGCTGCCGCAGTCTCTCCACGGCGGACCGGGAAGGGCGGGCGGCGGCGAAGAGCTCGGCGGCAGAAACGGCCTGCGGCTCTATCAACAGCGCGTCGCTCTCCAGGGAACGCGCGCGATGGTCACGAAGCTCGTCGGCGAATAGTCTCGCCCGGCAAGCGAGAGATCGAGGGCCCGGGCGACAGCACGATCTTGATAAACCCCCTGCGGTCGTCCGCCGTATTTCGAGGATGCCGCAGGAAGTTCCTTCGCCGGTCCCCGCTCGCTTCGCCTTCACGCTCAACGGCCAGAGCCGGGAGGCGCGCGGACCGCGCGACCTGCCTCTGCTCTGGTACCTCCGCGACACGCTCGGCCTCACCGGCACCAAGTTCGGCTGCGGCAAGGGAATCTGCGGCGCCTGCACCGTCGTCGAAGGTTCGACTGCGGTCCGCGCGTGCCAAGTGACTATCGAACAGGCCAGCGGAAAAAACTACACGACGATCGAAGGACTCTCTCCGGACGGAACGCATCCGGTGCAGCGCGCCTGGCTCGCCGAAAATGTCGCGCAGTGCGGCTACTGTCAGCCGGGGATGATCCTCGAGGTCGTCGCTCTGCTGCTCCGCGACGCCCGTCCCGGCGCGAGCGAAATCGCAAGCGCGCTTGACGGTCATGTCTGTCGCTGCGGGAGTTACCCGCGCATCCGCAAAGCGATCGAACGCGTGGTGCACGAACAGCCGTGAGCACACGGCGCGATTTCCTTGTCGGCTCAGCCGTTGCGGGCGGCGGCCTGCTCCTCGGCCTTCGCCTCCCGGTGAACGCAGCCGAACGCGGATCGCCGGAATCGAACGCGCCGGCGTCATCTTTCCGTCCGAATGCCTGGCTGCGGATCGCTGCCGGCGGCGGCATCGTTCTGGTCGTCGGGCGCAGCGAGATGGGTCAGGGTGTGCGCACTGCTCTGGCGAAAATCGTCGCCGAAGAGCTCGATGTCGATCTGGCGCAGGTAGAACTCGAGCAAGCATCGCCATCAGCGGAGTACGACGATCTCGGTACCGGCGGCAGTTCGAGCATGTCCGACGGCTGGATGCCTCTGCGCCAGGCCGGAGCTGCGGCGCGCGCGATGCTCCTCGGCGCGGCAGCGCGACGCTGGGAAGTTTCGGTCGACGCTTGCCGGACGGCAGCCGGACGCGTGCACGGCCCGGGCGACCGCAGCGCGAGCTACGGCGAGCTCGCCGCCGAAGCGGCGCATGCTCGCGTACCCTTCTCACCCGTCCTCAAGTCTGCGGCGCAACGAAAAACGATCGGCCAGCCTTCTCCCCGCTTCGACGGACCCGCCATCGTCACCGGTCGCGCACTTTACGGGCTGGACGTACGCCGGCCCGGAATGCTATTCGCCGTGGTCGCGCGCCCGCCGCGTTTCGGCGGATCGCTGCGCTCTTTCGACGCGGCGCGCGCCTTGGCGTTTCCGGGCGTCCGCGCCTGCTTTGCGATTCCCAGCGGAGTCGCCGTCATCGCGGAGTCGACCTGGTCCGCGATCTCTGGTCGCGATCAGCTCGCGATCGAGTGGACCGAAGGCACCGGTCCCTCTTTCGAGAGCGCCGCGCATCATGCCCGGCTCGCGAGCGCGGTTGAAGAGTCGGGGGTCACGACGCGCAAGGACGGGCGCGGCCGAGCGGCGCTCGCCGCGGCGGCGCTCCGCCATCACGCCGTCTACGCCTATCCGTTCGCCGCTCACGGCGCCGTCGAACCGGTGAACTCGACGGCTCACGTCACGGGCGAGCGCTCCGGACGAAAGTGCGAAATCTGGGCCGCAACCCAGGCGCCGAATACCGTGCAGACGAAATGCGCAGAGGCGCTGGGGCTCAAACCCTCGGCGGTGACCGTGCATGTCACGCTCATCGGCGGCGGCTTCGGGCGGCGGCTCGGAGTCGACTTCAACGTCGAATCGGTCGAGATCGCTCGCCAGGTCGCCGAGCCGGTGCAACTGCTCTGGACGCGCGACGATGACCTCGCACATGGTTACTTCCAGGCCGCGGCTGCGCATCGCCTCGAGGCAGCCTGCGACGGCAGCGGCCGGATTCTCGCCTGGGATCATCGCAAAGCGTCGACCCCGCACAACGCGCGCTCGAAGCCGAGCGCCGCAGAGCTCGCAGATGCCGAATACCTCGCCGACAGCTCCTGGGGCGTCACCGACAATCCGTACCTCGTCGCCGACTTCGAAAGCAGCTATCGCGTCGTCGACTCGCCGGTGCCGATCGGTCCCTGGCGAGCGGTGTTCGCGCCGTCCTCGGTGTTCGCGCGCGAGAGTTTCATCGACGAGCTCGCTGCGTTCGGGCACCGCGCTCCGGTCGATTTTCGCCGCGAGCTTCTCGCCGAACCGGAAGGCGTTTCGAGTCGGGCGAACGGCGTTCGAGCCGCAGTCCCGGCGACGCCGGACGAACTCCGCCGCCGCGGCCGCCGCGAGCGCCTGAGCGGCGCTCTGGAGCGCCTCGCCACGGTCACCGGATGGTGGCGTGAAGGCACTGCCGCCCTGCCGCCGGATCACGGCCGGGGAGTGGCAGCGGATGTCTTTCACACCGGGACCTGCGTCGCCTACGGAGTGGAGGTCCAGCGTGCTGCGCCGCTGCGACCCGGCGATCTGCCGTTCGGGATCGCGCGCGTGGTCGCGGTCGTCGATTGCGGCGTGGTGATCGATCCGGACGGTGTCGCGCAGCAGGTCGAGAGCGGCATCTTCTGGTCGCTCTCGAACGCTTTCGGCGAGAGCACCTTCGAGAACGGACGGCTGCGCGAAACCAACCTCGAGACCTTCCGCGTCGCACGCTATCGCCACCTGCCGGAAGCGATCGAGATCCATATCGTCGATACGGCCGAAGAGCGTCCGCGCGGTCTCGGCGAACCGGTGGTCAGTCCTTTCGCGCCGGCGCTCGCGAACGCTCTCGCCCAGCTCTTCGGGCGACGATTTCGCCGCTTGCCGCTGCGCCCGGAGGACTTCGCCTGAGGTAGTCTGCGGCCTGTTCCGCGCGATTTCGATGGCCCACTCCCCGACCGCGATCGACCCCGTCCCGCGACCTCAGGGCTTTCCGCTGACCCGCATCTCCCTTCTCGGGGCGCTCGAGGAGGCCGATCCGGCGCGCAGCCGGAACGCCTGGGACGAGCTGTTGCGGGCCTACTGGCAGCCCATTCGCCGCTATATCTGCCGCCGGTGGCATGAGTCTCCCGAGGCCGCGGAAGATCTCACCCAGAGCTTCCTCGCCCGCGCGATCGAACGGCAGACGTTCGCCGCCTTCGATCCCCGCCAGGCAAGATTCCGTACGTTCCTTCGCCTCTGTCTCGACCGAGATCTCGCCAACGTGCGAGAAGCCGCGGCGCGCCAGAAACGCGGCGGTGGCGAAACACACCTCACTCTCGACGCCCCGGCGATCGCCTCGCACCCGGTTCTCCGCACGGCGATCGACGACGATCCGGAAGAGCTCTTTCACCGCGAATGGCTGCGCGCGATCTTCGAAACGGCGATGGAACGGCTGCGCGCCTCAGCGTCTCTTTCCGGTCGCGAGGTCCGGTTCGCGCTCTTCGAGCGCTATGAGCTCGGCAGAAGCTCGACCGGCGGGCCGGGCGAGCGCCCGACGTACGACGAGCTCGCGCTCGAGTTCGCGATTCCCCGGACTCAGGTCACCAATCATCTCGCGTGGGCACGTCAGGAACTGCGCCGGCTGGTTCTCGAAGAGCTCCGGCGCCACACGGCGAGCCCGGCCGAGTTCCGCGACGAAGCCCGGCGCGCGCTCGGCGTCGAGGTCACCTGAATCCGTGCTCCGTCGTCGCGGAGCCCTTCGCCCGTGAGTCCGCTTTTCATCTCCGACGCGGAGCTCGATCGCCTGCGGCGTTCAGCCGCCGAACCCGACCTCGCCGGCTCGCGCTACGAGTTGCGCGGACAGCTGGGTCGTGGCGGCATGGCGACGGTCTACCGTGCCTGGGACGCCGTCCTCGATCGCGAGGTAGCGCTTAAGGTTCTCGACCTGCCGGAGGCTGACCCGGCGCTCGCCGCGCGGCTGCTGCGCGAAGCCCGCGTTCTCGCTCAGCTCGAACATCCCGGCATCGTTCCCGTGCACGACGCGGGAGAACTGCCCGACGGTCGCGCTTATTGCGCGATGAAACGGGTCGAAGGCTCGAGGCTCGACGACGCTGCGCGCGAGCTGACGCGCACCGAACGCTTGCGGCTCTTCCTGCGCATCTGCGACGCCGTCGCTTTCGCCCACTCTCGCGGCATTCTGCATCGCGATCTCAAACCGGAAAACGTCATGGTCGGCTCTTTCGGGGAAGTCCTCGTGCTCGACTGGGGGCTGGCGAGAATCGTGGCCGACCTTCCCGCCCCTGTCCCCGGCAACGCCCGCGATGAACTCGAGGAGCGCAACGAGCGCGAGCTCACGCGCCACGGCGCGGTGCTGGGAACTCCGGCCTACATGCCTCCCGAACAGTCCTCCGGCGTCGTCTCCGCGGTCGACCAGAGAAGCGACGTCTTCGCACTCGGCGGGATTCTGCAGTTCCTCCTGACCGACGCTCCTCCTTCGGCCGGCGCCGAAGTCCGGATCGACGGCTCCAAGGCTCTCGCTGCGGCGTGCAGCAAAGCGCGCGCGCTTTCCCCCGACGAACGCTACCCGTCCGCCCGGGAGCTGGCAGGCGATATCGAGCGCTTTCTCGACGGGCGCCCTCTCACGGCCTACCGCGAGTCGCTCTTCGAGCGCGGCGCACGTCTCTTCGAGCGCTATCAGACGGCAACTCTCCTCGTCCTCGCCTACCTCTTCGTGCGCACCCTGCTGCTGCTTTTCGCTCGCCAGTAGGCGGGCACTGCGCGCCCGTCAAAGGATTCCCGGAAAAGGCGGAATGGAACCTTTGAACGAAAGGAGCTGGAAATGAACAAGGCATGGATGGGACTCGTTCTCGGAGGGATTCTCGGCATTTTCGACGGACTGACGGCGTGGTTCACGCCGGCCGTTCGGCCGTTCATCGTCGGCATCGTCATCGGTTCGACGTTCAAGGGGTTGATCGCCGGAGTCCTCACCGGCTGGTTCGCCCGGCGGGTGAACTCGCTCGCCTGGGGACTCGCCTTCGGGCTGGGAATCGGGCTCCTGCTCGCCTATCTCGTGGCGGCGATGCCGTCCGCGACGGGCGAGCACTACTACTGGCAGATCATGCTGCCGGGCGCGATCGTCGGTCTGATCGTCGGCTACGCGACCCAGAGATTCGGGCAGCAATCCGCCGATAGGTCCAGCCGGCAGCCCGCCTGACCCGGCGCGCGCCGGGTCCGTACGCGGTTCGTCAGGGCTTCTCCGCCACTACAGGGACGCGAGCGAGCCGCGCCGGACGATCGGCGAGTATCCAGGCGGCCGTCGCGTATGCCGCGGTCGCCTGCGCCATGTCTCCCGGGACCAGTTTGTCGGCGGTGTCGTTCGCCGTGTGATGGAAATCGAAATACGAAGTGGCATCGTGGGCGAGATCGAGAATCGGCACGCCGAGCGCTTTGAGCGGCGAGATGTCGGCGCCACCCGCGGCCGGCTTCGAAGCATCGAGCGTGATGCCCAGCGGCGCCAACCCGCGCGCGATCTCTGCGGCGAGTGCGCCGTCGTCCGGGGCGAGCGCGGTGAGCAGCGCATAGACCTTGCCGCTTCCGAGGTCGGATTCGAGCGCCGCCTGGTGCTGGGCCGCTTCGTCAGCGTGCGTCACGGCGTAGGCTTTTCCACCGGAAAGCCCGAACTCCTCATTGGTGTAGAGGACGATCCGGATCGTCCGGCGCGGACGCTCCGCAAGCTTCGCGATGGCGGCTCCGGCGGCCATGGCGTTGCCGACGCCCGCAGCGTCGTCGATGGCGCCGGTTCCCAGGTCCCATGAATCGAGATGACCGCACAGCAGAACGATCTCCTGCGGCAGCTCGCGGCCACGCACTTCTCCGACGACGTTCGCCGACTCCACATCGGGCAGCATTCGCGCCGTGAGGTGCAGATGCAGCCGCACGGGCTTGCCGCTCGCAAGCTCCCGTTCCAGGAGATCGGCATCCGGATTCGACAGCGCAGCCGCGGGAATCTTCGCGCCGCCCTCCTTGTAGCTCATGCCGCCGGTGTGCGGCAGGCGCGTCGAGTCGGTGCCGACCGACCGGATGACGACAGCGATCGCTCCGAGATCCGCAGCGGCAGAGGCTCCCTTGCCGCGAATCGCGACCGTCTTCCCGTAGCCCGCCCCGTCTCGCGTGCGCAGCATGCGCTCGCCGAAGTAGACGATGTGGCCTTTGACCGCATCGGGGGGAAGCTTCGCCAGCGACTCCAGATTTTCGGTCGCGACCACATCGCCATCGATGCCGCTCTCGGGAGTTCCGATGCTTCCGCCGAGCGCCACGAGCGCGAGAGTCTGGGGATAGGGCGAGAGAATCGTACCGTCGGCGATACCGCGCTCCCAATGCGGCACCGTGACCGGCTCGGGGTGGACGTTCTCGAACCCGAGATCCTTCATGGTGCGCAGGCCCCATTCGACGCCGCGCGCGAGTCCGACGGAGCCCGACGGACGCGGCCCGGCCTCGGTCGCCAGGGAGCGCGCGAGGTCCGCCGCCGTCGTCGCCGCAAGAGCCGCGCGCTGCAGTTCGACCACCTGCGAGGGAAGGGCGGCGGCGGGAGAGCGCGCCGCGGTCCTCCCGAACGCCTCGCCCACGCCGGCGACGAGCAGCAAAGCGGCGATGCATCCAGCAAGATTCCGAGATCGAAATTCTCCTGCGCGCAGCTCGCAGCTCAAGGCCATGACTCTCTCCGGTTCGATGGCAGATGGATCGGCCATGACGGCCCCGGCATCCTAACCAACAATCGCTCCCCCTTCGACGAATGCGCGAGTCGCAATGGACGCCCCGCTCCTCCGGGAAAGGCGGCAGCGCTATTGTTCCTTCACCATCGACCGTCTGCCGGAGAAGAAATGCGCCCCGCGACCTCGTCCTGCATCTTCCCGACGCTCCTGCTGCTTCTGACCGTAGAAGCGGTGCCCCTCTCCGCAGGGCTCGCCCCGACCGCGGTCGTCCTCCCGGGCGCATCGTTCGACAGCCGGACCGGCGATCCCGCGCCCTTCTCCGCGGGGCGACGGATCGACGGCGAATCCGGCCTCTATCTCGTGCAGACCTTCGATGTACCGGACGCTGCGCGGGTGCGCGCGGTCGAATCGGCCGGCGCGCACCGCATCGTGACGATTCCTCCCGCGAACCTGCTGGTCTGGCTCGATTCCGGGAACCGTTCCCGCCTCGCGGGAACGGCCGAGGTGCGCTGGATCGCCCGCTATCAGCCGGTTTACGCGGTGCCCGCGAATCTCCGCGAGCGGACGGTGTGGGACGGCGCGCTTTCGGTCCTCCTCGCGCGCTTCGGGCAGGACGACGCCGCGCTGCGCGAGAACGTCGGCGCCATCGCCGGACCGCCGACGGCGGTCTTCGAGGAATCGCCCGAGCTTCTGCGCCTCATCGTGCCGCTGCCCGCGAACGACCCGCTGCGCGCGCTCGCTGTGGTCGACGCCATCGCGACGCTACCGAACACCGTGGCCATCGGCTACGTCTCCAGTCACGGATCGATCCGCGACGAAATGAGCGATCAGATCCTCGCCGACGAAACGACAGGCGGAACCCCCACGCTCGGGTACTCGTCCTTCCTCACGGCGAAGGGCTACGACGGCAGCGGCATCACGGTCGGCGTCGTCGACGAAGGCAGCCAGATCGACCATGGCGAGCTCGTCCACGACAGCCCGCTCTGCCTCAACTATCTCGTCGGCGATCCGGCGGGCGCCTGCACGGCGACCGGCTCGACCTGCGGCTCGCACGGCACGATGACGGCGGGAATCGTTCTCGGCGACGGCATCTCGGGCGTGACGCACGGTGGCAGCTTCTTGAGCGGACTGGGTATCGCCCCCGGCGCCCGCCTCCTGGCGCAGAACTTTCTCTGCTCGCCGGGCAGCGGAGCGACGCCCCCGACCGGACCCCTGGGCTGGCTCCGGCTGTCGCGCGACCAGGTGTTGAACGGCGCCTACATTTCGGCGAACAGCTGGGGACCGTCCGACACGCCGCTCGGTTACGACGCCTTCACGCGCGAGTTCGATCGCATGCCGCGCGATGGCGATCCGCTCACGACCGGCGTCGCCGAGCCGATCGCTTTCGTGCTGTCGATCATGAACGGCAGCGGCGGGACGAGCACTCAGGGCACGCCCGACGAAGGCAAGAATCTCATCCGTGTCGGCGGAACGAAGAACTTCGCCGCCGGCAACATCGACGACCTCTGCACGTGCACGGCCCACGGCCCGGCACTCGACGGCAGAATGCTGCCGGATCTCGTCGCCCCCGGACAGACCGTCTTCTCCACCTCCACCGGGAACAGCCACTCTTCCGGCACCGGGACCTCCTTCGCATCGCCGCACATCTCCGGTGCTGCGGCGTTGCTCGCGAGCTGGTTCGAGCACGATCCAGCGCTCGGTTATCTGCCGAGCCCGGCGCTGCTCAAAGCGTTGATGGTGGCGAGCTGCGACGACCTCGCCGGCGCCAAGGACGCCGACGGTGTGACGATGGGTCATCGCCCCGACAACAAGCAGGGCTGGGGACGGTTCAATCTCGATCGCGCGCTCGCACCGGAAACGCGTTCGGCGTTCTGGGATCAGTCCGCCGGACGGACGTTCACCGCCGGCGGGCAGAGCCTCTCCTTCGGCGTCCGGGCCGATGATCCGGCACTGCCGCTGCGCATCAGCCTGGTCTGGACCGACGCCCTGGGACCGGGCCTCGGTGGCGCGACCCCTTCCTGGGTGAACGATCTCGATCTCTCGGTCGACGGCCCCACGACGACCTACCTGGGAAATGTCTTCAACAACGGGTGGAGCGCCACGGGCGGGACCAAGGATTCGATCAACAACGTCGAAAATGTCTTCATCGCGACGCCCGGCGCAGACGCCTGGACGATCACCGTCGACGCCGCCGTCCTCCTCGGCGACGGCGTCTGGTCCGGAGCTCCGAGCAGCAGCGCCGACGACTTCGATCAGGACTTCGCGCTCGTCTGCGAGAACTGCATCGCCACGCTGATCTTCGTCGATGGCTTCGACGACGGACTCGGCAATCGCTGGAGTTTGTTTCCCTGAGACGTCGAGCGCGACATGGAGGACCGTCACTGCCGAAGCGGGCCGCCGGCTCCTCATTCCTCGATGTACCCTGCGGGTGGCCTCAAGCTGGAGGGCGGGCGCTGCCCGGCCACTGCACGACGAAGCGTGCGCCCGTTTCGAACGGTGTTTCCTGCAGCGCCACGCTGCCACCATAACGCTCGACGATCGCCCGCACGATCCCCAGACCCAGCCCGAGATGATCCGAGGCCGGTTGCCCCGGCCGCCAGGAAAAGAAGCGTTCGAAGACTCTCGCCCGATGCTCGGCCGGAACTCCAGGGCCCGAGTCGACGACCGCGAGCTCCACCCTCCCCTCGAGATTTCTGACCGAGAGGTGCACCTTCGCGTTCTCCGGCGAAAAGGACAGCGCGTTGCGCAGCAGGTTTTCGACCACGCGGGCGGCAGCCTCCGGCGGAACGGAAATCCAGCATTCGCCCGCGGTGAGCACCTCGATCGCCCCGGCATTCGCCGGCAGAGCGCCATAGGCGCCAGCGATGTCGCGGACGAGATCGCCCAGCTCGGTGGCGACTGCGAGGTCGCTCCGCCGCGCGGCGTCGAGCCGCGCGAGATCCTGCAGCGCACCGACGACGCGATCCATCCGCCGCACCTCCCCGGATATCCGTTGCGTGAGCGCTCTGCGTTCGTCCTCTCCGCCGATCGGCAGGAGAAGCTCCGCCGCCGACCGGACCGTCGCCAGAGGGTTACGCAGCTCGTGGGCAACGTCCGAAGCGAAGGCCTCGAGCTCGTCGAGTCGCGCTTCGAGACGCCGATTGAGCTCGCCGAGCGAGCGCGCGAGATCTCCGATCTCGTCGCGGCGGTCCGCACCGGGAAACCGGATCCGGCCGGAGCCCGGACGGGAAAGCACTCCGTCGGCACTGTCGCGCAACCGGCGAAGCGGAACGACGAGGCCGCGGGCGAGAAGGAAAACGATCAGCGCCGCGCCGGCGATCGAGATCAGCACGATCCGGAAGAGGTCGACGCGGATCCGGTCGAGCGCGGCAAGGACGGTCTCCGTGCTGCGCGAGACGACGACGGCCCCCCGCGGCAACGCCCCGCCGCCGCCGCGAATCGGCACCGCGACGGTGAGAATCGTGGTTCTGCCGTCGACGCTCGGGCGGGTGAGCGCGCCATAGCTTCCGGAAAGCGCGCGGGCAAGCGGCAGAGCGTCCCCGCGAGCGTCGGCCGGTGTGCGTTCCCGGCCTCCGTTGCCGACCAGCGATTGCCGCCAGCGCCAAAGGGTCGCACCGATGCGATAGATCCAGGAGTCGCGCACCGACGAGCTCTCGGCCTCGCGGGTGGCGTCCATCGAAGCCGCCGCGGTATCGGCGAGTGTGCCTCCGGAGCCATCGAAGATCCGAATGCGCCCGGCGAGAGGTCGACCCACGCGCTCGATCAATCCCCGCGACACTTCGGGCGAGAGCGTCGCTTCACTCGCGAGCGCCGCAGCCAGAGCGTGCGCCTGGCCGGCAATCGTGCGTTCCTCCGCGCTCAGCAGTTCGCGCTCGAAGACTCCGAGGGACCAGATGCCGGCGACCGGCAGGGCAAGCACGAGCAACGTCACCCAGAGGAGGCGCAGAAAGAGACGCGACTTCACGGCCTTCAGTCTCCGGTACGGAAGCGATAGCCGAGCCCGTAGACAGCCTCGATCGGGTCGTAGCCGGGCATCGCGAGGTCGAGCTTCCTGCGCAGGCGCTTGATGTGCGAATCGATCGTGCGCCCGGAGCCTGCATCGTCGTCGCCGTGCACTTCGTCGAGGAGCTGGTCGCGGCTGCGCACATGCCCGGCCCGGCGCGCGAGCGCAACGAGCAGAAGAAACTCGGAAATCGTGAGCGGCAGCGCAATTCCGGCGCAGATGGCCTCGTAGCGATCGAGGTCGAGGCGGATTCTGCCGCGATCGAGAATCCTGTCGGCCGGGCTCTGGCGCCCTTCCGCCAGAAGCTGGGCGCGGCGCAACAGAACGCGAAGCCGCGCGATGAGCTCTCGCACGGAGAACGGCTTCGAGAGGTAGTCGTCAGCGCCCATCTCGAGACCCAGAACGCGGTCGAACTCGTCGCCCTTCGACGTCAGCATGAGAATCGGGAGCTCCCGCGAACGGGCGCGCAACCGGCGCAGAAGCTCGAGACCGTCGATGCGCGGCAGAACGATGTCGAGCACGACCACGTCGGGCAATGCCACCTCGAAGGCGTTCCAGGCCGCGAGGCCATCGGCGTGGCCATCGACCGCGAACCCTTCGCGGCAAAGGGCGACCTCGAGCGTCTGCCGGATGCCGGGTTCGTCGTCGACGACCGCCACGCGAGGAGGAAGAGCGGAGATCACCTCTCAACTCTAACGCTGCGCGCCGCGATCCCCCGTTTTGCCTTCCTCCCGCCACAATTGAGCGCGGCGCGTCATCTTTCCGCCTTCGTGGCGCTCGCGGCGCACGCCATTCTGAGCGGGAAAGGAGACACTTCCATGTCTCTCACCCGCACGGCTGGTAACATCTTCACTTCACCGACATTCCGCGCGCTGACGCTCGGATTCCTCTCGTTGCTCCTTCTCATTCCGCTCGGGAGCGTTCACCGGCTCATCACCGAGCGCCAGGGACTGCGCGCGGCGGCGGCGGCTTCGATCGCCGCCGGCTGGGGCGGCGCCCAGACAGTTCTCGGGCCCGTTCTGGTCCTCGAGCTCGCCTGCGACTGGAAGGACACGGACGGAAAGGTGCAGGAGCTGCGGCGCCTCGCGACACGCCTTCCCGCGACGCTCGACATCGACGGGATTTCGAAGACCGAGACGCGCCGCCGCGGCCTGCACGTGCTGCCGATCTATCGCGCGACGCTCAAGACGCGATTTTCGATCGATATGTCGGCGGACGGTCTGCTCGAATCGGAGTGCGATGGCGCTCGCCTGCGAGCCGCTTCCATCGCTCTCGCCGTGACCGATCCGCGAGGAATCGACCGGCTTTCGGCGCTCTCGGTCGACGGGCGGTCGATCGAGTGGATTCCCGGCAACCCGCTCGGCAGCGAATGGGCGACCGGAGTCCAGGCGCCGCTGCCGGTCGCAATGCTTGCCGGAGCGTCCGGCCGTATCGCCCTGTCGTTCGAGCTCGAGCTGCGCGGCAGCGATCGCCTGGCGATCGCCCCCTCCGGCGGCCAGACCACTGTCCATCTGCGTTCCGATTGGCGGTCGCCGAGCTTCGACGGCGCGTTCCTGCCGGCGACTTCCGATCTGCGCGACGACGGCTTCGATGCCGCGTGGACGGTTTCCGAGCTCGCCCGGCCGCTGCCTTCGCTTTCTCTCGGCGATCCGCCGTCGGCTCTCGCGGCGGCGGCCTTCGGCGTCACCTGGTTTCAGCCGGCCGACAGCTACCTCATGACCGAACGCTCGCTGAAGTACGGCTTTCTCTTCATCTTTCTCACGTTCCTGACGTTCTTCCTCTTCGAGCAGTCCGGGACGCGCCGCGTTCATCCCCTGCAGTACGGTCTCGTCGGCGGCGCTCTCGCGGTCTTCTTCCTGCTTCTCCTGTCCCTCACGGAACGCATCGGATTCGGCGTGGCCTACTTCGTCGCCGCCGCCGCGACGACCGCGCAGGTCACCCTCTACGGGCGTGCGCTGCTCGAGTCCGGACGGCGCGTCTTCGTGCTCGCCGCGGTCGTCGGAACGCTCTACCTCGGACTCTTCCTGCTCGTCGGACTCGAGGAAACGGCACTCCTCGCGGGCTCGATCGCCCTCTTCGGCGTGCTGGCGATCGCCATGTGGCTGACGCGCGATCTCGGAAGGAGTCTCGCCGCCGATCCCGCTGGCCCGCCGCCGGCTGCGGGCGGCGCGGCGCTGCGGCTCTGAGGCGAGGCAGCGCTTCTCAGCGCGGAGGAAACAGCTCGCGCAGCGTCTTCTCGCGGTAGTCGAAAATCGTGCGGACGTCCTTCTCCACCAGCAGGCGGTGGACGAGGGCTCCGCCCGGGACCGCGTAGCGCACGTGGTCGCCGACGAGAGTCCCGCCGTCGCACTCCTCGAAGGTGTGGGTGTGGTGCCAGAGCCGGTACGGACCGCGCCGCTGCTCGTCGACGAAGCGGAAAGGCGGTTCCCACACGGTGATCTCGCTCCGCCAGCGAACGGGAATGAAGTGAATGCGCAACCGATAGTCGATGAGCGTGCCGACGTGCATCGCGAGCGGTTGCGGCGAGAGAATCTCGAAGCCCAGCCAGGGTGGAGTCAGGCGCTCCAGGTTGGCGGCGTCGGCAAAGAAAGCAAAAACCTCGTCGCGGTCGCGGGGCAGCCGGATTTCGGTCTTTTTCTCGAAGATACGCACGGCGACATCATCCTCCATCGGACCGCCGTCGGGACGGCTTTTCCGGGGGTCGTCTGCCGCGCCACTGATAGAATCCCGTCTCCGGGAGCGGACGGTGGCTCACGGAATCCCTGAGACCTCCGAGATGACCACGATCGCGGCCGAGGCCGCCCGCCGCCGGACGTTCGCCATCATCAGCCATCCGGACGCCGGGAAGACGACGCTCACCGAAAAGCTGCTGCTCTACGGCGGCGCGATTCAGCTCGCCGGCGCCGTGAAGGCCCGCGGCGACGCGCGGCGGGCCCGGTCCGACTGGATGAAAGTCGAGCAGGAGCGAGGAATCTCCGTGACGGCGTCGGTCATGACTTTCGACTACGCCGGCTGCACGTTCAATCTGCTCGACACGCCCGGTCACCAGGACTTCTCCGAGGACACGTACCGCACGCTGACGGCGGTCGATTCAGCGGTGATGGTCATCGACGCCGCGAAAGGGATCGAAACGCAGACGCGCAAACTGTTCGAGGTCTGCCGCCTGCGGAACGTCCCGATCATCACGTTCATCAACAAGATGGACCGCGATGGCCGGGATCCCTTCGAGCTCATGGACGAGATCGAACGGGATCTCCAGCTCCATGTCACTCCGGCCAACTGGCCGATCGGCATGGGCAAGGATTTCCTCGGCTGCTACGACCTGTTGCAGGACCAGCTCGTTCTGTTCGATCGCGGAAAGGGCGCGAAGCTCACTGCCGGACTCTCCTTCAAGGGCCTCGACGACCCGGCGCTCGATCACCAGTTGCCGCGCGGCGCGGTCGAGAAGCTCCGCGAAGAGGCGAACCTTGCCTTCTCGCTCTCGCCGCAGTTCGACGTCGAGACGTACAAGGAGGGGCACCTGACGCCGGTTTTCTTCGGTTCCGCCGTGCACAACTTCGGCGTGCTCGAGCTGCTCCAGGGACTTGCCCGGTTCGCGCCCTCGCCGCGGCCGGCGCCGACGACGACGCGGCTGGTGCTGCCGACGGAAGAAAAAGTCAGCGGGTTCGTCTTCAAGATCCAGGCGAACATGGATCCGAAGCATCGCGACCGCATCGCTTTCGTGCGTCTGTGTTCCGGAAGATTCGAGCGCGGCATGCGGCTCTCGCACGTGCGCTCGGGCAAACAGATCGCCGTCCACAGCCCGGTGATGTTTCTCGCTCGCGACCGCGAAATCGCCGAGGAAGCCTTTCCCGGCGACATTCTGGGGATCCCCAACCATGGCGTGCTGCGGATCGGCGATACCCTGACCGAGGGCGAGCCGCTGCGCTTCGTCGGCATCCCGTCGTTCGCGCCGGAGCTCCTGCAGAAGGTTCGCGCCACGGACCCGCTGAAGGCGAAGCATCTCGGCAAGGCGTTGACCCATCTCGCCGAAGAGGGCGCGGCGCAGGTCTTCCGTGCACGCCTCGGCGGCGACTGGATCGTCGGCGTCGCCGGTTCCCTTCAGTTCGATGTCCTGGCCGACCGCATCCGCAACGAGTACGACCTGCCGATCGCCTTCCAGCCGACCTCGCTCTTCACCGCGCGGTGGCTCGAGGCCGACGACGAGCGCGAACTGAAGAAGTTCCTCGACTCGCAGGAAGCCGCGATCGGTGACGACGTCCACGGCCTCCCCGTGTTCCTCGCCGCGAACGCCTACCGCCTCAAGGTCGCGCAGGAAGACTGGCCGAAGATCCGCTTCCTCAAAACACGCGAACAGGTGGTCTGACGCGGGCGGGCGCTCGGACTACATCACGCAGGCGGGCGCAGGCGTGGCTCTTCAGCAGCATCAAGGCGGAGCTCCGAGCGATATTCCGAGAAGGAACAGACAGCCGACGGGCCCGTCCGGCGGAATCTCGATTGCGATTCGTTCGACAGACCGAGATTTTCCAGGCAGGGTGAAGCGCTGCCGCTGAAGCGCGTCGGGGGCGGAGATCCCGCCGGCGAAGAAGCGCGAGCGGTTGCGTTCACCCGCGAGATCCACCTGCCGTCGGAGAAAGATCTGCGCGCCGAATTGAAGCGGCAGAACGCTGCGCTTGTCGTTCGAGAAGTCCACGACCAGGACTCCCGCTGCGGACTTCATCTGAGATTCGCTGACGTCTCCGCGCCAGAGAATCAGCGTGTCGATCTTCTTCGCAAGATCGCCGCCGCTCTCGATCCAGCCGGAGTTCTCTCCCCGGCAGATCCGCACGACGTTCGCGCCGCCGACCGGAAGAATTCGGAGATGCGACTCCGCAGGAATTCCCTGCGCCGTGAGGCGCGAGAGGAAGAGCTGATTTCCGACTTCTGCAGGCGGATCCTGCGACGGCTCGAGATCGTAGCGCGCGTTCGCCACGCCTGCGATATCCAACGCGGTCCAGACGAACCCGGCACGCGCGGATTCGAGAGCATCGGTATCCCAGTAGGGACCGCTTTCCTCGTATCTCCATCCCGGCGTCAACGAAGCGATGAGCTGGCTGTCGCGCACGCTCCAGAGAGCGCGCTCATTGACGTCGATCGCGACGTCGATGTTCCACGCATCCGCTCTCTCTGCGAAGTGCAGCAGAGAGAACAGGAGGACCTGAAATACAGACAGGAGAAGCAGCAAACGCCGGCCAGGCCCGCGAGGCAGCTCATCGAGACCGGCAGCCAGAAGGAACGCGAAGGGGAGCGAGAGTTCGGCGAGAAGGCGGGGTCCGATCGAATGTCCGCCCCACCACTTGTCGTACGAGCAGACGAGAAAGAACAACGCAACGACAGCGAACGTGAGCGCCGCCAGCTCCCTGCGAGGCAGGGCCTTCCACTGCTGGGACCACGCCGCCGCAAGAAGAAAGAGGAGTGCCGGAAAGAACCAGACGAGGCCACGACTGGGGCTCAGGGTGACTCCCGCGAGATGGGTGAGGAACGTCGATGCCGTGAGCTCGAATCGGCCTGCGTTGAGAGATCCGTAAGCGCCGATCCATGAGCCGTACCAGCCGACGTTCAACAGGCCGATCGCGACACCGCCGATCGTGAGTGCCGCAGCGCAGCCCCACCGGCTGGTCTTGTTTTTCAGTACTGCAAGCGGAACAGGAAGCAGAAGCAGGGCCGTCGGCCGGCAAAAGAGCGCGAGACCTGAAGCAGCGCCGGAAAGCCATCCGGATCCACCCTTTTGTGGATCGCGTCCTGCGAAGAAGAGAGCGAGGGCGAGGGCCAGCGCCTCACCGGTCTGCGACCAGAGTCCCTGGCTGAGGGTGGTGAGCACCGGCGTGCCGGCTGCGAGGACAACCGTCGCGACAAGAGCAGAATGGAGAGAAAACCGGCGACGCGCAAAAAGGAAAAAACACGTGACACTCAGCGCTGAAAGCAGCGCCGCGCTGATTTTTTCGAGCGCCGCGCTCTGCGCCAGATCGCGCGCGCTCTTCCCCGTCGCGAACCGGTCGACCGCATAGATCGGTGCCGCGAGAAACCCCGTACCGGGCGGAAACGCGATCCGGAGCGACCCGTCGCGAACCATCGTCGAGTAGTTGGTCGCCGACCCTGCGAGCGCCTCCGAGAGGTCCGCAGAAAGCGAGGTCGACAAGGTCGAAGCCAGTGCCCGCGTTCCCAGATTGTCCCCGGAGGAAGCTCCCTGCCCGTTCGAGATGAACCATATGAACGACAGCACGAGCATCGCAAGACCGACGCTCGCAGCTCGGCCAGGCCGCCCGTCCCGAGGGGGAACGCAAGCGAGCGGGCAGGAAACATTTCGACCGGCAAGAGAGCGACCAGGAGCTGTTTCGGGGAAGGTGTCTTTCAAACTCGCGTTCCGCCAATCTCCGAGCCGTGGCAAGGTCCGCATCCGAAGATGGACGCGGAAGATACCACGTGACGTATGAGCGACTTGCACGGTCTAAAGCGAGCGCTTCAGCGAGATCTACAATGTACTTGGACCTATCGACCCAAGGAGCCTCTACTTGTTGAATCGACAATTTAGTTTCGCCCGCATCGCAAGATATGCCTTTGCCGTTTCGCTTCCGACTCTGGCAGCTCTTTCGCCAGCTCGGGGCTCAACAATTTACAGCGCTGACTTCTTCGCAGCCGCCGCCAACAACACCTGCACGGCCGAAGTTCTAACAAATCCCAATACATGGATTCGGCAGTATCGATACGGTGGATTTTGCCCAGACTACCCCGGCTTCGCGATTGCGAAGGGGCAAGGCTCACACCCGTTCGGCAGTGAAGTTTTCATCTCCGACCCGGTGAGCGGATACATCGAGATCACAAGCGAGGTCGCTTCGCAAGTCAGCAACGGCAAAGTGACCAGCTATCGCGTATTTCGAGATCAAGCGACCGGACAAAAAGGCATGCCATGGCTGCCCGCGAACTTCAACTCATCTACCGGGAAGTCCTGGGTCTCCGACGTGTCGGTCGAGCAATGGAAGAACGCCGTAGGAGTGGCATCTTGCGATGCAACGGTCAACGCGCTGTCCGTTCCGTTCCACTCGACCTTAGACCTCGTTCAGTACATAGGCGTATGGCCGGCGTGGATACAGGACAAACGCGCAGGCTCGCCTAACCCGAACGCCTTTCGTGATGTGCAGGTGATCAAGAAGACGGGCATTTACGGAAGCAATCCCGAATACACTGAGATCTACTACTACGGTAGGTTCCTTAATCCCACGACCCTGGCGTGGGAAGGCGTTGGGCTGATCCAGTTCGAGTATTTCCAGAATGGAAACCTGATTAGTTCAAGTATCAACAACAAGATCGTTAGCTGCAATCAGCCAATTCTCTGTGGCGCCTGCCCGCCTTAAACAATCTTGCTTCTGAAACTTCCGGGCCCGGCGACACCCCAACTGGAGAAGTCGCCGGTTTCAAAACCGTCGCCGAAGATTCCCCCGCGCTCGAGAGCTCCGAGATCGAGATCGCTACCCACCACGCGGGGGGCGTGGGCGAGATCCCATCGCCCGACGGAGGCGAACGTTGCGTCGCCGGCGTCGATCGCCGGCGAGAGCGCCTGGAGCTCATAGTCGCCGCTGCCGGAGTTCACGAAGAGCGGGTCGATGCCGATGAGATTCTCGACCGCAACGTCAGGAGTGCCGGTCGAGCTCTCGACATCGCTGCCGTTCACTGTCCCGTTGCCGAAAACGATCGAGTTCTCGAGGCGGATGGAGCCCGAGCCCTGATCCAGCACGACGCCACTCTCCGGATGTCCGGCCACCGTGAGGTTGCCGGCGAGAATCGAGCAGGAGCCCGAGCTCGTGCCGAGAAAAAGTCCGCCTCCCGCATGTCCGGCGATCAGCAGATCGGAGGCGACCACCGCCGTCGGGAAGCGCGCATAGAGCGCCGCCTGGGGCGCCGCGCTCGTGCCGCCGTTGTCGATCACGAGCAGTCGTCGGAGCGACGCCTGATCGAGGTTCGAAAACTCGATCGAGAAGGCCGAGCCGCGCGAAACCGTCGCGACCGAGGGATCCGCGCGGTTGCCGCGAAACTCGCCATCCGAGAACTCGAAATGGCTTCCGCTGCTGCCAATGATGCCGTACATCCCGGCGGAGCTCGCCCCGCCCAGTGTCTCGATGAAATTGTTTTGGAACCGCAGTTTTCGCAGCTCGACCGTGGACCCCACCGAAGTCAGCAGGTAAAGGCCGCCGCCGAAACCCGTCGCGGCCGGTTCGGGATCCGCAAGACGATTTCCCACGAACCGCACATCGCGCAGGCGAATCAGCCGATCCGAGAACTCGATCGCTCTCAGCCCTCCACCCTGCCCGACGGTCGAGCTGCCGCCACCGGCGGTGAAATTGCCGGCGAATTCGACGTTCAGCAGATCCAGATTCCAACCGCTCACGAAGTCCACTCCGGCGCCCTGGCTCGAATGGCTCGCGGAGATGCGGACGTTCTCCATCGTCAGCGCGGCATCGTCCACGAGCAGCGCGCCGCCTCCGAGCCCGCCGGGCATCGATGCTCCCGACCCGCGCGTGAGCTCGAGGTTTTCGAGACGGAGCGTCGCGCCGGATCTGGCGTGGAGAAATCTCTGCTGGTCGCCGAGATCGACCAGGTAGGCGCTCCGTGGCTGGGCGGGGGCACCGAGCACTTCGAGCGCGCCGCCCGAAAGGGGCGGCAGGTCGCCGTCGTCGAGCTCGTAAGTCCCGACCGCTGCGAGGACGATGGTGTCCGGGCCGGAGTCGCCCGCACACTGATCGACAGCGGCCCCCTGAATGGAAGCGAGCAGCGCTTCGCGCAGAGTGCAGTTGCCGTTGACGACCGCGTCCTCGACGAGCGTCGTGATCGTGTTGGTCGCGGCCTCGAGGCGCGGTGCGTAAAGGCCCGCCAGAAGCAACGAAGCTAGAAGGATGATCTGGTTTCCGTCCGGTCGCATTTCCGTCCCCCGCTTTACTCCGCGCAATCGACGGCGGCAGGGGACATCGGCTGGAACGAGGCGGTCTCAGGCGGGAGCCGGAATCTCCTTCTCGAGCGTTCCGAGGATGTAGCGGGACATTCCCGACGCCAGCTCGTGCTCGCCCATGAAGACCATCCCGGCCTTCTCCTTCTGGAGCAGCTCCGCCTCTTCCTCGCTGTGGGTGCGGACGACGGTGTCGATTTTCGGATTGAGGATGCGGGCGATCTCCATCATCTTGCGCGCGGCGAAGGTGTCGGGCGTCGCGATGACCAGCAGCCGCGCATGCATGACGTGGGTCTGCGCGAGAACCGTCGCGTCGGATGCGTCGCCCTTCACCGCGTGGATCCCCTGCGAACGGAGCTTCTCGACGACCTCGCGGCTCTGCTCCGCCACGACGAAATGGATCCCCTTCGCCGCCATCGCCTCGCCGAGCCTCCGCCCGACACGGCCGTAGCCGACGAGAACGACGTGTCCGCGAAGCTGGGCTTCGTCGACCGTCATCGGCAACGCTGCCAGCGGATCCATCGGCCGCTCGTCGGCGGCGCCCCCCGGCGACCGTTTTCGCGTCCAGGCGAGCACCGGATCGATCGCCGCGAACAGGAAGTGGTTGAGCGGAATCGAAACCAGCGCGCCGGCGAGAATCAGGTCGTGCCCTTCGACCGGCAGGATTCCGAGCCCGACGCCCATCGCCGCGAGGATGAACGAGAACTCTCCGATCTGCGCCCGGCTCGCACCGACGAGGAGGGCGGTCTTCAATGGATACCGCAGCAGCAGGACGATGAGCAGCGAGGCGAGCGGCTTTCCGATCATGACGATCGCGACCACGACCAGAACCCGGAGCGGCTCGCGCACCAGAATGGTCGGATCGAACAGCATGCCGACGGCGACGAAAAAGAGCACGGAGAAGGCATCGCGGAATGGCAGCGACTCCTCGGCGGCGCGATGAGCGAGATCCGACTCGCCGAGCATCATGCCGGCGAAAAACGCGCCGAGGGCGAACGAGACGCCGAAGATCGCCGACGAGCCGTACGCGATACCGACCGCGGCCGCGATGACGCAGAGGGTGAAGAGCTCGCGCGAGCCGGTTTTCGCCACTTTCCAGAGAATCCAGGGAAAGAGGCGCCGGCCGCCGACCATCATCACGACGAGGAAGAGGCCGACCTGCGCGAGAGTCATCGCCAGCGTCCAGACGAGGGTCGAAGCGCCGCTTCCGGCTGCGGCCGACCCGGCTTCGGCGGCGGGCCGGAGGGAACCGGCAAGGGCCGGCATCAGCACCATGACGAAGACCGCCACCAGATCCTCGACCACCAGCCATCCGACCGAAATCCTTCCGTTCAGGGAGCCGAGAGAGCCACGATCCTCGAGCGCGCGGAGAACCACCACCGTGCTCGCGACCGACAGGGAGAAACCGAGCACCAGCCCGGCGCCGAGGTCCCAGCCCCAGTAGTGGGCTGCGGCGAAACCCATCGCCGTCGCGGCGGCGATCTGCGCGATAGCCCCCGGAAGCGCGATCTTCTTCACCGCCAGAAGGTCCGCAAGAGAGAAGTGCAGCCCGACGCCGAACATGATCAGCATCACCCCGAGCTCGGAAAGCTGGTGCGCGAGGTTGACGTCCGCCACGAATCCGGGCGTTGCCGGCCCGATGATCACTCCGGCGAGGAGATAGCCGACGATGGCCGGCAGGTGCACCCGGATGGCGAGATAGCCCAGGAGAAGCGCCAGCCCGAGACCCGAGGCCAGCGTGGTGACAAGTGTCAGTTCGGAATGCATCCTGGCCCTCTCAGACGGCCAAAAAACGTTACCATGGCCCTCCGTTCCCCCAGGCCGCCGAAGGGTCGCCGGACATTTGTCCGCGGAGCGGAACATTTTTGAATCCTCCGCGTAGAAGATTCAAGCAGTTGATTCCATAGGAGCGTCGTGATGACTGGGAAGAAGAAGATTCTCGTGATCGGAATTCCGGTTCTGATCGCGATCGGGATCGCAGCCAAGATCGCCACCGGTGCGGACAGGAAGCTGCCGGTCGTGACCGTGCAGAAAGCCGAACGCACCGACCTGCGCAGCCTGGTGACCGCGACCGGCAAGACCGAGGCGCAACGCAAGGTCGACCTGTCGGCGAACGTCATGGGCCAGATCGTCAATCTCGCGGTCCGCGAGGGCGACGTCGTAAAGAAGGGGGACTTCCTTCTTCAGATCGACCTGACGCAACGCCGAGCCACCGCCGTCGGCGCCGAGGAGTCGCTCAAGGCTCTCTTCTTCGACCGCGACGCCGCCCGCGCGCAGGCAGAAGAGGCAAGAAAGAACTTCGAGCGCGCCGAGCGTTCGTTCAAGGACCAGATCATTCCGCAGGCCGATGTCGACCGGAACCGGGCCGCCTTCGAAGGCGCCGACGCCAACTGGAAAGCGACCGAGCGCCGCATCGATCAGGCCCGCGCCAATCTCGCCGGAGCCCAGGACGAGCTCTCGAAGACCAAGATGGTTTCGCCGATCGACGGTGTCGTCACCGCGTTGCCCGTCGAAGAGGGCGAGGTCGCCGTCATCGGCACGATGAACAACGCCGGTACCAAGCTGATGACGATCTCCGACATGGGCACCGTCGAAGCCGTGATGGAGGTCGACGAGACGGACATTCCCAACGTCAAGGTCGGCCAGACGGCTGAAATCCGAATCGACGCCTTCGGCGACCGGAAGTTCCAGGGCGTCGTCACGGAGGTCGGCTCGAGCCCGATCGCTGCCGCCGGATCGACCGACGCGGCGGTGAACTTCGAAGTGCGAATTCAGCTGAAGGATCTTCCGCCGGCGATGCGTCCGGGATTCTCCTGCTCCGCCGACATCCTCACCGGAACCGCGGCCGCAGTTCTCGCCGTGCCGATTCAGGCCCTCGTCGTCCGCGAGAAGCCGGCGGCCGAAGGCGAGAAGGAAAAGAAGCCCAGCGAGGAAGAGGGCGTCTATCTGCTCAAGACGGCGGGCAGCAAGAAGACGGCCGTGTTCGCGCCGGTGACCGCCGGCATGACCGGGGAGACCCAGGTCGAGATTCAGAGCGGCGTGAGCGACGGCGACGAAGTCATCACCGGGCCGTTCAAGTCGCTGCGCGAGATCAAGGACGGAGATCGCGTACGACTGGAAGAGCCGAAGAAGGACGAAAAGAAGCCGGGATGACGCGCTTCGCGTCGACCGTCACTCCCATCGCGAGCTGAGACCGTGGAAACCCTGAGAATCGCCGTCACCGCGCTGCGCACGAACAAGCTGCGCAGCTTTCTCACTCTGCTCGGCGTGATCATCGGCGTCATGACGGTGATCGCCGTGGTGTCGATCGTGACCGGACTCAACGAGTTCGTCACGGAGCAGCTTTTCTCGCTCTCTCCGGACGTCTTCGTCATCACCCAGTTCGGGATCATCCGCAGCCAGGAGGAGTTCCTCGAAGCGTTGAAGCGCAAGCGGATCAACATGGACGACGCGCGCGCGGTCGAGAGGTTGTGCGCGAGTTGCGGATCCGTCGGCGTTTCCGCGCGCTCCAACCAGACGCTCAAGCGCGAGGGCGAGAAACTCGAGGACGTCCAGATCAACGGGACGACCGCCAACATGGCGGCGCTCAGCAACGTCGATCTCGAAGCCGGCCGGTTCTTCGTCGACTCCGAGGTCGATCATGCGGCGCAGATGGTGGTGATCGGTTCCGACGTGCGCACGGAACTCTTCGGACAGCTCGATCCGGTCGGCCGTCTGGTCTGGATCGAAGGCGGCCCGTACAAGGTGATCGGACTCCTGCGGAAGCAGGGCTCGGTGCTCGGCCGCAACCAGGACAAGCAGGTCTACGTTCCGCTCGGAACGTTCCGCAAACAGTTCGGCACGCGGCGAAGTCTCACGCTCTTCGTGCGCCCGGCGACCGGAATGGCGGGCCTCGAAACGGCGCAGGACGAAGTGCGCGGCATCCTGCGCGCCCGACGCCACACCGCGTTCGGCGCCAAGGACCCGTTCGGGCTCGTGTCGGCGGGAGCCGTCGAAGCGGTCTGGCGTCAGATCTCGGCCGGCGCTTTCGCCCTGGTGATTTTCATCTCCGGGATCTCGCTCGTCGTCGGCGGCATCGTGATCGCCAACATCATGCTGGTGTCGGTGATCGAACGGACCCGAGAGATCGGCATCCGCCGGGCGCTGGGCGCGCGCAAGAAGGACATTCGCCGCCAGTTCCTGTCCGAAGCCGTGATGCTCTCGCTCGGCGGTGGACTCGCCGGCGTCGCGCTGGGCATGCTGATCGCGGCCGGTCTCTCGGCGGCCTTTCCACTACCCACCAAAGTCACTCCCGGGCTGGTCATCGTCGGCCTGCTGCTCTCCGTCGTGACCGGCTTCTTCGCCGGCTACTTCCCGGCCCGGAAAGCGGCGAATCTCACGCCGATCGAGGCACTGCGCTATGAGTAAGGCCTTTCTCGCCGCTCTCCGTCGTGGATTTCTCGAGAACGTGCGCTTCGCGAAGACCGCGATTCTCGCCCACAAGCTGCGTGCGGCGCTCACCGTCCTCGGCATCGTCATCGGGGTATCCACGGTCATCGCGATGGTGTCGCTCATCGCCGGCTTCAACAACAGCGTCACCGCGAGCTTCGAGTCGTTCGGCGCGACGCTCGTCCAGTTCCAGCGGTTCGATCCCCAGTTCGGACCGGGCGGCGGACGGCGCGACGCCGAAATGCGCCTGCGCAAGGTCCTCACCTACGAGGACGCGCTCGCTTTGAAGGCGCTGTGCCCGTCGATGCGCTCCGTTTCGCCCGAGCGCTACTGGTTTGCCGGCAACGGCAATGGCGCCTCGCCGACGGTAAACTACGACGGCCGCGAGGCGAACTCCGACACCATCGCCGGCGTCATCGACGACTACCTCGACGCCAACTCGAAGCAGACGGGCGAAGGCCGGTTCATCAACGACACCGACGTGCGGCGTTCCGCGAATGTGATCGTCATCGGCTTCGACATCGCCGACACGCTCTTTCCGTTCGTCGATCCGATCGGCAAGTGGGTGCAGTTCGCCGGCCGGCGCTACGAAGTGATCGGCGTGATGGAGGCGCAGGGTTCCACGATGTTCGAGTCGACGGATTCCCACGTCTACCTGCCGATCACCACCTTCGACCAGGCGTTTCCCTGGGTGAAGGACGATTTCGGAGTGAACATCGCGACGGTTCCCAAAGACCCGCTGCTGACGGCGCAGGTGGTCGAAGAGGGCACGAACGTGCTGCGCGTCCGGCGCGGCGTGCCGTTCAACAAGCCGAATGACTTCGGCATCATGACGCCCGACAAGCTGATCGGAAACTTCCAGGCGGTCACCGGCGGCGTCGCGCTCACGATGCTGCTCATCGCATCGATCTCCCTGCTCGTCGGCGGAGTCGGCGTCATGAACATCATGCTGGTCTCGGTCACCGAGCGCACCAAGGAGATCGGACTGCGAAAGGCCCTCGGCGCGATCCGACAGGACATCCTCACCCAGTTCCTGATCGAAGCCGTGACCCTTTCGGCGGTCGGCGGGGTGATCGGCGTCGCCGTCGGACTCGGCATTGCCCTCCTGGTGCGGACATTCTCGCCCCTTGCCGCCGCAGCCCCCCTCTGGTCGATCGTCGTCGGTCTCGGCGTCTCGATGAGCGTCGGACTCGTCTTCGGCATCTTCCCGGCCTACCGGGCCGCGAAGCTCGACCCGATCGACGCCCTGCGCTACGAATAGCCCCCCGCCCGCGTTTCCGGCGCCGCCCAGCCCTGGCTGGCGGCAGAACCGCGAAGGCGCTAGAATTCTGCCAATTCTCATGCGTTTCGGATTCCAAAGCAGGCGCAGCGGTCGACCGTTCCCGGTCCTTCTCGCCCTGGCGCTCGCCGCCGGTGCGACGGCGGGCTCCGCGCATGCTTTGAACGCCGCCTCGCCGCAGGCGCTCGAGCTGATTCCGGCGAGCCGTGCGCACGAGCTGCCCGCGGAGTTGCGCGCCGATCGGATCTCGGTCGAGCCGGAGCTCCTGCTTCAGGAAGAGAACCCCGCCGAGCATCGAGTCCAGCTTCGCTGGCAGGTTCGCGAAATCGAGCCTTTCGCCGGCTATCGCGTCACGCTCGTTTCCGGCCAGGGCCTTTCAGGCAACGTCGCCGCGCGGCGCTGGATCGCGCTGAGCGAAGGACGTCCGGCGGGCAACGGACTCACCGACTACGTCGCTGAAATTTCTCTCGACATCAAGGAAGCGACGCCCGTCGCGGCCGCCGTCGAAGTCGTCGCGCTCGACGGAACCGCACGTCTGCTCGCTGTCGGCGAAGCGGTCGCCGAGGTCGGTTCTTCGCCGACACGAGTCGAGCGCCGGACTGCTCTGACGGTCGCGCGGCAGTCTTTCGCGGTCGTGCACAGCCGCTCCACCCCGAAGGCCGCAGGTATCGAATCCCGATCCGCCCGCGAGGCCTCGTTGCGCGGGAAATCGGCCGCTCCGGGCGAGGACGACTTCACCTGGTCTCCGCCGCTTTCCGACGCGGTCTCGCCCCGCGGACCGCCGGCGAGCTGCAGCACGATCGAACTCCTGCCGGCCGTCGTTCGCGCCGTCTGATTCGATCGCCCAGCAGCTCCGGCCGGGGGCCGCGTCGGCTCCCGGCTGCGAAAACAAGTTGCAGTTCCCGCAAGGAGCACGAATTCCATGAAGACCCGCAATCTCCTCTTGAGCCTTCTCGCCCTGGCGATCGTCGCCTTCGGCGCCGCGCAGGTGTACGCTGCCGTGACGGAGTCGAGCACGAACGTTCCGTTGGCGATTCCGGACAACGGCAACGTCAACAGCACGCTCAATTTCAGCGTCAACGGAACGATCTCGGACGCGAACCTCACCGTCAACATCACCCACACATGGGACTCGGACGTCCGCCTCACGCTCAGCAGCCCGACGGTCGCGGCTCAGATCCTCTGGCAGAACTGCGGCGGAAGCGGCGACAACATGACCAACACCATCATCGACAACGATGCGGCGGGACTTGCCAACTGCGCCTTTGCCGGCGCCCCGTTCACGGGCAGCTTCCGGCCGACCAGTGGAGCGGTTGCCGCACCGGCTCCGGGAACGATGGATGCGTTCGACACCACGGCGTCGGGCGGCGTCTGGACGCTCAACGTCCAGGACGATTCCTCGATCTGCACCGGCACGCTGAACGCCTGGTCGCTGACGCTCGACGGCGCTCCGCCGTTGCCGGTCGAGCTGACCAACTTCAGCGTCAACTGACGCCGGCGCGCCCGATGGGCGCATCGGTCGCATGGTGGGGAAAGGCCTCCGGCAGTCTGGTGCGGGGGCCTTTTTCTTTCCCGCCACGACCGCAGGCCGGCATGGCCCGGAGGTTCCGCCCGCGATGAGTCCGTCCACGCTCCCCCCTCTGCGTGCGCGTGCGAGGCTTGACCGCGCATGGCCAGCGGCACTTCTGTTCGCCATCCTTGCCCTCGGATGCGATCGAAAGCCGGTGCGTCCGGACGTCGTCATCGTCTCCATCGACACACTGCGACCGGATCGCCTCGGCTGCTACGGCGCGAGCCTCGTCGAGACGCCCGCCATCGATCGCGTCGCGGGTGCCGGCGTTCGCTTCGACGCGGCGTTCTCGCCTCTTCCCCTGACGCTGCCCGCCCACTGGGCGATGCAGACCGGGATTCAGCCTTGGCACCTGGGCATCGTCGACAACGGGATGACTCCAGGGCCTCTGCCGGTGTCGACGCTCGCCGAAAGATTCGCTGGCGCAGGGTACGAAACGGCAGCCTTCGTCGCTTCATTCATCCTGAATCGGACCTTCGGCCTGAATCGCGGCTTCGAGACGTACGACGACGGACCAGCCGCTGACGCAGCTCTCGATCAGGCTCTGCACGGCCAGGCGACGGCCGGAGAGCGCGTCGATCGCGTTCTCACCTGGCTTCGGCGCCCTCGGCAGCGACCCTTTTTCCTCTGGCTCCATCTCTACGATCCGCATGCTCCGTATCAACCCCCATCGGCCTTTCGTTCGCGATACGCCGACCGGCCCTACGACGGCGAGGTCGCCTACGTCGACACCCAGCTCGATCGGCTGATGCATGAACTCGACAAGCGAGCTGCAGCCGCTCCGATGCTCGTGGTTTTCGTCTCCGACCATGGCGAAAGCCTCGGAGAGCATGGCGAGCGCACTCACGGGCTGCTGCTCTATGACGCAACACTTCACGTTCCCCTGATCTTTCGCTTTCCGGGAAGCCTGCCCGCGGGAGCCGTGAGGCGCGATCCCGTCACTCTCGCAGACGTCGCTCCCACCGTGCTCGCGCTCGCCGGACTGCCCGCCGCACGGGACCTCGACGGGCGCGACCTCTTCGCTCCGCACCCACCCACAGAACAGCGCCAGCTCGTCGCCATCTCCGAGGCGACCCGGCGACGCTTCGGCTGGTCGCGCCTCATCGCCGTGAGAGATGGCCCATGGAAGTACATCAAGGGACCGCGGCCTGAGCTTTACGACGTCCTCCATGACCATGAGGAAACGCTGGATCTTCTGGCGCAGCCGAACCTCGCTCGCCCGACGGCGCGAGCGCTTCCCGATCTCCAGCGTCTCGCGCAGCGCACCTCGACGGAACTTGACGCGCGGCTGGCGCTGTCCACCGCTGCGGAGCCGTCGCCTGAAGACCGCGCCCGCCTCGCGGCGCTCGGGTATCTCAGCCTGAAAACCGCCCCCGAGAGAGATCTGCCCAACCCCCGGGACCGCATCGGAGCGATGAACGAGCTCGATCGCGCCATACAGCTCCTCTCCGATGGCCGGCTCGACGAGGCCGAGCAGGCACTTGTGCCCTTTCTGGTCGCAACTTCGCCACCACGCCTCGCTCTCGAGAGTCTCGGCCGCATTGCTGAACTCCGTGGTGACCCGGCAACGGCGGAGAGGTTTTTTCGGCAGGTCCTCGAGATCGAACCCGACTCGGTTACGACGCTCGCTCAGGTTGTCCGACTCGAGCGTGAGCGAGGCAATATCGCGGGAGCCACTGCAGATGCCCGCCACATGACCTCGCTTGCGCCTGCGGACGGAGCCGCCAGCCGGCTCTACGCCGAATCCCTGGCTGCCGGAGGAGATACAGCGGGTGCCGAAAAGGAGTGGCGACGTGGACTTGCCGCAGCTCCGGACGCCGCATGGCTTCGCCTCAGCTTCGCGCGCTTCCTGCACCGAGCCGGCCGGAGGAGCGAGGCTCTGAATCAGCTCGACCACCTCCCTCGGAGCGGCGCGGGCGATGACCTCATCCGCGAAGCTCAGGCGCTTCGGGCGCTCGTAGAAGTGCTGCCTTCGAGCTGACTAGCGAACGGGCGCGGGTGCCGTCATGCGCTCCCGGCAGGCGGCACGGGTTCGTTCGTCCTGCAGCGACGTGGCCAGTGCCGCCATCGCTGCAAGTTGTTCGACACTCGCGCCGTCGAGAAGCGCGGGCGGAATCCGATCGTCTCTGCCCGGATTTCGCGTCGCCCTCCATTCGAGATAGGCGAGATCTCTCAGTTCTGGATGCATGCGGCGCGGTTGCACCAGCGCGGCGGCAGCTTCCAGCGGCCGCCCGTCCTGCAGATCGAGGACGGCGAGCAGGCGCACGGTCTCGACGGAAGTCGGCTCGGCCGCGAGGCTCTCCTCGAGGTGGAGGCGCGCGCGGTCGCGTCTTCCCTGTCGCAACTCCGACCAGCCCAGCAGCCAGAGCGCTGCGGGATGTCCGGGACGCAGGCGCAAGGCATGCTCGAAAGAGGCGTCGGCCTGCGCCGCTTGACCCGCGGAAAGAGCCGCGATACCGGAAGTCAGCGCGGACTCGAAACGCTGCGCGCGAAGCGCCGGCGGCAGGCGGAGCAGGAGGCCCGCCGCCATCAACGCGCAGAACAAGATCGCCCCCCCGCGCGGAGACCGTTCCGTGATCATGCGCGGCGGCTCGTCGCGGAATCGATAGACGGCGACTGCCACCGCGCTCAATGGGAGGATCGTCCATATCTCCCGCGCCTCACCGGCAAGCCAGAGCTGCGCGGAAGTGGTCCCGACGATGCAAGCGACGGCGAGCACGGGAAGGGCTCGGAGCTTCTCCGCTGACCGGGCCGGCCAGCCGCCATCGACCGGTGCACACCAGGCGCAGGCAGCGACGCCGGCGGGAATACCGATGTGCACGAGATCAAAACCGGAGAACGGGAGCGAGGCGGGCCACGGAGCGGCGAATGCATGCCCGAGAAGGTGCAGGGGAAAGACGAGCAGGCTGCCGAGGCGAACCATCAGCGGCGCTTTCCGTCGCCAGAGCTCGAACGGCAGTACGAAGTCGAATGCGACGAAACCCCAGTCGACCAGCGCAATCCATGGAAACCGCAGGAGACCGGACTCCGAGTGACTCAAGCTCCAGGTCCACCAGCCGCCGAGGACGGCCGCGGTCTCCACCGCGAGGCAGACTGTTGCCAGCAGGACTGCCGCCACCAGAGCGGTTCGAAACGCGTCGGTCGATTGCCGAGCTCGACGCAAGAGTCGATCCGCACAGTACGAAGCCAACGCGACGGCCGCGATCCATCCGCCGATCTCCTGGAGCGGCGCGCCGAAGATCGTCGCGTGGCGCGACGCCAGGCGATACGGCATTCCGCCCAGGCGTGATTCACTGAGTGCGCGAACCGCCCATGATCGGACGATGCCGTATCCGATCATGGAGACGACGAAAGCGACGGTCCAGCGCCCCCCCAGGTTCGCGCGGCGATGCTCGAGCAGGAGAAGCAAGGCCACCGCAGAGAAGAATGCAATGACGAGCGGCGACAGCGCGAAGCTCAACGAGGATGAGCCTCAGCCTTCGGGAAGCAGGATCTCTAGGTGGGACTTGGCAATGAGCCGTTGCTGAATCGCTTCGATACCTGCACTTTCCTTCTGTCTTGCCAACGCCTCGAGGATCGCTTTGCGGACGCGCTCGAGGGGTGCCGGGCCCGTCGCGTTCAGGCGAATGAAGGCGACGCCCTTGTTCTCCAGGACACACTTTGCCACTTCGACAACCGCCGCAGACTCGAGATAGATCACCGGCGAGATCTCACCCGGCGAGAGATTCAGGACCGCCTTGCTGACACGCGCCGCGCGGCGGCTGAGCCCTTCGATGTCGTTGACAACGACTTCACGGAATGCTTTCGCGTCCTTTCGACCGGGATCCTGAAGGACCTGGTCGAAAGTCCGTCCGGCGCGCAGTGCCGCTCCGACCCTTTCGCCCGCTGCGTAGACGTCCGCGACATCGTTGCCGTGCTGAGGGAAGTAGAGGACATCGAGATGGAACTCACGCAGCATGAGTGCGCTCTCCCGATTCTCGTCGTAGAACCGCTGCACCTCCTCCGCTGTCGCTTGCGTATCGAGCTGCGAGATCAAGGATGAGCGATAGTCATCGAGGGCCGCCTGGTCCGAAGCCTCGGAAACACCTCTCTCCTGGGCCGGCGTGAGACCCGCCGTACGTAGCCGCGCGGCCAGCAGACGATCCTCCACCAAGGTTCGCAGCTGAGCACCCGGAGAGCCCCCCTGATTCCGCGATGGCCCGACGGCCGAACGAAACTCCGCCGCAGAGACGCTCTCGCTTCCGAACCTGGCGACGGGAAGCTCCATGCCTTCCATCGCCGAAGCGAGCTGCGCTGGCGACGCGAACGTCACTTGAGCCTCGTCGAGAGCGCGCTGTCGCATCGATTCCTCCGCGGCGCGCCGAGCTTCCGCATCGAGCTCACTGCGGACGGACCGACGCGTCGCCTCGACGTCGATCGGCGATGCGGTTCGATCGCCGTCGAGCCGGAACAGATGAAGTCCATCACTCGTGGAGACAACTGGACTCACCTCCCCTTCGCCCAGAGTGAACACCGCGTCGGCAACTCCCGGATTCAGATTCCGCTTCTGGGTCCATTCGATCCGCCCGCCCCCCCGCGCCATGACGGAATCGGAGTAGCGCTCCGCCAGCTCGTTGAAGCCCGTGCCGGCCTTCAATGCCGCCTGGATCTCGCGCATCCGCGTTTCGGCCGCGCTCCGCGCCGCAGCGTCGCCTTCGGGCACTCGAAGGAAGATGTGACTGAACTTTCGCGCCTCTTCCGGGTGGAGGGACTGGATCCGACGGTCCGTCTGTTCTGCCACCAGCGCATCGGCAGCCCGCGCCGACGCCGTTTCCCGGGCCACCAGCTCGGCGGCGAGGAACCTATCTTCGGCGCGGCGCTGCAGGTAGCCGGTCTCCGGCCGGGCGAGGAAGCCGGCCGCCATCGCCTCGGAACGCAATTCAGCGATTCGCACGCGTCGCTCGATCGCCTTTCGCACAGCGACGCGGCGCACCTCGAGAGAGGCCGGAGCCGGTACGCGCTCGAGCTGCCGCGCGAGGGCCGCTGCAATGTCCTGCCGCAGAATCTCTCCCCCCGAGTAGCGGGCGACCACCGCCTTGGGATCGGGGACGTCTGCCGGCTTCGACGACTCCCCGGCGCTGCAGCCGAAAAGTCGAAATGCGAGACCGGCGACGAGCGCCAGATTCAGCCTCCGGAGGCTCCGTGGCGCAAAGTAGAAGCGCGGCAAACGAGGATTCATCGGCAAGCTCCCCTTCCCCAGCGAACGCCCAAATCATACCGGAGCGAATACCGGCTTTGGGTCAGAGAAACTCGACCTGCCAGTCGACGGCCTTCATCCGGATCTGTCCCGAAGCGATGAACCGGCTCTCGATGTCTTCGAGGAAAGGGAGCAGCTCGGGTTTGCGTCCCGATCTCGCAAGCGCAATCGCGGACCTCAGGAGGCGCCGGGCACCGTCGAGGTCTCCCTGCTCCGCGACGGCGGCCGCGAGGGCGAGCAGGCCCGCCGGATCCTGAAAGCTCGTCGCCCTCGCCGCCTGCTGCGCCAGGGGCAGCGCGGCCGCCCCATCGCGCACATCGTCGGAGTCCGTTCCGGCCAGAACCAATGCCTCGAGATACGTCAGAACGAGCGCTCCCGGCTGACGTACCCTTCCAGCCCGCAGAACCTCGAGGGCCTTTCCCGGCTCATTGCGCGCGAGATAGGCGCGCGAGAGAGCGGCGACCGGCGCGGAAGCGAGCGGCGCTGCCGCGACAGCTGCCGTGCAGAACGTCACCGCGTCCTGCCAGAGCGCGACCTGGGCGCGCGCGGTAAATGTCAACGACAGGACGAGAAGGAGCACGACCGACGCGAGGAGCCGGCGTCCCAGTGCATTCGACCGGGCGGTGACCGCGAAGACCGCACCTCCGAGCAGCAGCGCGATCGGCAGTCCGGCGAGATAGGTGTAGCGATGCGCCGCGAGCTGCGGCCCGGCCTGAAAAAGCCCGCTGACGGGCAGGACGAAAGCGGAAAAAACCGCCAGCCCAAGCGCGACCTCCGGCCGTCGTCGCCAGATCACGAGCGCTCCGATGCACACCGCGAGGAACGCCGCTCCGCGGAGGGCGACAACGGGTGCGGAGCCGACCGACAGCAGTACCGTCGCCGGCACCTGAAAGGGAAGGCGGACCGGAAGCAGCGTCTTCTCGAGGTAGAACGAAAGGGCGAAGCCAGCGGAAAGAAAACGATGCTCGAGACCGGCGTGAGAACGATCCACCAGAACCGGAGCGGCCGCCCAGAACGTGACGACCGAAAAAAGTGCCGCCAGTGCGAGGAAGGGAGCTTTTTCGAGGAGCACCCATCGGTTCGCTCGCGAGAGCCACCGCTTCGGACCCCCTTGCAGCCGATCGAGTGGCCCGGCGTCGAGCGCCAAGAGGGCTACCGGCAAGACGACCGCAAGCCCTTTCGAAAGCAGTGCGGCGAGGTAGGCCGCGAGGGACAGAACCTGCGCCCACCGGCGTTCGCTACCCGTCGATCGCGCCGAGCGGACGTAGGAGAGGACGCTGAGCAGACAGAAGAGGCCGCAGAGCAGGTCGCGCCGCTCGGTGAGCCAGGCGACCGATTCGACCCGCAGCGGATGCACCGCGAAGAAAGCGGCGGCGGCGAAGGCGCCCAGCGTCGTCGCGGCTGCGGAGCCGTTGGCGATTGCCGGGGTCTCCCGCTTCGAGCGGATGAGCGTCCGCGCGAGGGCGAAGAACAGGAGCGCATTCAGCGCGTGAAGCAGCACGTTCGTGCGGTGAAAGCCGCGCGGGTCCATCGCCGAGAGGTCGTAGTCAGCGGCGAGCGTCATCCAGGAGAGCGGAATGTAATGGCCGGTCAGGCGGCTGGTCCACATCCACCGCAGGTTCTCCGCCGAAAAGCCCCGGAAGTGGGGATTGCGCTCGAAGTTGATCGCGTCATCGAGCGGCGCCCAGCCCTGAGCGAGAGTCGGAAGGAAGACGGCCAGGACCAGCACGAGCAGCAATCCCGCCGCGATCCAGGTGAAGATTCGTGGGCTCAAGGAATGAGGTCCTCCCGGCGCAGGAAGTCGACGATTCCTTCGGCAGCGATGCGATGCTCCTTCGCCCGCCAGTGCCCCCGTTGCTCGAACGTCATTCCGAGCTTTGCCCGGGCGAGAAATACCGGACGCAGGAGAACGCAGGGAACGCTTTCGCGCCGACTGAGCTCCGCGATGAGCCGCTCTCCCGGAAGCGATGCCGGATCGATAGCGCCGAGCTCACCCCAGGCCGGCAGGGAAGCAAAGGCCGGGCGCGCCCCGCCGGCTCTCGCTTCGCGCGCGATCGTCGCCAGAATCTCCGCTCCGAGGCGGTCCATCTCCTTCGCGCGCCCGCCCCAACGCCAGGCGATTCTCTCGAATCCCATCGTCACGAGGTCGACGAAACGCGAGCGCCAGCGCTCCGTGGCCAGCAAGGCTTCCGGCGTGGGCACCGGCACTCCCTCGAGATCCAGACGGCCCTCGCGCAACTCGAATCGCGGTTTGGCGAAGTCGCGAAACGTCAGCATGTTGCGCAGGAAGTCGTCGGCGATGGCGCCGACGAGCACGACGTCCGGCCGATATTCGGGCAGCGCTTCGCGAACATAGAGCAGCATCTGATCCAGTCCGTACCCATGGACGCCGAAGTTCATGACTTCCACTCCGGGTGCTAGCCGTTCGATCTGGCTTGCGTAGGTCTCTTCGTCGCCGACGCCTTCGCCGAAAGTGAACGAGTCGCCGAACAGTGCGATGCGCGTCACTCCGGGCGTTTTCGTCACGGGAAACTCCCGCGCGCCGCGCAGTCCCCGGGAGTTGGTGGTCAGGTTCTTGCCGGCGAAAACGGGCATCGCGCGGAGGCCCGGCGCGAGAGTCCAGCCGCGGATCGGATGGTGCCGGTCGAAACCGAAGCGGTAGGGCTCGGCGCCGGCGAAGTGACGCCGCAACCAGCTCAGCTTCCATGCGGTCGAGTCGAAAGGTGCCGCCATACGTTGCACGACCGTCTCCGACCGCAGCGCGAGTCGGGTCGACCCCTCGAGAAGCAGGCCGAGGATCATCAGCGACACGAGCTTGCGACGCACGTTCGGCGCTGTCGGACGTTGTCTTGCGGCGGGTGAAGAGGGCATCGAGATCGCGGTTCCGGGAGGTAGTCTAGACGCCCGTGGTCGACCGCGTCGCACCCTGGCTCGTCTTCATGCTTCTCGCCTGCGCCGCGGCCCTCGCCTGGAGCGGTGCCCGAAGCGACAGTCTCACCGTCGACGAGCCGTCGCATCTCGTCGCCGGATACGCCGCGCTCACCCTGGGCGACTTCCGGCTCAGTCCCGATCATCCGCCCCTCGCGCGGCTTCTCCTCGCCCTGCCGCTCCTCGGCCGAGACGTCTCCTGGCAGGCGGCGGGCACTCCGGAATGGGAACACGGAGATTTCTTCACTCTCGGTCGCGAGTTTTTCGAGCGCTGGAACGACGGTCAAGCGCTGATGATGAGAAGCCGGGCGGTGGCGATCGGGCTCATGCTCGGGCTCCTGGCGGCGATCTGGACCGCGTCACGCCGGCTGTTCGGTGAGGTCGGCGGACTCGTTTCGCTCACCGTGGCGGCGTTCGATCCCGCGTTGATCGCGCATGGCCACCTCGCTACGATCGACGTTCCGTTCGCGGCGATCGCACTCTCGACTCTGATTGCCGGCGCCCGCTGGGCCGAGGCGCGCACTTCAGCCCGCCTGCTGCTTTTCGCCGCGAGCTTCGCAGCGGCGACCGTGGTCAAGTACTCGTGGGTCGCGCTGATTCCGGCGGTCGCCGCAATTCTGTACATGGCTCACGACAAGTCTTCCGGCGAAAGCCGGCTCCGCGGCGCGCTCCTTCCGGCATCGGTGCTCGCCTTGATGAGCCTGTCGGCCATCTGGGCGGCCTACGGTTTTCGCTATTCGGCCTTCGCCTCCGGAAGCGGTGACAGCGCGACGATGCACGTCCTCGGCGATTTCGGCCGGGCGCTGCCGACGACGGGAGAGGGCGCCTGGGAGAGCGTCCTCCACGATCCGGCGACCGGCCGCGATCGAGCCGGTCCGACCGTCGCGCTGCTACGCGTCGCGCATTCGCTGCGGATTCTTCCCGAGGCCTATCTCTACGGAACCGCCTACGTGCAGAAGAAGGCGTCCGCTCGCACCGCCTATCTCTTCGGCGAGACTTCGAGCTCCGGCTTCCCGACCTACTTCTTCTGGGTTTACGTGCTGAAGACACCGATTCCGTCGCTCCTTCTCAGCAGCTTCGGCATTTTTCTCGCGGCGCGATACCTCCGCCCGCGTCGCTCGGGAGACGCCGAGAACCTTCGCCGCTGGCCGCCACTCGCCGTCGGCGGAGCCCTCTTCGCCGTCACTTACCTCACGCTCCTGATGACGAGCGGCCTCAATATCGGATACCGCCACCTGCTGCCGGCCACCGCCGTGCTGATGGTCGCCGCCGGCGCCTTCGCGCCATGGATCGCGACCCTCACTGGGCATCCCAGGCGCTGGGTCTCCGGCGCGATCGCCGCTGCCCTCGTCGGGCTCGCCGTCACGACGACCTGGGCCTCTCCTCTTCTGCTCGGATACTTCAACGAGGCTGCCGGGGGGTGGCGAGTCGGACATCGATATCTCGCCGACAGCAATCTCGACTGGGGTCAGGATCTCCGGCGTCTCGCCGACCGGTTCCGGCAGGAACCGGAGAACGTCAATATCTGGCTGGCTCAGGCGGGGGATCCGCCTCGCCCACGCGATCTGCGGGGTCGATGGCTGTGGGGAGACAGCGGACACGAGCCGGACCCTCATCCGATCGCCGGTGGGCTCTACGCGGTGAGCGCGACCGATCTCGTCGGTGTCTATCGTCCTCTCGCCCGCGGCGCGAGCTGGAGATCTCCGCGCCTCATCGCGCGCTACGAGCAACTCTGGAATGCAGCCTCGAATCGGCGAGGACTCACCGTTGGAGACTCGGCGCTGCCCGACGACTTCGAAGTCCTGCGGCGCCTGCGCCTCGTCTCGCGGCTTTCGAGTCGCGCTGCGGACGAACGGATCGGTACCTCCATCTTTCTCTTCCGCCTGAGCGACGCTCAGGTCCGCGAGTGGACGACGCCGTGAGCTCCTCCGCTTTCCAGGCTGCACCCGCTGGCGGCCGAACAGTCCTGGCGCTGGCGTTCTTCGTTCTCGCTGCGACGGTCTGCGCGACCTACACTCCCATCCTCGACAACGGCTGGGTGTGGGACGACGGAACGAACCTCATCGCCGCGCGCGCGAACTGGGATCGCGGCTGGTCAGGGATCGTCTGGGCGTTCGAAACTCCGGTCGCCGGTCACTATCAGCCGTTGACCTGGCTTTCGTACGGGATCGATGCACGGCTTTCGGCGGCGACGCCGCGGGGCGTTCACGCGACCAATCTCCTGCTGCACCTCATCGCCACGGCATTCGTCGCCGCGCTGGGATGGACGCTCTCCGGCGGGGGACCACGCGCCGCGATCGCATCCGATTTCCGGCGTCGCGCGCTCGCGAGCTTGCTGTCGGCGGCAATTTTCGCTTTGCATCCGATCCGCGTCGAGACCGTCGCCTGGGCAACCGAAAGGCGCGATCTACTTTCCTCCGTCTTCGTCCTCGCCGCCCTGCTGCTCCATCTGCGCACGGCTCCCGCCGACGATAGCCCCAGCTCTCGCCGCGGCTCGATCGCCCTCCTCCACGCGCTCGCAGCGCTGGCACGCGCCCAGATGACCCTTCCTTTCGTGCTCCTGGTTCTCGATCTCTGGCCATTACAGCGCTTGCAGGAGCCCGGCGGACGTTGGCGCAGCCTCTGGCGGCTGGCGACCGAGAAAGCGCTGTCCTTTGCCATCGCCGGCGCCTCGGCAGGTGCAGCGCTCTGGGCTCAGGCAAGCTCCGGCGCGCTCACCGGCCTCGCGGAGCACGGGCTGGTCGATCGTTTCGTGCAGGCCGGCTACGGCCTGTCGTTCTACCCCTCCGCGCTCGTCGGACGAACGGCCTGGTTGCCCCTCCACGAACGGCCGTTTCCTTTCGACCCCGCGGCGCCGGCGCTCCTTGTTCCCGCCCTGCTCGCCCTTGCAGCGCTGGTTGCGTGTGCGATGACGGCACGGCGATGGCCGGCGATCGCTGCGGCGGTCGCGAGCTACCTGCTCCTCGTCCTTCCCGTTCTCGGTTTCGCCCAGTCTGGAATTCAGCTCGTCGCCGAGCGCTACGCCTATCTCTCGACGGTCCCGTTCGTACTGCTCGCCGCGGTTGCTCTGACGAAACTCGATACGACTTCGATCCCCAGAATCTGGAGGCTCCTGAGCGCGGCGGGACTGTTGCTGTGGCTCTGCGGTCTTGCCCTGGCGAGCCATCGTCAGGCCTTGGTCTGGCGGGACGACGAGTCGGTCTGGCGCCACGTGCTCGCCCACTCGCGATCCTGCCTCGCCGAGAACAACCTGGGGCAGATTCTCGCCGCGCGCGGTGAGACAGGTCCGGCCCTTCTTCATCTCGTGCGCTCGCTCGAGGTGGTGCCGGTCTATTCTCGCCCTTGGCGCGCCCTTGTCGCCCTGCTGGAGGCGCCGCCGCCGCTCGATGCGCCACCTCCGCCGTGGGTTGCCCTCACGCTCGAGCGCGCAGCGCTCGCGCAACCCGGCTCACCGATCGGACTTCACGCTTCAGGTCTTGCCTGGTGGCGCGCCGGACATCGAGACCGGGCCCTGCTCCGGCTCAATCGACTGATCGCGCTCGAACCCCGGAACGAGGGAGCCCGGCGCGCGCGCGCCTGGATCTCATCACGATTTCCAACCGCGTCTATTTCGCCAGCGGCTCCAGCTGTACCTTGACCTCGGGCCCCGGTGAAAGCGCGAGTCCGGCGCGCGCAGCCGTCGCCGATTCATCGCTGCGGCCGAGCTCCGCGAGAAGCAACGCTTCGCGGAGTCGCAGACCTGCATCCCGCGGCGCGAGGGCGATGGCATGACGCAGGGATTCGAGAGCCTCGTCGCGGCGACCTTCTTCACGCAACAGGGCAGCCCGGTGGTTCCAGAGCACCGGATCCTGCGGAAATCTCGCCAGCCCTGAAGCGAGAGTGCGCATCGCGGAATCCCGGTCCCCGGACTGCAGCCTCGCGACGATCAGGTTGCGCCACGCGGGAAGATAGTCGGGACTGGAGTCGACGATCTGCTGCAACGCCGCGGTCGCTGCGCCGACGTCTCCACGGCGAAGAGCGAGGAGCGCACGACGATGACGCGGAACGAGAGCGTACGGATCGAGCGACACCGCCCGCTCGAGCGCAACTTCGGCACCTGCGAGGTCGCCGGCGGCAGCGCGCAGCCGACCGGCCTCGGACCATGCCGTTGAGCTCCCGGGATCGGCACGGATCGCCTCGGCCCAGAAACGCTCCTCGCTGGAGTAGACCTCCATCGAGCGCAACGAAAACAATGCATACGCGAGGATCGCAGCGCCGACGACGATTCGACGAACGGTCCTCTCGTTCGTGGGCGGCCCTTCGAGCGGGAGCAGGAGAACGATGCCCCACGCCCACCCGAACGAGGGCAGCAGCAGATAGCGGTCCATCACCATCCACTCCGGATTCACCGCCCAGAGCGCGAGCACGGGGACGAGAAAGGAGACGGCCCATAGCGCCGGGCGCAGCGCTTCAGGGCGCCGCCGGACGAGCTGAAGAATCGCTGCAGCGAGCAACAGCACCCCGATCGCCGCGATGAGGCCTTTCGCAGAAAAGACCGCCGGTACGGGCCGGGTGGGGTGCAGGAGAAACAGCCCGACGGGCCAGATGAGGTCCCGGACGTAGGCGAGGATCGCGACCGGAACGCTCGCCAGCGCCACGGTCATCCGCGGCGCCGTCGGGAAGGCGTGCGCCAGCGTTCCGAGCACCGTCCAGCGGTATCCGAGATACACCGCCGTGACCGCCGAAAGTGTCAGCACCTCAGCGCCACCGCGGCGCGTTGCGCTAACGCCGGGATCCCCGGACCGCCTCCAGAGAAAGGCTGCGACGGCAAAGAACAGCAGACCCACCGCCGGTTCCTTCGCGAGCAGAACGGCCGCGTACGCCGCCCCGAGAAACACGAGGAACCTCGCGTCCGGCTTTCGCCGGACCGATGCGCGATAGACGAGGAACGCGAGGAATGCGAAGAACGCGAAGAGCAGATCCTGGATTCCGGAGATCCAGGCCGTCGACTGAACGTGAGAAGGATGCAGCGAGAACAGCAGCGATCCGGCAAGCGCGCTGCCGGAGGAGACGTTTTCGCGCCGGAGAGCGAGAAACGCCAGTCCTCCGAGAGCAGCATGCAGGAGCAGTGCAACCGCATGCCACCCCGGCGGAGAATCGCCGAAGCTGCGATAGAGGCCGGACGCCACCAGGAGAAAAAGGGGCCGGAGATAGTTCGTCGTCGGCGCTTCGGTGAGGCGCGCGCGGGGGTCGAGGTCGGAGGTGAAGAGCTCCGCGATGCCGCGCGGCGCCTGCACGATCGGGTTGTCGATCAGCAGGGGCCGGTCGTCGAAGAGAAATCCGAAACGAAGCGTCGGCAGGTACAGCGCGAGCGGCAGGAGCACCGCGAGAAGCGCGAGCAGCGCCGGAGGCGCGGCGAATCCGGCGAGCCGTCGGGACATCGGGCGGCGAGTCTACGCGGTGAACCGCTTCGCCGCCGACAGGGGACCTAGCGCGTCTGGTGGTAGGAGTCCGGATCCTTCGTCGCGAGCTCGGTGAGAGCGACGAAGTCCTTGTCCTTGTGGTAGCTCGCAAAGGCGATGTCATCGCGCGCTTCCTGCATCTCGCGCGTCCGCACCGGATCGAACCGCTCGTACTGATAGAAGTGGCGCGCCAGGAGCTCGAGCGCCTTTTCCTTCTGGCCCAGCTGCGACCAGATCGCCGCGAGGTTGTAGGAAGCCTCGAGAATCGAATCGTTGGCCTTCGCGATGCGCTCCGCTTCAGCGGGCTTTCCCTGTCCGACGAGATAGGTGGCCGCGAAAATGCGGTTGTAGAGATCGTCCGGCGCGAGCGCTAGCGCCTGCTCGACGTAGCCCCACGCCTTCTCGGGCTTGCCTTCCGAGTTCCAGTAGACCGCGAGGTTGCGGTAGGTGAGCGGCAGGGGATACGTCGCGATCGACTCCTCGAACATCGAGACGCCGCGCTTGAAGTCGCCGGCGTGAATGGTCATCTTGCCGAGACCGTGCAGCGCGACAGCGCGGGAAATGGCGTCGGTCGGACGCGCGAGGATGTCGCTGAAGAGAGAGCGCGCGAGCGCCCAGTCCCCGGTCTGATGGCGATGGAACTCGGCGAGAAAGCGCATCGCCACCGGATCCGCCGGATCGGCCGCGTGGGCGCTCTCGTAGGCTCGCCGTGCATCATCGATCCGGAGCTCGAACTCGGCCTTGAGACCGGCCTCGAGGAGCGCGACCATCTCTTCGTTCTTCGCCGGAGAAACGTCGGGCAGAGCGAATTCGGCGTTCTCGTCGCCGACCGGCTTGCCCATCTTCTTCAGCGCTTTCTGAGCCTTGCGTCCGGCGCCAGGGAAGAGACAGCGCTGCGAGTAGATCTCCTGATAGAGACCCGCGGCCACGTCCGCTTCGCCGGCCTTCTCCTTTGTCTGGGCTTCCGAGAGCCGGGCATCCGAAACCTCGCGTCGTTTGTCGAGCTCGCCGCGGATCATCTTCTCGACGTTGCCGACGCGCAGCTCGCCCTTCTCCGGCAGCGCTCGCGCGAGCTCGAGCCCGTCTCCATCGACGAGCACTGCCATCGACGTTCCATCGACCGCTCCGTACTTGACCCGCACAGCGGCGGCGTCGTTCGGCACGATCCAGAAGCCGCTGCAGGGAGCGATCGAAACGGTCAGGTAGCGCGACTCGAGAAGCTGGGATCCCTTCGCCTCGTCGCGCGAGACCGGAAACCAGAGAACCGAGAGACCGGACTCTCCAGGCGCCGGCGCCGATGGAGAACTGAGGACCTTCCACGGCACGCGGTAGACCTCGGCTTCGGCGGCACCGCCGGGGGAGACACCGCCCATTCCGCCGCCGCCGCCGCCACCGCAGGTCGCCGACGCCGGAGCGAGCGGAAGGAGAAGCAGAAGCAGCGTGAAAGCAGAGATCTGTCGGCGCATTCGCGTTCTCCTCAGGCAGGTCCGGTCCACGGCTCTCGACTGGCCTGGAACCGCAAGGTTCAGTGTCGACTGCAGGCACTGCAAGTATAGGGCCCGGAGCGGCCGGTTCAAGAGCTCTGTTCCACCCGGCCGGGAAGCCTTCCTGCCGGCCTCCGGCGAAGGCGGCAGGGCCTGCATCCCAAGAATCGAGCGCGCTAGCGCAGAAGCGGGCTGACGCTCTCTGGATCCAATCCAAATTCGCGGACGGCGCCCGCCGCAATCTGTGCCGGCAGTTCGCCGCGATGCGCGAGCTCGCCCAGGGCGGCGAGAGCCACATGCTCCGCGTCGATACCGAAGAATCGGCGCAGCTCCTGACGCGATTCACTGCGCCCGAAACCGTCCGTACCCAGCGGAACGAGGCCCTGGGGCACCCAACGCGCAATCTGGTCAGGAACCAGCTTCATGAAGTCCGAAACCGCGATGACCGGCCCGCGGGCGCCCGAGAGCAGCCGGGTGACGTAGGGAACGCGTCGCGGCTCGGCAGGATGCAGGAGATTCCAGCGCTCGCACTCGAGCGCGTCGCGGCGGAGCTCCTTGTACGAAGTGGCGCTCCAGACATCCGCGGCAACGCCGTACTTCTCGCCCAGGATCCGCTGCGCGCGCATGGCCTCACCGAGAATCGAACCCGATCCCAGAATCTGCACCCGTGGCGCATCAGCCCCGAGCGGCGACGGAGCCAGCAGGTAGAGGCCCTTGAGAATTCCGTCCGCCGCTCCCTCGGGCATCGCCGGCATCAGGTAGTTTTCGTTGTAGAGCGTCAGGTAGTAGAAGACATCCTCGCGCTCGCGGTACATGCGGCGCATGCCGTCCTCGATGATGACCGCGAGCTCGAAGGCGTAGGCCGGATCGTAGGCGACGAGATTCGGCACGGTCGCGGCGAGCACGTGGCTGTGACCGTCTTCGTGCTGCAGACCCTCGCCATTCAACGTCGTACGGCCGGCGGTGGCACCCAGCAGGAATCCGCGCCCACGCTGGTCTCCGAACGCCCAGATCAGATCCCCGATGCGCTGAAAGCCGAACATCGAATAGAAGATGAAGAAGGGAATCATGTCGATGCCGTGGGTTGCGTACGACGTCCCGGCGGCAGTGAACGACGCCATCGATCCGGCCTCGGTGATTCCCTCTTCGAGAATCTGACCGTCCTTCTTCTCCTTGTAGAGCAGCAGGGTGTTCGAGTCGACGGGATCGTAGAGCTGACCCTTGCTCGAGTAGATGCCGTGCTGGCGAAACAGCGACTCCATGCCGAAGGTGCGGGCTTCATCGGGAACGATCGGAACGATGCGTTCGCCGATCGCCGGGTCCTTGAGGAGCTGACGCAGGATCTGAACGAACACCATCGTCGTCGAGACTTCGCGATTGCCGCCGGCCAGAAACTCGGCCAGAGTCGCAAGGGCCGGCGTTTCGAGCGCGACCGTCCAGGTCTTCCGCGCCGGAACGCTGCCGCCGAGCGCGGCGCGGCGAGCGCGGACGTACTCGACCTCCGGGCTCCCGTCGGCCGGCCGGTAGAACGGCGCTTCGCCCAGCTGATCGTCGGCGACCGGAATCTCGAAGCGGTCGCGGAACTCGCGCAGCTCTTCCAGATTGAGTTTCTTCTGCTGATGCGTGACGTTCTTGCCCTGTCCCGAACCGCCAAGGCCGTAGCCTTTGATGGTCTTCGCCAGCACGACCGTCGGCATTCCCTTCGTTTCGACCGCTGCCTTGTAGGCGGCGTAGACCTTTTCCGGATCGAGTCCGCCGCGACGCAGGTAAGGCATCTGATCGTTCGGAATGTCGGCGACCATCGCCGCGAGCTGCGGATAGCGCCCGAAGAAATGCTCGCGGATGTAGTCGCCCCCCTCGACGGAGTACTTCTGATATTCGCCGTCGAGCGTCTCGTTCATCACCCGCACCAGCCACCCGTCGGTGTCGCGCTCGAGCAACGGATCCCACGAGGAGCCCCAGATCACCTTGAGCACGTTCCAGCCGGCGCCGCGGAAAGCCGCTTCGAGCTCCTGGATGATCTTGCCGTTTCCGCGCACGGGCCCGTCGAGGCGCTGCAGATTGCAGTTGACGACGAAGGTGAGGTTGTCGAGCCCTTCGCGCGCCGCGAGCGTCAACGCGCCGAGCGATTCCGGTTCGTCCGTCTCGCCGTCGCCGAGGAACGCCCAGACGCGGCGATGGCCGGTTTCGACGAGGCCGCGGTTCTCGAGGTAGCGGTTGAAGCGCGCCTGGTAGATCGCCGAGATCGGACCGAGTCCCATGGAGACGGTCGGGAACTCCCAGAAGTCGGGCATCAGCCAGGGGTGGGGATAGGACGAGAGTCCACCGCCCGGAGCGAGCTCGCGGCGGAAATTCTCGAGGTGCCGCTCGTCGATGCGCCCTTCGAGAAAAGCGCGGGCGTAGATGCCCGGCGAAGCGTGCCCCTGGAAATAGATCAGATCGCCATCGAAGCCGCTTTCGCCGCGGCCGCGGAAGAAATGGTTGAAGCCGACTTCGAGCAGTGTCGCCGCGGACGCGTACGTCGAGATGTGACCGCCGATGCCGTCTTCGTGCTTGTTGGCGCGCACGACCATCGCCATCGCGTTCCAGCGGATGATCGATTTGATGCGCCGTTCGATCAGCCGATCGCCAGGATACGCCGGCTGCTCGAAGCGCGGAATCGTGTTGACGTACGGACTGACCGGAGCGGGAAGCGGCACTCCGCGTCGATAGGCGCGGTCGGCGAGCTCACCGAGGAGGAATCTCGCCCGTTCGTCGCCGCGCAGCGCGACAACGTCGTCGAGCGCCTCCATCCACTCCTGCGTCTCCGACTTGTCGCTGTCGCCTCTGCCGTCCATGCAATCTCCTAGCTCATGCGAAGGATACCGGCTCGGCCGGTCGCGCGGCCAGGCAGGTCGGGGACACAGCGGTGCCGGCGCCTGATGTCACCGCTCCGGAACTGCGCCGCCACGCCCGGGGCCGGCGCGACTCCGCGTCAGGATTCGGGATCGAACTGAGCTTGCGGCGGCACCGACGGAGCTCCGGCCTGCGGAGCGGGAGCTCCATCCGGACGACGACCGCGGCCGCCGCGACGGCGTCCACCGCGGCGGCGCGGACGCGCCCCCGCTTCGGACCGCTCTCCACCCGGCAGTCCGGCTCCCGCGGCTCCTCCGCTGGCTCCGCTGGCTCCAATCGCTCCTGCTGCTCCCCCGCCTCCACCGACAAAAACTCCGCGGGGCGCGGCCGCGGCTCGTGGCGGGCGCGGTGGGCGCGGGGATCGCGCCGCTCCGCCACGGCCGCGGCGGTTGGCGGCACCGGGGCGATCGACGCGCGCGACGCGTGCGACGCTCGAGCGGAAGAGCGCCGGGTCGACGTTTCCGTTGACCTCCGGAAGCTCCTCCGGCTCGGGCTGTTTGCGGATCATGCGCAACTGTCCGTCATCCGGCTCGCCGTCGTCGACGTGGCGCGGGGTCTCCCGGGCGGCTCTGCCATTGCCCCTATCGCCGGTATCGCCGGCATCGGCGGTATCGGCGGTATTGCCGGCGTCGCCGGTATCGCTGGTATCCACGCCGTCCTCCGCGTCGCCGCCGTCACCGCCGTCGCCGAAAACGATCAGCGACTCGCCCGTCGACTGGCCGACGGGAAGGTCGCCGCGCTTGCCGCGCCGACGCTTGCCGCCGCGACGGCGCTTCTTCCCGTTCCGTCGCGCTTCGCCGCCAGCGGCGCCGTTCGTTCCGGTTTCTCCGTTGGCGCCATCTTCATCCGCTTCGGACTCCGGCGAAGGATTCACTTCGAACACCACCGGCGCGAGAGCCGCCTGGCCGTTACCCCGGCGGACGACCGGCTCGCTGGGGCGATGGGGCGCCATGGTGATCGGCGTCTGCCGGTCCCGCCATTCGATCTGCTCCTCGGGCCCGTGCAGGCGGTGCGCGGCGACGATCTCGATCTCGATGTCGTACTCCATTTCGAGGCGTGCGAGATCCTTGCGCCGGCCGTTCTGCATCGCCTCGGCGAGCTCCGGATGCATCTCGACTCGCGCTTTGAGGAGCCGGCCCGTCGCCGCGCGTCCTTCGATGCGCCGCAAAAGGTTCAGTCCCACCGATTCGATGGACGGCACGCGTCCGGTGCCCTGGCAGGTGGGACAGGGGCGCTGCGCCCGTGCCCGCAGCGACTGCTGGATTCGCTGACGATTGATCTCGAGGAGACCGTTCGAAGACAGGCGACCGACGGTCGAGCGCGCGCGATCGATCTTCAGCGCTTCCTTCATCGTCTTCTCGACGGCGCGGCAGTTCTTCATGCTGCGCAGGTCGATGAAATCGACGACCACCAGGCCGCCCAGATCGCGCAGTCGCAGCTGGCGCGCCACTTCCCGCGCCGCCTGAAGGTTGGTCTCGAGCGCCATCTCCTCGTGCGTCCCGCTGCTCGATGCACGTCCGGAGTTGACGTCGATCGCCGTCAGCGCCTCAGTCGAATCGACGACGATCGAACCGCCGCCCGGCAGCGGCACGGTGCGGGCGAAGATCTGCTCGATCTGACTCTCGAGTGAATACTTGGAGAACAGCGGCACTCGCTCGACGTAGTGCGTGAGCTCGACGCGCGTCCGCGGCATGAAGGCCTGCATGTACTCGGCGGCCTGCTGGAAAGCGTTCTCGTCGTCGACCAGGATCTCGTCGACACCGACATCGAGGTGATCGCGCAGCGCGCGCAGAATCAGATCCTGATCGCTGTAGAGCAGGCGCGGACCGTTGCCGCGCCGCGCTTCGGTCTGAATGCGCTTCCAGACCCGGAGCAGCGCCGCAAGATCCTTCTGCAGCTCGGCGCGCGTTTCACCCAGCGCGTTCGTGCGCACGATGACGCCGCCGCCGTCGGGGAGCTCGAGCTTGCCGGCGATGCCGC